>NZ_WEIJ01000010.1:0-117568 GCF_009183795.1 Bacillus sp. B1-WWTP-T-0.5-Post-4
CATTAGTGATTGGTAGTATTATATTTTCATTATCAACTTTAGTTATTGGAATTAATTTGCATAGAAAATATGTAGGATAAGAAAAAAATATACTTTATTGTATATTTTTTTTGTTTAGTAGGATTTACGGTCTCTTTAAACTATTATGTTAATAAAATTAAAAAACTTAATTCTTGATACCCTTATGGTTAAAGCTATCTATAAAATGAAAATATAAATAAATAATAGTTTGTTATGATTTGTGGATTTGGTTTTTTATCCGAATTTTCTGATTCAAATATTTCAACTTTATGAATATAGTAGGTGAAATATTTGTGTGATAGTATTTGAGATAGAAAAAAGCCAACTTTAAAAAGGATGTGAATTGAATGTGCAAACGACTGTAAAGGGTTATATTAAGGCAACGTTTAGCTGTTATTAGTGTAAGGTAAAGATATATTTTGTAACAGTTGATATAAAAATGAAGAAATAGGTACGTTTTCGTTTGTCTGACTATTTTAAATATACGAAAAACAAGACTGGTTTGAGTTTTGACGAAGTTAAATTCTAGGTGAGATGTCAATAATGATTAATTAGGTTTAATAAAGAGGTACCTTATACGCAAAAGCGTTTATATTAGTAACCTAAGGAGCTTGCTTTTATGAAAACTACTGATTCAAAAGGCCTATTAGGAAATAGGGTTTATTTACAAGTTTTCTCTGCCTATTCATTGCTTATGCTTGGTGTTTTTATTGATATGTTAGCGATTATGACTATAGTTGGGTTTGAATGGGAAGTAGATCCTACTATGATTGGATTGATTCCTGTTGCATATGCACTTCCTGGAATTATTTTTGGCTCATGGGCAGGTGTTATTGCAGATCGTTTTAGAAAAATTCCAATTATGATGTTCTGTAATCTAATGGTTGGTCTAATAACAATTGCTCTTTTATTTGTACAAGATATCCACTGGCTCTTAGTGGCATTAATGATTCGTTCCATTTTTATTGTTTTCTATTATCCTGCACAGCAAACACTAACAAGACAGATTGTATCCCCGGACTTGCTTACTAAAGCAGTAAGTATCAACGGAATAGTAGAGCAGGGTACCAAGATAGTAGGCCCACTTATAGGGGGCATGTTGTTGAGCTGGTTTCAACCAGAGTTCTGCCTCATTATAAGAGCTATAAGTTGTTTATTAGCTACCTTAGTTCTCATACCCACAATAAAATTTAAAGAAACTATATCGAAAGAATTTGTTGAACAGCAAAAACAAAGTACTTGGACCGCTTGGGTACAAGGGTGGGGTTATGTGTTATCTAATCGGATAATATTATCAACCATGATTTTCGTTACAATAGCCATGGCAGTATTACAATTAGTAGACTCACAATTCCCAACTTTATTTAAGAGCTTATTCCCACATGATAAAAGTAAAATGGGATATATCATTTCTATTATTGGTCTTGGCGGAATACTTGGTGCATTACTAACTCAGAAATTAAAACAGTTTCAGTATGGCTGTGTAGTATGTGGAGGTATGGTTTTAATGGGAATTGGTTTTGGGGGGATTGGTTTGATAACGCCCGGTACGGTCTTCGTTTTAGCCTATTTAATTAGTTTTATCGCTGGTATTGGAAGTGGGCTGATGCTTGTATCTAATCAAGTCATATTACAAATAGAATCCGATCAAGATCAAGTAGGAAGAGTATTTGGTATTCAAAGCAGTTTAACAAACGCAGTTTTAATTATTTCTCCTGCTATGAGTGGCCCATTAGTGCATTTGTTTGGAGTAACTCAACTCTATGTTTATGGAGGGATTGGGCTTGTTATTATTGGAGTAATTGGAGTTTCACTGCAGAAATATTTATGGGGTAAATATAAACACGAACCTATAAGAGCAAATAATTTTTGAAGGGAAGATTTTTATGACCAATGAGGAATGCTATCCATTAAGCCATCCGCAGCGAAGAATATGGTATACAGAAGTCGTTCATTCTGATAAAGGAATATGTAATTTAAGGTTTTTATTTAAACTTCATCGAAAAATGAATTATTCAAAATTAAACCAAGTTGTGAATCGCGTTATCAGTGAAAATGACGGTCTGTGCATTAGGTTAAAAGAAAATGGGCATCAGGAACCGAAACAATATTTTACTAAACATGAAGAACAAGAATTTGAGTTTTTTGATTTCAGTAATGTGGAGAATACAAATTTGCTTGAGGAATGGATTGAGCAGAAAACAAAAGAAACGTTTACATTATTTAATTCAAATTTATACTATTTCGCTTTAATAAAATTAAACGATAATGAATGTGCAGTCTTTGGAAATGTTCATCATATTATTATGGATGGTTTATCAATTCAAATATTTACTGAGCAGATTGCAAAATATTATTATGACATGCATAACGAGAATGAGGAAGGCGAAATTAAAAATTCATATGTTCAATTTCTGACCAATGAACAAACATATTTGAATAGTAGTCGCTTTCAAAAAGATCAAAAATTTTGGCTAGAGGAATTTAAAACACTGCCATCTGTGACTGGATTGAAGCCTTATAATACGTACCAAGTTAGTACCAAAGCATCACGTGAGACGTTTATATTAACGGAGCATTTGAAGAGAAAGATAGAAGAATTTTCTGAAGATTACAAATTCAGTTTATACACCCTTTTTGTTGCTGCTTTCTCGTTGTCCATGTATCGGTGGACCTCATCGCTTGATATTGGTTTAGGAATGGCTTACGGCAACCGTATGACTAAAATGGAACGAAAATTGATTGGAATGATGGTGAGTACAGTTCCTTTAAGAATGGATATTGATCCAGAAGAAGAAGTACTTTCATTTATTAGTAGGGTGTCCAGAAAACAAAGTAAATCATTAAGACACCAGAAATATCCATTTGATTTGTTATTAAAGCAGATTAATAAAGAGAATAACAGTAATGTGAGACTTTTCGGAACTACGATTGATTATAGGGATCGTGATGAAAGTGGTGACTCACTATGGATTCCAAACCGTGAAGAGGTACAAGATTTTGCAGTGCATATTGAAAATCTAATTGATATAGACTCTATACATGTACATATTGATTATCGTGAGGAGCTATTTTCTAAGGAAGAGATAGAACGATTCTTTAACGTTATGTTAGTGATACTGGAAAATACTTTTGAAAACCCAAAGCAGAAGGTGGCTGAAATAGAAATCATTTCTGAGGAAGATAAAAGAATAAGTTTAGTTGAGTTCAACAATCCTAAACTGGATGTCCCACCTCAAGTAACTATTCATGAAATGTTCGAACAGCAAGCGATGATTTATCCAAATACTATTGCAGTTACGTATGAAAAAGAAAAAATTACTTATAAGGAGCTTAATGAACGTGCAAACCAGTTAGCTCATTATTTGCAGAAAAAGGGAGTAGGACCTGATACTTTAGTTGGAATATGCTTTGAACGTTCCCTCGAAATGATTGTAGGTATTTTAGGGGTTTTGAAGGCTGGTGGGGCTTATGTTCCACTGGATCCAACATATCCAGAGCAGCGACTTCAATATATTTTAGAAGATGCTAGCATTCAGTTATTCGTAACGCAAGAAAGTTTAAAAGAATTGAAATGGTTACCAGAAAATGTTGAGTCGATTTGCCTGGATTGTGATCAAGATGAGATTGGGAAAGAAAGTAAGACTTTGCTGGTTTCTAATGTCGGTCCCAAAAATCTGGCATATGTAATCTATACTTCGGGTTCAACGGGAAATCCAAAGGGCGTTATGATAGAGCATCACAATGTCATTCGGTTATTTAAGTCGACGGATTGTTGGTATCAGTTTAATGAAAAAGATACTTGGACGCTTTTTCATTCGTATGCATTTGATTTCTCAGTATGGGAAATTTGGGGAGCATTATTATATGGTGGAAAATTAGTTGTTGTTCCGTACTGGATTAGTCGATCACCTAAGGATTTTTATCAATTATTGGTGGAGGAAGAAGTCACAGTTCTAAATCAGACACCTTCCGCATTTAGACAATTAATACGAGTGTGTGAACAGGAAGATAAGAATAAAAATTTGCAGCTGCGTTACGTAATATTTGGCGGAGAAGCGTTAGAACCTATTAGCTTGTTACCGTGGTTTAAAAGGTATGGGGAGAAAAAACCACAGTTAATTAATATGTATGGAATTACAGAAACTACAGTTCATGTTACATATTATCCAATTACTTTAGATGATGTGCAGCATGCTTCAAGAAGTAATATTGGAAAGCGGATTCCCGATTTAGAAGTGTATATACTAGACGCTTATCAACAACCTGTTCCTATAGGTGTTGATGGTGAACTTTATATTGGTGGAGCAGGATTGGCACGTGGGTATTTAAATAGACCTGAATTAACAGCAGAGCGTTTTATATCTCATCCATTTAGTAGTGATCTGAAAGCAAGATTATACCGGACAGGAGACTTAGCGAGGTATTTGCCAGATGGGAATCTAGATTATCGTGGAAGAATTGATCATCAGGTTAAAATACGTGGTTTCCGAATTGAGATTGGGGAAATTGAGTCTACTTTAAATACATATGCATATGTAAAAGAGGCAGTTGTAATTGTAAGAGAAGATCAGCCGGGCGATAAACGATTAGTAGCATATGTTGTAGGAGATGGAAATGTAGATGCGTGGAGAGAGTATCTTAAAGCGAAACTACCAAGTTATATGGTTCCTTCGGGATTTGTGGCGATGGAAGCTATTCCACTTACAGCTAACGGTAAAGTTGATCGTGAGGCCTTACCTATGCCGGAGGAAAAGCAGATTAATAGTGAATGTGTTGGCCCTCGGAATAGTAACGAACAGATACTAACTACCATTTGGAAGAGAGTATTAGGTGTTAAAAAGGTGGGAATCTATGATAATTTCTTTGAAATTGGTGGCGACTCAATTCTCAGTATTCAAATTATATCTCAAGCAAGTCAAGTGGGGTTAAAACTTACTCCAAAGCAAATGTTTGAATGCCCAACTATCGCTGAGCTGGCACAAGTGGCTATAGAAACGCAGGGAGTACAAGCGGAGCAGGGAATTGTGATAGGTGATGTGCCTCTTACTCCAATTCAGTGCTGGTTCTTCGAGCAAGAACATCCACATACAGAGCATTGGAATCAATCAATGCTTTTAAGAGTAAAAGAAAGATTGGATGTGAAATTACTAGAGGGAGCGATATTAAATTTACTGAAACATCATGATGCTTTACGTTTCCGGTACGAACAGTTACCAAACGGAACGTGGAGGCAGAGAAATGAAGGGACTGATGAGCTGTCAGTACTCCATGTTGTAAAACGGAATCAAGTTAATGAAAAAGAGTGGAATAAAATAATACAAGAAGAGATGAATATTCATCAAGCTAGTTTCAATTTAATTACTGGTCCGTTAATGAAAGTAGTGTACTTTGAAGATAACTTGACTGAAAATGATCGAATATTCTGGGTGATACATCATTTAGTAGTAGATGGAGTGTCATGGAGGATTCTATTGGAAGATTTACAGGTGGTATATAACCAGATGAAACAAGGTCAAGAAATTCGCTTACCTGCGAAAAGTACATCTTTTAAAGAATGGTCTGAACGACTTCAGACATACAGTGATTCGGGTATTTCAAAAGAAGTAAAGGATTATTGGAATGAACAAGTAGAAAAAGAAACGATGAAAATTCCAATGGACTATCCAATACAAGAAACGACAGAAGAATCGATTGATCAAGTGACGAGGACTTTAGGAATAGAAGAAACACAAGCATTGTTACACGAAGTTCTAGTCACTCATAAGACAAGGATTGATGAGGTACTATTAACGGCATTAGGACAAGCTATCGTCGATTGTACAAATCAGCAAACCGTTTCTATTCATCTAGAAGGACACGGAAGAGAAGAGATGATTGAAGGTATTGATTTATCAAGGACAGTGGGCTGGTTCACGAGTATTTATCCCGTTCATCTCAATTTTCAAGGAACTCAGACACCTATTGAAGGGTTAAAGGCAGTCAAAGAACAATTGCGTCGAATCCCAAATCGCGGAGTAGACTATGGTATTTTACGTTACTTGAATAAAGGATTACTTCCGTTTTATCAGCAAAAGCCTTCAATAAGCTTTAACTATTTGGGCCAATTTGATCAGGTGTTTTCAAGGGACTCTTTGTTTATGCAAGAGACAGGATTTACATTTTTAGATCATGCTCCAGATTCCAAACCATCTCATCTAATTGATGTTATCGGAATGTTGAAGGATGAAAAGTTACATTTTATTTGGCTGTATAGTAGGGAACAGTTTTCTAAATTAAAAATTCAAGTGATAGCAGATGGTATGTTGAGGCATCTTCGTCAACTTATAAATAAACCAACAACAGAGTCTGCTTTTACGGTATCAGATTTTGCTGATGCAGAGGATCTTACGGAAGAAAGCTTGAGCAAAGTATTACTTAAATTAACAAAGAAGAGGGTGTAAAAATGGGAGACGTTATTGATATATATGGTTTATCACCTTTGCAAAAAGGAATACTGTTTCATACTTTATACGATCAAGATGATGAATATTCTTTTTCCTATATTGTACAAGTAGGTTTCTTGCTCGGGGGGCAATTGGATGTTGCTACTTTTGAAAAAGCTTGGGAATATGTTATTCAACGACATGAGGTTCTGCGCTCAGTATTTGTTTGGGAGGAAGTAGAAAAACCTCTACAAGCAGTTTACGAACGTCTTCCTTTTACTATTCATCAAGAGGATTGGAGTACCCATTCGCATGAGGAGAAGGAGAAGAAATTACACCAGTTTTTGACTGCAGATCGTAGCAAAGGATTTTTATTGGATGAAGCACCATTGATGAGAGTCACTGCGATTAAAGAAGCAGAAGGGGAAACGAGAATTATTTGGACACATCATCATATTTTGCTAGATGGATGGAGTGTGTCATTGGTCTTTAGTGAAGTGATGGAAGTTTATCTCAAGATGATAAAGGGAGAATTGTTGAATCTTCCTAAATCTCTTCCTTATAAAAAATATATCCAATGGATAAATAAACAAGATCAAAGTCAAGCAGAGGAATTTTGGAAAGAAGAATTAAAAGGGTTCTATGCACCTACTCCATTAGCAATGGAAAGAAAGGATCAAGGACAAGAGAAGGGTTATGGGGAGTTTGCTTATCAAGTATCTGAGGAACTTACTGAGAATTTACAAGAGTGGGTACGAAATAGTCGATTAACGTTGAATACGTTAGTACAAGGTGCATGGGCTTATTTGATGAGTAGGTATAGCGGTGACAGTGACGTCGTATTTGGCGTAACTAGCGCTGGACGTCCTACTGATTTAATAGGAGCAGAGAATATGGTGGGGCTATTTATTAACACATTACCTACCAGAATTCGATTAACGGATAATACATCAGTAGTAGATTGGCTTCGTAAAATACAAATGAAAGAAATGGAACGAAGACAGTATGAGTATAATTCGTTGATAGATATTCAAGGCTGGAGTGAGGTTCCGCGAAATAGCTCCTTATTTCATACCTTGTATGTGTTTGAAAATTATCCAATTCAAGGTGAGAGAAATGATGATTTAAGATTACTAGATGTTAAAAGCACGGAACAAACAAATTATCCTTTAACACTCATTGTAATGCCCGGTAAGAAAATTACTTTAAAGTTGATGTATGATCGAAGCTATTTTAATGAAGAAACAATAAATCGGATTCAGAATCACTTATTGCAAATATTAATTCAGATGACGAAGAGCCTAGATTCAAAACTATTTGAAATTACTCATTTAACAGAAGAAGAACAGATACAGTTACTAGAGGAATGGAATCATACTCAAGTTAATTATTCGGCTGAAGGCATGATTCATACGATGTTTGAGGAGCAAGTTAAAAAAACACCGGAAGCAATCGCGGCTAGTTACGAAAATGAACAAATTACCTATAAAGAGTTGGAGAAGCGTGCAAATCAGCTAGCTCATTATTTACAAAAGCATGGTGTAGGCCCAGAGTCTCTAGTTGGGGTATATATGGAACGTTCATTACAAATGATGATAGCGTTATTAGGTATTCTAAAATCAGGAGCAGCGTATGTTCCACTTGACCCTACTTATCCAGAGAGTCGACTTCGATATATATTAGAGGATGCTGGAATCGAAGTACTAGTGACGGAAGAGAATTCTAAAAATTTGTTTGTATCTGAAAATATTGAAACGATTTGTATGAATAAAGATTATACTGCAATTGAAAAAGAAGAAACAACCCTATGTATAAGTGGTGTAACAGGAGAAAATTTAGCGTATGTTATGTATACTTCAGGATCTACAGGGAATCCAAAGGGAGTAATGATTGAGCATCATTCAGTAATTAATTATCTAGAATGGATGCAACATAAATATCCGCTCTCTGAAAAGGATGTGGTTTTGCAGAAAACGCCATTCTCATTTGATGTCTCTGTTTGGGAATTGTTTTGGGGCATTCACGTTGGTGCAAGTGTATCTTTCCTACCTCCAGGTGGAGAAAAAGATCCTTCTATTATAGCTGAAGTGATTAAACAACATCAGGTTACTATAGTTCAATTTGTACCTTCGATGTTATCTGTTTTCTTAGATCACTTCAATCATATTGAAATGAACATGAATTGTTCGTCCGTACGCCATGTATTTTCTGGTGGAGAAGAACTAAGTTCAGGGTTAGTTAGACGATTTCAACAGAAATGGAATTATAGTGGACAAGTGAAATTAACCAACTTTTATGGACCAACTGAAGCCACTATTTATGTGAATGCATTTGATATTCAGCCTAATCAAGAATTTGTTTCTATTGGGCAGCCAATACAGAACACGCAATTATATGTATTAGACCAAAATCAACGCTTGCAATCAATAGGAACTGAGGGTGAGTTATATATTGGTGGTGCTGGTTTAGCGCGTGGATACTTAAATCGTCAGAATCTTACTACTGAAAAATTCATTTCGCACCCATTTCGATTGGGGGAACGACTATATCGAACAGGAGATTCAGTAAGATATCTAACTGATGGAAATATAGAATTTATAGGTAGAATGGATCATCAAGTCAAAATGCGTGGTTTTAGGATTGAATTAGGAGAAATTGAAGCCACTTTAGAAAAATGTTCGTTTATTAAAGAGGCTGTCGTATTAGTTAGAGAAGACCGTCCAGGTGATCAACGATTGGTTGCATATGTAATAAGCGATGGAAATACCGAGGAGTGGAGAGAGTATTTACAAAACCAATTACCGAATCATATGATTCCAGCGCACTTTATAGAGTTAGAACACTTCCCACTTACTCCGAATGGGAAAATTGACCGAAAGGCCTTGCCAGCACCTGATGAGCAAGCTATTGAAGATTTAAATGTGCTACCTCGGACGCCATCGGAAGAGCTTATTGCCTCGGTTTGGAGCCAAGTGTTAGGAACAGAAAATATTGGTATTCAAGATTCCTTCTTTGAACGTGGTGGGCACTCACTACTTGCTACTCAAATTGTCTCTCGATTGCAAGAACTGTTCCAAATTAAAATTCCATTACGTGAACTTTTCAAGCACGATACAGTGGAAGCATTGGCGAAACGGGTGGATCAGTTACGAAAAGAAGATAAAAAACGAGAGGTTGCTCCCCTTGTACCTATGAAACGAGAAGAAATTATCCCACTTTCCTATGCGCAGAAACGTCTATGGTTTATTGATCAATTAATGCCAAATAGTGCTATGTACAATATTCATGCAGCGTGTCGCTTAACAGGTGAATGGTCAATTGAAGCATTGGAGGCCGGATGGAATCAATTGTTGGAGCGTCATGAATCATTAAGGACGATAATTCTAGAACAAGAGGGTGAACCTTTTCAACAAGTTCAATCTCATGTATTCAGACATATTCCTCAAACGAATCTAACAGGTCTCTCTTTGGAAGATAGGGAAAGAGAAATGAAACGGCTCATTCAAAACGAAGCTGAGGAACCATTTCATTTTGGACAAGATCCTCTGATTCGAACACGAATATTGAAAGTGGACAGGGAAGAATGGATTCTCATTTGTACGATGCATCATATTATTTCAGATGGATGGTCAATGGGAATCTTACTTGAAGAATGGATGGCTTTTTATGAAGGAGCATTAAGCGGAAAACCGGCGGAATTGAAGGAATTATCTATCCAATATGCAGATTTTGTCATGTGGCAGAAGGAATGGCAAAAAGAAGAAAATTTGAATCAGCACCTTCAATATTGGAAGGAAGAATTATCTGGGGAACTACCGGTTTTACAATTACCGATGGATCGTCCTCGACCTGCAGTTCAAACCCATCGTGGTGCAAGTCAGTCCTTAATAGTGGCGAATTCCCTACAGGAAAAGCTCAAAGATTTAAGTCTGCAAGAAGGATGCACTTTATTTATGACATTGATGGCAGCGTATCAAAGCTTCCTTTCTCGTTATACAGGACAGGATGACATCTTGGTTGGAAGCCCAATCGCTAATCGAAATGTGAAAGAGATTGAGGGATTAATAGGTTTCTTTGCAAATACGTTGGTTTATCGAGCTGATTTCAGTGAAAATCCGTCGTTCCAAGAACTTTTGTCGCAGGTAAGAAAAAAAGCACTAAAAGCATACGAGTATCAGGACATCCCATTTGAGAAAGTGGTAGAATCCGTAAAGCCGGAACGGAATACAAGTCATTCACCAATATTCCAAACTATGTTTACTTTACAGAATGCGAAGCAAGAATTTCCTCAGCTATCTGAAAGACAAATGGAACTCATGGAAAGCCATGCTTCTGTAGCGAAATTTGATTTGAGTTTATTTGTTACTGAGACGGAAGAAGGATTATCACTAACCTTTGAATACAATACTGATTTGTTTGATGATACAACCATTGAACGTATGGCAAGTCATTTTGAGCATTGGTTAAATCAAATTGTCTCTCATCCAAAAGGTGTATTATCAGAACTGAATATGTTATCGAAAGTAGAATATAAGCAACTACTAGAGGAATGGAATAAATCGCGTGTTATAGATATGGAAGAAAGTACGATTCATACAATGTTTGAAGAACAGGTGAAAAAAACACCAGAAGCAATTGCAGTAGTGTGCGAAGATGAAGAACTAACATATCGAGAGTTGGACGAACGCTCGAATCAGTTGGCACATTATTTACAAAAAAATGGTGTAACATGCGAATCATTAGTTGGGATTTGCGTTACACGTTCATCTGAGATGATTGTCGGTCTCTTAGGAATTATGAAGGCGGGAGGAGCATATGTCCCAATTGATCCAGCGTATCCGGAAAGTCGACTACAGTACATTTTAGAAGATGCTCAAATAAAGGTACTGGTGACACAGGAAAAGTTACAACAAAAAATGGTTATACCTAAACTCGTCAACGTGATTTGTATTGATAGTAATCGAGCAGAAATAGAACAAGAAGTAACTACGGTATGTACGAGTGAAGTGACGGGCGATAACTTAGCCTATATTATCTATACTTCAGGTTCCACTGGAAATCCAAAGGGAGTAATGATTGAGCACAGGAATACAGTAACAATGATTCATTGGGCGCATCATACGTATTCCCGAAAGGAATTAGCGGGAGTGTTAGCTTCAACTTCGCTATCTTTTGATTTATCCGTTTTTGAAGTATTTGTTCCCTTAACGATGGGTGGTAAGGTGATTGTCACTGAAAATGCTCTACATCTAGAGAAGTTGTCTACCAAAGGTGTAACTTTGGTTAATACTGTACCATCGGCAGCGAAGGAACTGGTTCGAGCAAAAACAATCCCTTCTTCGGTAAAGGTGATGAATTTGGCTGGAGAACCATTGCCATATTCGCTTGTTCAAGATTTATACGAGAGAAGTACGATTGAAAAGGTGTACAACCTATATGGACCGTCCGAAGATACTACGTATTCCACGTATATGGAATTAGAAAAGTGTGACATGCATAGGGTACCACCAATTGGTAAACCAATATTCAATACAGAAGTATATGTACTGAGTGCCGAACAAAAAATGGTTCCAATTGGTGTAGTTGGTGAGCTATACATTGGTGGATCAGGGTTAGCGCGTGGATATTTAAACCGCCCTGACTTAACGCAAGATCGTTTTATACCGCATCCGTTTAAAGAAGGAGAGCGAGTATACCGGACTGGAGATCTAGTAAGGTATTTACCAGATGGAAATTTGGAGTATGTTGGACGAATCGATCATCAAGTGAAAATTCGTGGGTTCCGGATTGAACTAGGAGAAATTGAAGCGACATTACAAAGGCATACACTAGTTAACGAAGTTATTGTGATGGTGCAGGAAGATTATCCTGGCGATCCGCGTTTGATCGCCTATGTTGTAGGAGACGGGGATGCTCAAAAGTGGCGTGATTATCTCAAGGATCAACTACCAAATTATATGATTCCAGCCTATTTTGTTGGATTAAATGCATTTCCACTCACTCCTAATGGGAAAATTGATAGGAAGGCCTTACCAGCACCAGAGAGACAGGAGATAGCAAGTTGTTATATTGCTCCTCGTACGTCTACGGAAAAAACAATCGTTTCGATATGGCATGAAGTTTTAGGTATGGAAAACATCGGAATTCAAGATTCATTTTTTGAAATTGGTGGCCATTCACTACTTGCTACGCAAGCTGTTTCCAATCTTAAAGAGGCTTTTGGAATCGAGATACCATTGCATGATTTATTTATGTTTCATACGGTGCAGCAATTGGCAGAACAGATTGATCAATTGCTCGATAACAAAAATCAAGAAATGCAGAATGATAGTAAGGAGAATGTAAGTCTTCAAGACTATGTTCAAAAAGAAGCAGAAGTGAGTAATGATGAAGAATTATTGGAACTACTTAAGCAATTAGAGGAGCTATCAGAGGAAGAAGCACAAGGGATATTCGAGAGTAATTTGATTGAGGAAGGGGTAAAAAAATGAGAAGTGATTTACTTGCAAAGCTGAGTTCACTTTCTCCTGAGAAGAGAGCATGGCTTCAGAAGCAAATGCAAAAAAAGGAGAATAAAGAAGCACTCCCGTTGTCTTATGCACAACAACGCTTGTGGTTTATGGACAGATTTAATCCAAACAGTTCTTTATATAATATTCCAACGGTATGGCATCTAAAAGGAAATTGGATACCTGAAGCATTAGAAAAGGGATTCAATCGACTCATTGAACGCCATGAATCATTACGAACTGTTTTTAAAGAAGTAGGAGAACAACCTGTGCAACAAATTGTCGAATTCCTTCCTAGAGCATTACCTGTAAGATATTACTCTCAACTTCCTCTAGAAGTAAAAGAAAAAGAGGTAGATAGTTTAATTGCGAGAGAAGCGCAAGAACCATTTGATTTAATGAATGGTCCTTTAATTCGTAATCAGCTTGTTCAATTAGAGAAGGATGAATGGTTATTACTGTGTACGATGCATCATATTATTTCTGATGCTTGGTCCATTGGTATATTCATGAATGAATTACTTGCTTTCTATGAAGAAGAAACGGGCGGAAATCATGCTAAATTAAGTTCACTATCCATTCAATATGCAGACTTTGCGAAGTGGCAAAAGGAGTGGTTGCAAGGTGATGTGCTAAATCGTCAGCTTACGTATTGGCAGGAAGAATTGTCTGGTGAACTTCCTATCTTACAACTGCCAGTGGATCGACCTCGACCGGTTAAACAGACTTACTCTGGGGCTACGCATCATGTAATTTTTCCTTATAAATTGCTCAGTCAATTGAAGGATATAAGTCGACAAGAAGGATCTACTTTATTTATGACTTTAATGGCCGCATACCAGAGCTTTCTTGCTCGTTATACGGGACAAAAAGATATTCTAGTTGGTAGTCCGATTGCAAATCGAAACCATAAGGGAGTAGAAGGATTAATTGGTTTCTTTGTTAATACGTTGGTTTACCGATCAGATTTGAGTGGCACCCCTACTTTTCGAGAGATTTTGAACCAAACAAAGAAAAAGGCGTTAAAAGCTTACGAATATCAAGATATACCATTTGAAAAAGTGGTAGAAGCTGTGCAACCTGAACGAAGCATGAGTCATTCCCCTATATTTCAGACCATGTTTACGCTACAGAATATAAAACAAGAACGACTAGATTTGCCTGATAGAAGTATTGAAATGGTAGAAAGTAATATGTCTATTGCTAAATTTGATTTGAGCTTAACTGCCTATGAAGTGGAAGAAGGTCTATTCGTCTCATTTGAATACAACACGGATTTATTTGATAGTAGTACCATTGCACGTATGGCAGGACATTTTGAGAACTGGCTAAATGAAATCACGTATCATCCAGATGAATCATATACAAAGCTGTCAATGTTATCGGATAATGAGCAAAAACAACTCCTAGAAGAATGGAATGATACGGACGTAGTTTATGGTCATGATTGTATGATTCATGAGCTATTTGAGCAGCAAGTTGCACGGACACCTGATGCAGTGGCGGTAGTTTATGAGGGTGGAAAGCTAACGTATCAAGAACTTAATGAAAAATCGAATCAATTGGCACATTTTATACAAAAACGAGGTATCGGACCTGAATCATTGGTCGGTATATGTATTGAACGTTCTCCTGATATGATTATCGGTCTCTTTGGGATTTTGAAGGCAGGTGGGGCTTATGTCCCACTGGACCCAAGTTATCCCGAAAACCGCCTAAGATATATTTTGGAGAATTCACAAATTCAAGTGCTGTTAACAAAAGAAACACTACAGGACTGGTTACCTAAAGATATTCAAGCAATTTGTTTAGACCGGGATCAAGTGATGATTTCTAAAGAGAGTAATTTAGCTCCGGTAAGTGGAGTAACAGCAAATAACTTAGCCTATATCATATACACTTCGGGTTCGACGGGAAATCCAAAGGGGGTAATGATTGAACATCATTCCGTTATCAATCGCCTACAGTGGATGCAGAAAAAATATCCATTGTCCGAGGAGGATACAATCCTACAAAAGACACCGTTTTCGTTCGATGTTTCTGTCTGGGAATTATTTTGGTGGTCATTTGTAGGAGCACGTGTTTGTTTACTTCCACCAGGAGGAGAGAAAGATCCTGCGGTGATTGAGGAGTATATTGAACGATACCGTGTATCCACCATGCACTTTGTTCCGTCGATGTTATCTACTTTCTTAGATTATATGGAACTATATAATTCGAAAAGGGATGTCTCGTCTTTAATTCAAGTTTTTACTAGTGGAGAAGCGTTAAACACTGAGCAGGTTCGCCGGTTTAAGGGGATCTTTTACAATGCTCAGCAAACAAAGTTAATTAACTTGTATGGTCCTACTGAAGCAACTGTGGATGTGACTTATTATGATTGTGATTTAGAAAAAGAACCAATGCTTATTCCGATTGGTCGTCCGATTGATAATACAGAGTTGTATGTGTTAGATCAATATCAACAAGTGGTCCCGATTGGTGTGGCAGGGGAACTTTACCTTGGAGGAGTAGGATTAGCACGTGGCTACTTCAATCGACCGGATTTAACTACTGAACGTTTTATTCCGCATCCTTTTAAGGGCGGGGAACGATTATATCGAACGGGTGACTTGGTGAGATATATGAATGATCGTAACTTGGAATATATTGGAAGAATAGATAACCAAGTTAAAATTAGAGGATTCCGAATTGAATTGGGAGAAATTGAAGCAGCTTTACATGATCACTCATCTGTAAAAGAGGCAGTCGTGTTGGTGAAGGAAGATCGACCAGGAGATAAGCAGTTAGTAGCTTATGTAGTGGGTGAAGGGGATACTGGAGAGTGGCGTGAATATCTCAAGAAGCAATTACCACATTATATGGTTCCGGCATACTTTTTCCAAATTGAAGGTATGCCACTCACTCCAAATGGTAAAGTGAATCGGAAAGCATTATTGGAATTAGAAGAACAGTTCATAAGTGAAGATATTACTTCATCACGAACACCAGTGGAGGAGCTCATCGTTTCCGTTTGGAGCCAAGTGTTAGGAATAAAAAATATTAGTGTTCAGGATTCCTTTTTTGAAATCGGTGGTCATTCACTACTAGCTACTCAAGTAGTGTCACGTTTACAGGGAATTTTTCAAATCGACTTACCAGTACGTGAACTATTTGAATATACAACAGTGGAGTCACTGGCAAAGCGATTAGATCAGTTACGCAAAGGAGATAAAAAACGAGAGATTCCGCCACTAATACCAATGAAACGAGGAGAAGCTATTCCACTATCTTATGCCCAACAACGTTTATGGTTTATTGATCAATTTACACCTAATAGTGCCCTTTACAATATGCCAATGGTATGCCGTCTTACAGGGAATTGGTTACTTGAAGCATTGGAAACGGGATGGAATCAACTAATAGAACGTCATGAATCACTGCGGACGGTCTTTCAAGAAGTGAACGGTCAACCCGTACAGCAAATTGAACCGTATGCTTTTCAATCAATTCCGAAAACGGATTTAACTATGCTTTCTTCTGAAGATCAAGAAGAAGAAGTTAAACGTTTAATTCAACAAGAAACAGAAGTGCCATTTGATTTAACAGAGGGTCCATTAATCAGGACAAGTATTTTGCACGTGGGAGAGGAAGAATGGATACTCCTTTGTACTCTACATCATATCATTTCAGATGGATGGTCAATGGGAATCCTACTTGAAGAATGGATGGCATTTTATGAGAAAGCAACGGATGGAAAGGTAGCGGAACTTGAACCATTACCGGTTCAATATGCCGACTTTGCTCAGTGGCAAAAAGGATGGCTAAAGGAGGAGGTGCTTGATCAACAACTCCAATATTGGAGGGAAGAATTGTCTGGGGAGCTTCCTGTACTCCAACTTCCTGTGGATCGCCCGCGTCCCGCAATACAAACTCATCACGGGTCGACATACACTATGGTTCTGCCAAGCACGCTACATGATAAATTGAATGAACTTAGTCGAAAAGAAGGGGCTACACTCTTCATGACGCTTTTAGCTGCATATCAAAGTTTTCTATCTCGTTATACGGGACAAGAAGATATTCTGGTCGGAAGCCCAATTGCGAATCGGAATTATAGAGAAATTGAAGGACTAATTGGTTTCTTCGTTAACACGCTGGTTTATCGAGCTAATTTGAGTGGTAGACCGACATTTCAAGATGTACTATATCAGGTTCGTCAAAAGGCATTGAAGGCGTATGAATATCAAGATATTCCATTTGAAAAAATTGTAGAAGTTGTGCAACCGGAGCGAAGTACAAGTCATTCGCCAATCTTCCAGACTATGTTCATTTTGCAAAATATGAAACAAGAGTTTCCGGTGTTATCTAGTAGAAGTATTGAAATGATAGAAAGCCATAGTCCAATTGCAAAGTTTGATTTAAGTGTAATGGCAGCTGAGACGGAAGAGGGATTACTTTTTACTTTTGAGTACAATAAGGATTTATTCAATGCTACTACTATTGAACGGATGGCAGGACACTTTGAGAAATGGATATATGAAGTTTCTCATCACCCACAAAATCCGTTGCATGACCTGAGCATGCTATCAGAACCCGAGCGTACTTTGATATTAGAAACATGGAATGACACTGTAATGGAAATGTCTCATCAGGGTCTTATTTGCGACAGATTTGAGGAGCAAGTAGCAAGGCGTCCTGATGCGATTGCGGTAGTTGATCAAACAAAACAATGGACTTATGGTGAACTGGATGCACAAGCAAATCAGTTGGCAAATGTTTTACAGCGAAAGGGCGTAGCCCCAGAGTCAGTGGTGGGAGTTTATCTTCCGAGGTCAGCAGAGCTAATGGCAAGTTTACTAGGCATTTTAAAAGCTGGTGGAGCTTATGTTGTTTTAGACCCGTTGTATCCAAAATCAAGGTTAGAATACATGATTGAAGATGCAGGAATTCAATTTGTAGTGACGGCGGAAGGACAAGAAGGACATTTCGCACACGTCGAAATGGTGAGGTTAGAAGAATTAACGGTGGAAAGCGTAATCGCACCTACACGTCAAATAAATCCAGAGAACTTAGCTTATATTGTCTATACCTCTGGTTCTACAGGAAAACCGAAGGGTGTTATGGTTGAATATCGCTCATTAATGAATATGGTTTCTTGGCATCAAGAAGTTTATCGTATTTCAGCAGAGGATCGTGCGACTCAGATTGCAGGGGTTGCTTTTGATTCGGCTGTCCAGGAGATTTGGCCGTATCTAACTGCTGGTGCAGCACTCTACTTGTCAACAGAGGAACTGAGAATTAATCCAGAAGCACTAAGGGACTGGCTCATTGATTCACGAATAACAGCTAGCTTTGCACCTACGCCTATTCTGGAAAGACTCTTGAAATTATCTTGGCCAGATAAAACGGATCTTCGTTTTATCATTACTGGTGGGGATCAATTAACACAGTATCCATCTAGCGATATTCCTTTTGCGGTAATTAATCAGTATGGTCCATCGGAAAATACCGTTGTTACCACAGATTGTTACGTACCTGTAGGAGTGACAACAGGTACGCCATCGATTGGTCGACCGATTGCGAATACAGAAGTTTATGTATTAGATTCTCATCTTCAGCTAGTACCAATTGGTGTAATTGGAGATCTCTATATTGGAGGGAAGAGTCTTGCACGTGGATATGCTAATCGTCCGGATCTTACAAAGGAAAAATTTATTCCACATCCTTTCAAGTCAGGAGAACGTCTCTATTACACAGGAGACAAAGCAAGTTATCTTTCTGATGGTAATCTCCAGTTCCATGGTCGTATAGATGACCAAGTGAAAATTCGTGGTTTCCGGATTGAATTGGGAGAAATAGAAGCTGTTTTGCAGGCACATTCTTCTGTGAAAGAAGCAGTTGTATTGGTACGAGAGGATAATCAAGGTGACAAGAGATTAGTAGCTTATGTAGTTGGTGAAGGAAGTGTACATGAATGGCGAGAACATCTACAAACACATTTACCAAATTACATGGTTCCAACAAACTTTATTGAGATGGAATTTTTACCACTTACACCGAATGGAAAACTTGATTTGAAGGCATTGCCTATACTTAGTGAACAATCCGTCGAAAATACTGTATACCCACGAACTCCGGTGGAAGAACTTATCGCTTCAGTGTGGAGTCAAGTGCTAGGAATAAAAGAAATTGGTGTTCAGGATTCTTTCTTTGAGCTTGGTGGTCACTCTCTACTTGCTACACAAGTGGTCTCACGCTTACAGGAAGTCTTTCAAATCAAATTACCGGTACGTGAACTGTTCGAATATTCAACGGTCGAGGCATTATCGAAACGAATAGATCAGTTACGTAAGGGGAGCGAAAAACGAGAAATTCCACCATTGGTGCCGATGGAACGCGGAAATAATATTCCACTATCTTATGCCCAACAGCGCTTATGGTTTATTGATCAATTTGCACCTAATAGTGCACTTTATAATATGCCAATGGCATGCCGCCTTACAGGGAATTGGTTACCTGAGGGATTGGAGTTGGGATGGAATCAGTTGATAGAGCGTCACGAATCTTTGCGGACTGTATTTTATGAAGAGGATGGTCATCCTATGCAGCAGATTCAACCGTACGTTTTCCGTCCGCTTCTCCAAATGGATTTAACTAAGCTTTCATTAGAGGAGCGAGAAAGAAAGTTGGAGCAATGGATTCAAACTGAAGTCGAATCTCCATTTGATTTAGAACAAGGGCCATTGTTCCGTGGGAAACTCATAAGAATTTCAGAAGAAGAATGGGTTCTTCTGTGTAATATGCATCATATTATCTCAGATGGATGGTCGATGGAAATCTTACTTCAAGAATGGATGGCATTTTATGAGAATGCGATTGGTGAAAAACAAGCAGAGCTGGAACCACTACCAGTTCAATATGCCGATTTTGCTCAGTGGCAAAGAGAATGGTTGAAAGATGAAGTACTAAATCAACAACTTGCATATTGGAAGGAAGAATTATCTGGTGAGTTACCAGTCTTAATGTTGCCAATGGATCGTCCGCGTCCGCCAGTGCAAACCCATCATGGATTAACTCATAATGTTTTGTTGTCACGCTCATTACTGGATAAATTAAACGAACTAAGTCGTCAAGAAGGGGCCACACTTTTCATGACCTTATTGGCATCGTATCAAAGTTTCCTTGCTCGTTATACGGGACAAACGGATATTATTGTTGGCAGCCCAATTGCAAATCGAAATTATCGAAAAATTGAGGGGCTGATTGGTTTCTTTGTCAACACCTTGGTTTATCGAGCTGATTTAAGTAATGCACCGGCATTTCAAGAGTTGTTATCTCAAGTACGGATAAAAGCATTGAAGGCGTATGAGTATCAAGATGTTCCGTTTGAGAAAATTGTAGAGCTTATCCAACCTGAACGAAATACAAGCCATTCTCCGATTTTCCAAACCATGTTTACATTGCAAAATACGGGACAGAAGCTACCAGAACTACATGGAAGAAATATAGAAGTAATGGAAAGTAATGCTCCAATCGCTAAGTTTGATTTAAGTTTAACAGCTGCAGAAGTGGAAGAGGGTTTATTACTTACTTTTGTTTATAGAACTGATTTATTTGACAGCTTAACTATTGAATCCATTGCTGAACATTTTGGGAACTGGTTGAATGTAATCGTGGAGAATCCTGATAAATCATTAGCTAAGTTGCCTATATTATCAGGATTACAGCAAAAACAGTTGGAAGAGTGGAATAATAATGCTGTAGCATATCTACGGGAAAGTACGATTCATCAGTTGTTTGAAGAGCAAGTAAATCGTACACCTGATGCGGTAGCAGTGGTAGATGAAAAACAGCAGTTAACATATCGAGAGCTGAATGAAAAAGCTAATCAATTGGCCCACTATCTTCTGCAATGTGGGATTGGGACTGAATCATTAGTTGGAATTTGCTTTGAGCGTTCAGTTGAGATGATTGTTAGTATTATGGGGATCTGGAAGGCTGGAGCAGCATATGTTCCATTAGACCCATCATATCCAGAAAGTCGCATACGATATATTTTGGAGGACACTGAAATTCAAGTATTAGTTACGAATGAGTCATTAGAAGGTTGGATACCCAAAGAAGTCAAGGCAGTTTGTCTAGATAGGGATCAGGCAATGATTTCAAAAGAAAGCATTCTTTCACCAAAATGTGAAGTAACAGGAGAAAACCTAGCGTATGTTATCTATACTTCGGGATCGACGGGGAACCCAAAGGGTGTCTTGATACAGCATCATTCTGTAATAAACTTGTCGCATGGTTTACAAAAAGAGGTTTTCGAACATGAGATACCATCTAACATGCATGTCGGTTTAAATGCTTCAATTGCCTTTGATGCATCTATTCAGCAATTACAAATGTTGATTTATGGTTCAAGTTTGTATATTATTCCAAGCGAAGTACGAAGTGATCCGGAGCAGTTTGTAGCTTATATTAGGGAGAACAAGTTAGAAATCTTTGATATAACACCTTCATTGCTTCAATTACTTATAGATGTCGGATTGTTAGAAACGTGCGATGGCGTTCATGTTCCAAGTAAGGTACTGGTTGGTGGTGAAGCAATTATGCCGTCATTATGGGAACAGCTAGTAGAGACTGATAAAATCCAGTTTTATAATGTATATGGTCCTACAGAATGTACGGTTGATGCAACATGCTATCATATCAAAAAAGATAGTAGGAGAGTAACAATTGGGCGTCCATTGCCTAACATCCAAACTTATGTATTAGATAGAAATAGGTTGCCAGTTCCAGTTGGTGTGATGGGGGAACTTTATATCGGAGGAGCAGGTCTAGCAAGGGGGTACTTGAATCGTCCAGAGTTAACATCCGAACGATTTATTTCTCATCCATTCAAAGAAGGCGAGAGGTTATATAGAACAGGTGATCTTGTGAGATATCTTCCTGATGGTAATATAGACTACTTAGGAAGAATGGATAATCAAGTGAAGATTAGAGGATTTCGAATTGAACTTGGAGAGATTGAGTCGACTTTACAAGAGCATGACTTGGTAAAAGAGGCAGTTGTAATGGTTAGGGAAAATCAGTCGGGAGATAAGAGGCTGGTAGCTTATGTAGTGGGCGAAGGCAGTTTAGAAGAATGGCGAGAGTATCTTAAAACAAAACTGCCAATCCATATGATACCTTCCTACTTTGTCGAAATGAAAGAATTACCGCTAACCATAAATGGAAAGATTGATCGGAAATCGTTACCTATACCAGATTATCAAGGAACACAAGAAGGATACGTGGCCTCAAGAAATGAACGTGAACATAAGCTTTCTATCATTTGGGAACGTGTGCTAGGTTCAAAACGTATTGGTATGAATGATAACTTCTTTGAAATTGGTGGAGATTCAATTCTTAGCATTCAGATTGTCGCGCGCGCGAAGCAAGCTGGTTTACAATTGACACCAAAACAAATATTTGAACACCAAACGATTGCTGAGTTGGCGCAAGTAGTCAAAGAAGAACAAGGTGTACAAGCTGAACAGGGAATTATAACTGGAGAGACGATACTTACACCTATTCAGCAAAGGTTTTTTGCACAAAATCATCCTAACCCACATCATTGGAATCAATCCATGTTCTTTAGAACGAAAGAGAAATTGGACATAGGATCACTGGAAAAGGCGGCAGGTAACCTTCTACTTCATCATGATGCTCTGCGTTTAAGATATGAACGTTTACCTAATGGGGTTTGGAAACAGTGGAATGAAGGAATAGAAGAACAATTGATGCTTACTGTCATTTCATTAGACGAAGTGCCGGAAGCGGATTGGCATCAGGTTATTCAAAAAGAGATTAATGTTGCACAAGAAAGTTTGAATTTACATGATGGTCCGCTAATGAGAATGGTGTATTTTGATGAAGGTGAGCACGCTGGCCGATTATTTTGGACAATTCATCATTTAGCCGTGGATGGTGTTTCTTGGCGAATTTTATTGGAAGATTTGCAAACAGCATATACGCAAGTAGTCCAAGGGCAGAAAATTCAATTACCTATGAAGAGTACATCTTTTAAAGAATGGTCGGAGAAATTACATCATTACGCTGAAACTGGACTATCAAAAGAAGTGCTACATTACTGGGAGGAGCAGGCTGAACAAGACGTAGTTAAATTGCCGGTAGATGGTACTATAAGTAATCCAGTAAGCGCAGTAACTGAGGAAATTACTGTGGTGTTAAATGAGAATGAGACCCGTATGTTATTGCAAGAGACTTTAAGCACTCACCATGTCCAAATCAATGAAGTATTATTAGCAGCATTAGTACAAGCTATGGCAGCATGTACGGGGCAGCCGATATTGAGCGTAGATTTAGAGGGACATGGTCGAGAAGAGATTATTGAAGATGTTGATTTATCGAGAACTGTGGGATGGTTTACAAGTATTTACCCAGTTCATTTAAATATTACTAGTGCTCATACGCCAATTGCAGCATTAAAAACAGTTAAAGAACAAGTTCGCAAAATTCCTAATAAGGGTGTTGATTATGGGGTGTTGCGTTACATGAACGCAACAATGTGTGAGCAATTAAGCTCCCAATATACACCGTCTATTAGTTTTAACTATCTTGGACAATTTGACCAAATGTTTTCTAGCGATGCAATGTTTATTCCGGAGAATGAATTTAAGCGTTTAGATCATGCTGCCGGTTCCAAGCGATCGCATGTAATTGATGTAATTGGGGTTGTAACGGATGGAAAACTTCAGTTCACTTGGGTATACAATGTTGGACAATTTGCCAAATCAACGATTCAAAGTATTGCACAGAATATGCTATATCAACTGAGTACATTGATTCAATTTTCAGATAGAGAATCTGCACTGACCATTTCGGATTTTGCAATGACTAATCTTAGCCAAGAAGGTTTGACAAATGTACTAAACAAAATGCATCGCGGAAAGAACAATCAGATTACTGATTTATATCCACTATCACCTTTGCAAGAAGGTATGATTTTCCACACATTGCATGACCAAGGGGATGAACATGTTGCACCGTATATAGTGCAATTGAGTTTTATGATTCGAGGAAAAATGAATATTCCTACATTTGAGCAGGCGTGGAAATCTGTAATTCAGCGGCATGAAATTTTTCGTACAGCATTTGTATGGGACGAAATTGAAGAACCTGTACAAGTGGTGTATGAAAATATCCCATTTAAAGTGAACAAAGAAGACTGGCGTACAATGACAAGTGAAGAGATAGAGGAAAAAAGAAAAGTCTTTTTGGCATTAGATCGAAAACAAGCCTTCCAATTTGATGAAGCACCATTGATGCGGGTAACAGTCATTCAAGAAGGTGAGGAAGAATATCGGATTGTTTGGACCCATCACCATATTTTACTGGATGGATGGAGTTTACCATTAGTATTTAATGAATTACTTACAGTCTATCAGAAGAGAATGAATGGAGAAGCTGTGAAATTACCTAAGTCCTCACCATATAAGAAATATATCCAATGGTTAAGAGAGCAAGATAAGGAGCAGGCGGAACAATTCTGGAGAGAGAAGCTAAAAGGTTTTACTGCGCCAACTTTGCTGGGCTTAGAAAGTAAAGAGGAAGAAAAAGGTTACACAGAGAAGGTTACGTATTTATCAGAAGAGCAGACTCAAGCGTTACAAGGATGGGCGAAACGCAATAAACTTACTTTGAGTACAGTAATTCAAGGTGCATGGGCATATCTCATGAGCCGATATAGTGGAGAAAATGACATTGTTTTTGGTGTAACAAGCTCAGGGCGTTCTACGGAGATTATTGATGTTGAAAACATCGTAGGTCCTTTCATTACAACGTCACCGACGCGAATTCAATTGATGGATGATATAAAATTAATAGATTGGTTGCAGAAGATACAAGAGGAAGAGATAGAAAGAAGACAATATGAGTATGCTTCTTTGACAGAGATTCAGGGGTGGAGTGAAGTTCCTAGAGGAATACCGCTGTTCAATAGTTTATATGTGTTTGAAAATTATCCAGTGAAAGAGGAGTCTTCAGAAAATCTGAAAATTGGTGAATTGGAAGGGGTAGAACAAACCCACTACCCATTAGGGTTAGCTGTAGTTCCAGGAATCCAGTTAGCGTTAAAGTTAATGTATGACCGTAGTAAGTTTAATAGAGTAACCATTGAACGAATGCTGGGTCATTTACACCAAGTGTTAATGCAAATGCTCAAAAACATTGATCAAAATCTATCGGAGCTAGTATATATTACGGAAGCTGAACAAAGAAAGCTATTGGAAGAATGGAATAATAATACTATATCCTATCCACGTGAGAATGCAATCCATCAACTATTCGAAGAGCAAGTAAATCGTACGCCTGACGCGTTGGCAGTGGTAGATGAAAAACAGCAACTAACATATCGAGAGCTGAATGAAAGAGCTAATCAATTAGCCCATCATTTACAGAAATGTGGAATTGGGACAAAGTCATTAGTTGGCCTTTGCTTTGAGCGTTCAGTTGAGATGGTTGTTGGTCTCATGGGAATTTGGAAGGCTGGAGCAGCCTATGTTCCATTAGATCCATCGAATCCGGAAAGCCGCCTACAATATATTTTAGAAGACACAGGAATTAAAGTGTTAGTTACAAATGAAGTATTACTAGGCTGGATACCTAAAGACATCAAGACAGTTTGCCTAGATAGGGACCAAGCAATGCTTTCTCAAGAAAGCAAACTTTCACCAATATGTGAGGTAACAGGGGAAAACTTAGCGTATGTTATCTATACTTCTGGTTCGACAGGGAATCCAAAGGGGGCTTTAGTACAGCACAATTGTGTAATAAACCTATCCTATGGTTTACAAAAAGAAGTTTTCTCACATGAGATACCTAATAATATGCGCGTCGGTTTGAATGCGTCAATTGCCTTTGATGTATCTATTCAGCAATTACAAATGTTGCTTTATGGTTCAAGTTTATATATTATCCCAAGTGAAGTTCGCACTAATCCGGAACAATTTGTGTCCTATATTAGGGAGAATAAATTGGAAATGTTTGATATGACACCTTCATTACTTCAATTACTAATAGATGGAGGATTGCTAGAAATAAGTGCTGATGTTCATGTACCAAGTAAGATATTAGTCGGTGGTGAAGCAATTATGCCGTCATTATGGGAACAGCTAGTAGAGACTGAAAAAATTGATTTTTATAACGTATACGGTCCTACAGAATGTACGGTTGATGCAACGTGTTATCATATCCAAACAGATAGTAAGAGAATAACAATTGGGCGCCCATTGCCAAACGTTCAAACTTATGTATTGGATAAAAATTTGTTACCTGTCCCAGTTGGTGTAACAGGTGAGCTATATATTGGTGGTGCAGGTATAGCGAGAGGATACTTGAATCGTCCAGAATTAACAGCAGAGAGATTCATCCGTCATCCATTTAATGAAGAAGAGCGTTTATATCGTACGGGAGATTTGGTTCGTTATTTACCTGATGGTAATTTAGATTACTTGAGAAGAATTGATAATCAAGTGAAAATTAGGGGCTTTCGTATTGAACTTGAAGAGATTGAAGCGAATCTAGAGAGGCATCCATTGGTAAAAGAGGCAGTAGTTTTGGTAACAGAGGATAAATTAGGAGAGCAGAGATTGGTTGCTTATGTAGTTGGAGATGGTAGTATGCATGATTGGCGTGAATATCTCAAGACACAAGTACCGAATTATATGGTTCCCGCACACTTTATTAAGGTAGACGAGATTCCTCTTACAATGAATGGAAAAGTTGATCGAAAGGCATTGAACAATTTAACTATTCTAAGAGAAAATAACGTTTCTACACCAATCATTCCAAGGGATGAAATTGAATATCAGTTGATTAAAATCTGGCAGGATGTGTTACAGATAGAAGATGTCTATGTAAATGATGATTTCTTTAATAGAGGAGGACACTCTCTCCTTGTAATTAAATTAGTTTCAAAAATTAAGGAGAAGTTTGGAAAAGAGATTAAGGTGTCTACATTGATTAAGAATCCAACAGTGGAAGGAATCGCATGCCTTATTCGTGATAAGCATGATATGACGAAATCTGTAGCAGCGCTAGTTCCACTACAAGAATCAGAGAAAAGACCTTTCTTCTGCGTTCATCCGTTTATGGGGAATGTATTCTGTTACATTCAACTAGCAAGATTGCTTAAGAACCATTGTTCATTTTATGGTTTACAGAATCCTCTTATAGAAAAGAAAGAAATTGACGAGTTAACTTTGCCGGAAGTAATTCAACTTTACATCGAAGAAATAAAACGTGTTCAGCCAGAAGGTCCATATCGTCTTGGAGGATGGTCTTTAGGCGGTGCAATTGCTTATAAAATCGCAACTGTACTAAAGAATCAAGGTGAGGAAGTTCAGTTGTTGATACTAATGGATACTAAAGTACCTTCAGAGCAGGACTATAAAACAACGGAGGATATGCTCTCATATATATATGAGCATTTCATTCCTAGAGATTTTACTGAGCAGGGGGAAGGCCTCTTCCATGAACAAGATATGCTTGTAGAGCGATTAATTATGGAGGGAGTACTCCCGCCTGATGCAGATCTTATGAATTTGAAGCAAGTTATCAATCCTCATAGGAAATGTCTGAACTTAATGGCAGAGCATGATTTAATACCATACTCTGGAGAAGTTCTCTACTTTAGTGCTGAGGAAGGAAAAGAGTTGTTTACAGATTGGGGACCTTTATTAAAAGGTAGAGTAAATAGGTATTCAGTCCCTGGATCACATGAGGAAATAGTAGACTTCCCCGCAGTTGAAAAGATAGCTAAGTACCTATTAAATGAATTTGAAGGGATAAAAGAAACATCCCTTTCATTAACTGAAAAGTAGAGAGTGCAAAAGATGCAACGCTATGAACGAAAAGGACAGCCCAATACCTGCATATCAAGTGTAGGGAATAATGAATATATTAAGAGCATTACTTTTTAAGGGGATAATGTAAAAAGCAATTGGTAGAGACATAGAAATCTTTGTAATAGAAGCGAATGTCTGATGATATTACTGAGGGAAGGTGCATATTTTTATTGATATGTAAATATGCACCTTTTCTATTGTATATGCAATTTAATAAAGTTAATTTGAGTTTCTGTAACGTTCATATATGAAGTAATTCTTTAAAAAAGGAAGTGATTTATTATACAAATTCAAGCTGTGAAAATACCAAAGAATATTGAAAGTCATTTGTTTAAGCAACTTAGTAACTTGGTTTCAAATGAGAAGAAAGAACGAATGAAGCGTTTATTAAATTCATGCGACGTTAATAGGACCCTGATAGGGGATTTACTAATCCGATCTCTAATCTGCCAAAAGTATAAAATTAATAATGAAGAAATTAGATTTAAATATAATGAGTATGGAAAACCTTTTGTTGAAAATTTTTCTGACTTTCATTTTAATCTGTCACATTCAGGAGAATGGGTGGTTTGTACTACTGCTAATTTTAATGTGGGTATTGATATAGAAAAAGTTTCAGAAATAGAGGCTCTTAAATTAGCACATGAATTTTTTTCAGCGGATGAATTTTATGATATATCTAATATGAATTCTGATGAACAAATTAATTGTTTTTTTGATTTATGGACATTAAAAGAAAGCTATATAAAAACGATTGGAAAAGGGCTTTATACCCCATTAAATTCATTCTCTATAAAAAAAGAATCACGAACTTTAATTTCATACAAGAATATACCTAAAAACTTTTACTTTAAACAATATAACATTGATCCAAATTATAAGTTATCTGCTTGTGCAACAAGGGATGAATTTCCGCAAGAGATAATAATTAAAGACATTTATGCAATTTTCCAAAATATATACAAATTTGAAAGTAAGGAGAAAATCAATGCAGAAGACTAAACTTTTTTGCTTTCCACATGCTGGGGGATCTGCTTTTAGTTACGCAAAATGGAAAAATCACTTTAATCCATATATTGAGGTAGTCCCGGTAGAGTTAGCTGGTAGAGGATATAGAATTGAAGAAAATTTGTACGGAAGTATGGAAGAAGCGGTAAATGATGTCTATAATAATATCGTTATGCAGATAGATGATTCGCCCTACATTCTATTCGGGCATAGCATGGGAAGTTTGATCGCCTATGAAGTAGCCAGAAAAATAAAAGATTCTAAAAACGTATCGCCTGAATTTCTTGTTTTGTCCGGTAGAAATCATCCAAATAGTAAAATAAAAAATATCCGACATAATCTTTCTAATGAGCAATTTAAAAGAGAAGTTATTGCAATGGGAGGTACACCATCTGGGGTACTGCAATCAGAAGAATTAATGGAGATCTTTCTCCCTATTCTAAGAGCAGATTTTAAAATCGTTGAGACGTATATTCATGACAAAAATACACAGCCATGTAATATTGATTTTCTTATATTTAATGGGGAAAATGATGAATTTACTACATATGATCAAGTAATAAAATGGGAACGATACACAAGTAAAACGTGTACTTTTCATTCTTTTGAAGGTAATCATTTCTTTCTAAATGAAAATATTGAAGAAATAGCAAAGAGTATTATAGGAAAGTTAGATTCTAAAAGATTATCGACTAGTTTTTAGGATTTTTCAAAGTATGCTCATGCCTAAGAAACAAAAATATTAATGATGAAAAATACAGGCATTGCTGAAATTTTATTGAATATATGCATAGAAGCCTAAACGAACTGTTTAAATGCAGAAACTCTAAGCAAAATGTATATGAATTGACTTTAGTTTAAGCTTACCTATAATACCATCTAGATTCTTTATTATACTTAATACAAAGTACATAACAGTTAGGGATGCAATATGTGAAGTAAAAAGGCCGACTCTTATAATTATGAGTGGGCCTTTTGGTTTTATGGATATCAAATTAGTGAGCAACATTTCAAAGGGTATCTTGTGATATAACTAAGTAGAATTTTTTAAACAAGGGGATGATGAGATGAATAAATTGAAGGGGAAAATTGCATTAGTAACAGGGGCTAGTAGAGGGATAGGCCGAAGTATTGCCTTACATTTGGCACAGGCTGGTGCGTTAGTCGTTGTTCACTATAGTAAAAGAAAAGAAGAAGCAGAAAGTGTAGTGGATCAAATTAAACAAGATGGCGGTTCCGCGTTTGCGATTAGTGCAGACTTAAGTACTTTTAATGGCATTAATAAATTGTATGCAATGATGGTCAATCTCTTCAAAAATATATAGGTGATACTACATTTGATATCCTTGTAAACAACGCTGGGATTGGGCAGGTGTTAACGTTAGAGGAATCTACGTTTTTTTAGTAGGCTCTTTCTAGCTAATGATAAGGTACCAGCAAATAAACTATTTTGTCTAATTGACAAATAAAAAGTTTACATAACGTTTTTCTGGTAAATAATTCTGAGTCAAATAGTGTGATCAATTAAGTTATTTAGTGCGTCTTTCATCATAAATATCTAAAACTACATATTTATGAAATTTTCACACTATATTTAGTCCTAAATCATACGATTTTAATACAAAATACTATAATTTGATTAATAATAGTAGTGAAAAAAATATTAAATATATCTAAGTTTTAAAGCTAATGTTAGAAGCTGGTGTACCGCATTCTTATTTCAATAGCACATATGCAAGTATTAAAGTCCAGAACTCATCTGGTAGCGTTATGTACAATAAGGAAATTATGGGAAATAGACAACAAAATGCTGAAACCCAAACAGTACCTGTAAAAGAGGGAGATTATATAGAATTTACTCATATAGAAGGGGAAGCAGCAAAGGAAAAAACACGCACGACTTTAACTAACCTTGAGAATGGAAAACAGGAACATATCGGGTTACATCTACAGGATTAATTAGACAATAAACGTATAAAAAAGTTGGGGAAATCCCCAACTTTTTTATCATTTTAGTCAAGAAGGTTCCTTCTTCAAGGAATGCGAAGTGAGTAGGTAGAGATAAATTGGCTTCGAATAAGGAATGGCAGGAAGCTTTATCAATAAGTATGCAAATATTTTAAAAACTAATTTTTATACAAAAAGTGTATACTTACGACGAAAAAAAGTTTACCTTAACCAACAATTTTGTTTTTAGTAAATTTAAGGTGCGTAATTAATATGCATTTTTCGAAGGAAATGCATAATTATGTCAAATTATCTTCATTTACATGACTGTGAACGTGGTATAAAAATGAAGCATATCCAAAATTATTAAAGGGGCTGAAAAAATGATTAAAAAACTTATTATTGGTTCTATTGTTTTAGGAACAGCAATAGGAGTAAGTAAACCTACATTTGCTTCAACAAATGATTCTCCATCACAGTTTCAAGATAGGGGAGATGCCCAAGTTCAATCAATACCATCGCAATGGCAGTATTTAGGGCAAACCTCTAGGGAACTTCAAATTAAAACTAAGGATCCAAAAGTGCTTGCTTTTGAATTAGCAAAAGAAGCTCCATTTTACGAAGATGAATTAGTGGATGTGTGTTTTGCAATCTTAAGAGAAAATGTAGATGTAGTATATTGGACAAGTAAGGAATGGGCTAGATTTGAAGTAGGAAATTACGAGTTTAAACATGAAATGAAAATTTATAGAGATAAAGAACGTCAGCAATTAATTACTTCAATAGAATCATAAAAAAAGAAGCTATCTTTAGTAAGATATGCATCCAATAATGTAGACAGGAAAAGAGAGCACATAAAACTGTTGCGATATTGGAAAGTAAACTAAAAAACAAGTATAATTACTTGTTTTTTTAGTTACAGTAATTATTTAAAAGGCTTAGCTTGTATATGGTCACATACATTTATTGGATAACCATAATCCTCTCTATACTATGATTGGGATACAAAAGCTAGAAAGGTATTAATCCATTTATTCTTAAATGGAATTAACATTCCTCCGTCATGGTAGGTTTCGTTATATTTTGAAAAAACACTTCACAAACAATATGTATTACTCTATGGGAACATTATTAAATTTGAACGACATTAACAATGCTTTGTTGATAATTAGCTAAAAAAGTATTGTACGATTAAATGTATTGTGTTACATTTGTGTTACAAGATTGTTACGAAATATTATAATCATTTCTATGTCATTTCCTTTTTGTTTCCTTAATGTTACGAAAGGTATAGATGTTTTATGTGTATAGGAGTGTGTGTAGTAAAGAGTCTGAGTTGAAAATACGTGCACACTTTAAATTTCCTTTCTGTCTGAATGAAGAAGACTACCAACTAATTAAAGGGTTTAAAGTAACAACTTTAAATAAAATGTGCTTCCTTTCCCACACACAATTTAGTACATATTTAAAGTACAGCCTAGTTGCTACACAGACTCTTGTACATATAAACATTAAGGTGAAATAGAGATAAAGATTTATTACATAATAAGCATTACTTAGCTAAACGTAAAAATATTATCTGTGCATTTTTATGAAATGTCTAGATGATATTTTTTGAAGATTTCTTGGATATGTTTATGAATAACAATTGCTAATACTTAATGATTCTCTACTACTAAGATATCTGATAATTTATGTAATCGGATTTATAGGATGTATGTACATTCACTTATATAGGGAAAATGAGGTTTTTCATATGAAGTATAGTTACAAAGTGTTTATATTTATTTGGACAATTATTTTATTGTTTTTTTTACTTTATTATGGTTACAGTACAATTTCCGACAAGGAGCAAATGCCAGTTATAACAATCAAACAATAAAAATAGATACCCGAAAATGTTTAAGAACAGGAACAATTACATGCATAAACAACCTTACGATTTCCATGCATACCCCACGTCATTTGGGCAATAGGGGAAAAGTATTATTATTTGGCATGCGCAATCTTCCATCACTAGTAGAAACGGAAAGTTCCGTATCCCTGCTGAAGGAGGAAGATGTCTACCTGCCAGGGGGGATCTATTCAGCATCTAGAAATATTGGAATTAAAAGTGTAGAAAACAAATAGTGAAAAGGGAACATATCTTGCGTTTCCTTTTTTATTCTTGTAGATAAGTCTGGGGAGAAAACGGGGATTTCTGCACGTAACATAGATCTCATTGGTATACTAATTGTGTTTTACGTATAGCTGGGAGTGGGTGTGATGGTATTTGCAATTGATGCGAGATTCTGTCATTCTTTTCATGAAATTGAATCATTAGACATTCCCAATATATTGTTTCCGAGTCAGTGTAGGAAATTGTATCAAGTGATTGGAATCGGCATTCAAGAAGAATTCCGCAATCCCTATGTCATTATAAAAGAGCAACATGGTTCCGTTACATACCGATTACCAGAAGAATTATCAACATGGGTGCAGAACAAATTATTACTTGTTAAAGGGGGTGCCAGTTTGTTTCCGTGTCCTTTCGGATTTTCACATTTCCAAGTTCGTTGCTTCGCGTATTCTTGTTAACTGTTTATCATGATGAACACCGCAGAACACTTTGTAAAAGCGGAAATTGATGATGGGACCATATTTACAAGTTGAAGGTAAATGGTAAATTGTTCAAACTAATGGTTATAGAGTACAAATAAACATTAAGCAGGATAAAGACTTTCTTAGCGCCTTTGCCTCAAATTCTAACTTAATTGAAAAGAGCCTCCATTACTTTATTGGAGGCTCTTATTTTTCACTTTTTTCTCTACAGCTAAAGATTTTTTGTTTTTTTAGTGATTTTCTATTTTCTATTACAAATCGAAAGACTGTGCTTTCACATCAAATAATAAACATGAAAAGGGTTTTCCATTTAATTCTTAAGAAATCTCCCTTTTACAAGATATTCGATGTTGTTAGCTTCTTGGATTTCTTTTGATAATAACCAAATTGTATTTCTTGTTCCAGTCTTATTTTTAAATTGATGTCAAAGTTTTTCGTATTTAGTTCTTCTTTAAGGATTGTGGTTACTTTGATTAAATCCTCAATTTTAGATAAAATTGTACTTAACAATGGTAAGCCTGAGGAGATTATATCAGCTAAGTTAATCTTTAGTGACACAGTTAATCCTGAGGGGGATGAGACAATTACAAAAGAACAGCAAGCGGAATTTCACTTCTAAGAGGGGGCAGACGCCTCTCTTTTTTTATGTCGCAAATAGCATTAATTCGTTAATTAATTTATATGAGATTATCTTAAATAAGTTAGTTAAGAAAGAAAAATAAAAGTGAGTAAAAAGATAAAAATACACAGGTACGTAAAAAATAAGGAAGGTGTATTTGCAAGTGTTTTAGTTGGGTGTGATATCAATTATATTTTTAAAGATGAATATTACGTTTTAATTACTATGGATGGAAAAGGAGGAGTTTCAAAATCTATGGATGGTAAAGTGATGGGAAAGGATTATGAATATACATTATCGGGTTTTGATAAGGAAGGTAAAGAAAAAGAGTTAGAATTTATTGCACAAAAGAATCTTCGTAAAGAAGCATTCCTACGTGTATATCACTCAGATAAAAAAGGTGTAACAGCTTGGGAGGAAGTGCAGGAAGACGAGCTCCCTAAGAAAGCAAAAAAACTAGGTGTGAAATAATCAGTTATTTGTGATGGTGGATTCTCCTAGGTGGAGGGTTCGCCGTTTTTTATTATATGTTATGTTGTGGTTTTTATATAAAGCATATTGAAAAGATGGATTAAATCTTCTGGAATGATGTCTCCATAATTAATAACTTGTACAATAACCTTTCAATTATCACTAAATCCATTCATATCAACAAGTTATCCCATATATCCCTTTGTAGCAATATCTTTTAAAGTACGCTAAAAATACCCTTTATTTTATCTTTATCTTATCTTTACCTTATCTTTAAATTTTTATATTAAACTTGAAACCTTAAAGTATTGATATATGAGTCTAAAAAGGGCGGGAGATAGATGTTCATTACATAGTTTGTATATAACCAATTACCTTTGAAAAATTGAATTTCTTATACGAGGAGGAATATATGAAGGATACAAGTAAAAAACAAATTATAAAAGTGTTCCTTATTAGTATTTTAGGCTTAGGAACAATACTTGGAATGCTATATTTTAATCATAAAACCAATATTCAACAAAATAAAGCGCAAGCCACCGAAAAACGTGTATTGCAATATGAGTCTACCTTAAAAAAAGAATTAGAAAAATATAATTTAGGAGAGAAAACACCAATTTTATTAGGAATTATGTATCAAGAGAGTAGAGGTGAGGGAAACGATCCTATGCAGTCATCTGAATCACTTGGATTAAAGCCAAATGAAATTCAAGAGACAAGCTTGAGCATTGAACAGGGGGTAAAGCACTTTGCTAAAATGTACAAATATGGAACGGACAAGGATGTTAGCATGGATACAATTATTCAAAGTTATAATATGGGGCCAGGGTATATTGATTTTATTGCTAGTCAAGAAGTTAAACAACACTCGGAGGATTCGGCCAAAAAATTTTCTAAGATGAAAGTTGATCAAAATCCAGCGATGTATACTTGTGGTGGAAATAAAAATAATTTTAGGTATCCATATTGTTATGGTGATTTCACATATGCCACAAAGGTAAATGAAAAAACAAAACTTATTGAAGAACTTCTTCGAAATGTACATAGCTTTTCTAAATAAGTTGCAGAATGAAATATAATGATACCATCAGTTATTAACAATAATATCTAAGAAAAAACTACTTTCTTTCTTAATTAACATAATTTTCAAAAACAAATCCCGTGGATGTTAATATTTGTTATATAATATATTTGTCAAAGCATTATCCCTAAAGTTTCTAAAGTCAAGCTGTAAGATAGTTTGTTTGGCCCGTATTTTCACCTTAAAAGTGGAGTTTAAATATAGTTGCAATTTTTTGAGGGGGGAAAAGTAAATGTTTATAAAAACAGAAAGATTATTAATACGAAAATTTGAGTTCAAAGATTGGCAAGCTGTTCATGAGTATACATCAGATATCAATGTTATGAAATACATACCTGAAGGGGTTTTTACTGAAGAAAATACAAGAAACTTTGTGAATGAAAACATTGGTGAAAACGCTAAAAACTTTCCTGTAGTATTAATTGATAAAGATATTCTGATTGGTCATATAGTTTTTCATAAATATTTTGGTGAGCATACATATGAGATTGGCTGGGTGTTCAATCCTAAATATTTCAATAAAGGATATGCTTCTGAAGCAGCACAAGCTACATTGAAATATGGCTTTAAGGAAATGAAATTACATAGGATTATAGCTACATGTCAGCCGCAAAATACCCCATCATATCGAGTAATGGAGAAGATTGGAATGAGAAGAGAAGGTTATTTCAGGAAGTGTATACCACATGGGAATGAATGGTGGGATGAATATTATTACGCTATTTTAGAAGAAGAGTAGTGCCTTGGAACGCATCATTTAAATTGACACTCCTATTCCTAAATAGGTAAGTTGACTATCTTTATTGGAGATTCTGGCTACTAAAGGCGAAGTTTATTTCCGGTATCGCTGACGTGCAAAACTTTGTATAATCTGATCTTATCTCTAAATCACAACTGTTACCCCATCACCATCAAGTTAAAGTTTCATTTTATTTTGCTAACTTGAGGGTGATGTGACGTAACCTTAATTATTTAAAAATTTTAAAAAGGCCCCTTAGTCATGTTAAAGGGACCTTGATTACGTAAATAATCTGTCAACCAATTCATTTTTGATATACAGATCATTTGTATGATAATTTTTATGAATAATTGCTAAATAGTGAATTTACATAAATGCTTTTAGAAGTTCTTGAATTAATGGGATTGCTCCACCTATAAATTTTAAAACTGCCATTGCGATTTCCATATTATTCTCTCCTCTTTTTCGTATTAAAATGTAATAAATCTTTATAACCTTATTATAGTAAGCGCTTACAATAATAACAATACATTTCCGTATGCAATATTGCATATTTATACATTAGATCTCTATTATTCATTTTTTAATGGTACTATAGCGAGGTGAGAGTCTTTAAGGGTTCTCCTTAATAGGAGGAAATATGGAAAGAGTGCAAGCGATTTACAGTAATCAAAAATTTAAGAGTTGGGTGAAACAGGTATTAGCTGTAGGAGGAGTAATAGGGTGCTGTTATTTGGTGTTATATGTTTTCTGTTTCTTAGTTATCATGTAAATAGTATACAACTAAACTAGTAGAGTCTTGCCTAGAGAGGTAAGGCTCTTTTATTGTAGTACCTGGAGATGAGCAAACTACATACAATATCTCTCAGGTTTTTCAGATCACTTTGTAGGATTCCTTGTTTAGAACACTAATTCATATCATTGAAAACAGAATTCTATGGATAAAAAATATGTTTTTACTAGATACATACTAAAAAGATAAGCATAAATTATATTAGATTTTGGCAAAATCTTTTTGAATTGGAAAAGGATTTAAATCTTACTTATAGACTTGATTCCTTTTTATATACCATAATCCTTATATTGATACGTAAATATAATACAGTAATAATAAATTAAAAGCAAGAATTTTAGTAGCGGTACGTTCACACATCCATCAACTTAAGATTTTCAAACAAAAAATTCTTTTTTTAATTGATTAATAGTAAACGAGAAAGATTGGCAAATTAACAACTAAAGAGATTTCTTCAGGTAAAATCTATCAAAAGGTCCTTTACAAAATTTATACATAAGTCAATTATAAAATCATGTAAACATTATGTATTTTTGTAAAAGAAATTCATTGACACTTGTGTATATAAGTAACTATACTCGTTACATCAAATTGAATGCGTGATAATACGATTTTATTATTATTACAAACATGTAAATATAAAAATAGAAAATCTCAATTTGATAAATACAATGGTAGAGGTGTTTATTTTAATGAAGCACAAATTAATTGCAACAGGTATCCTTGCAGGAGCTATATTATCCTATTCTTCTAATATTTTAGCAGATACTCATAAATTCCCTGATGTTCCTACATGGGCTGATAAATCCGTTAACTATTTAGTTGATAAACAGGTATTAAATGGTTATCCAGATGGAACTTTTGGTTCAAATGACTCTTTAGACAGAGCTTCGGCTACAAAAATTATGACAAAAGTTTTAGGTATAAAAATTGATCCTAATGCAAAACCATCTTTTACAGATTCACAAAACCACTGGGCTACTCCTTATATTGCTGCTGCTGAAAAAGCTGGTATTGTTAAAGGTGAAGGGAATGGAATCTTTAATCCATCCGGAAAAGTAACTCGTGCTGCTATGGCTACCATGCTAGTAAATGCATATAAACTACAAAGCACAGCAAATCATAACGAGCAGGTTAGATTTGAAGATTTAAAAGGGCATTGGGGAGAAAAACATGCCAATATTTTAATAGATTTAAAAATTTCTAATGGTACCGAGAACGGTTGGCAACCAAATAGATTTATAACACGTGCTGAAGCTGCTCAACTTACTGCAAAAACAGATATGTTACAACAAAATTTAAACGATGAAAAAGAGGTTATTACTGCTATCTCATATGAAGATTTAAATTTAACAGTGGCTTCGAAAATTACAGCTCAAGAGATTGATAGTTTTATTGCAAAATATCATTCAGATAGTCCCTTAGTTGGACATGGACAAGATTTTATCAATGCGCAAAATCAATATGGCGTGAGTGCTCATTATTTAGCGGCGCATGCGATTTTAGAATCTGGATACGGAAAATCAGAAATCGCATATCAAAAACATAATTTATTCGGTCTACGTGCATATGATGGAGATCCGTTTAAATATGCGAAATATTTACCAAGCTACGGCGATAGTATTGCTTATAACGCTAATTATGTACGAGAAAGATATTTAGAAGAAAGTGGTATGTATTATAACGGGTCAACATTAACTGGCATGAACGTGAAATATGCATCAGATAAAGGCTGGGCTAAGAAAATTGCGGGTATTATGGAACGTATTAAACCGTTTCGTGTAGAAGACTATACATATGCAAAAAAATTACCAAAGAATCCTGAAACATTAGATGTCGACGCGTTATCTAATGAAATTCCATATAAAATGTATGCAGACGGTTCAAGCTCAAATGTTGTATCATCAGCTACTTACTATCAGGTACCTTATCCATTTAATTTAAAAATTAAAAGTAGACCAGATGTAGCTGTCGAGGAGAATAAAGTTGGTACAGTAACTCCTGGAACAACCATCTTTATTTATCGTGAAGATCCGAATGGATGGGTAGAATTCTCTTTTGAAGCTAATGGAGAAAAATATTGGACATTAAAAAATAAATTAAGTATGTAATTAAAAAGATCTATTTCACTAGTTTTAAAAGTATGGGATTGTACAATTGATTCTCTAGATTGGAAATACAATAAATTACCCGTTGATGTAGCAGCTGCAAAGATTATTCAAAATGTCTTAGCAGGTGCGACATCCGCATACTTTTTTTGGAAAATGTTGCGCAAAGTAGGTTCATTTTCAGCACTATCTCCTGGTTTACCGTAATCTTCAAGGATGTAATATTCCTTATCTTAAATGTATATATTGAATATATGAATATATTGTGTTATGATGTGAATTAGAAACTCGCGTGTTTCAAATACAACATTTTTATCTTATTGATGACCTCTTATCTTTCCGTAAGAGGTCCTTTTTTATCCCTCCGTATTGCATAGCCGCTAAAATACTATGAAAAGATACTAGAGACTACTACAATGTGATATTCTCTAGTATTTTTTCTTTATCCATATTATCTATTGTTGGGTAATCGATGAATTATTAATTTTTGTATAATTTTCACAAAATAACTTTGAACCATTATTTATTTCAATATAAAATAATAAAGGAGTATATATGAATAGGTATGTCCTTTTTATGTGATGATAATGCGGATTGAAGCGTAATACTGAAACGGTAAATGAGAAGAATCAGGGCCGAAACAGATAGTAAGGAAAGTAAAACAGTAACAGCAGACAATACTTATAATGAAAACGTTCATAATGGACTGTCTATGGATGGAGAAAAAATACGAAAAGATAAAAGGGGCAAATGAATATGAACAGAGCCTTTAAAGGTACCGTATTAGCAGGGATAAGTGTGGGTTTCTTGCCAGCTGGTTGTACAATAGAAACATATGTCCTAACGCAGTCCAGAATATAAGCAAGTAGAGTAAGTATTCTAAGCAGATAAATGAAGACTATAGCGATGAAGAAATTGAAAGACAACTAAGAGGTATAGCATCCTGACTTTCTAAATAACATGAGTGTTTCTATAAAATGAATCCTTAGGAGGGCTATTGTGGAACCTTTAATCAATGTTATTTTATACTTTGTATTTTTATTTGGAGCACTGTTTCTTATACTGGGTACTGCATTGGTTTTATTAATCGTGGCTGCATTACCAGTAATCTGGAAGAAAAATCTATCATTCCTAATGATTAGCTTAGGTATAAATATACTTGTCATTCCATTGTCTTTTTTTATTGGCGGGATGGCAACAGATTCCCCTGGTAGTACGATGCACGATTTTTGGGAAGTATTTTTGTTTATTCAGATATTTCCGTTTCCCCTAGTACTGCTATCTTTAGTTTGGTGGCTTGTGCGTCGAAAAAAAGCAAAAGTTCATGTGTAGCGTTTTTAATGCAAATAAGCTGTCCGTTTGGGCAGCTTATTATATTTATTACTAAGCGTGATTATTTCCAAAATGAATGCAATACCACTATACAGTTAAATTGAAGGTGAAACATATTGAAATCTTATCAAACTTTAGCCCACTTGTATGCATTAGGACTAGGCTGCGGACTTTGGAATAGAGAGGAGGTTATTTCATGGTGCGATAGGTTGATTGAAGCAAATGATCACCCGCCATATGAAATTATGGAGATATCTTTAATGTCTAAAGCAAAGCTGATATATATAGAATCGGCTTTACTGTCATATAGCCGCATAGTTGATGAAAACCCCTCGGTAAACATCCTTCTTTCAGTCTTAAATGAAAAGTTAGTAGCTCAGAAATGGAATATTAAACAAGCTATTACTTGCTCTACTCGATTACTAGTAAATAGAGGCCTGTATTGGGAAGAAGAATATTTTGATTTATACAGCCTTAATGATAGCTATGACTTAGCACAGGAAGGTATCCATTTTAATGAAAAAGATGTGATTTCTGCTTATATCGATACATTAGGTGTTTTTCGCGTCCATTTTAACGAGTTTGAAGATCTCTATTTACAAGTCATGAAACAGAAGTGGCAAGGGTAGAAGGCAGGAAAAAGAATCATTGAATCGTAAGAGTTACTTCCTGTATTTATCACCAAATTTATCTAGCCAAGACAAATCTGTCTTCGTGTTGATGAATTTTTGTCTCTTAATAACTTAATGCTATCGTTGTTAATTTTTCCGACAGCAAGCAAAGTTAGCATGTTTAATGCATAATGAGACACCTGTAAATGAGCATTACTATTTAAATTTTTACCAGAGAGTAATTTAGTTAATTAGTAGAAAAAAGAAGGGGCCTATTTGGCTCCTTCCTTTTTCTCATACATACATAACGCTTGTTGACAACTTATGAAATAATAGCATTCATCGCTATTAAAATATAACATTAAAAGCAATTAATTAGATATGTAATTTTGCATATATTGTACTATTTCATGAATAGGAACAAAACTATTTATCTCTTTCTGTATGGAGACAAATAGATTTAGGTTTACTTAAGTTAAGAAGACCTGATCATTGATTACTGGTTAAACCATATTTCTACGTATTTGAAAAAAAATATTTTACTGGATTGCATGTTAAAGAGAGTGAGGACTTTATGAAATATAGGTTGTTCCTTGATTTCTTACTCGTGATTTTACTAGGAGGATGCATTGGAAAAGAAGTTACGTTATATACAATTTCAAAAGGGGATATTAGTCAGTGTATCCAAAGATGCGCTCCGCTTCCTGTTTCCTATCCTACTAAATTACCATTCCAAGCAAATTCCTTCTCTTTCAAACAATTCATCCATTAAATAAAGATAATTTGGCCATACGTATCGGAGGACATGAACCCTTTTTAATAAGATTTGGAATATATTTCAATATAATTCCGATACTATAACAGATCGAAAATTTCTCTATTGGAGGTATATAATGGCATATCCATTTCGTAACTTAGTATTTGAAGGTGGCGGGGTAAAGGGAAGCGCTTATATAGGTGCCATCCGTGCACTAAATGAAGAAGGGATTTTACCAGAAATACAACGATTTGGGGGTACTTCAGCAGGAGCGATTACTGCATTACTTTTAGGTCTTTCTATTCCATTCGCAGATCTTGTAAAAATCCACAAAGACATGAATTTCAAAGCGTTTAAAGATGATGATTTTTCTATTGTACAAGATAACATTCGTTTATTTTTTGATGGTTTTGGTATCTATAAAGGGGATTTCTTCACTGAGTGGGTAGGAAAGATTGTTGAAAAGTGGACAGGGAGTAAGGACACAACTTTTCAGCAGTTGTATGACAAAACAGGAAAAGACGTGTTTTTCCAAGGAACGAACGTTTCTACACACGAGCTTCGTACGTTCTCTCGCGAAACGACACCTGATGTCCCGTTAGTAGTTGCTGTGCGGATTTCGATGTCCATCCCATTCTTTTTTAAATCTGTGGAATGGGATAAAGATTATTATGTAGACGGAGGTGTACTCGATAACTACCCAATTCGTTTATTTGATCGGAAAAGTTTTGTGAATAAGGAAGAACACTTCACGACCACAGATACGATTGACGAGGTTAATAAACTGATAAGCAATATGGAGGATCATTCTACACTAAGAAGCTTACACACGAAATACAATGCATCTTTCTTTGATCCTACAGATGAAATTGTCTACAACAAAGAAACACTAGGTTTCCGTTTAGAATCTCAGGCCGAGGTTGCCATGTTAAAACATATCGCAACTTCAACAGAACATCATATTGGCCATTCTCTTATTCATTTTGCATGGAATTTGTCTCAAACCATGATCAAAGGTCATGAGAGTGGAAAAACAACCAAAGAAGATGCTGCCCGCACTGTATTTATCAATACATTCTTTACGCCGTCATTTAATTTCGATATCACAGAAGAAGAAAAGAAAACACTCATGAATTCAGGCTATACTTCTACTAAAGACTATCTACATCAGTTTAATACGTCTGAAGTAAAAATGTTTAATCGACCATAAAGCCGAGTGCAATGCACTTGGCTTTTTCTAATCGTCCTGTAAATTTTTTAGTAGCTAATAAAAATTCAAATAGACTATGCATAGAACAAGAGAGAGGAGATAACAGAAAGTAATAAATATAAGTTTTGATGACCTCTTATTTTGTAAAACTAGGGTGTAGAAAGGGTGAAACAGGTGGAGGAAAAACGAATTATGATTTATAAAATTTTTCGGCTAACACAGTACAAAAGAGAACCCTAAAACCGTGGATGGGAATGTATCAAAAAATGAATAGAGTAAAAAGGCGGATTTCTTGTGAAAGTAGGGATTTACTTTTTCTTTCTACTGATAATAAAGCGTTATGTAGACTGGAAATGTATAAGGTATTCATTGCTATTCCTCCAAAATGCTGATGTTACATCATATTAAAATAACCTCTAATTTAAGTATTAAAATTCTCTAAATCTCGATGTATTATATTCTTGTATTTTCTCACTTTGCAAATCCGAGAAAACATCATCACTTCTGAAAGAACCCGAACTCCAGCGGGTTCTTTGAATTTACTTGAACTTATTTTTGAATCATTGTATTATATTTCCGAGTCTTACTCATATAAATCATTATCAGGAGAATCTGCAAATTTGCAGGTTCTTTTTTATTTTATTGAAAGTAAAAATTTAGCCAGTCGTTTATTTTCATATTGTTGGTTTTTATACGTGTTTGGTAAAAATCAATGAGTTGCAAAAACATCTCTATTTTTATTCCATAACTTTCTAAATTTTGTTCGCGATAGTTTGATATTATAAAAAAAGGAAATATGTGGTACGACATCACTTTGTTTTTTATACAGCTTTGTAATTAAACTATAATATTGTATTTTTTCTTCATTATTGAAATTAGTAATAATAAAATGTATTATTGAAAAGCACAATTTATAATTCAAGTAATCAAGCATATGTACCCATAATAATTCGAACATTCAGAAATTATAATATTGTCTAAAAATGAGGTGAGATTCATAGAAACAGTACATATTAAGTGGTATGGCATGTATAGTATAAATGACTTTTATAATAGGGAAGAAGCTTCTAAGAAGGGGCTATTTGCAATCTCTAGAGTATATGCTAAGAATGTAACATTGCTCTATATAGGACAAACCAAAAGAAGCTTTATACAAAGGATAAGAGAACTTAATAAAGAGTGGACTTTTGAGGAGAGCGAATTAAAGATTACATTAGGAATAATAGAATTTCCTAGTGGTGAAATTTACTCTGAAAAGAAGGTGAAAGAGATAAAATCTCTTTTGATTTTACGACATACCCCATTAGAAAACGAAACATCTTTATTATACTATAGAGGGAAATTTAATTTAAAAATTATAAATAAGGGAAGAAGAGGCTTAATTGTTAAAAAGCTTTCTACAGGAGATCTAATGTGGACGTAATTGGAATCACCTTTGAATAAAATTGAAGGTTTCTTAAGTGCAGAAGCTTATCAATTTTTAATGTATTAAACTATTTTGAATAACATATGTCAGATGCTTGAAAAAACACAAATTTTATTATGATATGAAATCCTGTATGGAAAGTGTAGTTTATTTCTATTGTTTAATAAAAATATTAAGAATTTTAGGGATAATACATAAAGAGTAGAGGAGAAAGTAAACACGGAGGTTTGAAGAATGGGACAAGTAAGCAGATTTCAGGAAAAACAACAGAATCGTCGTCAAAAGGCAATTTTTAATATTGCATTTACTTTGGTATTAGTGACAGTTGGTATAGTGACATACCAATTGTTTACCCCTTCTAATATATCAACGAAAGCAATTGCTCAAGAAAAGAAAGTAACAAAGATAGAAGAGAAGAAAACTGAAGATAAAGAAACAGCAAAGATAGAAGAGAAGAAAACTGAAGATAAAGAAACAGCAAAGATAGAAGAGAAGAAAACTGAAGATAAAGAGACAGCAAAGATAGAGGAGAAGAAAACCGAAGATAAAGAAACAGCAAAGATAGAAGAGAAGAAAACTGAAGATAAAGAAATAGCAAAGATAGAAGAAAAGAAAAGCGAAGATAAAGAAGCAGCACAGTTAGAAGGGAAACAAAAAGTAGAAAAATTGGTAAAAACGAACGGAAATGAAAATAAAGAGGAAGAAAAAACGGTATCTCAAGAAAAGGATCTTCAAACTAATCCTTCATGGAAGCCAATTGGTACAGAGCAAGGAGCAAAACCTGAAATGAAATTTAAAGAAGGAACAGTAGATTGGAGTGAGATGAAAAAAGCAATCTCTTATGCTGTTGATGTTCCAGAGAGCCAATTGATTTTCGATTTTATTGGAAATAATGGTAATAATAAAGCCTACGGTAATGTACGAGATAAACAAAATAATAAAAAATATAAGGTTAATATTGATTGGGTAGAGAATCAGGGGTGGAAACCAGCATCTGTACAAGTGGTAAAATAAATAATTGAGATTAAAAAATCCAATATCCTTTAACTTTTAATTATTCCAGTAAAAGGCTAGAGATTAACTATTGAAATAGATAGTCTCCAGCCTTTTTTTATTAGTGGGGAGAAAAGGGTTTTATAAGGAGTGCTTAATATTCAATTATTTGTTAAATTATTATTCGAAATATATAATTAAATCTTATGGAAAAGTTGTGATATAAAGCACATAATATTTTTTTGAAATTCATTAATTTTAATATGAGGTGTAGAGAATGGGAAAATCTCGCGAACAAACAATTGAAAATATTTTAGAAGCGGCTAAGAAAAAATTTGGAGAGAGTGGATATGATGGTACAAGTATCCAAGAAATTGCAAAAGAAGCAAAGGTGAATGTTGCTATGGCTTCGTATTATTTTAACGGAAAAGAGAACCTTTACTTAGAGGTATTTAAAAAATATGGTTTTGCAAAAAAACTACCAAATTTTCTTGAAGAAACGCAGCATAATCCTAAAACTGCTCTAAGACAATATTTAACTTTCTTTATTGCACATATAAAACAACATCCTGAAATTGGAACGCTTGCATATGAGGCAATTATCAAAGAAAGTTCACAATTAGAAAAAATAAAACCATATATTATTGGGAATTTTGGACAATTAAAAGAAATCTTATTGGAAGGGAAAGAACAAGGAGTTTTTCATTTCTTTTCGACAAGCCATGCTATTTATTGGATTACCTCCATAGTCTTATTTCCGAAATTTAAAAAGTTTATTGATTCGATGAATCAAAGTGACTCCGACGATATGCAAACAGAGTGGATAACAGATGATCTTGTAAACAGAATTATTTCTTCATTAATACATAATCCTACATTATAAAATATCCCTTATTTAAAAATGAATCGACAACTGATTCAATTTCCCGATTCATGAAATTACTAAAAAGTATTTGGAGTTATACCCACTGGTATTTCACATCCTTAAATAATTGTAAGTGCCATTATTTAGAATGTATCGGTATAAAAGTACATAATTCTTTTTTTTAGATGATAAAAAATTAAAAACTGCTAGTGCCATATGTATGTGTTGAATAGGATTAGTTACGTTATAATTTGTAAGTTTATAAATTACATAGATAGAATTTTTAAACATTTTACATTTCTAAATAAAGTTAAAAATCCACATCTACAGAGGTATTGGTGGGTGTGGATTTTTTAATTTTTTAGAGTAAGTGACTAAGATTTCTATGTCATAGGAGGGCTCTTAATACAGTATGCAAATCGTGAATTGTTTGTATACAAACATGAGGTAGTATCTCACTATATAGATATGCGATTAGGTATATTTTATTTGATGAATTATAACTATTATCTCCAAATATCTAACGAGACCTTACTAGAGATATTGGATTCGTATAACGAATATGTAAATAAAAAATAAAAAAATTAAATAATTCATATGAAAGGATGGGAAGAAGAAAGTAATTTAATAATGTTACTCCTTGAATTATATTATCTATAAATACATGTAATGTAATATGAAATATTACATATTTAAATAATTACTGTATGTAAAATGTTATATTCTTTGATGGAATATATAATTGGAGGAAACATTATGAATAAGAATTTAAAATTTACTCAAATGATGATTGGGATTAGTACGGTGGCATTATCATTTGGAAGTATTCAAACACAGGTATCAGCAGAAGAAAAAGTACCCTATAATATCTTACAGATAAAACCAATTGGGACAGAAACTTCAAAAGATGAAATCGTACATGCTACAAAAACTGACGAAACATTGACTTTTGAAGAGCGTTTAAAAGTAGGCGATTTTTCACAACGTCCTACTCTGGTTATGAAACGTGATGAAATTCAATTAAAGCAAAGCTACTCTCTGGCAGAACTGAATAAAATGCCTGATAACGAACTCATTGACACACTCTCAAAAATTTCTTGGAATCAAATTACTGATTTATTTCAATTTAATCAAGATACGAAAGCATTTTATCAGAATAAAGAACGCATGAACGTTATCATTAATGAATTAGGACAACGAGGAAAATCGTTTACTAAAGAGGACTCAAAGGGCATTGAAACATTTGTTGAAGTACTACGTTCTGCTTTTTATGTGGGATATTATAATAATGAATTAAGTTACTTAAAAGAGAGAAGCTTCCATGACAAATGTTTACCAGCATTAAAAGCAATTGCAAGAAATCCCAACTTTGCATTAGGTACAGCCGAGCAAGATAGGGTAATAGCTGCGTATGGAAAATTAATTAGTAATGCTTCTAGTGATACTGAAACAGTGCAGTATGCGGTAAATATTTTAAAACACTATAATGATAACCTTTCTACGTATGTAAGTAATTATGCAAAAGGACAAGCTGTATATGAAATTGTAAAAGGAATTGATTATGATATACAGTCTTATTTACAGGATACGAATAAGAAACCTAATGAAACAATGTGGTATGGAAAGATTGATAACTTTATAAATGAGGTTAGTAGAATTGCTCTCGTGGGGAATATAACAAATGAAAATAGTTGGTTAATTAATAATGGCATTTATTATGCAGGACGTTTAGGGAAATTTCATAGTAATCCAAACAAAGGATTGGAAGTTATTACACAAGCGATGAACTTGTATCCTCGTTTAAGTGGAGCTTATTTTGTAGCAGTAGAACAAATGAAAACAAACTATGGTGGAAAAGATTATAGTGGAAATGCAGTAGATTTACAGAAAATACGTGAAGAAGGGAAACAACAATACTTACCTAAAACATATACATTTGATGACGGATCTATTGTCTTTAAGACGGGAGATAAAGTAACAGAAGAAAAAATTAAGAGATTATATTGGGCAGCCAAGGAAGTAAAAGCACAATATCACCGTGTAATTGGAAATGATAAAGCACTAGAACCAGGTAATGCTGATGATGTACTAACAATAGTAATTTATAATAATCCAGATGAATATCAATTAAATAGACAATTATATGGATATGAAACAAACAACGGTGGAATTTATATTGAAGAGAAGGGGACTTTCTTTACATATGAGCGTACGCCAAAGCAGAGTATTTATAGTTTAGAAGAGTTGTTCCGTCATGAATTCACTCACTATTTACAAGGAAGATATGAGGTTCCTGGTTTATTTGGAAGCGGAGAAATGTATCAAAATGAACGATTAACTTGGTTCCAAGAAGGGAATGCAGAATTTTTTGCAGGATCTACACGTACAAATAATGTTGTTCCGCGTAAAAGTATGATAAGTGGCTTATCATCTAATCCAGCAAGCCGTTATACAGCAAAGCAAACTTTGTTCTCAAAATATGGATCATGGGACTTTTATAAGTATTCCTTTGCACTACAGTCATATTTGTATAATCATCAATTTGAAACATTTGATAAGCTTCAAGATTTAATCCGTACAAACGATGTGAAAAATTATGACTCATATCGTGAATCATTGAGCAACAATACACAATTGAATGCAGAATATCAAGCGTATATGCAGCAGTTGATTGATAATCAAGATAAATATAATGTACCGCAAGTAACAAATGATTATTTAATTCAACACGCACCAAAGCCGCTAGCTGAAGTGAAAAACGAAATTGTGGATGTAGCAAATATAAAAGGTGCCAAAATTACAAAATATGAGTCGCAATTCTTTAATACATTTACCGTGGAAGGCAAGTACACAGGTGGTACATCAAAAGGTGAGTCTGAAGATTGGAAAGCGATGAGTAAACAAGTAAACCAAACTTTAGAGCAGTTATCCCAAAAAGGTTGGAGTGGTTATAAAACAGTTACAGCCTATTTCGTAAACTATCGTGTGAATGCAGCTAATCAGTATGAATATGATATTGTTTTTCATGGTGTTGCGACCGAGGAAAAAGAAAAAACGACTACTATAGTAAATATGAATGGACCATATAGCGGGATAGTAAATGAAGAAATTCATTTCCATAGCGATGGTACAACAAGTGAAAACGGAAAAGTTATTTCTTATCTATGGAACTTTGGAGATGGTACTACAAGTACAGAAGCGAATCCTACCCACGTATACGGAGAAAAAGGAACCTATACTGTGGAACTAACTGTGAAAGATAGTAGAGGAAAAGAAAGTAAAGAACAGACAAAAGTTACTGTAAAACAAGATCCGCAAACAGGTGAATTCCATGAAGAAGAGAAGATACTCCCGTTTAATACGCTTGTAAAAGGAAATCTGGTTACTCCTGATCAAACAGATGTTTATACGTTTAATGTTACAGATCCAAAAGAAGTAGATATTTCTGTGGTAAATGAACAAAATATTGGGATGACATGGGTACTTTATCATGAATCAGACATGCAAAATTATGTAGCTTGTGGTGAAGATGAAGGAAATACCATAAAGGGGAAATTCGAAGCGAAACCAGGAAAATATTATTTAAATGTTTATAAATTCGATGATAGTAATGGTGAATATTCATTATTTGTAAAATAAATTCATATCCGATATGTATAAATGCTTATCAAAAAACAGTTACTGTAATTAAAAAGGACAGTTAAATGAAATAAGACCGTTCCTAATTATAGGAACGGTTATAAACTTATCATGTGCTAGAGGTCAATCCGAATGGCATGGAATACCTTCTCTAAACAGTATAGACATGAAAATTAACAAGTATACGTAATGATGGCAAACAACAAAACGAAACGGTTACCCTATATAAAAGCGTAACCGTTTCGTTTTGTGACAGTGGTTCATTTATGCATATTAAAAACTAGGAGGTGAGACACAATGGAAAACAATAATAGTGGAAGCAGTAACGAATTATTAGTTCGTGGTGCAGACGCAACAGCTCGTTCAAATGGATCTGTTGGTGGTGAAATCACAAAACGTCTAGTAGCAATGGCTGAACAACAACTTGGCGGTGGATTTACTCGCTAATTATAAAGTACATGGATGAAAAGGAGAGATTATATATCTCTTCTTTTTTATTGGAAAATATCTGAGCAGAGTCTTTTCAGGAGATTTAAGTAAAAGGTCAAACTCCTTCTCTATATAGCATGCGGTAACCTAATAGTTAGGAATTCATCATTTTGGAACATACATAATACTAAAAAGCAGTTAGCAAAAGCTAACTGTCATAAGAACATTACATCTATGAATTTAAGGAGTACACATAGTATGCATGAAAGTTTCAAATTTATGTAACTAAAATTAAAATAGAGCAGTTATTTGTAGCAACTGCTCTATTTAATACAACCTGGGTAAGAAGCAGGTTGTAATGTTTATTATAGATGAAATATTAGTTTTTATTCAGAAGTTGAATTACCTTAATTTATTATGACTGTGTCTTGGTCTACAACATCACTATCAAACGTGTTTGGTGCACAAACTCCATTAAAAGCATTCACAATGAACCAACAGTGGCGGCACTCGGACCATAGTACCCTTTTGTATTTTCTTTTGGAGAAACATTACAAAAATCCCCTATATTTATTAAAGTATGTATTTTGAACAAGAAGTTTAGGTATAACAGTTGGCATAGTACTCACCTGCTTCGTAAGTGAGTAGTGAACTTACTCGCCACTTAGCAAAGCTTGAAGTGGGAGCTTCTCAGTTCCACGACGAAAGTAACCTTTCGTCTCCCTGAGCGTTACTTCGGGGTGTTCCATCCCTAGATGTCCAAAGCATGGATGCTCTGTTGGTACGGTTGATATTTTACGCAGGAACCGAATGGCTTGGTTTTCGCACTCTATTTTCTTCCTGCAACCTTCTATATCAAGTTATCAAAGAACTTCATATAGCAAGTTTATCAAAAGTTTTTGGCTATGCCAAACCAAAAGTCATCTCCCACCTATCGTAGGGCTACGCCCTTCACACGCTTGAGGAAGGAGAATTCTTTCGGGGAATACGTTAAAAGTAATATTTTTGAAAAAAATGATTAGGTGTATTTTTTAGTAATTACAGTAAAAAGAGCAGCTAGCAAAAGCTAACTACTCGGTAACCAATTTGTTCTAAAACAGGTTAGTTATATTTTGGACAAATTATTAAAAAATATACAACATAGAAGAAAACATAAAAGAGCAGTAATCAATGTTAACCGCTATAATAAACACCAAAATAAGGGAAGAATATTTTTTTAAAACTCTTAAATAAACTACTATTAAGTAATTACAATATTTAAAAATAAAAAATGACCTTTGTTAATTACAAAAATTATTTTTTATACCAATTTTATTTCTTAATTGTTTATTACATTTAATAATATAAATAATTTTATTAAAATAAACGGGGAAAGGAAAATTAATCCAACTGTTGCACATATTGAAGAGTAAATCCAAAGGGAGAAGTGTAGAAAAAAGAATGACAAACAAATTATTAAAAATCATTATTACGTAGGGGGAAATCTGTAGATAAAATTATAACGTTAATTTGAAATCTTTTTCATCTTTAACTTATTATTCTCAAAATGATATAAATCCTCCAAATAAAAGGGGAAATCAAATATGAAATCATCGATAGATAGTATTCAAGAAAGTAAAAGATTAAAAAATCAACAAAAGGATGAGAAAGCAACATGGAAATCAATGTCTATGTTTCTAGTTCCCTTGCTTTTAAGTAACATTTTACAATCAGTTGGACAATTATTTGGTATGGTGGTAGTAGGGCGATGGCTTGGTGTGAATGAATTAGCTGCCATTTCAGCATTTTTTCCATTATTCTTCTTACTGGTTTCGTTTGTAATTGGAATTGGATCAGGTAGTTCGATTTTAATTGGTCAGGCATTTGGTGCCCGTAATGAAGAGCGTTTAAAAGCCATTGTTGGTACGACGTTGACATTTACCTTTATAATAGGAGTTATTTTGGCAATAGTGGGAAATGTATTTGCTCTGAACATTATGCGTCTTATGGGTACGCCAGAAAATATAATTGATATGAGTGTGCATTATGCACGTATTTTATTTATTTCTATGCCAGTTTTATTTCTATACTTCTCCTATACAACGTTTATTAGGGGTACAGGAGATTCTAAGACACCGTTTTATTTCTTAATTGTTAGTACATTCTTAAATATAATTCTATTACCTATTCTAATTTTTGGTTGGCTAGGAATACCCAAACTTGGTGTGTACGGAGCTGCTTATGCTTCTGTTATCTCAACCATTGTAACATTTATTGTTATGCTTATTTATTTAAAGAAGAAGAATCATCCACTGCAATTAGATGAGACCGTACGGAAATATCTTTGTATGGATTGGGAATTGTTAAAACTATTATTACGCCTTGGAATTCCAGCCAGTATTAATATGATTCTTGTTTCATTATCTGAGATTGCAGTAATCGCATTTGTGAATCGTTTCGGTTCTGATGCAACTGCTGCATACGGGGTTGTAAACCAGGTTGCAAGTTATGTTCAGATGCCTGCTGTCAGTCTCGGAATAACAGTATCCATTTTCGCCGCGCAATCCATTGGTGCAAAGCAATTTAATCGATTACAGGAAGTTATTCGTGCTGGAATCGTTATGAACTATATAATTGGTGGTATATTAATTGCTTTTATTTACTTGTTTTCAAGAGAAATCTTATCGTTATTCTTAACGAGCTCGAATACAATCGAAATTGCATATAGTTTGGTGATGATTACACTTTGGAGTTATTTAATTTTCGGCCATGCTCAAATTATTGGTGCGACAATGCGAGCAAGTGGAACTGTATTATGGCCCACTATTATCGGTGTTGTATCGATATGGCTTGTAGAAGTCCCAGTTGCTTATTACCTTTCTTATCATACAAATCTTGGTATAAAAGGAATATGGATTGGATATCCAGCTGCATTTATTGTAAGTTTACTTTTGCAATATGGATATTATAAATTTTCATGGAAAAAGAAACGAATTTCACGACTTGTTAGTTAGGATAGAAGGTGAAAAGATATTCCCTTATAAGTTGTCAATTTTAGGGGGATGGTTACGACATCATCAAGCTAATAAAACCAAGTTACCCTCAAACGGGGTATCTTGGTTTTATATTGTAAATTCAATATCACTCATTTATAAATTTAGTTAGTAACCAGAGTCTTCTGAAGTAAGATTATCTATCATTTTATAATCGTATTTTTGCAATGGTTTTTCAGCAGGCCCTTCAAGTACTTCTCCTGTATACGAGAATCGCGAACCATGGCATGGACAATCCCAAGAACGTTCACCATTGTTCCATTCAACTTCGCATCCGATATGAGTACAAGTTGTATCTACAATATGAAGTTTACCTTCTGCATCTTTATAAGCTCCTTTTCTATGGCCATCAATATCAATGACGGCTCCTTCATCGTTAGATAAATCATGGATGCGCTTTTGAGGGATTTCTAACTTTCCTTTAATTAAGTGACCAACAACATTGGCATTTTCGACTAAGAAATTCTTTAAACTAGGATTCATGTGGAAACGAGAGGGAGTATATAATTCCCGATATTTGCTTTTTTCCTTTAATATGATGTCTCGGAATAAAAGAGCAGCTGCAGTCCCATTAGTCATACCCCATTTTCTGTATCCAGTAGCAATTAATATATTTCTCTGATCGGAGGTGATTTCTCCGATATAAGGAATTTTGTCTAGTGTAATTAAATCTTGTGCTGACCAACGATATGGGATATTTTCAAGGCCAAAAACTTGTTGCCCGAATATTTCTAGTGCTTCATAATGTTTTAGTGTTTCTCCGCCTTGTCCCGTTTTATGACTTTCTCCAGAGATAAGAATAAATTTTTCTCCATTAATTGTTGTAGAACGGAGGGAACGGGTTGGTTCATCTACACTAATATACATACCACCTGGATAATCTGTTTTTGTCTTAGCGGCAATTATATAGGATCGGTCTGCATGCATTCTTGTAGAGTAAAGTCCTGCGCCTTCATAAAAAGGGAAATGAGAACAAGAGAGAATATACTTGCCTGTAATTTGAGCTCCTCCACGGGTAAGAACTACAGGTTGTTTACCTGTTTTTATATTTACTGCTGTGGTATTTTCAAAGATGTATCCACCTTTTTCTGTAATTATATTTGAAAGATGAGCTAAATACTTAAGGGGATGGAATTGTGCTTGATTTCTCATAACAAGTGCATTATGTATGTTTAAGTTAATAGGAAGTTTGTTTACAAGTTCACCTTCAATACGAAGCTCTTTATAAGCTTCTGCTTCTGTTTCTAACTTAAATGCATATTCTTCTGTTGTGGAATACAGATAAGCATCTTGTTCAGTAAAATCGCAATCAATGTGATGTTTATTAATTGTGGTTTGAATGAATTTTAAAGCATCTATGTTTGCTTCGTAATACAATCTTGCGGTAGTTTTTCCAGTATATCTGATAAGCTCGTCATAAATCATATCATGTTGAGCAGTAATTTTAGCTGTCGTATGTCCAGTCGTTCCATTTAATAATTTGTCCGCTTCTATAACTGCGACTTTTAGACCTTCATTTACTAAAAGATAGGCAGAAGTAATGCCAGTAATTCCTCCACCTACAATAATAACATCGACTTGCATGTCATTTTCCAAGGAAGGGTATTTTGGTAAATCGATACTGCTCGTCCAATAAGATTCGGCATTATTGGGTAATATTCCACCGTAATTATCGTTATTCGTCACTATAAATCCTCCATCCAATGTTTTATAGGTCTATTATTTCCATTTATTAGAGAGGTAAACTTTGAGTTTAGAAAACAGCAAATTGTGGCTGGATGGCATGTTCAATTTAGATGTAATTTCATGTGAATAAAAGTAATTTGTCTTTAGCAAATATCTTTAATTAACTATCATGTTTAGAAAGATAAAAAGTAAAAAATCCACATGGTGAAACAAGATACTTCTTATGTTTGCTTTATAACTGGGAGGGTATTTCTTCTCTATTCTAGACGTTGTGTTGCCCTTAAATAAAGTTTAATCAAATTAATACTAAATAATCTTGATAAACAATCATAGAAAAGAGTGTGTTTTGAAAAAGGTAAATCAAAACACGCTCTTAATATTTTCATTTGTTTTATTCTTTTATAAAAAAGTTTAATCATTTCCTATCTGCATGACTATACTATTAGACTCTTTTCTTTAATAAGTTTAAAAGTTAATGTGGAGAATTCAAGTGCTTATAAGGAATACTTAGCTAACTGTTCACCCCAAGATGATAATTCAGTTTCAATAAATCCTGCTTTTTTATATACAAATTTAGCTGTAAGGTTTTCAGGAGCATATCCAATCATTATTATAGAATTTCTTACGTTATTATTTCTTCTTATTTCATCAATAACCAGATATATAGCTTGTTTTCCTATACCCTTCCCTTGAAATTCTTCATCAATCATAAGTCTATAAATCCAATAATTTTTATCATCAGGATCTATCCCAAACATAGTAAATCCAATCATTTTCTCATCAAAATAAATACCTTTTGCATAGAAATTATCTAGAAATTGAACTTCTGCGATAGAGTAAAGGTTGGATGCAATAAATGTTTGTTGTTCTTTTTTAACAGATAATCTAATTGCTTCTTCCCAATTACTTTTGTCAATTGGCTTTAAATAAATTTTTTTCAATCTGATAATCTCCTTCTAATATTAAAGGGGAACCACGTAGTTTATGGGCTATTGGAACGTTATCCCCTTATTTTTTCGCCCAATCAAATAGAAATAATTTCTCATCGACAACGCCTCCTTAAAGGTATAGTTAAAAACACGTTATTATACTCAATATAATTATATTCTTTTCTTTTCTCTATATTTTTTTAAAGACCTTATTATCCATATCAAATTTCACTGTTAACTTAATAACGGTTATTCAATTAAATGGCTCTGTAACGGAATAGTTTATTGTCATTCAACAATTCCTTAATTGCTCTTTCACTACCAGAAGATGTTCTTTTCATTATAAATATGCTCTTTATATCATCAAAAAGGGGGAAAGGTGCAATCATAATTCTAAATAACTGTTAATATAACGATATTTGATAAATTTTGACACATTTTAGATGTTTAAGGTTTCTTCAAAAGGTGCTCTTTTTTAACTTTTAAACCTTATCTCAAGCTTAAAATTGTTTTGAATTATACAAAATGTATCCTTAATAGCAACATGTTTTTATATTAGTTAATTGCGTTTGATATACTGCTTTGGCGTAGTGCAACGGATAATGGGTTCAATTAAAGGGTATTATCAAAGAGAATACTATAAAACAATTTAAGAAATAGATAAGGGGTGAACAAGTGGTGGAAAACATGATAAATGAGGATAACTTTGGTTTACAAAGGCAACCTTCTCAAAAGACGGTTGGTCAATATTTATTCGATTGTTTAAAATTGGAGGGCATTACAGAGATTTTTGGTATTGCAGGGGACTATAATTTTACACTTCTTGATACTTTAGAGTGTTATAAAGGTATCCGCTTTATAGAAGGGCGTAACGAACTAAACGCTGGCTATTCTGCAGATGGTTATGCAAGAATTAAAGGGATGGCCGCTCTTATTACAACTTTTGGAGTCGGAGAACTCAGCGCTTGTAATCCTATAGCCGGAGCTAATAGTGAGCATGTACCAATTATTCATATAGTGGGTGCGCCTCCCGAAAATGATCAAAAAAAGCATAAGCTAATGCATCACACTTTAATGGATGGGAATTTTGATGTTTTTCGCAACATGTATGAGCAAATTACTGCATACAGCACGGTGCTTACGCCTGAAAACGCTAAAATTGAAATTCCAGCCGCAATTCAAATTGCTAAAGAAAAGAAAAAGCCTGTATATCTTGTTGTGGCCGATGATTTAGTGACCAAACCGATTAAAAATCGTGTAGAGCCAACACCCCAACGCCCAACATCTAATTTGAAAACTCTTCATGCTGCGGCCAATCATGTCCATAAGCTATTAGATCATGCACATCGACCAGTTATACTGGTGGATGTGAAAACCATGCGTTTCGGTCTTCAAGCGGCAGTTCAACAACTGACAGACACCATGAATGTTCCTGTTGCAACGATGATGTACGGAAAGGGAGGATTCGACGAAACACATCCAAATTATGTGGGAATGTACTTAGGATCTTTTGGAGATTCTGAAGTTCAAAGTAAGGTAGAAAATGCAGATTGTATCATCGCAATTGGTATGGTATTGGCGGATACTAATACCGCGAGTTTTACCGCAAAACTAAACCAGCTGATAACCGTCGATATTCAACCGGATATGGTTAAAATTGCTGAGGCAGAGTATCCGAATGTTCTTGCAGCTGACATGTTACTTGCAATACAGAATGTGGGTTATAAGGGACAAGGCTTGGTAGAAAAAATGTCATTCCCTTACGACCAATTAAATACTAACACCGATGCCCCTCTAATAGCAGCCAACTATTATCCACGTTTTCAGCAGATGCTGAGAGAGGAAGACATTGTAGTTGTCGAGACCGGTACATTCTATTACGGAATGGCAGAGGTGAGACTACCGAGCGATGTAATATATATTGGGCAAGGTGGTTGGCAGTCCATCGGTTACGCAACCCCTTCGGCGTTTGGTGCTATTATGGCTGTGCCTGAACGCCGAGTGTTTCTGTTTACAGGGGATGGAGCCTTACAACTGACAGCTCAAGAAATCAGCACCATGCTTTATTATGGATGCAAGCCTATAATTTTTGTCTTAAACAACGATGGTTATACGATTGAAAAATATTTGAATGTAAAAACAAAAAATCAAAAGTACAACAAAATTCCTCAATGGTCTTATACTAAGCTAGCGGAAGTTTTTGGAGGCGATGCGCTTACAGCTACAGTCCGTACCTACGGAGAGCTTGATCAGGCAATAAACCAAGCTGAAATAGAAAGTACTGAAAAACTCTGTATTATTGAAATGATTGTAAAAGATCCAATGGATGCATCTAGATATATGAAAAAGATGCGCAATTATATGGAGAAGCAGGAAATGCAGCGTACTCAGCAATAGTATTGAATAGATTAGGAAGATAAGTCTAATTTTTTTAGAGGAATTCTGAAAAATTTACAGAAAAATTGTTAGGTGTATTTTAAGATATAAAGTTGATGAATGTTCGATATATTAGGAAGAAGCGTGTTTTGAAGAAGATAATCATAACACGCTTTTTTTATATTCAATTGCCATCCCTTATTTGATACTAATAGCACAGTCCAAATCATATTCTTATAATAGAAAGGGGTGTAAAGTTAATTGATAAAAGTAAAAGTTCGTTTACAACCCATTGTAAGTAAGATAAATCTACCCACCGTTTTAAGAACAACTATACTTCCAGGTGAATCAATTGAAAGATTATTTATTGCAACCCAAATAGGAGAAATCTTTTACATAGGAGACGGAGAAATAAGAACTTTTTTAGATATTCGTTCTCGAATCATAAAATTAGGGAAGTCTGAACAAGGTGGATCTGGCAGTGGATATGATGAAAGAGGATTGCTAGGACTAGCGTTTCATCCACAATTTCATTATAACGGTTTGTTTTATCTTCATTATTCATTGGCTGGAACACAAGGACCGGGCGCTCTTGCTGAACCTTTTAAGCCTAATCCATGTGACCCAAAAACGTTAAATTTAAGGTGGATAAACAGGGAAACTCAATATGATCATATTGATACCGTAGAAGAATGGGTTTTACAACCGAATGGTCAACCTCAAAAAAGACGTACATTACTTAATATAAGAAGACCATTTCTTAATCATAATGGAGTTAATAGCCTAAGTTTTTCACCTGAAACTAGGGCACTTGTTTTAACAACTGGAGATGGTGGATCAGGCTATGATCCATTTAATTTAAGTCAGCATGATATGGAGATAGCCGGTAAAATAATTGAAATTGATGTAGCTAAGAATACACTTATCAATAATCCTCCTGTAGTCACACGTTTTGATGAACTTCCCTCATCTATTCAGGAAACTCTTACGGTAATTGCTAAAGGCGTTCGTAATATCACAGGTATTTCATTTCAAAGGTTTTATAATCAGTATATTAAATATGTGGGAAATGTTGGGCAGGATTTGGTGGAATCAATTTTTTCATTTGTTAATTATAGACCTATACCAGTCACTCAACTTGTTCAAGCTTCTTTAATGATGAGATCTACTTCTGACCAAGACGGATTTATTAACTTTGGTTGGCGTGGATGGGAAGGGAATTTTCCTACTTCTTTTATAAGACGCTGTTCTTCAACTCCCACTTTAGATGAAAAAATAATAGCTTATTATGATGAAACAGTTAAAATGTCAGTGAAGCGGCTTCAACCATTCATTAGTTATTTTCATAAAGGCTCCAGGCCTGATAAGTTTGATGGAACTGCACTTACAGGTGTTCAACCATATATGGGGAATGGAATCCCGAATTTAACTGGAAGTATTTTGTTTACCGATCTTGCTCGGAAGGAAGAATCTAACTCCCCAGTTAGAGGGGTTTTAGCCTATACTCGTCCTAGTATAGATGGTAAATTAAATGATTTTAGTGTTATTGAAACTGATTATAATTTTGGATCTCAATCAGCTTATTATGTTAACTTGGGAACAAACCTGAATCAAACTAGATTATATTTAGGGGTTTATGAATCTACAAATGTGACTGATTTGAACAAAGGTACTATTTTTGAAATTGTTCTATAAAACATTAACATGAAAATTCAAACGATAGGGTATGTTATATCTTTATGAGAATAAAGAGAGGGCATTTCAAAATAAATATAATAGCAGCTTTAGAAAAAGGGCATTCAGCAATATCTTGCAAAACTTATTATAAAGGCAATACCGCATAAAACACGCGGGAATGAATAGTATAGAAAGTGACTGTTTGGATATTTTTAGGTGGTGATTTTAATCGAATGGTTTGTCCGTTATTGGTATCAATCGATGAGAGGGATATATGGAGACCATATTCACTTGAAAAAGATTCCTTTTGCAGCCAACTTGGTTATTACAGCCTTGCTGAGTACATTTGCCGCCATGCTTCAATCAGCAGGAGGCTTTATACCAGGTATAGGCTACTTAATTAGTTTTTTAGCGACATTACCAATTTTTTTAGTTACGTACCTTTCTATTCGTCAAGGGATCCTCTCTTATATCCTTACAATTCTCCTTTTATTTATCATTCAGCCGAGTGAATTAATTATTTTTCCATTTACAACAGGTTTATTAGGTATAGCTATAGGTGTGTCTTTTTTTCAATTGAATAAGAGAATTTTGGTTGTTTCTTTTTCATCAATATGTCTACTGGCGGGGATCATGGTGATACTGTATGTATTCCGTTTCCCAGTACTTGGCCCTACTGTTAATACAATTATAGATGCAAAGGTTATTGCAATAATATTTATATTAAGTTTTTTTTACTCCTGGCTATTCGTTGAACTTTGTAGAATATTTTTGAATAGATTGTATCATTTTTTATAAATGCTGACTAAATTCCATTGAACGAATAAGTGTTTTAATATTAAAGGTTTTAAAAGGAGGGGCAAGATGAAGCTAGCTTTTAGTACAAATGCATTTACAACATACACATTACCCGAAGCTATTTCAGAGATTGGAAATTTGGGGTATAAAGGGGTTGAAATTTTAGCGGATGTTCCTCATGCTTTCCCACCTGCATATACTGCTGCTTGGGTAACTGATGTACAACAAAAACTAGAAAAATATAGCCTTGAGGTCTCAAATATAAACGGAAATACAGCAGCTGGATTTTTTCCATATTCTACTGGAGAACCTACATTTGAGCCTTCATTATGTAATGTAAGAGAAGAGGTGAGGAATCAGAGAATTAAATATACAAAACAATTAATAGATTTAGCTGTAATAGTTAATGCCAAAAACATCAGTATTACAAGTGGAAAGTGTCTTTCAGGGAACCCACCAGATCAAGCAATTAATTATCTTATAAATTCACTAATAGAGATTATGGACTATGCTGAACGACGTGAAATCAACGTAGGGATTGAGTACGAACCTGGCCTTTTAATAGAAAATGGAAAAGAATTGAATGAATTAATTCAAATAGTGGGATCAAATAGGCTGGGCGCAAATCTGGATCTCGGGCATGCAGATGTAATAAGAGAGGATATTCCCACTTTATTATCAAGTTTAAAGTCTAGGATATGGAACATCCACCTAGAGGATATAGCAGATCATAAACACTATCATCTTATACCTGGTCATGGGAATATTGATTTTAATCAATTATTTAATTATGTAAAGCAAATTAAATATAAGGGATTTATTACAGTAGAATTATATACCTATTGCAATGATCCAGTACTGGCAGCAAAGGAATCTATAGAATTCCTTACACCATATTTTAAGAATAGCCTTTTATGAGGGGAGATAATTTATGAAATATTTTGATCCGCACATCCATTGTTATTCTCGTACAACCGATGATTATGAAAATATGAGTCTGGCCGGTGTACGCGCTGTTGTAGAACCCGCATTTTGGCTTGGAAGCGAACGTCGTTATCCTGAAACCTATTTTGATTACTTTCAACATTTGCTTACCTTTGAACCTGAGCGTGCTAAGCAATATGGAATCACTCATTATTGTTGTTTAGCTATGAATCCAAAAGAAGCAAATAACATTGATATTGCCTATCAAGTAATTGATGGATTGTCCGAGTATTTGCAACATGAGCGGTGTCTTGCAATTGGGGAGATTGGATTTGATAGGATTACTCCTGAGGAAGAAGATGTGATGCGGAGACAACTGAAATTGGCTAAAGACCTCGATATGTTAGTTATGGTGCATACTCCTCATCAAAATAAGCGGGAGGGAACAAGAAGAACAATAGAAATCCTAAGGGAAGAAGAGTTTGAACCTAATAGGGTATTAATAGATCATAATAATTCAGATACTATTGATCTTTCCGTTGAATATGGAGGCTGGAGCGGAATGACAATTTATCCGACGAAAGTTTCAACTGATGAAGCAATTGAAATAATTGAACATTACAGCATAAATAAGATTATGGTTAACACTGCAGCAGATTGGGGACCATCTAATCCTCTTAATGTTGTAAAAACTGCGCTTGAGATGCGAAAGAAAGGGCATGCAGAAAATATCATTCAAGAGCTAGTTTGGAATAATCCAGTTCGTTTTTATGAGCAATCTGGAAAATTAAAACTAGATTCATAAGGGGTGAAAAGATTATGAAACTTGCATATAGCAGTAATGGATTTAAAAGATATGACCTGTTAAAAACAATAGATATATTATCCGAAATCGGATATGAAGGCATAGAAATCTTACTAGATATCCCGCATGCTTTTCCACCTGAAGTAACGAATGAGAAAATACTCATGATAAAAGACAAGTTGAAGCAACGGAACATGATTATATCAAATTTGAATGCATTCATGCTGTATGGAATAAAAGATAATTGGCACCCGTCTTTTGTAGAGGTAGATGAAACAGAAAGAAGACAACGTATAGAACATACCCATAACTGTATTGACTTAGCTCAAAAACTCGGTGCAAAGACACTATCTACTGAACCAGGAGGTCCACTCATCAATGTAGGAAGGGAATGGGCAAATAAAGTTTTTATTTCAGCAATGGAAGAATTGGCTGATCATGCCGAAAGGTCTGGCGTAACAATTCTTGTTGAGCCTGAGCCTGATTTATTAATTGAAACATCAGATCAATTTATAGAATTCAAGAAGGCTGTTCCTTCGCAGGCAATTGCATTAAATTTTGATATAGGACATTTCTTTTGTGTTGGAGAAGACCCAGCTGCATTGGTTTATAAATTGCTACCATATACACAACATTATCATCTGGAGGATATTGCAGCGAATCGTGTACATGAGCATCTAATTCCTGGTCACGGTGCTATTCCTATTCTGGAAGTTTTACAATCTATAAAGAAAACGGGTTATGACGGTTTTATTACCATTGAATTATATCCTTATGAAAATCATGCAATATCGGCTGCCAAAGAATCTTATGACTATGTGCAAAGTATCCTTAACAGCCTATGAGAAGAATTCGTACTTATTTTGAACTGATAAGATTTCCGAATACCTTTACTGCGATGGCAGATATATTGGCAGGCACCTGGATTGCAGGAATAGTTTTGAATCAAAGTTATTTCAGTCAGATTATTCTTCTTCTGTTAGCAAGCGCATGTATATATGCGTCAGGGATTATTTTAAATGATTTTTTTGATTTTGAAATAGATAAAAGTGAGCGTCCTGAGAGACCTTTACCATCTGGTCGTATATTAACTCGTTCTGCTTTATGTTTTAGTTTTGTGCTTCTTACTGTAGGTATCATATCTGTATGTTTTGTTTCAGGTATCAGCTTTTTAATTGCTTGTATCCTCATTATGTTGGTATTTGTATATAATCGCTATTCAAAGCATTATGACGTTTTAGGACCATTAACGATGGGGCTTTGTAGAGGAGTTAACTTGTTACTAGGATTGAGTATTGTACCAGATAAATTAGTAGAATTTTGGTGGTTAGCGGGATTAGGGTTTATATATATTTTCACTGTTACTGTAATGTCTAAAGGTGAGGTTGGATCCGGCCTCCATCCTATACGAGTAAGAATTATGGCAGGAGCAGTCTTAACATGTGCTATTGCTATTTTGCTTTTGCATTTCTATGGTGTATGGGGAACAACTGTTATTACGGTAATAGTTTTTTTATTATGGACTTTTTCAGGGATTTTACCAGCATTAGTAAATCCAATATCATCTAATATTAAAAAAGCAGTTGGAACATGTATAATTGGTCTTCCATTATTGGATGGAGCAATTGCTGCTTCATTTGGAGGATGGCCAGCTTTCTTTTCTGTATCTTCTTTCCTAATTATAAGCTATATCATGTCTCGTATCTTTCCCGTTACATAGACGAAAGGATGATATCTATGGAGAAAAAGAACGTGATTGTATTAGATATTATTAGTTTGACGGAGGAGCATCTAAATGATGCTGAATTAACCCCAAATATTCGGAAGTTGCTAGAGAATGGCCAACAAGCAAAAATTAAACCTGTATTTCCGGCTGTAACTGGTTCAATGCAGGCTACGTATATTACTGGAACCTCACCAGCTGAACATGGAATTATTTGTAACGGTCTTCCAAATTGGAATACAAAAGAGATAACAATGTGGAATCAAACAATGCTACCAGTTGAAGGTAAAAAGATATGGGAGAAGTTGAAGGAAGAAGATTTGGCAGCTAAAACAGCAGTGTTGTTTTGGCAGTTCAGTAAATTGAGCACAGCAGACTATGTAGTTACTCCTGCCCCAATTCATCTCGATAAAAAAACAATTATGTGGTGTGATTCAAAGCCGAGGGGGCTATATGAAAAATTGAGGGAGAAATATGGGGAGTTCGATTTGAAAAGCTTCTGGGGTCCGCTCTCTTCAGTTAAATCCAGTGAATGGATATTAGATGCAGCAATAGATGTTTTAGAAGAATATAAACCAAGATTATCACTTGTATATCTACCCAATATAGATTATAACGCACAAAGGTTTGGGCCTGAAAGTGAAGCTGCGAAGAGATCCATTAAAGAAATTGACAGTTTAATTGGAAACTTTGTCGAGCAATTGGAAGAGCGCAACTTGAAGGAGCAAACACGGCTAGTTATTTTATCAGAATACAACTTTAAGACAGTTAACAGACCTATATTTATCAATCAAACGTTGAATAAAGAGGGATATGTGGCTATCAAGCATGTCGAAAATATGGATTTTCTCGATTTGGAGATGTCGAAAGCCTTTGCTTTAGCAGATCATCAATTGGCTCATGTGTATATTCAGGACTCACGTGATATTGGGGTAGTTAAAGAAATTCTCGAAAGAACACCAGGTATAGCCGAGGTATGGGGAGAAGAAGAGAAACGGGTTCATAAAATTAATCACGAGCTTTCAGGGCAGTTAATTGCAATTGCGGAACCTGACAGTTGGTTTGTGTATTACTGGTGGTTGAACGATGAACAGGCACCAGAATTTGCATACAATGTAGATATTCATAGGAAGCCTGGTTATGATCCGGTAGAGCTGTTTGTAAATCCAAAGACATTCCAAATACCACTAGAACCGGAACGAATCAAAGGATCTCACGGTTTACCAGCAAAGGATAAAGGAGATTATGTGTCACTTGTAGTAACAGGGAGAGATTTTGAACTTCCAGATACATTAGAAGCAACCGAAGTCCATGACTTGTTGCTAAAACTTGTGGGGAATGAGGGGTGGTGAAAGAATGACATATCAGATAGGTGTGTTATTTGTTGGAGTACTAGGCGCAGTTGCAACAACAACGATTTCCGGACTCTATGCAGTCAATCAAAATCTTGCTCCACTAAAGGGCGTTATTTCTACAGAGAAAGAATTCGAGACACTACAGCTAACTCCACTCGATCAGATTGCTTTTGGTGGATGGGATATACAAAAGGATTCATTGATAGAAGTAGTACAAAAATATGGTATCATTCAGGAATCTATTTTGCAGAAAATTAAAGTGCAACTCAATGATGTTCCTATTTGGCAAGCACCACTGGCTAATGTAAATGATTTTGTTAAAGGAGTCTATAGTCTGACAGGAGAGCCTGAGAACTTAATGAGCGCAGTGAATCAAATTCAGGCAGACATTGAAGATTTTAGAAAAAAATATAATCTTGAGAGAATTGTTGTGATAAATACTGCTTCAACGGAAGCAAAGACAAAAAATCATTCATTATATCAGTCTTTAAAAGCATTTGAGACAGGGTTAAGGGAAAATTCATCGGATATTCGACCGAGTATGCTTTATGCCTATGCAGCTATGAAATCAAAATGTGCCTATGTAAATTTCACGCCAAGTGTGACGACTGAGATACCAGCACTACAGGAATTAACAGAATTACAAGCTGTTCCGACAGCAGGAAAAGATGGACGGACAGGTCAGACTTTATATAAACATGTTTTAGGAAAAATGTTTAAACAACGCGGATTGAATATTGTCGGGTGGTATAGTACGAATATCTTAGGGAATCAAGATGGTGCAGTTTTGGAACATCCAATACATTCTTCAACAAAAATTGATTCGAAATCCATTGGGTTAGAACAAATATTGGGGTACAGTAATTTTGATCATAAAGTAAGAATTGATTACTTTCCTGTCCGAGGAGATAGGAAAGAGGCCTGGGATACGATTGACTTTGAAGGTTGGTTAGGAGAACGAATGACAATGAAAATTAATTGGCTAGGTATCGATTCGATTTTAGCTGCGCCTCTAATAATTGATTTGTCCCGTTTTATGGATCATGCACTTAGAGAGAGGAAAGTAGGAATAATGGAACATCTTTCACTCTTTTTTAAATCACCAATTGGAACAGATGAGTATGCCCTTGATCAACAATATCAAACATTATTAGAATATGTGAAGAATTTTGAGGGTAATGTTTAGTATCTGTGGTGACCTTAGAGTTGAAAAAACATGAATGTAATATTGGAAATAGATATTAGTATTATTAACCAATATAGGGAATTAATTAGAAAAATCCAGTTAGAAGTTGGTTTTAATGCAATTCATTTAATATAAAATGCCCCCACTGATAGTTGTGGGGGTATTTGAAATTCTATTGTTTTAATGTTTATACTAGAAAGTTCTTACTTCATGCCATAAATAGTAGTTTTTTAAAATCATTCAACTTTATTTTCAAATCTTTACATTTTTCTCTTTCGTCATACTCAATGTAAGCTATGTGACCATCGGGGCGAATTAAAATGACAACTATATTTTTTAACTGAAAATCCTGTATTTCACCCACAACCACCTTTATGTGCGAATCAATGTTCATTTTATCTATTTCTTCTTTATAAGAAGGAGGTATTAATAAAATATATTTACCATCTTGCATCAATTCAAAGAGTTTATGAGTTTTCTTATTTTGAGAAGAAATAGTAAGATTTGCGCATCTTTTCCCTATCAATGGATGCCTTTCTTTCGTATGCATAGAGGAATATATAACCCCTAAGCCACTTACTCTTTTAGCTAAATCTTGATTTACCTCTGGGTATGTGAGTAAATGCGAGAATAATTCTCTTAATTCTATACCTGCATTTGAAAAGTTTATCATTAATTGTTCTTGTGCTTGTACTTCCTTGAAAAATTGTCTTCCCACAGCATGTCGTTCAATATGATAACTTTCTAATAGGCTTTCATATTTTTTTTGTTTTATAGCGAGTCCCAATTTCCATCCTAAATTAAAAGCGTCTTGTAAGCCTACATTCAAACCTTGTCCTCCCGCAGGGAAATGAATATGCGCTGCATCACCTGCCAAGAATACACGCTTATGTTGATAAGTATTTGCTAGTTTGGTTGCATTTCCAAAACGAGAAAGCCATATTGAGCTTTTAATTTGAATATATTTACCTGTAATACTATAAATACTATCTATAAGCTCTTTTTCTGTGACAGCAACATGAACAGGTATTGTCTGATTCTTAGAATCTACAATTGCAAAACGAAATACATTAGGTGCAATAGGTACCATTATTAGTATCCCATTTATATTAGATGTAGATAAAAATGGGTTATCTGGTACATCTTCTAAAATGACATCGCCTAATATAGCAGTAGTTGTTGTATCTGTTCCATTAAACGGTATATGTGATAACTCACGAACTACGCTTCTTGCTCCATCAGCGCCTACTACATATGGAACTTCTATTTCATATATTGTTTCTCTTTGCTCTATTTCTAGTTGTACGAATGTATCATACTGTTTTAAATTTTTTAAAGTATGACCACGTTTAATGTTTACACCTAATTCTAACGCACGCTCTTCTAATATTTCTTCTGTAATAGATTGGGGAATAAAAAGTGTATATGGAAAATCGGTATCTAAATTTTTAAAGTTTAATCTTGTATCTAGGGCAGCAAAATGGCTTGTATCTGATTTCTTCCCTCTAGATAAAAATCGATTTTCAATACCTCTCATAGCCATTAATTCTAAGGAGCGGGGGTGAAGTGTGAGTGCTCTAGAATTTCGTATCCGATTTAACCTTCTCTCTAAAACGACAACTTTTACGCCTTGAATAGCTAATTCACATGCTGTCATAAGTCCAACTGGGCCACCACCAATTACCGCTACATCATAATAATTTTCCATTTCATGCCCTCCATTTATTTTCGTAATTAAGAGCTAATGCAAAAATACGTACAATAATAAATTTGTAAACGATATTTATTGTACGTATATAATTATACTCTATTTTAGTTTCCTTAGAAACAAAAACGAAGTACCCTTGGAATATTCCTTATATCCAGCATTCAATTTAGCAGTTATTTCATTCCTTTTATTTCCATAAAGTTTAGAAAAGCATATAAACTGGAAGGATAATGCGGGTGCTTTCTTTTCACAGAGCTAGGACTTGGAACAATTGTTGTACGTGCAAGCGTTATGATAGATGGAATGTTCGCAGCAGCTACTGAAGCAGTTGCAGAAGGTATTGCTAGAGAGAACTTAAGTGATAACGATATCAAGATTACATTAAAAGAAGGAATGTGGAAGCCTTAGTATCGTCAAATAAAAGCGGTAGAAAAGGTTAGCATATAGAAAGCCTGTTTATAATAATTAGGCGTACGGCCCCATTATAATCTAGCCAATGAGGTAGATATCGGTATTATTATCCAATACATTCAATTAATTAGGAGAATGTAGTTGAATCTAAAATACGAATCCGCTTGAAAATAGAAGTGTATGGAGAAGGAATCGGCATAGATGAGGCTATTTTTTGCTTAGTAGTTGCTAGTAGGTGTTGTAAAAGTTGGACGGACGTTTTATTAAACCGTTGATTCAGTCCCTCAGGGCTAATGGGTACTTCTGTTGATGCTTCTAAACAGCTAGATAACTGACTTAAAGAAGTCATAGCTACATTTTGGCTCACTCATACACATAAAGCTACTAAATCTTTTGCTTGGTACTTACTGGTTCGTCGTATAAACCCAATATCTCTAGCAAGATTCCGTAAAGTATTTGGAGGTGAAAAACTTTGAATCTCTTGAGCAAATAGTTGTAATTCGTCAGACACAGACATAAAAAAACGCCATCTTTTCTTTTGATTCTACAGAAAGATTAGCATGTTTTTTCATTTTAGAAGGACATTTTGTTTTGTTATGTTTATAGGGATAGGGCAGTACCCCTTTTAATTTTGAGTTCGATAGATTTCTTATCCTTGGATTAAAGTTAAATCTGAAAATCTATTTTGTGTAACCGGTTGTGTCTATATACTCAGATAGGACTTTACTTGAAGTGGTAGGTATGATAGGCTCGTTATTCGGAAAAGATTCGGATTGAGAAAAGCAAATTTATAAAGGAGGATTGATATTTATGAGCGATAAAATACTTGTCGTAGAAGATGAACGCGAAATTGCCGATTTGGTTGAGCTATACTTGAAAAACGAGAATTATACGGTTTTCAAATACTATACTGCCAAAGAAGCATTGGAATGTATAGATAAGAATGTGCTTGACCTTGCAATATTGGATATCATGCTTCCCGACGTAAGTGGTCTCACTATCTGTCAAAAAATAAGGGATAAGCACACCTATCCAATTATCATGTTGACGGCGAAAGATACGGAAGTAGATAAAATTACAGGGCTAACAATTGGTGCGGACGATTATATTACAAAACCCTTTCGCCCACTAGAGTTAATTGCGCGAGTCAAGGCGCAGTTACGCCGATATAAAAAATACAATGGAGTAACGGCACAGAACGAGAATGTTATCGTTCACTCTGGTCTTGTCATTAATATAAGCACGCATGAGTGTTCTCTGAACGAGAAGCCGTTATCTCTCACTCCCACCGAGTTTTCAATCCTGCGTATCCTCTGTGAAAACAAGGGGAATGTGGTTAGCTCTGAGCAGCTGTTTCATGAGATATGGGGTGACGAATATTTCAGCAAGAGCAATAACACTATCACCGTGCATATCCGACATCTGCGAGAAAAGATGAACGACACGGTTGATAATCCGAAGTATATAAAAACGGTATGGGGGATTGGCTATAAAATTGAAAAATAAAAATAAGAATAAAAAAATCGATTATTCAAAATTAAAACGAAAACTCTACCAATATATCCTTACGATTGTCATGGCAGCAGTTGTATTTGTGCTGTTTGTGCGTCTATTTATCCAAGGGACACTTGGGGAGTGGATCGTACGTTTTTTGGAAAACAGTTATCATTTAGAGCGTTGGGACGCAATGATAATATATCAGTATACTATACGGAACAATATAGAAATTTTTATTTATGTGGCGGTTGCCATTAGTATTCTTATTCTATGCCGAGTTATGCTTTTAAAATTTGTAAAATACTTTGAAGAGATAAATACCGGTATTGATATACTTATTCAGAACGAAGATAAACAAATTGAGCTTTCTGCGGAAATGGAGTTCATGGAACAGAAGCTCAACACATTAAAGCGAACCCTTGAAAAGCGAGAGCATGATGCAAAGGTGGCCGAACAAAGGAAAAATGAAGTTGTTATGTACTTGGCACACGATATTAAAACGCCTCTTACATCAGTTATCGGTTATCTGATCCTGCTTGACGAGGCACCAGACATGCCAAGAGAGCAAAAGGCAAAGTACGTGCATATCACGTTAGACAAAGCGTATCGCCTGGAACAGCTAATCGACGAGTTTTTTGAGATTACGCGATATAATCTTCAAACGATTACGCTCACGAAAAAGCACATAGACCTATACTATATGCTGGTGCAAATGACTGATGAATTTTATCCCCAGCTTGCTGCGAAGGGGAAACAGGTGGTATTCCATGTTTCTGAAGATTTGACCGTATTTGGTGACCCTGATAAGCTAGCGAGGGTCTTTAACAATATTTTGAAAAACGCCGCTGCATACAGCGAGAACGACAGCGTAATTGACATTACGGCGGACCTCTCCGATGATGTGGTATCCATCGTTTTTGAGAACGCCGGAAATATCCCGAAAGATAAACTCGCTACCATATTTGAAAAGTTTTACAGATTGGATGATGCCCGTTCTTCTGATACGGGCGGCGCGGGACTTGGATTGGCGATTGCAAAAGAAATCATTGTTCAGCATGGCGGACAGATTTACGCGGAAAGTAATGATAACTCTACGACTTTCACGGTAGAACTTCCAGTCTTCCAAGACTCGGTTAATAAAGGGGATTCTTAGAAAATAATCATTGTTTCTTAAGAAATTCTTAAGGTTATCTATACTTTTTCTTAGGAAATTAACAATTTAATATTAAAAAATGGCTCGTTCTTATGCGGTAGAATTAAACCATAAGAACGAGCTTTTTTTACTTCGTCAAAGAAAGATATGATAACTTATGCGTGGATTAAAATAGCTTACATGTTTAGAAAAAGAGTGACACAAATATTTCTTTTCCTTTTAGCCAATTGTGTCAAATGAGCAATCTGCTGCTTTGGATGTTTCTGCACACACCACTGGATAGAGTATCCACATATAGATATAGCATCGCTTTGCAGAAAGCAATCGTTAAGAGTTACATATCCGAAATCTTCAGCGTGACATTATCATCAAGTCATTTACTTAAGGAAGAAGCTGAAAATGAAGAAGTGGTGTTTTTTATTTGGTTTTGCTTTCATGAATAAAGCACTGTTTTTTCAGAATAAAGTAGAGGTTCAAAAATATGATCAAAATCACAAAGATAACATAGATAATACAGGGACTACCTCAATGATTCAAAAGAAAGAGATTGTAAAAGAACACATCTATCAAGGGAATCTGCTCTTAATTAACAGTAAATATCCTATGCGCCAAGAGAGTGTGAAATCAGATATCGTAAATTTATCTAAACATAATGAATTGATAAACGGATACGGATTGCTTAATACAAATATTTCTTTATCAAAAGAAATAGCAAAAAAATTTTCAGAGATGATTAATAATGTTGTAAAGGAAGGCGTTAATCAATTTTTAATTAATAGTGGTTATCGTGACTTTGATGAGCAAAGTGGACTTTACCATGAGATGGGGGCTAATTATTCTTACCAGCAGGTTATAGTGAACATAATTCAGGTTTATCACTTGATGTAGGATCAGGCTTAACGCAAATGGATCGAGCACCTGAAGGGAAGTGGATAGAAAAAAATGCTTGGAAATACGGCTTTATCTTACGCTATCCCTCGGATAAAACGGATGTTACAGGTATTCAATATGAACCTTGGCAGATTCGCTATGTCGGTTTGCCTCACAGTACGATTATGCAAAAAATGAATTTAGCCTTGGAAGAATACCTGGATTATTTAAAAGAAGAAGAGAGCATTTCAGCAAGTATTGAGGGGGAAAAATATGCGATGTCATATTATCCCTTTTTTCAAAACAAGACAATGGACGTTGAAATACCATTGAAAGAATTTTGTGAAATATCTGTAAAAATATGGATGAGGTGATTATGACCACCCGTTCTTAAATTATATTCTAAAATGACAAAGTTATAGATTACAATGTAAAGTTAGGAGATTTTAAATGCATTCAGGAGTTTTGATTAATTATTTATATACTTATTTTTTTACTATTATTTTTTGTATAATGTTTCAAATTGGATTTTATTTTAAAACGAAAAAAAATATATCTATTCAGCATTTTCTATGGGTGTATGTTTTTCTATTCTACCTTTCATTAGTGTATAAGGTGACGCAGATAGGGACTATATGGGACATAGGTAGATACGAAACATTAATTCGTGCAAATCAAATTAACTTGATTCCATTTGCTTCTGAAGGTATGACTACTTATGTCTTAAACATTTTACTGTTTATGCCATTAGGTTTTTTATTGCCGACTATTTGGCCGCAGTTTAGAAGAATGAAAAGTACTGCCTATGCTGGATTCGGTTTTTCATTGGCTATTGAGTTAGGTCAATTGCTAGATAATAGAATTACAGATATTGATGATTTATCTATGAATACCCTGGGAGCAATTATTGGGTATTTATTATATAGAGTATTATTCAAAATGTTATATAAAAGAGATGAAAAAAAGATTGATAATAATATTTCTCTAGTAATAAAATACGAGGCTATTTTTTATTTAGTTTGCTCATTTGTAGGTATGATGTTAATTTATTATCCAGTTTTATTTAGACGTCCTCTAATCCTTCAATAAGATGATTAAGATACTGTCAGATAATATAAATATAGCAAATTGATTCTTAAATAATAGGATATTACATATACCCATTTATATTAAATTCTCACAGAAATCTTTCAACACTATTCTTACTGAAGGTTGAGTGATTATTGAATTGATTTCTATTGCTCCCGTTTTATATCAAAGTACCAGCCTTTAATTAACAATTATATCCATTGCGAAAAAATAAGATAGGCTGTAATATTTACCAGTATTTAAATGCCGAAAATTGTTTAAAGCATTTCAACTAATATTTAAGAGGAGAATACAATGAACAAACTAAAAAGGTTACTGAAACGTAAAACGACTTGGATAATTCTTATCCTATTCGTATTTGTTTATGTAAATAACAGTTCTTATTTTGCTAAGAGGGACGATGGAACTCCTCTTCTTCTTGCTCACCGAGGACTTTCGCAAACATTTAGCATGGAAGGGATTGAGGGGGATACATGTACAGCAGAACGTATAAATAAACCTGAACACTCTTATTTAGAAAATACAATTCCATCTATGGAAGCTGCATTTAAAGCTGGAGCTGATTTAGTAGAGTTTGATGTTCAACCAACTAAAGATAATAATTTTGTTATTTTTCATGACTGGACGCTTGATTGCCGTACTAATGGTAAAGGCGTTACAAGAGATTTTACAACAAAAGAATTACAAGCACTTGATATTGGTTACGGTTATACAGCTGATGGGGGTAAAACATTCCCGTTTCGTGGTAAAGGGATTAATCTTATGCCAACACTGGATGAAGTACTTAACCATTTTCCAGATCGTTCTTTTCTTATTCATATTAAAAGTGATGATGAAAATGAAGGAATCCAATTGGCTGCTCACCTTAAGAAATTACCAGCGAAACGCCTTGATCAACTAACTGTATATGGTGGCGATAAACCAATTGCTGCGATAAAAGAGCGCATCCCTAGTTTACGAACAATGTCAAAAGCGACCATGAAAAAAGATCTTATTACTTATATGGCATTAGGGTGGACTGGCTACATACCTTCAAGCCTGAAGCATGGAGAATTACATATACCAGACAAAGTAGCTCCTTGGCTTTGGGGATGGCCAAATCGTTTTCTTAATCGAATGGATAAAGCAGATACTCGAGTTATCGTTGTAGGAGGAAATGGGTTTGGATTTTCAAGTGGATTTGACTCATCTGAAGATATAAAACGCCTTCCTGACGATTATACAGGTGGAATTTGGACAAATCAAATTGATAAAATAGCACCTTTATTTGAGAAATAAGGGACGATATAACAATCGAAGTTTTTCATCCGTTTAACCATCTATATTTTAAAAGAAGATTCATTAATAATGTTGAAGTTATATATATTTACTGAAAAATGCCCCTGATTTCCTATACATAATGGAAATCAGGGGTGTTTTTGGATAAATGGAACTTACTTTATTTATATTCAAACAGAAGTACAACAACTATCAAAGAATAAACCACTAGATGTATAAAATGAGCTGATGTAAATAAGTAAATTTTTCGTTTTGGGGTACTTTCAAGATCTTAGCTTGATGGTGATGTGACGCTACCCCTTTTAGGATGGGGATATCAATCACTGAATATTAATATTCTTTAACTGAGCAACAGTTCCAAAACTGATTTTTAATAGAAAAAAAGGTTACAAGGTCAATTGTAGCCCTTTTTTCAAGTGTTTTTTATTTTATACGAGTCCTATAATGATTACAAGACAGAAGTATGGTTCGAAATACCGTTGATTATATGAACCCAATCATCGCAATGAATTTCGTGCCCCGATCCTTCTAGGGTTAGTAACAAAGCATGCGGAATTTCATTAACAAGAGCAAGACCATGCTCGTATGGAAGCACTGTATCTTCTGTACCATGGATAACCAAAGTTGGTATATTAATTCCTTTTAACTTCCCCTCATAAGAATCATCGCCTTTAAGAAGGGAGTGATTAAACATACTAAGTAGGTTATTTGCTCGTTTTATTTCTTTTTCTACCTGCTTATAAGTCCTCTTCTCATCAAATTTATTCTTTGAACCACAGAGTAACGCTGATCCTGCAACCAAGTAATTTGCAACAGATTCTTCATCCGACCAATTTAGTTTGGCCCCATTAGCATGGTAAGCGAGTATCTTCTCGTCAATCGGAGGCAAATTACGGTTATTGTCTTCAGAACCAAAAATACTTGATGCAATCAAAGTTATACTTAGAACTCTCTGTGGGTTTCTTAAGGCTATAATTTGAGCAATCATTCCACCCAATGACATTCCAACAATGTGTGCTTGGTCAATATGATATGCATCGAGTACCCCAACCGCATCATCAGCCATATCTACCACAGTATAATGGGAACTCCCCGGCTCATAAGTAGTTGACCGTCCGACATCTCTATTATCATAACGAATAACATAACGGCCCGTATCAGCTAATTGTTGACAAAATTCTTCATCCCAATAAACCATTGAACACATGGCTCCCATAATCAGTAGTACTGCTGGATCTTCTGAATTGCCAAAGCTCTCTGTACATATATCAATGTCATTAATTTTAATAATTTTTTCATTCATGATTAAATCCTCATTTCATTCGTATTTAGTTAATAAAAAAGACACACTCAAATAAACCCAAACATCTTGAAATAAATAACTGGGCATAACAAATTGTGTTTAAAATTAACGTAAACGAATGAACTTGATAATCATGTTAAACACTCTCCTATAATAAGTGAATAAGAGTAAAACCCTTATTCACTTATTATAACATACCTCTATCATTTGGAATATTGGCTCGTTGTTCCTTTTTAATAATTGAAAAAATAATTCTTGTTGTATAAATCCGCACTCTTAGTTGAAGAAAAAAAGATGTTTATGTAGTCCGAATCTAGATTTGAAATAAAGTAGTACTGTTTATAAAAAAGTCCTACCGTTTTGAAAAAATGGTTTTAATTGTATTTTTTTGAACAGTTGTGCTAAAATATAAACATGAATACAAAAAATAAAACAAAAAATCAAAAAGAAAAGTCATTTATTGAAAAAGCCCGGAGGGCTCAAATTATGGAATGTGCAATTGAAACACTTGCTGAAGTAGGTTATGTAAAAGCCTCTTTAGGACAAATCGCTAAACGTGCAAAAATAAGTAAGGGGGTTATTTCTTATTACTTTACAAACAAAGAGGAACTTCTAGAGCAAGTTATAATCGATTATTATATAGCTTGCCAGTCCTTTAGTTGTCCGCAAATTGAAGCTCAAACGACCCCAGAAGGAATGCTCCAAACGTATATTGAATCGAATCTGAAATTTATAGATAAACATCGGAAGCATGTATTCGCTGTTATAGAAATTGTTTCAAATGAAAGGACAGATGAAGGAAAACTTCGGTTTGCAGCAGACCATGATGAAACTATTTTTCTTCCCATTAAAAATATTCTACGTTTAGGGATGCAAGAGGGGGTGTTTCGAGAATTTTCCGAAACAGCCTTAAGGGTGATGGCGTTAACAATCAGGCATGCCATAGACGGATTTAGCCTCGAGCTAATGAGGAACCCCGATTTAAACGTTAAAGATTACACTAAAGAACTTATTACAATCTTTGAGCGGACAACTCAAAAGTAACATATCACCCTGATGAGGGGGAAGGTCATGATATTTTATGAGGTTATTTGTTTTTGCTGTAAAAGTGTATTTCGAGTAAATGAAGGAACTGAAAAATATAAGCAATTCAAGGAAAATCCAAAAGGGAAATATTGCTGTGACGAATGCAGTCATAAAATAAGACTTGAAGCAATTAAAAATTTTTTTAGATAGGGGCACTATCTACTTCTTATTTTTGCTAGTTTATAATGTCTAACATAATTCAACTTAAAATGATTAAATTTTTTTATAAATCTTGTTTATATATTCATAAAGGAAACTCCATTTTAATCAATCTTGTAACAAGAAGCATAAGACGGCCGTTTTGGTCAACTTATGCTTCTTTTAGTTTACGGCCAACTTATAGGTAAAGTGACAAATCTTTTGACAAAATGGAGTTTTTTTATTTGTTGTTAGATAAGGATAGGAGGATATTTTTTAATCCATCTTTATTTTAAAGCTACACCGAATCCTTAAGTTGATGGATGTGGGGTGGTACCCCATGGCTATCAAGCTAACATTTTTAAGTACCCCCTAAATGAAAATTTTGTGTTTTTATAGAACCAAAGTTTATTTTTATCGTTTTGGAGAACAACAGATTTTTTAACTTGATAGCAAGGGGGTATTTCAATAGCATAGCTTAATGGATGTGTGGTGGGCCCCAATAAGGTTGTTTAAAATTCGGCTTTGGAGACATTTTCAAATACGTTCAACATCCAAACTAAGCTAAGGTAATTACAAATGAAAGTGTTCTATTAATATATTTCAAAAAACATATAATCCCATTCTCTTGCTATATTTTTAGTTAACCCACTTGACTATAACGCAACGTCATAGTGCATAATTTTAACTATATTAAATAAGGAGTGAAAGAAATGAATATAAAATCATTACGGTCCGATAAAATATATCGAAAAATTTTACAAGCTCCAAAAGAGGAAAAGGTTGAATTATACAGACAAGAAATGTTGGCTCCGTTTATGGGGAAATGGGAAATTCAATATGTTCCTTTTAAAGCTGAGGAGCAAAATGGCTTTGATGTTATTACATTGAATAATATAATGAACATTTCTCCTAATCAGATTACAAATGAGATTACACCAGAATTAGAATTGATTTCGTCTGATTCTTTTTGGTCTGAGTGTAAAGAAGCTGTTAGGAAAAGCCTTCATTTATTTAGAGAGCATGATGTGAACCTTCGTGTATCTGATTACTTATTCACGATTCTATTAGGGGATCCAAATAGCCCTTCATTAATGTTAAATGAAGGATATAGTGGTGATGGGGGTATCCCTGGCTATATTTTGTGTACATTTGTGCCAAATGAATACACAATACCTCGAATGAAGGCTGCTTTAGCACATGAATGTAATCATAATGTTCGATATCAATTTATTCAGTGGGACCATACGGTTACTTTAGGTGAATTAATTGTTAGTGAGGGTTTAGCAGAAAACTTTGCTACTTCTATTTTTGGGGAAGATCTACTCGGTCCTTGGGTATCGAAAACAACTATGGAAATGCTTAATAGACGTATTAAACCCGTGCTCAAGGAACAATTACAATTAACAGGATTTGATAAAATTGCACCGTATCTTTATGGTGATGAATTAGCAAAACTTCAAAACTATATACCAGTCAATATGCCTTATGCTGCTGGTTATGCCTGTGGATACTATTTAATCAAATACTATTTAGAAAAGACAGGAAAAAACATCTTTGAAGCCACAATAATTCCTGCCAATTTAATACTAGATGAAATAAAAGGATTTTGGGATGAAGAAACAATTATTAACGGTTAAAGATATTGTCCAAATTACAGGCATAACCAAAAGAACCTTACAATATTATGATAAAATAAATCTATTAAAGCCAATTTACTTAACAGATAATGGTTATCGACTCTATGATAGGAACAGTTTAGCACAGCTTCAAACGATTCTATTTTTTAAGGAAATGGAATTTTCTCTAAAGGAAATTGCGGATGTATTGAAGCTTACGAGAGAAGAACAGCAACAATTATTAAAGAAGCATAACCAAACTTTATTGTTAAAAAAACAACGTTTAGAAGCAGTTATTACTGCGGTAGATGAGTATGTATCAGGAAAGGATATCTACAACTTAAATATTTTTAATAATTCATCCATTTTACCATTACAAGAACAATATACTCATGAAGCGAAATACATCTATGGGGAAACAGAAAAATACAAAGAATTTGAGGAGAAATTGAAAAATCTCTCTCCTAATGAAAAAGCGAACTTATTTCATGAATTCGAACAAAAAATGGAAAGAGTGTTTATAAAAATTGCTTCCTATATTAATCAATCACCTACTTCCGATGAAGTACAACAATTAATTGTAGAGTGGAAAAGTTATCTCGAACAATCTATTGTATGTGATTCTGAAATGTTGACATGTATTGCAAATGCGTATAAATTTGATAATCGATTTAAAAATTACATAAATCAATTTAGTAATGAAGACTTAGCTGAATTTTTATATAATGAAATTATACATTATATAAATAAACAGAAAAATTAATGTCATACTATTTATAATAGGGGGTCACCTTACATGGCCGTCAACTTAAGAAAGGTAATCACCCCCAAAACGAAACAAGAGCTGACTTCTCAAAGTAACTAACTGTAAAGAAAGAAAATTTTCATTTTGGGGGTACTTTTATGCTAGAAAAAAAGGCTTATAAAGTTGGTAGCTCAAAAATTAAATTAGGATACTCCGTAAGGATATGCTAGACTTGGTTTACCATTTGATTTACTGTTTTCATGTCCTTTATGAGTCGGGGATTCTTTGTTTCACGGAAAAAAAGCAGACTCTCATAAAAGAGCCTGCCTTCCCTGGTTTGTAAAATTAAGAAGCTTTACGTACGTTTGAAGCTTGAGGTCCACGTTGACCTTGCTCCAAATCAAAAGTCACTGCTTGACCTTCTTCTAAAGTTTTGTAACCTTCGCCTTGAATCGCTGAGAAATGAACGAATACATCGTCTCCACCTTCACGTTCGATGAATCCGAAGCCTTTTTCGCCATTAAACCATTTTACATTACCTTTTTCCATTTGTATTGCCTCCTAGTGTGTAAACACACACATTGTAATACTATCCTTGCTCTCAGTGATTATAAAGGTGAAAAGTTACAAATCCTTTACACCGAACAAAAATAATTCATTTTAATAATAACATTTTTTGTAATAAATGTAAAGGTGAAGAAAAGACAGTTACTATGTTTATGCAAATGTTAGAGCTAAAGAAAAACACGTTTCATAAAATAATGACGGAATATGAGGAAATAAAGTAGGATCTCTCTTATTAGAAATCCTACTTTTTCTTTGGTTGTAAGAATCTTGATGTTTTTGTATCAGAATAGTATTGTGTATATCGAGAAAAATAAAAGACAACTCCAATTAAGAGTTGTCTTTTTGTGTAATAAAATCCCCAAAATATGAAAATATACAAACGAATATAATACGCTATGGTTGATATTATAACAAAACCGAAGAGTATTGAAAATAAAAAGAATGTTGTAATGATTTTTTAAGGTTTTAGTTAAAAAAGCCTCGAAAATAAACCTTTTATAAAGGTTTCCTTTAAATATGATTATTGTATTTCGAGGGTTCCTTATAAATCTTAGCTATATATTTTACAAAATCAATGACGGGATAGTGTATGAGTGAACGGTGCTGCGTAAAACGAATCCCTGCTTTTTCTATTTTTGAGATGAGTTGTTCAACTTCCAACTCATTTTGTTGTATCCTATTATAATTTTGATATACAATGTTTTTCCATTGATAGGAAGAGCCGTGAAAATAACTCTCTCCTTTTACCCTGTGACTAAATATAATTTCTATTTTTTCTCTACGTTGTTTTTCCTTCATATGCGCTTCCGTTGACTGCATGTTTATCGCCTCTTCCCTTTTTTTGTTGTATAACAAAATTTGGTCTAACTCACCATACATAGCCAATGTACATTGTTCTAGTTGGGATTTGTCGTTTAGGGCTATCTCATCCACTGTATTTGGTTTTCAAGTGCTTAATCTAATCTAGTAGTTGTTAGTGTGTATAAAACACTATCTATCTTTATTATAAAACGATTTTTTATAAACATGCACCTTTTTACACTCACGAAGATTTATAACATGACGATTATCTTCATCCATGAATGTTATTCTGAATTTACTGAGGTTAGTTTCTTTATTTAGGCTAACTAACATATTGTATGCCTCAGTATCTATTTTATAAAAAAAGAAAATAGATGTAACGGTCCTCCTTTTGATAAAAAAAACCTATAAAAATATAGCGCTCTTAAAGAATTTTGTTACAAATTTATTATGTTTGAATTTAAAAAGGAACGTAATATTTATTTGTAGAAAATTTTAAGAGTAAAAATAGAATGACAATTTATATGATAAGAAAAGGGGGCACTTATAGATGCTAACAAATGATTTAGATTTCCGATTAGAACCACGTTTAAAAGAACTGTATGAACAACATAAAATAAGAGCTCAGAAGATAGACTGGGGTTATCATGAGTTTTTACCATGGGATAAGGGAATGGACTTTAAAAGAGTTCCTTGGGATGAAAGTCAAGTTACTCTTCCTTTTGGTGTAATTACAGCCATTGAAACAGCTTTATTAACAGAAGTGAATTTACCATGGTTTACCACGTATTTATCTGCAACTTTTAAAGGATCCCTTTCTGTTATTACGGACTTTATTCACACATGGACTTCAGAAGAGGATCAACATTCGAATTTATTGGAGACATATTTACTACTCACTCGAAGTGTGAACCCTAAACGTATACATGAATTAAGAAAGTCAGTAGTTGAGGGTGGATTTGAGCCTGATTTTCATACACCAATTGAAGCCATGACGTATACGACGCTACAAGAACTTGCAACGATGGTGTTTTACAATAATGTAGCTAAGGTTGCAAGTAAGCATGATCCAGATCTTGCTACATTATTACGTCGTCTTGCAAAAGATGAAACACTTCATTATGCGTTTTATCGAGACGTCATTCGAACACATTTGGAATTAGAACCTAATTATTGCTATCATATTGCCAATGTGATTAAGAATTTTAAAATGCCAGGTGCCGTCATGCCTGATTTTGAAAATAGAATGGCTGTAATTGCAAAAGAATCGAATTATGGACCACTACAATATTTTGATCAAGTACTTGATGTAGTGGTTGATTATTGGGGGTTAAAAGACTTACGACCAATTGCACCTTTAGCTGAAAAAGCAAGAATTGAGATTTTGGAATACCACACAAGATTGAAAAAAATACGGGATCGATTTGGTCGTTTTCAAGGGAAAACTAATCCACGTTAATGAGTAGAGATTTCAGAATATAAGCGGTGGAGTTCCCTTGCCCTTTATGGGGAATCTGACACACTCCCTATTGTTTTGGGGGTGTTTTTTACTTAATTTAATTTTTGTTAAAAAATGGTTGACGATAAAAATGATTTTATGATATTATAAAATATTTGTTAAAAAACTACATATGTGTTAAGGTTAAGAAGGTTACCATATATGGAGGTGGATTATATGTTTCAAATTGGCGATAACATTGTTTATCCAATGCACGGAGCAGGTATAATTGAAGCCATAGAAGAAAAAGAATTCTCAGGAAAAAAACAACAGTATTTTGTCATAAAAATGTCGATTAGTAAGATGCAAGTCATGATTCCTACGGGTAAAATAGTGAATTCGAATATACGCCCAGTTACTGATATACTTGCATTAAAGCACATTATACACATTTTTCACCATGAAGAATCCTGTAAATTACTGCCGTGGAAACAAAGGCATAAAGTGAACACGGAAAAAATAAAAACGGGTGAAATACAAGAAGGTGCTGAAGTTGTACGGGATTTAATGCGTATGAAGAAAGAAAAAGCACTTAATACAAGCGAAAAAAAATTGCTGGATGATGCATATAGATTTTTGGTCAGTGAACTAGAATTAATTAAAGGAATCACTGAAAATCAAATAAAAAGTTTCTGTTAAGGTTCATTATAAATAATGTATTATATCCTCTGAAAACATTCTAAATCTTTCGGGAATATGATGAGTATTAAAAGCAAATCATTTCAAAGACATTCAATTTCTTCAACTCACTTTTAGAGTAGGAACCTCTTTTGTTATTACTTCAATCTAATCCATTTTTATTTTTAAATTTCTTTTACGAACGTTCGAAGTTTCATCAAATAACTCGATTAAATAGTCACTTGATTTTTGCAATCCTGATTCAAACTGGCACGGACAAGGATCCGTAAGGATGAAAGAGAGGTAGGGCTTTCATTGTTTTAGGTAATATACTGTCTAAGTCATTATTTCTAGAAGAAAAAACAATCAATCTCACCGCTATCTCTTTAAGGGTTTCTTACATCTACTGAGACAGTGAATAATAATTGTTTCTCTTCTTTACGTAAAATTGATAAACGAACTGGTAACACCATATGGTCAACTACAAAAAATGGTTTTCTGGCCAGGAAACCATTTTAAATTCCATTTACATTACAATAGTAAATGAAGCAATAAGAAGGAGCGTACACATGAAAAAAATGTTAACAAAAGAATTAAGTAATGAATTAAAGAAGCGGGATGGAATCATTTCCATTACTGTTGAGCCTTACGAAAAAATCGAAGTTGGTGGAATTCGTGTAGATGGACCAGCTATTATTCTAATTAATCAAGAATAGGTAAAAATAGTTGTATGCAAGAAGAAAAGGATCAGCCTTTACGAGAAGGGGATCCTTTTTATTAACTGCAGCTAATATGGGATATACATAACTTTCATCTGATTTGTTGGGGTTAAAAGGAAGGAGAGGGTCTGGATTATCATGGTAGAAAGCTTAATATTGGTAGGATTTCTTTTTACGTTATATAAACTAGTTGATAAAAAAACAAACTAATTATTTAAAACGATATATTGTTTCCTTTTTAAGGGCAAGATTTATTTGAGAGTGAAATGGATAATTTAAAGGAGGAATTTAGATGGAAGCAAGGAAAGAACGCATAAAATATGAGAAGATGTCAAAGAATTATGATCGTATTTATTTAGTTTCGTTTATCCTATTAATTGTACTTGTTTGTAGTAGTGTGATTATCATAGGAGCTACAGGAGGAAAATATGGAGTGTTTTTATTGTTAGCAATTTTACTTAACGCACGTATTACGAAAGAATCTCAAAAAAAGTATGAGCACTATTCTAATAAAGGGCGTATTTAAAATCATACATATTCTAAAAGGAACAACCTAGATGTACATTCAAATTATCCATATATCATCACCTATTAACTAGTAAAAGTAACTTTATATAAATAATTTTTAGCAATTTAAAAATAGAAACCGTACCTTATTAAAATGTTATTTCCGTTCCTATAATGAATTATCCTTCTAGCATATTTATAAGATTTATATCATATATTAAGAGAAAGAATGCAAATTAGAAAGGAGTCTTATAGAATGAGTTATTCGGAAGGAAATGACTTGAGTGAACAACATATGGTAAGTACCCCCAATCCCTATGTATATCAGACATTACAATCCATAATTGGTAAACATGTAGTTATTGAAACTGTAAGAGGTAATGTAAGAGGAAAGTTAAAAGATGTGAAACCAGATCATTTGCTCATTGAAGATACGGCACCATATATTGTACGCATTCAACAAATTGTATGGATTATGCCAAAACAATAATCAAATTACATGTAATTTGATTTATAACAGATTAGCGTCATAGAGCATCAAATAAAAACACAGGGTTTTATCTCTGTGTTTCTTCAAATTTTCGTTTTTGGATATATGCTTGAGCATGGATAATTTCTTTCTGAAGTTCTTTTAATTCTTCCGTAGATCCAGATTCAATCCTCATGTACGTAGTAACTAGACTAATCATCATATCCATCTTCTCTACTATATTTTGAATGACCTGTTCAGATTGCTCTTTTTTAGGGTGTTGTATTGCTATTAAAGCATTTTCTATATAATTGTTCTTTCTTTGCTGGATATCATAAATAAACTGTTTTGTGTTTGAGTTCATTTGCTATTCCTCCATTTTGGATATACTTCTATTCTATCATATTCGAATGGAAAATATTAGATTACCCTAAATATACACCTGTCTCGCACATCTCCTCAAATATACAAACTAGCCCTTTAATGTAAAGAAAGCTAAGAAAAATTTTTATAAAGAAAAAGCCGATTTCCCTATATATTAAGGGTATCGGCTTTTGTTCATATTCTGTTACTTAATCAATTTCTGACATAAAACTTATAATAATAACATTACTTTTACTAGCTAGAAAAGGGTTGATACTGTACATTTTAAAATATCAATTAAGCACTAATATTTTGGTTATGCACTGTTTCACCTTTATGAGAAACATAACTGTGTGCTATCATTCCTAGCATTATTACAAACATGCCACACCAAGATAAAATAGAGGGGAATGAAGAATGTAATAAGATTAGTTCTCCGATAATAGCAAAAAGTACCTCCATGGATTGTGTTGCTTCAACGGTTGCAAGTTGCTGCATATTTCCTTTAACCATATCAGTCGCTTTAAAAAATAAGATAGTTGCAATTACACCAGAGCAAATAGCAACTAAAATAGATTGCATAGTTTGTTCTTTACTAGGCACTCCTGCTGTAAAAAGACCGTACAAGGATAGTAAAAACCAAAATGGTAAGCTAGCTAATGTCATTCCAAGGACACGTTGATAAGCATCTAGTCGATCTCCACAAACCTCCATCATCTTACGATTCCCGAGCGGATAAGCAAAAGAAGCTACAATAACAGGGATAATACCTAACAAAATATCTTTTACAGCAAGCGATTTTGCTTGTTCCATTTGCATAAGGAAAATACCAAGAAGAATAATCAATGACATACCCATACCCTTCATTGGAATTTTTCCTCTTTTCTTAAGAATTCCATCTGGTGTTTGAACGGTTTGAATAAAAAGAGGAGCTAACAAAGATCCTGATATAATAGTAATTTGCCATGTCCCAGCAATTATCCATCCTGGTGCATGTGCAGCGGCAAAGCATAAGGGAGCGTAAAATAGACCAAACCCTACAAAGCTCCATAAAAACCATGTTCTTAAATCCTCTCTCATAACTTGTAATAATACTTTTAATTTTTTTCGACTCATAACAAGAAGTAAAAGGAATGGAAGCATGAAAAAAAACCTTAATGAAGCACTCCATATCCAGCTACCACCTGATAATTCCATTGCTCGATTTAATATAAATGTGAAAGCAAAAAAGAAAGCAGCACATATACCTAAAAAAATAGGGCGCAAATTTCTCATCTCAATCTGCCTCATAAGTCATTAATTTCTCAAGACTTAACCAGTTTTGTTCTACAAGATGCGCTGTTGTTTCTTTATCATTATTTTTGCAAGCCTCTATAATTTGCTGATGTTGTTCTACTGACTTTAGACCATTTATAGAAGTGAACTGAGAAATTTCGAGACGTTGAATCTTAGATATACTTCGTTCTAACGCACGAATGATTTCAGGATTTCCTGCCACATCTAAAAAAACATTGTGGAATAACTCGTCAGCTTCAATTGCTTTTATAATATCTTTTTTCTCAATAGATAATAGTAAAGCCTTATTACTGAACTCTAATTCTTGAATATCCGACTCTTTTAATAATGGTACTGCTAAACGAGCAGCTAACGAGTGTAAAACTGCTACCACAGTAAATGCGTGTTTCGCCTCCTCAATATTTAATGGTGCAACACGAGTAACTGAACCAGGAATAGATTCAACAAGTCCTTCATCCTCAAGACGCTTCAACGCCTCTCTAACTGGAGTACGGCTAATTCCAAATTCTTCTGCTAATTCTTTGTCATTTAAGCGTTGCTCCGGTTGCAGCTCTAATGTAACGATTGCTTTTTTCAAAGTTAGATATACTTCATCTCTAAATGACATACGTTTAATGGGTTTAATAATATCTTTTTTCATAAAACCAATATATCGGATATTGGTTTTATGGTCAACTCTAATTTTTCAATAAAATATACTCGATTATCAAATTCTAAAAACGACCATTTATAAGTTAGTGAGCAGTTAGCTTTGGCTAGCTGCTTTTTTGTATATATTGGAATCGATTCTACATTTTACTGCTTTTTGATGATTCATATATAGATTTTATGGCTTTTAAAAACTCTGTAAGTGTTTTGTAATATTTACGAGAGACTTTTTTAACAGTTATGAGAGAGAAAAGAAAGATTTGTTATATATGATGAAATTAATCTTACTAGTAGGTGTTCTAATTGACCTAGAAACCAAGGAGGAAAAATAACAATGAAACAATTAAAGCCAGCAATTAGTGTATTAGGTAGTGTATCGATGGCACTGACTCTAGCATCTCCAGCTTTAGCAGATGTAAAACAACCGAATCCAGGAGGTACAGTTGAAATATTCAAAGAGAATGCAAATGCAAAAAAAGAAGATAAGAATTTCACGCTCGGATCCGATGGGGAGATAGGTTCGCTCATTACACAAAACATTGAAATGGCAAACAATGATTGGGACAAAGATGGTATTTCTAACGACTTAGAGATTAATGGATATAAAATTGAATTCAATTCACAAACTGGAAAAAATGAAGCGAAAGCATGGGATCCTGAGAAGGATAAAGGAAAACCAAAATTTATATCGAATCCTATGAATGCAAATACGGATGGTGATCCTTTTACCGATATGTATGAGGTTGAGAATTATAACAACGATTCTGATACTAATTTCAATCCGATAATTGCCAACATACCGAATTTGCAAATTGGTGTCAAACGTATTGAAGTAATTCCTATTGCAACCATCACGGATAATAATGGCGGATCCGTTAGCAGAGGATGGGAAAAAAGCGTATCTACACAACATTCATTTAATGTAGGTCTAAGTGGTTCAGGTGGTGTAGAAGGCTCAGCAGCCGGTCCTGTTCCTTCCGGAAGTGTTTCAGCAAATGTGGGATACGGATATTCAAAAACAACTACGGAAACGGAGAGTTATACAAATAATTTTGATTGGTCTACTGCAACAACTGTGGACACAGCGAACGCAGCAAAATTACGGGTACATTTGGAATATAAGAATGTAGGAACAGCATCCGCTGAAAATGTTTCGCCACATTTTAATATTCGTTTAGGAAACAAAATTATTAATACTGTAAAGGCAACACAAGATCGTTATAAAGCAAACTATTTAAGTACAGAAAAAGGTGGACGCAATAAAACAGAAGTAGTTATTGACAGTTTAGAAGGACAAGCAGATGCAAATATTGTCTTATCTTTGGATGAATTGAAAGCTGTTGAACAAGGGGAACTTCTTTCGATTGAAGTTTTACCTACAAGTACAATGGATTTATCTATTGAAAAAGGTGAAGAAATTATGCATTTGGGGGATTCAGGAAGATATGAGTCTAGAGTGCATGCAGCTACGGAACAATTAGAAACAGATATCGGAAATATACCAAAGTTTAGAGTATATACTCCTAAAGACAAATCCCTTGCTGATAAGCCAGTTTTATCCTATAACGAAGTTTTTCAACATGTAAATATAGATACGAAAAAAGTAAATCATATTGTAAACAAGGCTAAAAGTACTAATAACGTATCAGTGGTTTCAGCTAATAATGGAACTGATGCATTAAACGATTTAAAAGCGGGACAGGGAGATCGCGGTTATTTACATAAAGACTCTGTACACGGTGCTTTTGCAAAACTACAGCAACCAACATTAGTAGAAGGTAGTTATGATTCTGTGACGCAAAAGATTAGGGCAACAATTTTACCTGGTTTATTTGGGGTGAGTAAAGAGATTCCTACTACTTATAGCAAGAAATGGAATGCTCCGTCACAAACAGTAAAACTAGTTAAACGTGAGAATGGATTTACATATGAATCTAGAGAAAATATACACCCTATTAAATCTGAAATTGCTGCGCACAGAAAAGTTACATTTGAAATCAATGATGCACATAATCTAACGCCTAAACAAAAGATTGATACTGAAGTTAAAGCTAATAAAGAGTTTGAAGATTATGTAGTTGATAATTCAGGTGAATTTGTTACTGAAGGAATTCCTTATACTATAGCTTCATATGGAAATACAGCTTATTGGGGAAGTCATCACGCCGGGAATAAATGGGAGTATCTGTGGGCTGAGCAATCTAGTGATGAAAAAGTGAATGTAATTATTGAAAGAGTAGGTCAACCTAAACCCGGAAAACCAATTAAAAAGGATGAAGAGGTATTAATTAAATTCCATAATCCTATTTATTCAGATTATGCATATTTAAAACTTCAAGATAGTTATATTCATTTAGATCAAAAACAGAACGCAAGTACTTTTAAATTTAATCATGCATACCCAAAGAATTTCACTGGACACCATAAGCAATGGAACATACTATCTAATGGTAACAAGTTAAAGGTAGGATATTTAATTGATTATATGAAATATGGTAATGGAGAAAACGGGACGGATACTATAGCATGGAATCTATCAAGAGCTCAGTAATAGGTAACAGTTCTATTGCTAAGATTGAAAATAAACGGTAATGAACTGAATATGAAAAGTTAGATACAAAAATTTAGACTACTAATAGGGAATGAGTTTGATGTTGAATCAGACTCATTCCTTTTAATTTATATGATTTAGACACTACTATTTTAAATGCTTATCTAGGCATATAAGTAATCAAATGTTAAGATTACTATCTGGATTACATAAATAGTATTCTGAATTTTTATTTATTTTGATGTTGAAATGAGGAATTTTGATTTGTTGATACAATCAGTTTATATATATTTATTCGAGAATAGAAAAAATAAATTTTTTTGTTATTGATGAAAAAAAGTGAGGATAGTATATGAAGAAAAGAATTTTAATCGTAGAAGATGAAGAAAATATTCGAGAAGTATGCAAACGGTATTTAGAAAGAGAAGAATATGAAGTATATACTGCTGTAAATGGTAAAGAAGGTTGGGATTTATTTCTTACATATCAACCAGATTTAATTATATTAGATTTGATGATGCCAAAAAAAGATGGATGGGAATTATGCGAGGAAATTCGTCAACAATCAAACGTCCCTATTATTATGTTAACTGCTAAGGGAGAAGAAAGGGATCGGATTTTAGGCTTAACAATGGGGGCGGATGATTATTTAACAAAGCCATTTTCCCCTCGTGAATTAGTATTAAGGGTTCAAATTATACTAAGAAGAGGAAGTCATGTACCAATACAAGCGAAAGAATCCCTGTTGGAAGTGATAGAGTTTCCAGATTTAAAAATATATCCAAAGACAAGATATGTACTTGTTTGTGATAAGGAAGTGGAGTTAACGGTGAAAGAGTTTGAGGTACTTTATCTCATGGCAAAGCATCCAAAACAAGTATTTTCTCGCTCGCAGCTTCTTGAATTAATTTGGGATTTTGGACATGAAGGGGCATCAAATACAGTTACCGTATTAGTGAGTCGTTTACGTGAAAAGCTCGAGAAACATACGATAAAGAATCGTTGGATTCATACGGTTTGGGGTATAGGATATCGCTTTGAGCCGAATGGAGGAAATGAAACGTGAGATTACGTATTCAATTGTTACTCATGAATTTATTAAGTACCGGTATTATGGTAATTGCTATATGGTATAGTGAGACCAAAATGTTACTTGAACCGGAACAAACGCGGTTATTAACAGTAATTGCATTTGTGGCATTCATTATTTCAACGTTTATTTATTGGTTAATGACACGTCCTATCATGAGATCTATACAAAATTTAATAAAATTGACGAAACAATTTAGTGATAGACACTTTGAAACAATGTATATAATTGGGCAAGAACCACGTGAGTTTAAAGAATTAGCAACAGCCTTTCAACAGATGGCAAAAAAATTAGAAGAAGGGTTTACTAAGTTAGAGGAACAGGAAAACTCTCGTAAGGAGCTAATTACCAATATCTCACACGACTTACGAACACCTATGGCTAGCATGCAAATGATGATAGAAGCATTACAAGATAACCTGATTGAAGATCCTGAAATGAAAAAGCAATACTTAGCAACGGTTTTAAAAGAAATAGAAAGATTAAACGGATTAATTAACGACTTATTTGATCTTTCAAAGTTAGAGTTTGAGCAAGTAGATTTTCACCCAAGTTTCACACATTTAGATAAAGTTCTATTAGATGTATTAGAGTCACATTCTGTCTTATTAGGAGACAAACAAATCCATGTGCAATTGGATGTCCCTGATACATTACCTCGACTTTTGATTATGCCTTGTAAAATAGAAAGGGTCATAGGTAATTTATTACATAATGCAATTCGATATTCTCCTATCTCTGGAACAATTGAATTGACTGTAGTGGAAAATAAACTAACTCAGCAGGTCCAATTCACTTTGCGAGATGAAGGAATAGGAATTTCTCCAAATGATCAATTACGTGTATTTGAACGTTTTTTTAGAACAGATCGATCAAGAAGTTCAAAATCTGGAGGTTCCGGACTTGGATTAGCTATTGCAAAATCATTAATTGAAATGCACAAAGGGGAAATTGGTGTAAGGAATCGCGCAGATGGTAAGCAGGGAAGTGAATTTTGGTTCACTCTTCCCATCACATCAGTAAAAAAATAAGATGGCTGAAAGACTTTTGTAACATTTACGTTAGAAAAATGAAAGACCTTCTTGTTAACATACTACTACACAGTATGTTACAGGAGGTTTTTTACTTTATGAAAAGAAGATATGTATGGCTTATAGGCGGTTTGATAATTGTATTGGGGATTTTATGGTCATTGTTCCGACCAGAGAAATTATTTATTGATAAGCACGTAAATGAATCATTGCCACAAGCAGAGATACAATCAACTGAAGTAAAGCAGCAAAGTGATCGAGTAATAAGGGAAGGTCAGTTTCAAAACGGTGTCCATGAAACAGCCGGAACGGCAAAAATTCACCAATTAGCGGATGGAAAACGTGTTTTACGACTTTCTAATTTTGCAACATCTAATGGGCCAGATGTACGAGTTGTATTAGTTCCTACAAATCGTTTAAAAAATAATGAAGACGTGAAAAACTATAAGTATATTGAATTAGGAAAATTAAAGGGAAATAAAGGAGACCAAAACTACGAAATTCCTGAAGGGATAGATGTAAATGAATATGGTGCGGTTTCTGTTTGGTGTAAAAGATTTAATGAAAACTTTGGTGCGGTTTATTTTAATAATCAAATATGAACTTAAAATATCCTCTTACAGGAGAAATTCATATGGGTTATGGTAGTAGCTGCAGCGGACTTAGTTGCTAAAAAGGGCACTCATAAGAGTGCCCTTTTTCATAGTTCTCAAATTTTGTATATTTTAGGGTTATTGGACATTTACGGGGTACCGCCATACATCCATTAACTTAAGATATTAATTGTTCCAAAAACGAAAAAAATGAGCCGAATTCTCAGTAGTAACTGTAAGAATGCTCATTTTTTTGTTTTGAGGTATTTACATTTCTTAGCTTGATAGAGATGTGGTGCTACTTCATAAGTAAAACAAAAAATTTAATTAGCTCACTAAAAAAGTGACTTTAAGGAAGAGGTATATATACGGAATGCCATCAGTATATCTCTCATTTTCCACTTTAATTTATGGAATGAAGTATTTGACGCAAATAACTTCTTCTAATAATAAGATAGTAAATTATTTGTACACTAATAAAGCTCGTGAATATGAGAATAGAATTTCCTGCAATAGGTAAGTCTATGTGCCTGCTCTGTGCTAAAAATCTTATTGCCAAGAAGGCCACGCTACTATGAAGAACAGAAATCACAATAGGTATAAAAAATAATATACTAATTTGTTGGGTTACAATTTTTTTTATCTCTCTTTTAGTTAACCCTAATTTAGAAAGCATTTGAAATTGGCTTTTATCTCGATCTAAATCTGTAAATAAACGGAAGTATAAGAAACTAATTGTAAATATAAAAAATACAACACCTACTAGTACACTGAGAATAGATAGTATCGCATTCACTTGTTTACCTTCTAACCATTTTAATACCGGGGAATCAAATATAAAAGGTGGGCGTCCGCTTCTATAATCATTTGGAATTATCTTTGTAAGTTTTTTAGCCATATCTGCTGTTTCATACATGTTTTTAATTAAAAAACGATAGTCTATATACTGATCGACCGTTGCTTCTCCTAACTGTGTATTGAGTATTGTTTCGTACATTGAATCCGAAACAACGACAGAAAAATTATCAGATGGGCTGATAATATTATCCATTAATATTTTATTACCAGAAAAATTATAATTCATATTACCGTGTTCCAGTGTAAGGGATGAAGACAGTTTCTTTAATTTCTCTTGAGGAGCTACTCTCAGATACATTTTTGATGGTAGGATTAGACTGTCTGTTTCCTTATTTAACGTTTCTGCTGGGTATCCTAGTGTTTTGGCAGTTGCGTTGTAATCAGTCAGTTTCATAATTGGTGTTGCGTGACTTGTTGTATTAAAACCAGTAGAAGTTACTAATTTATATGAGAATCCATCATTATGTAATTGTTTCTCTATTTGAGAAATATGAAATGCCTCCTCCTTGTTGTGTTTATATGATTTATATTCAAATGCATAAGGACTGTTAACTTCCGCTAATGCGCCATTTCCAATAGAAAGGCAAGCACCAATAGAGGTAAAGGCAACTGCGGAAAGTATACTTACTAGAAAGAGTGTTCGTGCGTTATCTGTCATTCGATATGTTAGCTCTGAAATCATTAACATATTGGTTTTTTTAAAGAAAGTGTATTGACGATTTTTCAATATTGTAATGACATAAAAGCTGAGCTGAGTAAATAAAAAGTATGTTCCTAATACAGTTAAGAAAACACATAGTAATAGAACATATATCTCAATTCCTTTTTTTAATGCTATATTTAAATAAAACGCTGAAGAATATCCAATGCAAATACAAAGAATTGAGAAGAAAGCTAGCCATTTAGATGACTTTGGTTCCGCTTTTGGTTTTTCTTCAGATTTCATGAGTTCAATTAGCTGTGATACCTTCATTACTCGTACAGTGAAAAAAGAGACAAGTATAAATAAAATAAAAAACATAAGAGATGTCACTAAAATTGCCTTAGTAGGAAAATGAAATGGAAGCCCACCTTTTAACAGGAAAAGGGAACCACTAATCAGTAAGATTAATTTTCCAAAAACTAATCCAAGTCCAATCCCAACAATAATTGCAGAACATCCAATTAACATATTTTCCATGAAAATTAGCTTTTTTAATTGTGCGTTAGACATGCCATGGAGTAATAAAATCCCAAATTCCTTTTTCCTTGTTTTTAAAAACATAGTAATAGAATAGAGAATGAAAAAGAAGGAGAAAAATATAATTAGATATTGAGCAATTTTAAATCCTTTTGTACTTAAAGAACTCATGGTCTCACTGGTCGATACAAGATTTCCAGTGAAATTAGGATGAAATGCAAGCAATTCAAAAGTAAATAGAATCATCACGGCAAATGTACTACTCAAAAAATGCCCAAGGTATAATCGTTTATTACGAGTGACATTATTATATACAAGCTGACGAAAATTCATGTTAATTACCTCCTAGTAAAGATAGTACATCTGTAATATCTTTGTGAAATTTTGAACGATTGTTATCGCAATAAATTTCATTATAAAAAGATCCATCTTTAATGAAGATTACTCGATCACAGTAACTCGCGGCTACGGGATCATGTGTCACTAACATCATAGTTACTTGTTGATCTTGATTTAATTTCTTTAGGAGTTCCATCACATCATTTGCCGCTTTTGAATCTAAATTTCCTGTTGGTTCATCTGCTAATATTAATTGAGGAGAATGAATAAGGGCACGAGCAATGGCGGTTCGTTGAGCTTGTCCTCCTGAAATTTCATAGGTTCTTTTATTTAAAATCTGTTCAATCCCCAGTTTTTTAGAAATAACTTCTACTTTGTTGTTCATTTCATTCAAACTTACACTATCTAATGTAAGTGGTAAAACAATATTCTCTTTTACAGTTAGAGTATTCATAAGGTTAAAGGATTGAAAGACAAAGCCTAGTTCACGGCGTCTAAATAATGCTAAATCATTAGAAGATAAACAATGGGGATTTTTTTCGTTAATAAATACTTCTCCTGATGTTGGTGCATCAATAGTAGAAATCATATTCAGTAAAGTTGATTTGCCACTGCCTGATGCTCCCATAATTCCTACAAATTCTCCTTTTTGTATTGTCAAATCAATATTGGAAAGAGCTTTATAAGATACTTTTCCTGTATTATAAATTTTACTTAAGTTACGGACTGTTAATATACTCATAGTTGTTATCTCCTATTCTTTTATTGGCTACATATAATTTAATCTAAAGTATTATAGTCCTCATATTGAATTGTCTTACATTTACCTTACAAGCATGTAAGATTTCTATCTTTTAAGAGAATTGTTTTAGAAGAGGTTGAAGATCTAACTCACCATATTTACAGTGTATAACGTCTATTAAATTAAAGGAAGGAACCTATCATATTTCCTAATAGGTTCCTTTTTTAATACAAAAATTTCAAATATATAGAGTTATGCTTCGAATCGTTTGTATTTTTATAAAAATCTTATAAAGTTAAATTTCTTGTTTTATTTTAGCTTAATATTGATAAGGTACTAGCATCCTATTTTTTTATTATTTAAATTAGAATAAATATCTACTGTCGTTTAATAGGTAATGAATAATAACCAAAAGCTAAATCCAGCAAGGAACTTGCTTCTTGACGCAGTAACACATCTTTCGGACGGAACATAAAAGATCCGTCAGCGTTGATGGAAGTATCAGGGTCTAGAATTCCTTGGGAGGCAAGTGCTTGAATAGATTGGACTGCCCAATCATCTGCGGCATCAAGTAATTTAACTTTACTAGATTTATCATTTTGAATCATTTTCAAGTCTTGAATTTGCTTTACGTTTTGAATCATGGTTGCTGCGACCTGTCGTGTAATCGGGGTAGCACGATTATACTCTGGAATTCCATTCATCATTTTTTCCCTGGCCTCCTTGGATTCGTCTGGAAAACCGTTCCATCCGTGAGCAAGTAACAGCATATCCGCAAATTCTCCTTGTGTCATGGTGTCCATCGGATTAAATAGATTATCTGTTTTAGCACCCATAATGTTTAGAGCATGAAGGTTATCAATGTGACTTCTATATTTACTCTTTGCTGGCACGTCATCAAACGGTGATTTGTTGTTAATTTTCTGAGCATCTGCTACAAAATCAAGGCTTTTAGGAGAGGTGTAGTGAAAATATGTGATTTCTCCTGCTGAATTCTTTTTGAAAGCGACTTTATTGCCTTCTGAATCCTCAAATAACAATGGATGAATCATTTTGAGAACTTGTTTTCCCGTTGTTCCACCCTCCATGATCAAATTCCCATTTTCATAAGTAAAATGAGTGCGAATGGCAGCGAAACGCGTATTCTGGAATAAACCCAAGTATTTATGAGCCTCTTTTTCCTCTAACGGGAGATAACTTGTTTTTACTTCATTCTTCTTAGCGGGGAAATAGTGATCCATGAGAGCTTCATATATGTCTATACTCATCATTGAATCATTATTGTAAGACATGAAGAATGCTGTTTTTTGTTCAGGCACTAAAATCAGCAGTGATTGATGCCCAGGCATACTTCCACCTTTCATTACAACATGTTGACCGTTAGCAAATTTATTAAAAGGCGTTTCAAATCCAATTGTCGCAACAGGGACTGTCTTATCATCAAAAACTTGATAGGCATGCATCATATCTATGCCTTTTTTACTTACAATTTCTTTGTCTTTAAACGTTCCTTTCTGTAGTTGCATAATCATGTATTTTGACATGTCTTCCGCAGTAGATAAAATGCCTCCTTGTGGTGTATCCCTTAAACCGCTCCCACTTGTCGGAATCGGATCACCTGTGGGACCATAATGTGTAGCCATTCTTTTGAGAAGGTCAGGCGTAAAACTCATACTCGTAGATTCCATATCTAATGGTTTGAAAATATTTTTTTCCATATATTTTGAGAAAGGGGTGTTAGTAGCATTTTCTACTGCAAACCCTGCGAGCGCAAATGAGACGTTGTCATACGTATAAGCTTCCCCTGGTGGCCGTATCACCGTTGGCATATACTTAGAGAAAAATTCTTTCATTGGTATACTATTATGAACGTATTCGGGTCCAGTTATATTTGTGAGATCCGGAAAATCTACCCCGCTAGTATAAGTAAGCATATCAAACAGGGTGAGAGGTTTCCCTGTTTGATTAGGAATTTGTAATCCACCAAGGTATTTTTGTACATCTTGATCTAGTTTAAGCTTTCCTTTATCGACTTGCTGCATCACAGCCAAAGCAGTAAAGGTTTTTGAGACTGAAGCGATTTGAAAGACCGTGTCCTTAGTGACAGGGATTTTCTTTTCTTTATTGGCATATCCATATCCTTTATTGACAACGACCTTTCCATCATGAACGACGACAAAACTAGAACCGTTCACATTATACTTCTTCATTTTTTCTTCAAATAACGGGTCTGCAAAAGATTCTATTTCTTTTTTATTATTAGGTCCTTCCATCATTTGATTATTAGTTGAGGATGCTAATGGTTTTGATTTTTCAGCTTCTAATAATTGTTGGGAACACGCAGAAATCATTGTTGAAGAAGAAAGAAGAACTGCAACGATCCCCAGTTTGTTAATTGCTTGTTTCATTTTTGTAAGCTCCTTTAATTGATTTTTTTTTTGTTAGCGAAACGAGTTAGCACCCGTTAGCGTATGAACAGAGTGTAGCAAGAGGCCAGTCATAGTAGGTAGTGAGTTTTTGTCATATTTATAAAGGAGAACAAAATTGAGTGGATAAGGCTGTATTAATAGTTATGTCATAAAAGTCATGACATTTTGACACTACCGTGTGTGACAGAAAAACATTTAGAATCAAGGAGCAGTTTTTAACGCATTAACAATAAATGGGGAGGGGAGATCTACATTGTGTATGTTAAAAAATATAATGAGGCGTGAAAGGGGAAATAGGCATGATTTATTTATGAAAAATAAACCAGTAATAAGAGTGGTTCTTCTAGGGTTAACATACATGCGGAAAAAGAGGGATTTATCGTTTGTTAGAATACAATTGCATTTATGAAAAAATAATTAGCAAGATAATTACAAATGTAATATTAAACTTTTAATAGAGGTGATAGCTGTGTGCTTAGTATGAAACAGCTAATAACCATCTACACAATATGAATAGAGGAGAGGGAGAATCTTATGAAAACAAGTAGGCAAATTACGAGGGCAAGTCTGACCCTTTTAATGGCTGGAAGTTCTTTGTTATATACAACACCAAGCTCAATTGTAAAAGCAGAGCCCAATCAAAATGTATCTAATTCGTTACAAACAAGTAATCAAAGCGATCGTACTTCCGTTAAGAAAGCAATACGGGATTCACTCCAACTTGGATACCCTGGAATACTCGCTAAAATTTCTAAGGGTGGCAAAAATTGGAGCTATGCCGCCGGGATAGCGGATCTGAGAACCAAGAAGCCGATGAAAACAGATTTTCGCTTTCGCATTGGCAGTACGACGAAGACATTCATTGCAACAGTTCTACTTCAATTGGCTGGAGAGAACCGCTTGAATCTAGATGACTCCATCGAAAAATGGTTGCCTGGCGTCATTCAAGGAAACGGATATGATGCTAACCAGATTACGATTCGGCAGATATTGAATCATACAAGTGGGATTGCTGAATACTTAAAGTCAAAAGACTATGATATTATGGATACAAAAAAATTGTATACGGCTGAAGAATTAGTAAAGATGGGAATTTCTCTTCCACCAGACTTTGCTCCAGGTAAGGGCTGGTCTTATTCAAACACAGGATACGTAATACTGGGTATCCTTATTGAAAAAGTAACTGGAAACAGCTATGCGGAAGAGGTTGAAAATCGGATTGTTGAACCGCTCGAATTGTCGAATACATTCCTACCTGGTAATTCAACTGTTATTCCAGGTACCAAACATGCCCGTGGATATGAAAGATATGACGGAGAAAGTGAGCTAAAAGACGTTACTTATTCTTACCCAGGTAGCTCGGATGGAGATATGATTTCTACTGCTGACGATTTAAACAAATTCTTCTCTTACTTACTCAGTGGCAAATTACTGAAGGAACAGCAACTAAAACAAATGCTTACTACAGTTCCTACAGGAATTGCTGAAATCGGCAGATATGGTCTTGGAATCTATGAAACTAAACTTCCAAACGGTGTCTCGATATGGGGACACGCAGGTGCCTCTCCAGGGTTTTCTACTTTTGCTGGAGGCACACTTGGAGGCAAGCATACATTGGCCATCAATTTGAATGGCCATAAAACTAGTCATTCTAATCCTTTTAAAAATATTTTACTTGCTGAATTTAGCAAGTAGGCAAAAAGGAAAAATAGATAAATTTTGTCATAGTTTTTATAGTTGAAAATATCCTTTTCTGGTTCAAAAAATACCTTAATTTTAAAGTTTTTTTAAAATTAAGGTAGTAAATGCTGTTAAGCTAATAAAACAAAATCCTCCGTAACATGAAAAACGTTATTCTTTCTCTAGAATCATAGGAAAGGATAACGTTTTTTTTACATTTGGGGTAAAGCAGGTTCCTAATTTGATGGACATGTGGCAGTACCCTAGCCTATCAAGTTAATAGAACTGAGTTTTTCTTAAAATAAAAACCACCGAATTATAGAAGTGGTTTTGAGCGTAAGGAATTTGTAAGAAAGGAGTAAGAGAAAAGAGATTTTCATTGTGTATGATCAAAATGTAGAGAAGAACGAGAGGGGGAATAGATACTATATATTTATATAAAAACAAATTCATTAACAAAACTCTATGGAAGAAAAGAAGAAATTACAGAGGTTAACATACATCTGAAAAAGAGGAATTAATCATTTATTAGGTCAGAAAGTTGTTTGTAGAAATAATTGGTGCATAGATGATTGCAAATTCAGTGTTGACTTTTATCATTGGGAGAGTTGATAGCTGTGTGGTTAGCATATGACATAGCTATCAACCATCAATACAATTTAAATAGAGGAGAGGAATGCTTTATGAAAACAAGCAGTAAAACTACATGTGCAAGTCTAGCACTTTTAATAGCTGGAAGTTCCCTGTTATACATAACACCAACATCAATTGTAAAAGCAGAACCTACGCAAAATGTATCTAGTTCGCTACAAACAAGCACTCAAAGAGAACGTAATTCCGTCAAAGAGGCAATGCGGGATACATTGCAACTTGGATATCCTGGAATACTTGCTAAAACTTCTGAGGGTGGAAAAACATGGAGTTATGCCGCTGGGTTAGCGGACCTGAGCACCAAGAAACCAATGGAAACAGATTTTCGCTTTCGCATTGGTAGTGTAACGAAGACGTTCATTGCAACAGTTCTACTTCAATTATCTGGAGAGAACCGTTTGAATCTAGACGACTCCATTGAAAAATGGTTGCCTGGTGTTATTCAAGGAAACGGATATGATGGTAACCAGATTACGATCCGGCAAATATTGAATCATACAAGTGGTATTGCTGACTATACAAATTCAAAAGACTTTGATATTACGGATACAAAAAAATCGTATACGGCTGAAGAATTCATCAAAATGGGGATTTCACTTCCCCCAGACTTTGCCCCAGGAAAGGGTTGGTCTTATTCAAATACAGGATACGTATTACTGGGGATCCTTATTGAAAAAGTAACTGGCAACAGTTATGCCGAAGAGGTTGAAAATCGGATTATTGAACCGCTTGATTTGTCAAATACATTCCTACCTGGCAATTCAAGCGTGATTCCAGGCACCAAGCATGCCCGTGGCTATTTCCAACTAGACGGAGCAAGTGAGCTAAAAGACGTTACTTATATTAACCCAGGTAGCTCGGATGGAGATATGATTTCTACTGCTGACGACTTAAACAAATTCTTCTCTTACTTACTAGGTGGCAAATTACTGAAGGAACAGCAATTAAAACAAATGCTTACTACAGTTCCTACAAATAGAGAGGGAACCGGATATGGTCTTGGAATCTATGAAACTAAGCTTCCGAACGGTGACTCGGTATGGGGACACAGGGGGGGCGTTCCAGGGTTTACCACTTTTGCTGGTGGCACACTTGGAGGTAAGCATACATTGGCCGTCAATTTGAACAGTTTTAAAGCTGATAGTCCTGATCCATTTAAAAGTATTTTACTTGCTGAATTTAGCAAGTAGGTAAAAAGGAAAACCAGATAAAAAGTGAGTTTTAGGAATTAGAATAAATGTATCTTAACAGTAATAGGGGGGTTAATAGTTTAAACTGGGATCCTTAGAGCATATCAAAAAACTAATAAGTAAGTATTTCAGGAGGGTTTTATGAAAAAGAAAATAATTATTGCAATTGTTGCTTCTGCTATAACAATGACTCATTTTGTAGGAAATACTTATGCAGATTCGAAAACAGAGGTTTCTGTTACAGCTCCCTACAATACAAATCAAATAGCGAAATCGTTAGAAGCACATGCAAAGCCTTTAAAAACAACTAATCCAACTGCATCTCTTAATGATTTGAAACCACTTAAGGATATGGTAGGTTCAGCTTCCATTGTAGGTTTAGGTGAAGCTACGCATGGGGCTCATGAAGTTTTTACGATGAAACACCGTATTGTTAATTATTTAGTATCTGAAAAGGGCTTTACCAATCTAGTTTTAGAAGAGGGGTGGGATAGGGCCTTGGAACTTGATCGATATGTTCTTACTGGTAAAGGAAACCCAAGCCAACATTTATCACCTACATTTAAGACGAAAGAAATGCTAGCTTTACTTGATTGGATTCGGCAATATAATGCTAATCCAAAACATAAATCTAAAGTACGTATCATCGGGATGGACATTCAATCAGTAAACGAGAATGTTTATAATAATATAATAGAATATATTAAAGCGAACAATTCAAAACTGTTGTCTAGAGTAGAAGAGAAGATAAAAGGTCTTATTCCTGTAACAAAGGATATGAATACTTTTGAAAGCCTTACGAAAGAAGAAAAAGAAAAGTATGTTTTAGATGCTACACAAATTAGTGCTTTATTAGAGGAAAATAAAAGCTATATAAATGGAGAATCTAAAGAGTTTGCATGGATAAAACAAAATGCTCGTATTATTGAACAGTTTACTACAATGTTAGCGTCACCTCCTGATAAACCATCGGATTTTTATTTGAAACATGATATTGCAATGTATGAAAATGCGAAGTGGACCGAAGAACATTTAGGAAAAACCATTGTATGGGGACATAATGGACACGTTTCGAAAACAAATATGCTTCCTTTTATATATCCTAAAGTAGCTGGGCAGCATTTAGCAGAATATTATGGAAAACGGTACGTATCTATTGGAACGTCAGTTTATGAAGGACAATATAATGTCAAGAATAGCAATGGTGAATTTGGCCCCTATGGAACATTAAAATCGGATGATTCAAACAGTTATAACTACATCTTTGGACAAGTTAAAAAAGATCAATTTTTTATTGATTTACGTAAGGCAAACGGCGTGACAAAAACTTGGTTAAACGAACAACATCCAATTTTCGCTGGAATAACTACCGAAGGGCCTGATATACCAAAAACTGTTGATATATCATTAGGTAAAGCGTTTGATATACTTGTTCAAATTCAAAAAGTGAGTCCATCTCAACTACATCAATAAATTTGTAATAATGTGGCTCAACGAAGTGTAGTATTGATGATAGTGTTAAGTGTCAATAGTGTTGTTTAGAAATGTCAGTTAGGTTATTTTATTAAAGGATTATTAGATAAAATAAATGTTTTCAAATTAGAGACGATGTGGGATAGAAGCACATTAACATTAAGTAAACAAAATAAAATTCTCCCTAATTAGATAAAATGAGGAACTAAGGAATTTATCCCACATTAACGGACAATAAGAGCTCAACCTCAAAATGCAGCGAAAACAAAGAAGTTAGGCTGGGTGGGTTGCCCGTAAAAAACTGATTGGTGAGGGCTGATTAAAGTTTACTTTATACGTGTGATGAACTAAATTAAGAAATTGATTAGGGTACGTCGTTTCTTTTAGGAATCCTTATTATAAGGATTCCTTTTTTGTACCAAAAAATTTGCAAAGAAAAAAGATAAGATTGGGAACACAATCTTATCTTTAACATAAAGAATTAGCGTATGAACAGAGTATAACAAGCGGCGAGTCATAGTCGATAGTAAACTTCTGTCATGTTTATAAAAAACAACAAAAATTGAGTAAATAAGGCTGTATTGATGGTTATGTCATACAAACCGTGACATTTTGACACTAACGTATGTGACAGAAAAATACTTAGGATTAAAAAAGTAGTTTTTAACACATTAGCAACGAATGAGGAGGAGAGATTTTAATGATAAAAGCATCAGCTCAAAAAACTTTGCAAGATTTTTATTTCTTGTTATTTACCTTTGTATCCGGTTTTTTTTACTTTTGTTTCTATCTGGTCAGCATTACATTTGCATTAGTAATGACGATTATTTTTTTGGGTATTCCCTTATTAGCGTGGGTACTACAAACAACTCACACGTTTGTTCAGTATGAACGCATTCAAACGAAGGTTTATACAGATATATCGATAGATTTATTCGAACCAAGAAAAAAAGAGGAAGGAGATAAATGGATTAAAGCGATAGATACAATCCTCAATAATAGCAACTGGAGGGCTATTTTTTGGCTCATGCAGAAAATTTTTGTTGGAATAATGAGTCTTATATGTGCTGTTTTACTGTATGTAATACCACTAGGATGTATCGTTACCCCCTTACTTTTTCAATATTTTAATATATACTTATTGGGCATTGCAGTAAATTCATGGGAGACAGCAATTTTTGTCATGATTGCTGGTTTCATTCTCATCTGGATACATAATCTTATTGGAAACAGCTTAGTTCGAATTATTGGAATGTACACGCGTTTCATGTTTAAAGCTATAAAGGAGTGATAATTTGTTTAAGACTTTAAAACTATGGTTTTGGTATGATTGGGCCTTACTTTGTATGCGCTTTATTGTTTGGCTATCATTGATATCAACGACTATCCAACAACAAGATCATTTGACAGTACCACTTTGGATCATAATCCTTTGGGAAGTCGTTTCATTTTCAGTACCTTGGATTTGTTTAATGTTCAGCTATCGCTATTATTTATTTACTGAAATAATATTATTTGGCGGAGTTTGTTTCTATTTAACTTTATTATTTCCGTTAGCGTATCTTGCTTTTTTAATGCCAACTTTTATGATTGCGGCAAATAGCGTTCATAAATCTTACCGCTGGTCGGGTCCTATCACAATTATTTTGTTCCCGTTGCTCATTGCGATATTTTCTAAAGTGACAGATTTATGGGTAATCATCCTACAACTCAGTTTAGCTTTTGCTATGGGCTCTTTCTTTCGTTTACTGGCTATTAATTACCGTCAAAGTGAAATAATTCGGAACCAGAAACATGTATTGGAACAGTACGTATCCCAAGTTGAGCGGATTACATTACTGGAGGAACGTGATAGGCTCTCAAAAGACTTACACGATACGATGGGACATTCCTATACTTCAATTATTATGGGGATGGAAACATTGCGTATGGAATTAAAGTCTAAAGAAGGAGAGCAACAGCTAGATTCATTATTACAATTGGCCCGTAACAGTATGGAAGAAGTAAGACTGTATTTACACCAATTAGATTTATCACAAGAGTCGCTTCCCTTAGCTACCACACTACAACAATTGACAGAGGAATTTAAGAAACATGCAAAAGTAAATGTACGTACTCGAATAATAGGGGAAGAGTATATGGTCTCCAAACAATCAAAAATGACACTATATCGGAGCTTGCAGGAATCACTAACAAATGCTGTTCGCCATGGGCATTCCACAGAAATCATTGTGTCACTTCATTTTGAACCACAACAGATAAGATTGGATGTACAGGATAATGGCTGTGGGGTAGAAGAGTGGAAGGATGGCTTTGGATTAACTGCAATGAAAGAGCGTGTAAGTCATTCACAAGGAAGAGTCATTGTTTATTCCAAAAAAGGGGAAGGGACATTAATTTCATGTGTTTTACCGAAACAAGTACAATTGGCTAACGAACAAATTCGCCTGTGTATTGTCGATGATCATTCTTTTATCCGAGAAAGTCTTCATACAATTTTGAGTGGACTGGAGGATTTACAAGTAGTGGGAATGGCTGAAGATGGAGAACAGGCTTTGGAATTGTGCGGGAGACTAAAACCAGATGTAGTATTAATGGATTTAGAGATGCCAAATCTGGATGGGATTCATGCAACTAAAATGATTAAGAAAAAATGGCCGGAGATTCGTGTACTCATTCTGTCAACCTTCCAGAATACAGAAAGGGCAAAAGAAATCATACGAAATGGTGCGGATGGATATGTATTGAAATCCATAGATTCGCGTGAACTAGCTGAATCAATTCGTCTAGTCTATCGAGGAGGGGCGATGATTACTCATGACTTATTCCATAGGATGTGGGAAGAGAATAAAGAAACAGGATTATTTGAATCACGATCAGATGGAATAGAGTATGGCTTGACGAAAAGAGAATTAGAGATTTTGGAACTATTATCACAAGGAAGCCGTTATAAAACAATAGCTTCGACACTTTACTTGTCAAACGGAACAGTAAGAAATTATGCCTCCAATCTCTATGAGAAGCTAGGAGTTAAAAATCGAGAAGAAGCAGTACAAAAGGCAAAAGATATAGGATTACTTTCATGACTCTCCCACTTGAACTAGTTAGCTGAAGTTAATGGGGAACTTACAGATAATGCAGAACATCACTACCCAATCCCACATTTGAAACTACAATGAAAAATAAAGATTTGGAACGCTTCTACTTTTTTGTGAACAAAGTTGTTTAAAAAGGTTATTTGGATTCTCATATCGAAAAAGTAAAACACTATAGACGAAGACTATAAAATGTGTAGACTATAACTAAATTTGAAACAAGGTTTAAGGTAGATGAATGTTTTATTGAAACCTATCTTTACAAAGGGCTGGTAAATAGTTTTCGTATTTGTTAGTACATCGGTTCTAAATCTAAAAGTAAAATAGGTATTTGGGTCAATAACATCTTTGATTTATATGTTATTGACCCAATTTAGAAAATATCTATTAAGTTGCCATGAGTAATTTTAGAATTGAAAGAGGGAATTTCGTAAATTCGGGGATAATAATACTCACTAAATTAAAGCTCTCTATAAAGAGAAGAATTTAGAAACTAAAGAAATCAGTGTGACGGTGCTTGATTGTAGTCAAGTATAAAATATGTTGTTTTGAGTTGAAGTAAGATGTGTAATTGAAAAAGATAACAGGATAACATATTTCTAATCATTTAAAGGGAAGGGGATGTGATTAAGATGAATAATACATATAATGAAAAGACGCATACATTGATTAAACAATTAATAAAAAAGTTTTCACCAAAAGCTCCTGGCTTTGCATATATTGCTAGTTTTGATAGCGGAGTAACGTATAAAGGTGCAGTTGGCTTAGCTTCTATAGAGGAAGATCTACCGATAACCACAAAGAGCGTTTTTAATATCGCCTCAGTTTCTAAACAATTCACAGCATTTTCTATATTACTCTTAGAACAAGAGAGGAAATTGAGCTTAGATGATTCAATTGTAAAATTTGTCCCTTCTATAGGTGCATATGCTGAACCTGTAACATTGAGACATCTAATTCATCACACTGGTGAACTAGTTGATTATATGGAATTGGCTCAAGCAGAAAATATTAAATTTACTGATATATTAACTGTGGAAGAATCGCTAAAGCACCTTAAAAATCATCAAATTGCAAGGTTCCCTGTTGGCACAAAATTTGAGTATAGCAATACAGGATATTTTTTATTGTCACTAGTGGTAGAGAAGGTAAGCGGCAAGTCTTTACGTCAGTTTGCAAAAGAACGTATTTTTGATTCTTTAAATATGAAAGACACAACAATTGTAGATTGCTACCCAACTACTATATCAATTGCTAGGGGGTATTCAAAGAATGAACAAGGAGCATATATGGTCTATGAAAGCCCTTGGGAACATACAGGTGATGGGGCAGTTCATGCAACAGTCGAAGACCTGGTAAAGTGGGGAGAAAATTTAACTACAGGTACCGTTGGCGGAAAAGAACTTGTTAAAAGAATGAGCGAAATAGGTCCGGAAATTTCTCCAACTGGGGAAACAATTATTGACAATGAAGATTATGCTTTTGGGCTAAGGCTTGCAGAAGGTTTTAACTGTCGATACTTGGAACATTCAGGTAGCTGGGCAGGTTATCGTTCATACTTCATGCGGTTTCCAAAAGAATATTTGACTGTTGTAGTACTAAGTAACTATGATGGATTTGACTCTAAAAAATATGCTAATGAAATAGCAGGAATTATTTTAGAAAAGTAAAAAATAGGGTGTAGAAGAGTATCTGGATTTGGTTAACCACACGTTGTTTTAGGTGTAATTGATTTTGGGAACGGAAGGCAGGCATATATTTATGCCTGCTTTTTTGTATTAAAATGAACATAGATATTAATTTTTTTGTAAATATGGAACAATGTCATTACTTACAATGTCTATTAAGCGTTGAAACATTTTTTATTTAATAAATTAAGAAAGGAATAATGATTTTTAATTAAGGGAGAAGATTGAATTGAAAAAATTATGGATGCTGTTTTTCATTTGTTTCGCAGTTATGTTGGTAGGATGTAATAAAAACGAACCGCCAAAACAAGCATTTGAAGAATATATTAATTTATGGAATGATAAAAAGTTTGCAAATATGTATGATCATTTATCAGATCATGCCAAAAAATCGATTTCTAAAAAAGAATTCACAGAAAAATATCAAAAAATCTATGAGGGGATTGGAGCTAATAATTTAAAAGTTAAAATGAAAGGAGAGAATACGAAAGATAAAGAGCTTTTTCTTTTTGAAGTTAAGATGGATACGGATGTAGGACCAGTTTCATTCATCCATGAAGCAAAACTTGTGAAAGATAAAGAGTCTTGGAAAATAGATTGGACACCAGACTTCATCTTCCCAGGTATGAAAAAAGATTACAAAGTACGTATGCAAATAGAGCAAGGAAAACGCGGAGAAATATATGATCGAAATGGAAAAGGGCTTGCAACGAATGGTAAAGCAACTGAGGTTGGAATTATTCCAGAGAAACTAGGCGAAACAGCAGCGCAAACGAAAGAAATAGTAGCACAATTACTTGATATGTCTATAGAAGAGGTCGAACAAAAACTCACAGCAAAATGGATAAAACGAGACTCCTTTGTACCAATTGGTATTTTAAAAGAGGGAACCAGACAGAATGATTATATTGAATTAGAAGGAGTTTCATCTCGCCCAGTAAATATTCGTACGTATCCATTAGGTGAAGCAGCGGCACACTTAACTGGATATATAGGAAAGGTGAATGCGGAGGAGTTAAAATCACTTCAAAAACAAGGTTATCAAGCAGATGATTTAGTAGGTAAGACCGGTTTAGAGAAAGTGTTAGAAAATAAATTGCGTGGTGAAAAGGGTGGACGCGTATTTATAGAAGATGAGAATGGGAAAGAGATTAAAAACGTAGCAAAAAAAGAAGCAAAAGAAGGAGAAAATGTTACGTTAACAATTGATGCTGCAATTCAAGAAAAAATCTTTAATGAGATGAAAACTGAAGCAGGGTCTAGTGCAGCGATTAATCCTAAAACAGGTGAAACAATCGCACTTGTAAGTAGCCCTGCTTATAATCCAAATATAATAGTTAGAGGAGCATCGAAAGCCCAACGAGAAGCATGGAGTAACGACTCGAAACTACCAATGACGAATCGCTTTACACAAGCAATTGTACCAGGTTCCGTATTTAAAACGATCACAGGTGCAATTGGTTTGGAAACAAACACAATAAATCCGAAGGAAGAATTTAAAATTCAAGGATTGAAGTGGACAAAAGATTCATCTTGGGGAAATTACTATGTAACGCGTGTGAAGGATGCAAGTCCAATTGATTTTGATAAGGCAATGAAGTACTCTGATAATATTTATTTTGCTCAACAAGCTTTGAAAATAGGAAAAGATCAGTATGTAAATGAACTGAAGAAATACGGTTTTCATGAAAAATTACCAATCGAATACGAATTTCCTATTTCAATCATTGCAAAAGATGGGATAAAAAACGATATCCAACTAGCAGACACAGGCTATGGACAAGGACAAGTATTAATGACGCCACTTCATTTAGCATTAACATATGCACCGATTGTGAATGAAGGGAATATTCCGTCGCCTCATCTTTTAAAAGAAGCAAAAGTAGCGGGGAATTGGAAAGAAAATGTGGTTTCTAAAAAGAATCAAGACATATTAAAGAGTGCATTAATCAAAGTCATTAATGACCCTGATGGCGCAGGGAGGATTGCAAAGGTTGATGGTGTAACGCTTGCTGGTAAAACTGGTACAGCAGAACTGAAAGAGTCGAAAGAAGCAGACGGAAAAGAACTGGGATGGTTCGCAGCTTTCGATGCAAATGCGCCAGACATGATTGTTACCATGATGATTGAAGATGTAAAAGGAAGAGGAGGAAGTAATGTTCCAGGTGAAAAAGTAAAACATGTATTTCAGAAATAACACTTAATTATAAGGTGAATTTTTTCACTAAATTTATTATATGTTTGCTTAACTCAAAGGTATAAATTGGGGGGAATATAGAGCAATTAAATTTCAAAAAAGCATTCTTTCTAATCGAGAATGCTTTTTTTGCTGCGACTCTAGAAAGTTAATACCTTATCTTAATTTTCATTTCTGAAAAGTTGGCATTGCTAATGGTAAATAGAAGAGTATAGCAAGTTGAAATGGACAAGTGGAGTGTTACGTTAAATTCAAAAAACAGATTTTCATGAGTAGAATTTTATCATTGTATGCTTTACTTGTTTTTTAGTAGTATTATTCTGCTTGAAAAAAGATAAACAATGGAACAAATGAAACTTGTATCTTGTCTATATATTGAAACCATAATAAAAGTGAGGGTAGTTTTACGTTTATTCAAATAAGTTTGAGGTGTGGAAATGGAACAGACGTTTATTGAAAAGTATAATCATGATGAGCTGGACGATGTTATAAAAGACTATTGGCAAGATGTATGGAATTATTCATTTATTATTACGAAAGATCCACACTTATCAGATGATATTACGCAAGATGTATTTATAAAGGTATTTAAAAATTGGAATTCATTTCGAAAGGAGTCATCTATTAAAACGTGGATATTAAAAATCACAAGAAATACGGCAATAAACTATTTGAAATCATCTTATTTTAAAAGAATATCTTTAATAGGTTTTTTTAGTGACGATAAGCAATCCCAGTCGGCAGAACAAGAATTTTTTAAGCAAGAAGAAATGAATGATGTGTGGAAGGTTGTATTAAAACTACCTAAAAAGCACCGTGAAATAATTATATTGGACGCAAAATATGAATTATCTTATGAAGAAATGGCTGAAACATTAGGAGTATCCATTGGAACTGTAAAATCGAGATTAAGTAGAGCGAGAAGTAAGGTTTCAAAATTAATAGGGGAGGGTAGTAGTGATGAACAATAAACAAAATCCTGACTGGTATAGAAAAATAAAAAAAGGGCCAATGGAGAATCGTAAAGATGAAGAAGAATTTATTTCTAAAATAAAGCAGTCTATATATGAAAATAATGAAGTGGATTTTGTAAAACATAAAAGACCATTTCGTAAAAAAGCATTACCTATTGTAGTTGTTTTGGTTTGTACAATGTTATTTTTCATTGTTCAACAACCTTGGCTTGATGATAATAAATCACCAGTACAAAGTAGTACTCAAATTAAGCCTAAAACAAAAGATGAGTCTGCTCAAGATCCATCATTAAAACAATTTATGAATGAACTATATCAAAGTACGAACTCAAAAAATGAAAATGACTTGTACAAAGCGTTAAATGATGAAGTTCTATTTAAAGGGAAGAGTTATAAGAAGGATGAACTGAAGTTTGATGAAGATATTTTTCATGAGTTGCAAGTCGCCCTTACAATGGGGGGAGAGTTTGCAAATGATACAAAAAAAGTATACAAAGTACCAAGTGGATTGACAGAAAGTAACCAACCAAAGCAAGCGCATTTTATATATGCAACGGTTACTGGAAATAAAACAAAAATTTTAGCAGAACCAAAACGAGAATCACAAGTGTTATATGAAGTATCTAATGAAATGGTAAAAGCTTGGATTCCAGAAAAAGTGCAAAATGATGGATATATAAAAATATCGACAATTAATGGCAATACTGGATACGTACAAAAAGAGTATGTTTTAACTGATATTAAGTATTCATTTATGTTCGAAAAAAATGATAATGGTGAATGGAAAATAATAAATATAGATTCTATTTGGTAAAAGAGGAAGGTTCACTTTAATGAACCTTCCTCTTTGTTTTTATTCTCTTTTTGAAGTGTATGCCAAGACTCTAAAATTTCTGATGTAACGAGAGCAGCGATGTTTTTTTCTGAATTACTACCAGGAATAACGACAGAAACGGCAATTTGTGGATCTTCGGTAGGAGCATATGCAATGAAAAGAGAATGATTTATCATTCTTTCTTGCTCATTCGGAAAACCTGTAATACCTGTTTTACCTGCGACGTCAAAGGGCAACTTTTTAATTTCCTCTATATTTTGACTCATTCCACCTTGCACGACACTCCAAAAGTTCATCGGGTAACGATTTGAACTTTCTAAAATTGGTTTAAACTTTTTTGTTTCCTTACCGTCCGGACTAATAATTGCACTTACAGTTTGAGGTTTATATTTATCACCTTTACTTGCCAAAGTTGCTGCATATTGAGCGAGTTGAAGAGAGGTATGCACTTCATTTCCTCCCCAAGAGGCGTTTAATAAAGCGGAGATCCCATTTTCAAACTTATTAGATGGATGGAATTCATATTGTCCGTCTTCTTCAAAGGGTAAATCAATCCCAGTTTTAGAACGTAGGCCGAATTGCATTAAATAATCTGTCCATATATGTGCCACTTTTTCTATATTCCCATTATTTTGGTTGAATAGGGGCAGAGCTACTTTTGCTGTCATAAATGTGTTAGATGAATTAATGATAGCCTGCCTCGGTGTAATCTCACCTGTTGGCGTTCCAGGTGCATTCGTAATGTTATTTTGATTATCATACTGAAAAGTCCCTTTATCTAAATAAGTATCTTCGGGTTGGAAAAGCTTTTCGTTTAATCCAATTAAAATAGTAAGTGGTTTTATAGTAGAAGCCATATTTACATAAGATTCACCATACTTTAATTTTTGAATTGCTTTATTTTGCGAAAGAGATTTAATGTTTTCTTTTCTAGAAGATACATGTGTATTTAATATATTTGGATCAAAAACTGCCGAGTTGACCATAGTTAAAATCGCGCCAGTTTTTGCATCGCTCACTACAGCATAACCAGCTTTAGCATCAGGTGTTTTCTTAATTTGAGATCTTAATGCTTCTTCTGCTTTTTGCTGCAACTCAAAGTCTAAAGCTAGCCGTACATCTTTTCCTTTTTGTACTTTTTGAATGTTCCATAAGAACTTTTTATTATTCAATTTAAAAATAAGAGTTTTACCTGGTTTTCCTTTTAAATCATTTTCATATTGCAGCTCAATCCCGCTTTTTCCAACAGCCATATGCTTTGAATTAAGGTCATTTTCTACATACCCAATTACCTGTGAACCAATTTCGTGTTTAGGATAATACCGAATCCATTCATCTTTAATTATTACATTATTGGGTTTGTTTTTGTTTATGAATGCAAGTTCATTCTCAGTTATATCAGAGTATAACGGTATATCATTCATAGTCTGCTTTTTACAAGATTGTTGTAATTGAGATTTTATGTTCTCTGTAGAAATATCATGTTGAAACTCGCTTGAAAATTGATTAAAAAAAGCTAATGTGTTTGATGTATCTTGTTTCGATAACTTTTCATCATTAGAAGTGCAATATAGAGACTTAACTTTCTTATTTGTAGCTAGTATTACACCATTTTGATCAAAAATCTTTCCTCTTTCAGCTGAAGAAGTTGCGATAGTAATTGAAATGAAGTTGATTTTTAATAAAATTAGTAAAATCAAACCTACAATAGAAAGAACCGCAAAAAATCTCCATCTTTTTGTATGTAACATATAACCCTCCCTTATGTAGCCTATTTCATCTTATATTTAATTATTTTTTTTGTAAATGTGGAACAACTTTATTGTTTAGGTTGTCTATTAAGTATTAAAGCATGAAGAAAGGAATAATTAGCATGAAAATTTACTAGCAAGTCTATATGTAAGTTTAATAAGAGTCATTATACAGTTTAGCACTTCTAATGCAAGCGGCAAAAAAATAGAGAGAAAACAAGAAGGGAGAGTTATTAATGCCGTAGCTAAACGAAAAGGAATGGTTGCTTACAAGGATTAAGCAAAAAATTGAGGCGATATTTATAACCGATTATCGGTATCTAATATATAAGGAATGCTTTTAGTATTTGTAGCAATTCCTGAAAGGATTAAATGGAGGATTTATGAAAGAACAAAAAGGCAAGAAGCAGAAGACATATATATCTATTCGATTAAATATAATGTTCCTTTGCATATTTGTACTATTCTCAGCTATTATTATGCAGCTAGGAAAGGTACAAATCGTTGAGGGAGAGGCTTATAAGAACCAAGTGGAAAGTAGTCAAAATGCAATAACTAGTATTCCAGTTCCACGTGGACAAATTTTAGATCGAGAAGGGAAAACAGTTGTTAATAATAAATCTCTTCGCACAATTACGTATACAAGGGTGAAGGGAATTACGAGTGAAGATATTTTAAAAACAGCAAAAGACTTGGCGAAAGTACTTGAAATGCCTGAACAAGATATAAATAAATTAACAGATATCGATAAAAAAGATTTTTGGATGCAGTTGAATTCGAAACGTGCGGAGACAAAGATTACTAAGAAAGATATAGAAAAGTTTAAAGAAAAGGGTATAGAGGGAAAAGAGTTAGATAAAAAAATAGAAGACTTAAGACGAGGTCGTGTTACAGAGGTAGAATTAGCAGAATTAACAGCACAAGATTTAAAGGTGTTAGCTATTAAAAGTAAAATGAGTTCAGGTTATCAACTAACACCACAAATCATTAAAAAAGATGTAACAGATGAAGAGTATGCGCGCATAAGCGAAAATCTTGCGAATTTTCCAGGAGTAGATGCAACTGTTGATTGGGAACGTAATTATGTAAACGGTAATTTATTTCGTTCTGTATTAGGAAATATTACGAGTAGTGAAGAAGGATTACCGAAAGAAAATTTAGATTCTTATTTAGTACGTGGATATAACCGTAATGATCGTGTTGGAAAAAGTTATATTGAACAACGATATGAAGATGTATTACACGGCACAAAAGAAGAAGTAAAAAATATTACTGATAAATCAGGAAACATTGTTAGCACAGAAATAATCTCTAAAGGAAAAAGTGGTAATAGTTTAACATTAACGATTGATATGGAATTACAAAAGAAAGTGGAAGAAAGTATAGAGAAAAACTTGAGAGCTTTTAAGAGTTCAGAGCCACTGCTCGATCGAGCTTTTGTTGTCATGACGAATCCAAATAACGGACAAATTTTATCAATGGCAGGCAAAAAGATTGTAGAAAAAGAAGGGAAAATAGAGGTTGAGGATTTGGCATTAGGAAACATGACAACTTCGTATGAGCTAGGGTCAGCTGTAAAAGGTGCTACTTTATTAACTGGATATGAGACAGGGGCAATACATCCAGGAGATCAATTTTATGACGCGCCGATGAAATTTAAAGGTACACAAGCTAAGAAATCGTGGAATGTATCCGGATTTGGTAATATTAATGATTTACGGGCTTTACAAGTATCTTCGAATGTATACATGTTCCAGACAGCTTTAAAAATTGCGGGAGTTAATTACGTACCAAATGGCTCATTGGATATTAAACAAGGAGCATTTGATACGATGCGCTATTATTTCAAGCAATTTGGTTTAGGTGTCCCAACAGGTATTGATTTACCGAATGAAATAATTGGACAAACGAGAAAAGTAGATAGTCAACCTGGGTTTTTACTAGATTTTTCTATCGGTCAGTATGATACGTATACGCCGTTGCAATTAGCGCAATATATTTCAACGATTGCGAATGGTGGTTATAGAATGCAACCTCAAATTGTACAAGAAATACGAGAACAATCAATAAAAGAAGAGGTTGGCAAAGTTATACGTTCCATAGAGCCTGTCGTATTAAATCGAATTGATATGAAGAAAGAACATATTGATCGGATAAAAGAAGGGTTTAGATGGGTATTCCAAGAAGGTGATGGAACTGGCGTGAAATATTTCAAAAACGCGCCATATAAACCAGCAGGAAAGACAGGAACAGCCCAAACTGTATATGGTGGAGATGACCCGATTGGCAGAAATGCAAAAGGAGAACGTATGGAATGTTACAACTTAACGTTAGTTGGATATGCTCCATATGATAATCCGGAAGTAGCATTTTCCGTAGTAGTTCCATGGCTTCATGATGATAAAAATGGAATTAATTCTATAATTGGAAAGGAAGTTTTAGATGTATACTTTGATTTGAAACAGCAACGTATACATGCTGAATCTACTAGTACAGGTAGTTCTAAGCAAAATTAGAATACTTTTCTCAGGGAAGAGAACCTGTTTATATAAAGCCATTTATAAGAAAAAATGAAATATGAAATAAGAGATAGCGGCGATCATAGCTACTATCTCCTATTTTGTTAATAATTCTCATACTAGCTATAAATTTTTTTCAGTTTGTGGAACAAATTTGGTTCGGTGATTGTCTATTATGTGTACGTATAAAAAGGTGCTAAAAATTTGGAAGGAATGATGATTTTGAAAAAAAAGAGGATGCTAAAAATAGGAATATGCGTTGGTATATTAGGTTTAAGTATTACAAGCCTAGAAGCTTTTACAGGAGGGGCATTGCAAGTTGAAGCGAAAGAAAAGACTGGACAAGTGAAACATAAAAATCAGGCAACGCATAAAGAGTTCTCTCAACTGGAGAAAAAATTTGATGCTCGATTAGGTGTATATGCGATTGATACTGGTACAAATCAAACAATCTCTTATCGACCTAACGAAAGATTTGCCTTCGCATCAACTTACAAGGCTTTAGCCGCGGGGGTATTACTACAGCAAAACTCAATTGATTCATTAAATGAAGTAATCACCTATACGAAAGAAGACTTAGTGGATTATTCACCTGTTACAGAGAAACATGTAGATACTGGAATGAAACTAGGAGAAATTGCTGAGGCAGCTGTTCGTTCAAGTGATAATACTGCAGGGAACATTTTATTTAATAAAATAGGAGGACCTAAAGGATATGAAAAAGCGCTTAGGCATATGGGGGATCGGATTACTATGTCTGATCGCTTTGAAACAGAATTAAACGAAGCTATTCCAGGAGACATTCGTGACACTAGTACAGCGAAAGCTATTGCTACGAATCTTAAAGCTTTTACGGTCGGAAATGCACTTCCTGTTGAAAAACGTAAAATTCTTACAGAGTGGATGAAAGGAAATGCTACAGGGGACAAACTTATTCGTGCAGGCGTACCAACTGACTGGGTAGTTGGAGATAAATCAGGTGCTGGCAGTTACGGGACAAGAAATGATATTGCTATCGTTTGGCCTCCAAATAGAGCACCAATTATCATCGCAATTTTATCTAGTAAAGATGAGAAAGAGGCTACCTATGATAATCAACTCATTGCAGAGGCAACTAAAGTTATAGTTAAGGCTCTTAGGTAATAGTATTTTAGTTTTCGCATTTTTAACATGCAAGTATTAAAAGTATAAAGTTAGAAAACGACTCTTTTCGTGTAATAAGAGTCGTTTTTGTATTCTTATTATTAAAAAGGTAAAAGTAAAAATATAATGAATATATATGACATATCTCATATGAAATTTCATGTACTGTATTATTTTATTAATTTAAATAAATTTCAAGAAAGTATAATATAATTC
>NZ_WEIJ01000011.1:0-105724 GCF_009183795.1 Bacillus sp. B1-WWTP-T-0.5-Post-4
CACCACCCCAGCCCCATCCGCCTCCGTGATGATGATGGTGATGGTGATCATAGTGATTGTGTCCTCCATGGTGATGATGTCCACCGTTATGATTGTGCCCACCATGATTGTGTCCTCCATGATGATTTCGATAATACAATCCATTATTTTCTATATAATTCATGTTTCTCCGCTCCTTTTCGATTTTTTCATTTTCATATGCGTTAAGAGTGGGATAAAAAATGGGATAGTACACTGTATGTAGGACAAATGCGGAAAGTATAGGTGAAATGTCTATATTTTGTAAAAAAAGCAAAACACCTTATAATAAAGATGTCATATTACATCTTCTATTTAAGAAGTCTATATTGAAAAAAGATTAGGGGAATTATATAGAAATGAAGAAGCCTATCGTTCAATTACTATTAATATTTACAATTGTATCTATCGTTCTGTTCCTATTAAATACATCGTATATCTCGTTATATACATTTGTCGGTGCTCTATGGTCCATCACAATCGTAGGAATTTCATTCGTTATTTTTATAGAAAATAGATCTCCACAAAGTACGTTAGCATGGTTTTTAGTATTAGCACTTCTTCCTATTATAGGTGTGCTATTATACGCTATTTTCGGGCGCAGCCGCTGGAGAAGAAAAAAACATCTCCATCGTTCAGAAGAACAAAGAAAATTATTCCGTGAAATATTAGAAGGAAGAAGACTAGAGTTATTACTCACAGTCCCACTAAATGAACGTTCCATACATTTAACAGAAGTCATACAAAAATTTGGAGGTGGTCCTGCCGCAGATAAAACAACTACAAAACTTTTAACAAACGGAGATCAAACATTTTCAGAAATTTTGCGAGCTATAGAGCAGGCAAAGCATCATATACATATTCAATACTACATTTATAAATCTGATGAAATTGGTACAAAAGTTCGAGATGCTTTAATACAAAAAGCAAAAGATGGTGTTATTGTACGCTTCCTTTATGATGGCCTTGGAAGTAATACGTTACGACGACGATTTTTGCAACCTATGAAAGAAGCTGGGATTGAAATTGTAGAATTTGACCCTATTTTTTCAGCTTGGTTACTTGAAACTGTCAATTATCGTAACCATCGAAAAATTGTTATTGTAGATGGAAAAATTGGTTTTACCGGAGGACTCAATGTCGGTGATGAATATCTTGGCCGTTCCAAGAAATTTCCTGTTTGGCGTGATAGTCATTTAAAAATAGAAGGAAAAGCATTATATAAATTACAAGCAATCTTTCTAGAAGACTGGCTCTATGCCTCTAGTGGTTTAAATACTTATTCCTGGGATCAATTCATGAATAGACAATACTTCCCAGGTAAAGAGATTTCAAATGCAGAAGGTGCTGTTCAAATCGTAGCAAGCGGACCAAGCTCCGATGATAAAAGTATTCGTAATACATTATTAGCTGTTATGGGCTCTGCAAAAAAATCCATTTGGATCGCTACACCCTACTTTATTCCAGATCAAGAAACTTTAACATTATTACGCTTAAGTGCAATTGCCGGAATAGATGTACGGATTTTATATCCAGGTAAAAGTGATAGCATCATTAGTGATCAAGCATCTCAATCCTATTTCACTCCGCTTTTAAAAGCTGGTGCTTCTATTTACAGTTATAAAGATGGTTTTATGCATGCAAAAATTGTACTCGTTGATGATACAATTGCAACTATTGGAACAGCGAACATGGATGTACGTAGCTTTGAATTGAATTACGAAATTATTAGCGTGCTTTATGAATCAAAAACAGTTCACGACATTAAACGTGATTTTGAAGAAGATTTTAAACATTCAACTGAAATTAAATGGAACTCTTTCCAAAAAAGAAGTATAAAAAAACGCATATTGGAGTCTTTCATGAGGCTCATTTCTCCTTTACTGTAGGCAATCAACTTCATCTTGATTGCTTTTTCTTTTCCCTTTATCCTCCTTCCTTTTCTTTGCATACCATATTAAAACAAGTTATCATAAGATGTATTACTTTATGAAAATAATGTTAGGTGGGAAATACATGTTAGAACAATTTCATATACATGCTGATTTAAAACAACAGCTTTCTACGATTCATGAAAAGAATAAACAAGAAGCTGGTGAAAATGCACATTTAATCGGAACGAAAATATATAAAGCGTCTGATAATAGCATTATTGAAGATGCGATTACAGCACTTCTTCTTGGCAAGAACATTCTATTAAAAGGACCGACTGGTAGTGGTAAAACAGTACTAGCGGAAACTCTTTCTTCTTTATTCCAAAAACCAATGCATAGCATTAACTGCTCTGTCGACTTAGATGTAGAGGGTATTTTAGGATACAACACACTACAAACGAAAGATGGTGCATCTGAAGTTTCATTCGTTAACGGTCCTCTTATGAAAGCAATGAAGAACGGTCACTTCCTATATATTGACGAAATCAATATGGCAAAACCTGAAACGTTACCACTTCTTCACGGCGCATTAGATTACCGTAAAATGATTACAAACCCATTTACACAAGAGGTTGTATACGGTGATGACGAATACCGTGTAATTGCTGCGATTAACGAAGGTTACGTTGGAACAAGTGAACTAAATGAAGCGTTAAAAAACCGTTTCGTTATTATTGAAGTTCCTTACATTCAAGGTGATACATTAAAAGAACTATTATTAGCAGAATCAAAATTAAATGATGTTGCAACAATTGAAAAGTTTGTTGCCTTTGCAAGCGACCTTATGCCTTTAGCTCGCGATGGACGTGTAAGTGAAGAAGCAGCAAGTATTCGTGGTATTATCGACGCATGTGATTTAGGTGTATATATTCCTGTTATGCGAGCGATTGAACGAAGCATAATTGCAAAACTTAATGATGAAACAGAACAAATGACTGTCCGTGAATTAGCAGAAAGTTATTTCTTTGAGGGATAATTTATGAGACAAATTTTTAGTGACAAAAAAATTGATGCGTCGCTGTTTCTACAAATGGAAAACTTAATGTATGCCCTTCTAAAAGAAGACGATGCCTATCTTGAATATGGCTATAAAGCATACTACGACGAAATTGAAAAGAAAGTTGTCATTAGTCACTTTTGGGATGATCGAAAAGAAGAAGATACAGTAATCGGATTAAAAAGCGAAGTGTTCTTAAAAGCACTTGGTAATAAACATTACTCGGACATGACTTTAATTCGTTCTTATGCGATTGAATTGCAAGAATCGCCCCTAAAAAAGTTTTTAACACAATTATTTGTTCTATTAGAAGATTTACGCGTTGAGGAAATCGTAAAGAACTTACGTCCTGGCACGAAGCATGTTTTTAAACGTCGAAAAGAAATGTACCGCAATTATTTCGGCTCTCAAAATGAAATAAACCGTGTTCGTAATTATCACGGTGATCGTCTATTTTGCCTATGCTATCTTTCATTAACTAGCGATAAATACGAAATGTTTAATAATGAATATTTTGAGCAAATTGAAGCGATTTTACATGAAACATTCCAAGCACGTAATACAGAAGATATTATGTATATCGTTGAGAAAATTCGCTATCGCTTAGAGGCGCTTCTTGAAAGCGATATGCTTAACAACTATTTCGGACATGCTCCACTTTACTTATCTGTCCTTGCAGACGAAAAGAACTGTCGCGTCGAAGATTTAGCAAATGATGATACGCAGCTTATAGATGACGATGAAAATAAAAACAAAATGGATGAAAGTTTCTCCACATGGCATCGTGAAAATAAAAATAACGAAAACGAGAACTTTTTACGCTTTGAATTAGAAAGCGGAACAAAAACTAATATGATGGGTGATACTGCCCGTGAATCAGAAGATGGCGACCAAGCACTTGGTTCTGTACAAGGTACTTCACAAAAAAGTACACAATCCAACTTTGATGGCGCTGATACAGAAGAAGCAAGGGCTTCACACGCTTCTAGCCAGCACGACGGTGCATACGGTAAGTATAATGTAGGTGCTTCTCATACATTTAAAGAAGCTCGCAAACCAAACTCAGATGAGAAAAAAGATTACCAAGCTATCAAATCAGTCGTCAATAAAGATGTAAAAGAATTAAAGAAAATTATCGAAAAAACAATTGAAAATAAAACGAATGCGAATAGTGATAAATATTACGGAAGACTTCGTAAGAAATTCCTTCGTATTTATACCGAAAAACAACCGCGTATGTTTTATAAAAAAGGACAAGAGTCACAAGAACTCGATGTTGCATTCCAACTATTAGTTGACTGTTCTGGTTCTATGTATAACAAAATGGAAGAAACGAAGAAGAGTGTTGTACTATTCCATGAAGCTTTAAAGTCTTTAAAAATCCCGCACGCTATTAGCGGATTTTGGGAAGATGCCTCTAGCGCTAAACCTGAAGATAAGCCGAACGTTATCCATGAAGTTGTAAATTATAAAAACTCAACGTTGCCAAACGTTGGTCCAGAAATTATGCAACTTCGTGAAGAAGAAGATAACCGCGACGGATATATTATTCGTATCGTTTCTGAAAAACTTGCCAAAAGACCTGAGAAACATAAATTCTTACTAGTCTTCACAGACGGTGAGCCTTCTGCGCTAGACTATCAACAAGACGGAATTTTAGATACGCATGAAGCTGTTAAACTCGCGCGTAAAAGTGGTATGGAAGTAATCGGTATCTTCATCGAAGAAGGCGAAGCGAAAGAAGCAACTTATCAATTGATGAAAAACATTTATAACCATCACTTCTTAGTTGCAAATCATGCTGAAGATTTACGATTGAAGATTAAACCATTGCTGAAAAAACTATTACTGAAGACGATTGAATAGAAAATAGGAGCCTTGTGGCTCCTGTTTTTTCGTTCAATTACTTTGTTTCTGGTTGAAACTTGTATGGAATGGCTACTTCTAATAAAGATTCAAATCCTCCGTCATAGTATGGGAAACGCTCATTCGCAATTGTTCGATCTACCCACTCTATTGCAGAAATTTCACCTTCATCTTCCGCAATAAGTTCCCCTTTTACTACATTCGCTCGGAATGTAAAAAATAGTGCATGATTCCCTGATTCTTCAAAGAATTTTTCATTGATCGCAACAAGCCCCCCAGCCAAGGCGGTTAAACCTGTCTCTTCTTTCACTTCTCTTATTAGTGCTTCCTCTAATATTTCACCTTTTTCCACAGCCCCACCTGGCAATGACCAAACGTTTTGTTCTACATTATGTACCATTAATATTTTATCTGTTTCTTCGTCATGTATTAGTGCGTATACGACATCAACTCTTTGCATAAGACTTCTCTCCTCCCAAAAATAATGAAGAGCCGATTCCTAAGAATCGACTCTTCCTATTAATTCATCACTAACTCAGCTGTGAGCTTTTTTTTTAACTTAGCCAGCATGTCAGTTGTCATTTTGTCTAAATCGTATTCTACTTTAAAGCCCCACTCTTTCATTGCTGCTGTTGCGTCAATAGAGTTCGGCCAGCTATCAGCAATTGTTTGACGAGCTGGATCTACTGCATAATCCATTGTAAACGTCGGAATGTGTTTACGAATTGACGCTGCAATTTGCTCTGGCTCGAAGCTCATTGCTGTAATGTTAAATGCATTTCTATGCACTAGCTTACTTGGATCAGCTTCCATTAATGAAATGATCGCTTGTAAAGCATCAGGCATATACATCATGTCCATATATGTTCCTTCAGCAATGTATGAGGTGTATGCACCTTTTTTAATCGCCTCATAATAAATTTCAACTGCATAATCAGTCGTTCCGCCTCCTGGAGGCGCTACGTAAGAAATTAAACCTGGGAAACGGACACCGCGCGTATCTACGCCAAATTTTTGATGATAATAATCACACAGTAATTCTCCTGCCACTTTGTTTACCCCATACATCGTAGTAGGACGCTGAATTGTATCTTGCGGTGTATTATCTTTTGGCGTTGATGGACCAAATGCACCGATAGAACTTGGCGTGAAGAACTTACAGTTTAATTCACGAGCTGCTTCTAGAGCATTTACAAGTCCACCCATATTTAAATTCCATGCAAATAACGGATTTTTTTCTGCTGTTGCTGAAAGTAAAGCTGCTAAATGAATAATTGTATCTACTTCATTACGCTTTGCGATATCATGTAGTTTTTGTCCATCTGTTACATCTAACGTTTCAAATGGACCAGACGTTACTACTTCACTATCTGTTTCACGAATATCTGTTGCAATAACATTTGATGCGCCGTATACATCACGAAGTTTCATTACTAGTTCAGAACCAATTTGCCCTAAAGAACCGGTTACTAGAATTTTTTTCATTTTCCCCACTCCTCATTTGCAAGCTATTCAAAAGATGTCGTTACTTAAATGATGCCCATTTCTTTTCCTACTTTTTCATACTTAAGAATTGCTTCATCTAACATTTCTTTCGTATGAGCTGCTGTAGGCATATTACGAACGCGCCCTGTTCCTTTTGCTACAGTTGGGAACACGATAGATTTTGCGTATACACCTTCTTCATTTAGACGTTTACTAAATTCTTGTGTTAATACTTCATCCCCAATGATACAAGGTGTAATTGGCGTTTCACTTTCCCCAATGTTAAAGCCAAGTTCTTTTAATCCTTGTTTTAAGTAGCGACCATTTTCCCATAAGCGATCGTGTAACTCTGTGCTTTCCATTAAGATTTCAATTGATCTCATGCAAGCTGCTGCATCAGCTGGTGTTAATGCTGTAGAGAATAAGAATGGACGTGAACGAACTTTTAACCAGTCAATTAAATTTTGTTTCCCTGCTACATATCCACCAATTACCCCAATTGCTTTTGATAATGTACCAATTTGGAAATCAACTTTATCAGAAAGACCGAAGTGCTTTACAGTTCCTGCACCTTTTCCAAGTACACCTGAACCGTGTGCATCATCTACGTATGTCATTAAATCTAACTCTTCTGCAATCTCAACAATTTCTGGTAGTTTTGCAACATCTCCATCCATTGAAAAGACACCGTCTGTAATTACCATTAATTTATTGTAAAGACCTGATTCTTTCGCCGCAATTGCTTTTTGGCGTAAATCTTCCATATCCGAATGTTTATAAACAATAATTTTTGCTTTTGATAGACGACTACCATCAATAATAGAAGCATGGTTTAATTCGTCTGAAAGAATTGCATCATTTTTATCCATAACAGCTGAAATCGCTGCCATATTACAGTTAAATCCTGATTGATAAGCAATTGCTGCTTCTGTATGTTTAAACTTTGCAATTGTTTCTTCTAACTTAATATGCAAATCTAAAGTACCGTTAATTGTACGAACAGCCCCTGCTCCAACACCGTACTTATGAATAGCACCAATTGCTGCTTCTTGCAAACGGCTATCTGTTGCTAATCCAAGATAGTTGTTTGAAGATAAGTTAATATATTCTTTTCCGCCAATTGTAATGATTGGTCCATTTGAACTCTCAAGCGGATCAATTACGTTATAAAGCCCCTTTGATTTTAAATCCTCTAAATTTTCTTCTAAAAATTTCGCAAGTGTTTTACTAGACATCGTGAAGCCTCCCATCGTTCATGTAAGCGGATTATTGTCTTAATAGTTCTAATAATCCCTCTACTAGCTTAACACGTTTTCAGAATTTATTATAGAAAAATAGTTTAAAGTAACCGCTTACAATTCTAGATTATATATGATTCATTACAATAAATCTATCATTTACTTTTCATATTTGATAGAATTAAAAAATATTTCGGGAGGTTTCAAACATGGCATTTACAGAATCTGATGTATACAATAACACAGCATTTTTCGAACAATATATGAAACGAAGATACCGAGAAAATAGCCCAAATGAATCCATTGAAAAACCAGTATTCTTTCAGCTCATTGGTCATGTACAAGGAAAACAAATTCTCGATTTAGGCTGTGGTGATGCTAAGTTTGGCGCGGAATTATTAGAGAAGGGATGCTACTCTTACACCGGCATTGAAGGCTCCGAACTTATGTATGAAAAAGCTAAAAAACAACTAGAAAATAAAAATGGATCTGTTCATTTTTTAAACCTCAAAGATTATACCTACCCCTCTTCCACTTTTGATTTAGTAACATCTAGACTCGCCTTACATTATATTGAACATCTTGATACTATTTTTCAAAATGTATTTCAAACTTTAAAAACAAATGGCACCTTTACCTTTAGCGTTCAACATCCCGTTATTACTTCTTCATTTGAAAGCTTACAAACAAGTGGTAAAAGAACGAGTTGGCTCGTCGATGATTACTTTAAACTAGGCAAACGGGTTGAACCATGGATTGACCAAGAAGTTATTAAATATCATCGTACAACGGAAGAGTATTTCACATTATTACAGCAAGCCGGATTTACCATTACATTATTAAAAGAAGCTACACCAAATCCAACCTATTTTCAAGATGAAGAAGAGTATAAACGTCGCTTACGTATTCCTCTCTTCCTCTTATTTTCTTGTACCAAATAAAAAAAACGATGAATCACTCATCGTTTTTTTATCTCATTGCCTGAGCAACTTCTTTAACTACACGTCTTCCTCTTCCGTGAGGGATACAAAGCGGTGTTCCAAACAACGGATCCGTACTAATTTGACACTCCATTCGGAATACATCACGTACTAGTTTCTCATCTACCACTTCTTCAGGTTTACCTTGTGCATATATTTGTTTATCTTGAATTGCTACAATGTTATCTGCATAGCGGCATGCTAAATTCAGATCATGTAATACCATAACAATTGTTCTTTGTTCTATTTCATTTAATTCGAATAATAAATCTAGCACTTCAATTTGGTGAGTCATATCTAAATATGTAGTAGGCTCATCCAGTAAAATAATATCTGTATCTTGTGCAAGCGTCATTGCGATCCAAGCACGTTGACGTTGTCCACCTGAAAGGGCATGCACATCACGCTCAGCAAATTCTGTCATACCTGTTGCTGCAAGTGCCTTCTGTACCATTTCCTCGTCTTTTTCTGACCATTGCTTCAGCCATGTTTGATATGGATAACGCCCTTGCTTTACAAGTTGTAATACTGTAAGTCCTTCTGGTGCTTGTGGCCCTTGCGGTAAAATCGCCATTTGACGAGCAATTTGCTTCGTTTGCATACTTTGAATTGCTTGATTATCTAACAAAATATCACCATTTGTTGGCTTTAATAATCTGGCTAGTGAACGTAATAAAGTTGATTTCCCGCAACCGTTAGAACCAATAAAAATTGTAATTTCTCCTTTTGGAATTTCTAAGTTCAGCTCATCAATAATAATTGTTTCACCATAAGACAACGTCAAGCGTTTCGTCTCCAATGCTTTTTGCATATTCATCTCCCTTTATGAATTCCGACTTTTATAAAGTAAATAAATGAAATAAGGTGCACCAATTGCTGATGTAAATACCCCTGCTGGAATTTCAAGTGGTGTGAAAATTGTACGCCCTATTAAATCTGCAGCAAGTACTAGAATTGCACCGACAATAGCTGCAACTGGGAGCAATGCACCGTATAAAGAACCAACTAATCTTCGTGAAATATGTGGTGCCATTAAACCGACAAATCCAATCCCTCCAGCAAAAGCTACCGCACCACCAATTAAAGCTGTACTAAGTAATAACATAAATACACGCGACTTTGTTAAAGGAACCCCAAGTCCTACCGCTATATCATCCCCTAGCTCTTGTGCATTTAAATGCCTAGCTGCGATAAATGATATTACTGTTAAAATGAGAACCCAAGGTGCAAGTACCATAACATTTTGCCAAGAAGAGCCATAAACGGTACCCGTAATCCATACATTCGCTTGGCTCGCTTGATAAATTGGTGCTAACAACATAAATAATGTTGTTGCCGCCTTCGTTAATGCCCAAAATCCAACACCAATTAAAACGAGAATAATTGGTGATAATCCATCATTTTTCCATGCAAATAAGTATACAAAAACCGCTACAATCGTTGCTCCTGCAAAAGCTGCTAACGGCATATAATGAATGCTTACAGTTAGCGCATTATTTTTATCACTAAATAGCGCTAAAAATAATACAACTGCGACACTTGCCCCGCCCGTAATCCCGATGATATCAGGAGAAGCAAGTGGATTTCGAACGAGCCCTTGTAAAATACAGCCCGCTACTGCAAGCGCAATTCCTACGAGGATAGCAATTAAAATACGTGGCATACGAAACTTATTTACAACCATATTTGACATCGCATCGCCATTTCCAGTAATTGCTTGCCATACGTCATAAGGAGCAATTTTCATGTCCCCCATACCTGCACTCGCAAAGAATAATCCTATTAAAACAACTAGTAAACTTAACAAGACGAGACAAGCTCGTTTATACATTAAAAACGAGAGCTCACCTTTTCCTATACGAAACGGAATATATTTCTTCATTTGCTAAGCCCTCTCTTACGTGCAATATAAATAAAGAATGGAGCTCCAATAAATGCTGTCATAACTCCTACTGGTACTTCTTGTGGCATAATGACATATCTTGCTGCTATATCAGCCAATATTAGTAGTATTGCACCTAACAATCCGCTATAAGGCACTCTCCATCTGTGGTCAACTCCAACAAGAAATCTCGCAAAATGCGGAGTAATAATTCCAATAAATCCAATTGGGCCAGCAACCGCAACTGAACCACCAGACAACAGTACAATAATAAGTAACACGAATGATTTCATTAAAATTGTTCGTTGTCCAAGTCCTTTCGCGACGTCTTCTCCCATCATCAATGTATTTACTTTCCCTGCCATCATAAGAGATGCAATCCATCCTATTAATAAATATGGGAATACAGATTGTAAAATTTCTAACTTTCTCCCTTGCACAGATCCAGCAAGCCAAAATAATACCTCTTCAAGTGCTTTTTCATTTAACACAAGTAATCCTTGTGTTAATGATGAAAATAATGCACTAATTGCGACCCCTGCTAACGTTAACTTAAGAGGAGTAGTCCCTTCTTTTCCTAAAGAACTAGAAGCAAATACAAGTACAGCTGCAACCGCCGCTCCTAAAAAGGCAATCCATGTGAAAGCTGATAATGATGTTACTGAAAAGATTACAATTGCTACAACTATAAAGAACGCAGCACCTGAATTTAATCCAATAAAATCTGGAGAAGCAAGTGGATTCTTAGTTAAAGTTTGCATAAGACAACCAGCAATGGCTAAACTAGCACCAACACTAGCTGCAATTAACGCCCTAGGCAGACGTACATTTTGAATAATAATATGTTCATTGGAACCGTTAAAATGGAAAAAAGCATCCAATGCTAGTTTCCAACTCGTATTTGTATATCCGAAAATAATACTTCCCCAAATACAAATAACGACTGCAATGATTCCAACAAATAATCCAATCCATTTTGCTCGATTTGTTTTTAATAACATGCAGCGTTTCCCCTTCAATGTATAATGATACGTTGTTAGTGTATTTCAACTTAATTCTCATTGTCAACGGAAATGAGAATTATTTTCACCCATATGTATTGACAATCAAAAGATAAAGGCTTAATATCATGCTTGCTATTGAAAAATATTCTCAACATATAGGGGGTACATAATGAATTTCATGCGGAAGAAATCGTTTACAGTATTTGTATTTTTACTAGCATTTTCAATGCTTTTAAGCGCTTGTGGAAAATCAAATAACAAAGAAGAATCTACAAAAGAAGATAATAAAAAAGAAGTGGTTACTGTAGAACATGCAATGGGTAAAACAGAAGTTCCTGCTAATCCAAAACGTGTAGTTATCTTAACAAATGAAGGAACTGAAGCTTTACTTGAATTAGGTGTGAAACCAGTTGGTGCTGTAAAGTCTTGGACTGGTGACCCATGGTATCCACATATTAAGGATAAAATGAAAGATGTAAAAGTTGTTGGTGATGAAGGACAAGTTAACGTTGAAACAATCGCTTCTTTAAAACCAGACTTAATTATCGGTAACAAAATGCGCCACGAAAAAGTGTACGAACAATTAAAAGCAATTGCACCTACTGTGTTCTCAGAAACATTACGTGGTGAATGGAAAGATAACTTCAAATTTTATGCAAAAGCATTAAATAAAGAAAAAGAAGGTCAAAAAGTTGTAGCTGATTACGAATCACGTATGAAAGATTTAAAAGGCAAACTTGGCGATAAAGTAAATCAAGAAATCTCTATGGTTCGTTTCATGCCTGGTGATGTTCGTATTTATCATGGCGATACATTCTCTGGTGTTATTTTAAAAGAACTTGGATTTAAACGTCCTGGAGATCAAAACAAAGATGATTTTGCAGAGCGTAACGTATCTAAAGAGCGTATTTCTGCTATGGATGGTGACGTATTATTCTACTTCACATTCGATAAAGGAAATGAGAAAAAAGGATCTGAACTAGAAAAAGAATATATAAACGATCCTCTATTTAAAAATTTAAATGCAGTAAAAAATGGTAAAGCATACAAAGTGGATGACGTTATTTGGAATACAGCTGGCGGTGTAATTGCTGCTAACCTATTACTAGATGACATCGAAAAACGCTTTGTTAAATAATATTTCCTTAACCAGCTCCCTTCTGTGGAGCTGGTTATTTTTCAATTCACTTAAATGTCACATTATTTCGTTTTGTATTTTTATTCCCAATATGTTATATTGAGAAAGTAAATAGAATATATTTTCTTTATATCAGAATAAATATTTTAATCTAAATTTTCTGATTAATCACTATTTTATTTTCTTTTAGAATTCAATTATTACATTTGAAAACGCTTATCATCTCGTTTTCAGGGCAAAATACAGTAACGGTTGAAGAAAAATAGAACTTTTTTAGAAATTTTCTTTCTATTTCCATATAATTCTATTGACTTCTAAATATTTTGTAAATTAAAATGATTACATAAATATCCGTTATACAGGATTAGGGGGAAACAAAAATGGATGCAGCTTTAAAATTAGACAAAGCTGGAGAGCAACAATCACCAAAAAAACATCCACCAGGGTTGTACTTGTTGTTCTTAACAGAAATGTGGGAAAGATTTAGTTATTATGGAATGCGTGGCCTTTTAGTTCTTTATTTAACAACTGCTGCGGTTAGTGGCGGGTTAGGATTTGATAAGGCATTTGCAGTGCAATTATACGGTTATTTTACAGCAGCAGTATATTTCATGCCAATTCTTGGCGGATGGCTAACTGATCATTACATTACAAGACGTCATGCCATTACTCTCGGCGGAATTATTATGGCAATCGGTAACTTTGTACTATTCTCAATGAACACAAAAACAGGACTTTTCCTTGGATTAATATTATTAGTTATTGGTAATGGATTCTTTAAACCAAATATTTCTACACTGTTAGGTGAATTGTATGATGAAAATGATTCACGTCGTGACAGTGCATTTACTATCTTCTATATGGGTATTAACGTAGGTGCTTTCTTTGCTCCACTTATTTGTGGATTTTTAGCAGAAGACTTCTTTAAAACAAGCGTTGATGGCGTTATGGTTATGGGATATAAATACGGATTCTTAGCAGCTTGTATCGGTATGATTGTTGGGCAAATTGTTTTCAACTTATTAGCTCCTCGCTACCTTGGTAAAGCTGGAACAACAGTTGTCGGTAAAAAATCAAAAAATCAACCTACAATTGAAAAGAAACCTTTAACAAAACAAGAAAAAAATCGCACTTGGGCAATTGTAATTTTAACTTGTTTCGTAGTATTCTTCTGGGCAGGCTTTGAACAAGCTGGTAGTTCTTTAACACTTTATACAGATAAATTTGTTGATCGTACAATTTTCGGATGGGAAGTGCCAACATCTTGGTTCCAATCCGTTAATCCAGCGTTCATCGTACTCCTTGCACCATTCGTATCTATGCTATGGTTAAAACTTTCTAAATCAAAGCGTGGCGATTTAAAAATACCAACAAAAATGGCATTTGGTATGATTTTACTAGGTATAGGTTACCTGGTTTTAACATTAGCGGTTCTAAAAACCGGAAGTAGTGAAGCTGATATAACTGTTAAAGCAAACTTATTATTCATCGTTATCACTTATATGTTCCATACAATTGGAGAACTATTCTTATCACCAATCGGATTATCTATGGTAAGTGCAATTGCACCTGTTAAATTAGCATCATTATTAATGGGTGTATGGTTAGCTGGTTCAGGTATGGCTAACTGGTTAGCTGGTAAACTTGCTTCCTTTACACAATCATTAGGATACCTTGAAGTATTTGCAAGTATCGGGATTATCGTTATCGTCTTAGGATTTGTACTTCTTCTATGCTCTAAAAAAGTTGCAAGTATGATGGAATAACAAAAAGACGCTTCTAAAATTAGAAGCGTCTTTTTTATTATTTCTCCTCTAAAGCTGTCACGTCCACATGAACGCTCTCACCAGGATTAGATACATCATACACTTGAGCACTCCCCTTCTGCTCATCACAGCTCTCAATCCATACTGGTACGCCCTCATATGTAACGTCAATTCTACTTGAAGAAGATAAGATTTGTTTCACACGTTTCACATCCATACTACTATCCCTCCTTTTGCTTACTACACTCCTTTTTATTTTTTCTTTTCCTTTTAGAATATATTCCGTAAGGCAGCATGTTGATTGATAGTCATTTCTTCCTAACATGCTAATATTTACTCTCTCGCTACCTTTCTGACAAATAAAAAAAGACGTATATTCTACACGTCTTTTTCCATAATATTCAAATTTTAAGAAAATAATGTTTTTACTACCGCACTTACTTTATCATTATGGATTTGATAATACACTTCTAATCCTCGTCTTTCAAAGCGTACTACTTTATTTTGCTTTAACTTCGTTAAATGTTGTGAAACAGTTGATTGTGGAATTTCTAATACTTCCTGTAGCTGTGTTACATTACATGTTCCTCTTTGCATAAGTTCCATTACTAGACGTAGGCGAAGTGGGTGAGCTAACGCTCTTAACATTTGTACATCTTCTTCTGAAATACGACATTCGAATTGATTTTGGCTCATAAAGTTCCCCTCATTTTCGTTTTTATTTGCGTTTTTATGTTCTTTTTATTTATTTATATATCTGTTCTTATATTTCCTGTTACGACATAACTTTATCAACCTATAAAGCCGAAAAATTTTTCCATCTTCATCAGCAAAAATTCAGGAAAAAATCCTTGCTGATTTTGAATATTATACTATATGATATAACGAAAAAGCAAAATAATGGCCTACGAATACTTTGCTTGCAAACGTTGTTTTATCAGGCTTTTTGTTATATTTTCACCTCATTGAAATGCACAGTAACGGTATTGTAAAATACCGTCTATAATTGATAACCTATCGTAATGTAGTTGAACTATAATTAACCTCTTTGTTACGCTAAAAGGAATTTTCAGTAAAAAGAGATGATGTGATATTAAAAATTTGTTTCTTATTTTTTATTCGTATTGCAAGCGGTTGGATTGTTGTGCAAAACTTCCTATTAAATCCACTCACCGTTCCCCCCACTAGATCAAACAGGACAGATAATTGCATATATCAAACTTTATACTTAATATAAAAGACTTCATCTAATATACGCCTATAAGGAACATGCCATCTGAATAAGCAAAATAATATGCACATAGTTTATACAGCACACTTAAATTCATTTGAGTGTGTTTTTTGTCTACTTTATGAACAAAGCTTTTCTTTTAACACTATTATGGAATAATTATACTTTTTTACGTTGACAATAGTGTTGAAGGAGAATATACTAAGCATGTAAGTTGATTGTGAATAGTTTCACAAATAATGTGAATTTCTTCACATATAATAGATAGGAGTTGTCATTATTATGAGTACTTGGACACAAATTTATGACCCATTAAACAATATTTGGTTATCTGCACTAATCGCAGCACTTCCAATCTTTTGTTTCATCATTTGTTTAATGGGATTCAAAATGAAAAGTTACATGGCTGGTCTTTATAGTGTGATTGTCGCTATTATCCTTGCAATATTTGTTTATAAAATGCCAGCAACAGTAGCTGTAGCATCTGCCGGATTCGGTGTTTTATCTGGATTTTATCCAATTTGTACTATCGTTATCGCCGCAATTTTCCTTTACAAATTAACTGTTAAAACAGAGCAATTCAATATTATTCGCGATAGTATTTCAAGCATTACAAATGATCAACGTTTACAAGTATTATTAATCGCTTATTCTTTCGGTGCTTTCTTAGAAGGCGCAGCTGGTCTAGGAGTTCCAGTTGCTATTACAGCTGCACTACTTGTAGGTATGGGCTTTAATCCATTAAAAGCAGCAGGTATTTGTTTAGTAGCTAATATTGCTGGTGGTGCTATGGGTGCTATGGGTATTCCAGTTACAGTACCAGCACAATTAACTCAACTTGACGCATTAACTATTGGTCGTCAAACTGTTCTTATTTTACCTTTCATTAGTGTTATCTTACCTTTCTTACTTGTTTCAATGGTCGATGGAATTAAAGGTATTAAAGAAACTTGGCAAGGTATTCTTGTAAGTGGTGTTTCTTTCGCTATTACTCAATTCGCTGTAACTTACTTCTTAGGCGCAGAACTTACTAATATTTTCGCAGCCGTTGTAAGTATGATCTCTCTTGCATTATTCTTACGTGTTTGGCAACCAAAATCTTCTACTAAAGAAGAAAAACAAGAAACTAAAGTATCACACACATTCAATCAAATTTTATATGCTTGGTCTCCATTCGTATTCTTAACTGCATTTGTAACAATCTTTAACTTAAAACCGATTAAAGCTTTATTTGCTCCAGATGGTGCGTTAGCAAACTTAGTATTTAACATTCAGTTCCCTGGTCTTCATAATGCTGTTATGAAAACTACACCAATTACAAAAGCTGATACACCTTTCGCAGCTGTTTTCAAATTTGATGTATTCTCTTCTACAACTACTGCGATTGTACTAGCAATTATCGTTTCACTTATCGTTTACCGCGTAAAAGGTAAAATGGTTAAAGAATTAATGATTGAAACAATGAAAGAATTAAAAGCTCCAGTATATACAATTTGTAGCGTTATCGCATTAGCTTACGTAGAGAACTACTCTGGTATGTCATCTACACTTGGACTTGCATTCTCTTCTACTGGTAATGCATTCCCAATTCTTTCTCCAATCTTAGGATGGATTGGCGTATTCATTACAGGTTCAGTAGTTTCAAGTGGTTCTTTATTCGCACCACTTCAAGCAGTAACAGCAGACCAGTTAAACATCGTTCCTTCTACACTCGTTGCCTTAAACGTAGTAGGTGGTACAATGGCAAAAATGGTTTCACCACAATCTGTAGCAGTTGCTTGTGCCGCAGTTGGACTAGTTGGTAAAGAATCTGCTCTATTTAAAACAGCAATGAAATACAGTTTAATCTTCTTAGCTGTTATTAGCTTACTTCAATTAAACGCTGTATTTAATATCTTTTAAAAATAAAACACCGATCCAAGTGGATCGGTGTTTTTCACATTACATTTTTTTATTTTTTAATAAAGAAGCCCCAGCAATTTCAGGGTGAGTCATTTCGAATGGATCTAAAATAATATCCAATTCCTCTTCTGTCAGTACACCATGTTCTAAACATAACTCCCTAACAGATTTCCCTGTTTCAATTGCTTCACGTGCAATACGAGATGCTACTTCATAACCAATATGAGGATTAACTGCTGTAATAATTCCAACACTTTTCTCAACATATTGCTTCAGCAATTCTTCATTTGCCGTAATTCCTTCAATACAATATTCACGGAATACACGGAATCCATTATTCATAATACTAATAGATTGAATTAAATTAAATACAAGCACAGGCTCCATTACGTTTAACTCTAATTGTCCTGCTTCTGATGCTAAGCAAATTGTATGATCGTTTCCGATTACTTGGAATGCGACTTGGTTAATCACTTCTGCCATAACTGGATTTACTTTTCCTGGCATAATCGATGAACCTGGCTGACGTGCTGGCAATTGAATTTCAGCTAACCCAACACGTGGACCAGACGCCATAATACGAAGATCGTTTGCAATTTTAGACATGTTCATCATACATACTTTAAGTGCTGCAGATACCTCTGTGTATGCATCTGTATTTTGCGTTGCATCAACTAAATGCTCTGCACCAACAAGTGGGAATCCACTAAACGTTCTTAAATGTTTTACCACTTGTTCAATATACGTAGGATTTGCATTTAATCCTGTACCAACAGCTGTCGCGCCCATATTCACTTCATATAAATGTTGACGAGACTGTTTAATTCTTTTTATATCACGCGCAAGCACTCGGCTATACGCTTCAAATTCTTGTCCAAGGCGAATTGGAACTGCATCTTGTAAATGTGTGCGTCCCATTTTAATAACATGATCAAACTCTTTTGCTTTTTTACGAAAAGCAGAATGAAGTTCTTCCATTGTAATAAGAAGCTTTTCTAACATCATAAGAGTTGCAATATGAATCCCTGTTGGAAACGCATCGTTCGTTGATTGGGCCATGTTCACATGAGTGTTTGGGCTAATTTTCGCATACGCCCCTTTTTCATATCCCATACGTTCTAACGCTCTATTCGCAATTACTTCATTTGTATTCATATTAATAGAAGTTCCGGCTCCACCTTGAATAGGATCCACGATAAATTGATCATGAAACTTTCCATCAACAATTTCTTGCGCTGCTTCTGCAATTTCATGCCCAATGTCTTTAGCTAAGTAACCAGTATCTATATTCGCAAGCGCCGCCGCTTTTTTCACAATTGCCATTGCTGTAATGAGTGATGGATGAATGCGATATCCTGTAATTGGGAAGTTTTCTACGGCACGTAATGTTTGTACACCATAATAAGCTGCACTTGGTACTTCTTTTTCACCTAAAAAATCTTTTTCTATACGTATATCCTTCGTTGCTATCATTTTTATCACCTATACTTTTTCATTCTAAATCCTTATCCAAAAAATCCGCCCTCTAAAAACACGAGTATCATTCAGAAGAATTTTTCAGTATCCACCTTCACTATATAGCACCTTTTTTGAAAGCGCAAACATTTATTTTTCTGTATATCCTTTTTATTAAAGTTTATAGAAAATCATTCTTCTACTTTCCTTATTTCCACTCGTTTAATTTGATGCATATCCTTTTCAAGGACTTTAAAATAAAAACCGTGTTTCTCAATAATATCTCCTTCAGCAACGATTTGTTTTTGTACCATAATCCAGCCACCAATTGTATCTACATCATCAGCAATTAAATGTATGCCAAGCAAATCATTTACTTCACTAATAAGCACTTTTCCCTCTACGATTTTATAACCTTCACTTACATGCTCTATAGGAGGATTCTCATCTTCATCGTATTCATCTCGAATTTCTCCAACAATTTCTTCTAAAATATCTTCTAGTGTAACAATCCCAGCTGTACCACCATATTCATCATACAATACAGCTAATGGAATGTGTTTTCTTTGCATTTGTAATAGTAAATCATGAATTGGAATATTTTCTAGCACTTCAATAACCGGCCTTGTATATGGCATAATCGAGCACTCCTCATCCCGATTACCATCCATATAACGAATAAATAAATCTTTTACATTAACCATCCCAATAATTTCATCTTTATCTTCACCAAATACAGGATATCTCGTGTACTTTTCTTGCGCGATTACTTTAATATGTGTTTCAAATGGTTCGTCCTCATATAAGCCTACAACTTCCGTACGAGGTACCATAATTTCTTTTGCTACTCTATTATCAAATTCAAAAATATTATTTACATATTTAAATTCCCTTTGGTTAATCTCTCCGCTCTCATAGCTCTCAGATAAGATTAACCTTAATTCTTCTTCTGAATGAGCTACTTCATGTTCAGAAGCTGGATGTAATCCGAATAAACCAGTTACAACCCTCGCTGAACCATTCAAAGCCCAAATAAACGGATACATAACTCGGTAAAAGTAAATAAGTGGTTTCGATAACAATAAGCTAACTTGTTCTGCTTTTTGTATAGCAAATGTCTTTGGAGCAAGTTCCCCAATGACAACATGTAAAAATGTAATTACTGCAAAGGCAATAATAAATGAAACTGTACTGGAAATTGCAGGTGAGAATTTTAATTTTAAAAACAACGGCTCGAGTAAATGTTTAATGGTTGGTTCCCCTAACCACCCAAGCCCTAAAGCAGTAATTGTAATACCTAGCTGACAGGCCGATAAATATTCATCTAAATTTGAAGTTACCTTTTTAGCTGCCAGTGCACCTCGTCTTTTTTCGCTAACGAGTTGATCAATACGACTGCTACGTACCTTAATAATTGCAAATTCAACAGCCACAAAAAATGCTGTTAACCCAATAAGAATGACTACCATCAATAATTTTAAAATATCCACATATGCTCTTTAGCTTTCTTAGCTAAAGTTACACCTCCTTTTAAAAAGAAGTTTCACTTTAGTTTCTTCAATTATCGGAAAGCAACTCTATATAAAATCCACCAATTTTCAAACCTCATACAATTCTAAAGGTAAACCATCAGGATCTTGGAAAAAGACGAATTTCTTCCCCGTTATTTCATCAATACGGATTGGTTCCGTCTCAACACCACATTGGTTTAAATGCTTCACAGCTTCTTCTATATTTGTAACAGCAAATGCTAAATGTCTAAGACCGGCTGCTTCTGGAAAACTTTTACGCTCAGGCGGATTCGGAAATGAAAATAATTCGATTTGATACTCTTCTCCTACACATAAATCTAATTTATAAGAATCTCGTTCCTTTCTATATACTTCATTTATCTCTTTAAACCCTAATATCCTAGTATAAAAATCCTTTGACGTCTCATAATTCGAACAAATAATTGCAACGTGATGCAATCTACATATATTCATGCTCTCTCTATTCCTTTCTTTACCAAAGATGCATATTCTCCCTTGAAATGAAAAACATATATAGCAGAATATCTCTTTTAGGGGGCTTACCATGAAATTCATTACTTTTTTCGTCGGACTAATTGTTGTTTTCTTGCTCGCTTATATTGCTAGCAATAATAAGAAGCATATTAAATTTAAACCAATTTTTATCATGCTTATTATACAGTTAATTTTAACCTATTTACTATTAAATACAGAAATCGGCCTCATACTTATTAGAATCATTTCCAGTTTGTTTACCAAGCTACTCGAGTATGCTGCTGATGGAATAAATTTCGTATTTGGTGGTCTTGCAAATAAAGGTGAAATGCCATTTTTCCTTACTGTATTATTACCAATCGTCTTTATTTCTGTTTTAATTGGTATATTACAACATTTCAAAATACTACCATTTTTTATTCGTTGGATCGGGTACTTTCTTAGTAAAATAAATGGTCTTGGTAAATTAGAATCTTACAACGCTATTGCCTCTGCCATTGTCGGCCAATCAGAAGTTTTTATTACAGTGAAAAAACAATTAGCTCAAATTCCAAAACACCGTCTTTATACACTTTGTGCCTCTGCTATGTCAACCGTATCTATGTCTATCGTAGGTGCCTATATGACAATGATTGAACCTAAATATGTAGTAACTGCACTCGTTCTCAATTTATTTAGTGGTTTTATTATCGTACTCATCATTAACCCTTACGACGTTAAAGATGACGAAGATATTTTAGAAATCAAAGGTGAAAAACAAAGCTTTTTTGAAATGCTTGGAGAATACATTCTTGATGGTTTTCGTGTAGCCATTGTTGTCGGCGCTATGCTCATCGGATTCGTCGCATTAATTAGTTGTATTAATGACCTGTTCCTCATTATATTCGGTATTACGTTCCAACAATTAATCGGCTATGTATTTGCACCTATCGCATTCCTTATCGGTGTACCCAGTTCTGAAATTGTCGCGGCTGGCAGCATTATGGCAACGAAGCTTGTAACGAATGAATTTGTCGCAATGATGGACCTTAGTAAAATTTCTAATAGCCTTTCTCCCCGTACAGTTGGTATTATTTCTGTTTTCCTTGTATCTTTTGCCAATTTTTCTTCCATTGGTATTATTTCAGGTGCGGTAAAAGGACTAAACGAAGAACAAGGAAACGTTGTTGCGAGGTTTGGCCTTAAATTACTATATGGAGCTACTCTCGTTAGTATTTTATCTGCAATTATCGTAAGCATTATGTTGTAATTAGGTAAAATTTTATCATTTTCTTATCCCTATCTTTTGTATACAATAACGAATAGGTGTCTTATAAATAATCAAGACATCTATTTTTTATACATGTACAATCGCTTTTATTTAGCGTAAAATATTTTTTATGTGTTTGAATACACTTCTAAATGTATACACTTTGATAGTTTTAAAGGAGAAAAAATGATGAAATCCGACACGAACAACAATACGCGAGCCAAAAAAGGACGCTCAAAGAAAAAACGCCTACTTTGGTTCCTTCTTATTCCATTACTAATTGTAGCACTTGGAGCAGGAGGCTACTCCTTCCATATATACAGTAAAGCAAAGTCCGTCTTAAATAATGCTTATGCTGAACTAGGTCGAGGAGATAAGTCCAGTAAACGTGAAAAAGCTGTTAAACCTATGACCGACAATATTTCCGTACTAATTATGGGTGTTGATGAAAGTGATATTAGGGAAAAAGGTTATGGAAAAGCAACTCGAACAGATGCGTTATTACTTGCAACAATTAATAAAAACGATAAATCCGTTAAACTTGTAAGCATTCCACGTGACTCACGCGTCTACATTAAATCACGTGATAAATACGATAAAATCACACATGCGCACGTATTCGGTGGTGTAGACAGCACAATTGATACGGTAGAGAACTTTTTAGATGTTCCAGTTGACTACTATGTAAAATTCAATTTTAAATCCTTTATTAAAATTGTTGATTCTCTTGGTGGTATTACTGTAGACGTTCCAGTTGAGTTCACAGAGCAAAATAGTAAAGATGAAGCAGATGCCATTCATCTAAAAAAAGGACGTCAACATTTAAATGGAGAAGAGGCACTGGCACTAGCTAGAACTCGTCATATCGATAGTGATTATATGCGTGGTCAACGTCAACAGCTTGTATTAGAGGCCATTGCTGAAAAGGCACTATCTCTTAATTCCATTAATAAAATCGGTGGCCTACTAGACGCTGTCGATAAAGATTTAAAAACTAATTTAACTTTTGATGATATGATGACAATTACAAAAAATTCAATGGATTCAAATTTAAAAATGGAAAAAATGCAAGTAGAGGGTACAGATAAATATATAGGTGGTATTTATTATTACGTTCCAAATGAAAAAAGCGTCGATACTATTTCAACTACCCTTCAAAAACATCTCGGTGTTACGAATAAAAATGAACATAAAAAATTATAATAAAAAGGCTGCTAGATCTTTCTAGACAGCCTTTTTATTATATTTTTCAACATATTTTTCATACACATTGTGACAAGAAGTGACAATTATTACAGCGGTGTAACATTTTTTATGAAAACATTACACACACAGTGAAAATAATAGTATACTAGTACGTACATAATGTTATTTTCATCATTTTTATACAAAAAATGTAATACATATATTTATACATAAATTTCTGGGGGGAAATAAATGAAGCTAAGTAAAATACTGATTGGTTCTGCAATTGCTGGGGGCATATTACTTTGTGTAGGCGGTGTTGGGGGATATCAATATGTATCCAAATTAAATAATCAATTAGATACTACTGCATTACCAAATACTACATTTGAAGGTATTTCTCTCGACGGAAAAAATAAGAAGGATATTCAAGCAATTATTAATCAAAAGGTAACTGAGTTAGATCAAAAATCCCTTACCTACATATTCCAAAACGATAAACAAACTTACACATGGAAAGATTTAGGGATAAATTATAAAGAGAAAGATATTATTGACAAAATCTTCAAAGAACAAGAAGGAAACGTAATGAATCGTTATAAAATGCGTAAGCAAGCTGAAAACGGTGAATTAAAACGTGACTATAAATTAACACCACAATTAAATGCAACAGCTTATGAAACCTTTATAAAAGATAAATATAATGAAACATTAAAAAATCCTGTTAACGCAGAATTAAGTATTGAAGGCTCAACAGTAAATATTAGTCAAAGCCAAAACGGAGAAAAAATTGATAAAGGGAAACTAAGCGGTTTAACAAATGAAGCTATTACTACTGGTAAATCAGATGTTACATTACCAGTTACATTCATAAAACCAGAACGTTCTACAGAAGACATACAGAAAATGGGTATTAAAGAAGTCATTGCTGAATATTCTACTCCAATGGCTGGCCGTAACGGAAATCAATCATTTAACGTAAATAAGTCAGCTAATACTTTAAGTGGGGTTATTGTCGCACCTGATGAAACATTTAGTTTTAACGGTCGCGTTGGCGTAACTGATGCTGCACATGGTTATAAATCTGCAGCAGTATATTCACAAGGTAAAGTAATACAAAGTGCAGGCGGAGGAGTTTGCCAAGTCAGTAGTACATTATACAGTGCAGCTTTAAGGGCAGATTTAGGCATTGTTTCTCGAAGCAATCATTCTATGCCAGTAAATTATTTACCACTTGGGCAAGATGCAGCAGTAGCAGATTATGGTCCAGATTTAAAATTTAAAAATAATACAGGCAATCATATTTATATTCAAGCATTTTCAAATGGAGGTAGTATTACTACACGCATTTTCGGTACAAATACTGGTAAAAATGTTGAAGTTTCTTCTCAAGTAATTAGTAGAACTAGTGATAAAATCACCGCGGTTACGTATAAAAAAGTAACACAAAACGGGGAAGTAATATCAAATGGACAAATTTCAAAAAGCGTATATAAAAGCGCTCCAAAAGAATAGATAATATCAACCGAATAGCATAAAGAAAAAGGCGTGATTAAATCACGCCTTTTTCTTTTGCAGTAATAGTAAAAAAGTTTCAAGATGGTCTTTCGTTTCTTCTAAAGACCACATACGATTTCCTTGCTTCGCAGCTAATACACACGCCTCTTCCCACGCGTTCTTTTTCTTCATATTTATTAATTCATCACGTAATTTCAAAACAATTTCTTCGTCTTCTTGTTCAATAAACTCTTCCATCACGCTTACTATTTCATCCTCATGAATACTTAACGTACAGTACGATTTAAGAAAGTATTGTAATGTCGTATACATAATGTACTCCCCCTTCTTATTTATCAGATGGATAAGAAGTAATAATCTTAAACCCTAATTCTCCTGACTTATCTCTTGCTAAAACAGTAACAGTTTTTACTAACTTGTCTTTTACACTCATATTTTTCTTTATTACCGTTTTTCCAACAGGAAATGAATGAGTTGTATTTAATACGAGACGAGCCTCTTTAGAATTTTTTAACCAATCTTGAATTTCCTTGTCATGTTGCTTCAAGCTATCTTTTACAGCTTTCGTCGCTGTTTCTTTATCATAGTATGTACTTGCGGCTGACACTTTATCTGTCTTCAAGCGATTCTTCAAATCCTCTTCTGACTTGCCTACATGTCTTTCAATCGTATGACCATTTTTAGGTGGTCCTTCCATTTCATCTAAAATATTATCACTAATTTTTTCTACCGATGTAGCTTGATTCCCTGTCTGTTTCTCTGTTTTTTGTTCTTTTCCTGCACATCCGCTTAAGATCAGCATTAATGCCAATAAACTACTGAAGAAAAGACTACTTATTCGTTTCATCATATCACCTCTTCCATGATTATTATCGCAACTTCACTAAAAGTCAATTTCACAACGAAAAAATCTATCAGTTTTCATTTTTTTCATCTATTTTTCCATATTTACCCCAGCAATTTCATCAACCCTCTATTTTTCGCCTTTTATAATATATACCCCCTATATTTTTCGATTATTTCCCAGATAAAATCACCGATAACATAACTATAAAACTCTTTTATACAAAGGTTTTTATAGTATTTTTAAAAACATTTTAAAATACCCCTATTTTTATATACCTAATACCCATATAAGGTATAAAATACCCTTCTTATCAACGTTTTCTACATTATGTAAATTTCCCCTTGCCTATACAAACGAAATGTGGTGTAATGCAAAAAAAGATAAAGGATTTTAAACAATGGCTGAAACGATTCAAAATTTCTTAACAGAATACTATTCAATCGCAATTCCACTTAGTATCTTAATTAACATCATCATTAGTCTTTTAGGTTTTATCCCTAGTATTTTTTTAACCGCCATTAATATACAGCTCTTTGGCGTAACAAATGGTACTGTTATTTCGATCGTAGGCGAAGCATTAGGGGCTATTATCTCGTTTTATATTTACCGCATGGGCCTTCAAAAGTTCACTCACGATAAAGTAAATAAATACCCAAAGGTAGAGCGTCTTCTTTATGTAGAAGGTAGAGAGGCCTTTCTACTCGTTCTATCGTTTCGCTTGATACCTTTCATCCCATCAAGTATCGTGACTTTATTTGCGGCTCTAGGTAAGATGTCATTACTCTCCTTCAGTATTGCCAGCACAATAGGGAAAATACCGGCATTGTTAATCGAAGTATATTCTGCCTATCATGTCATGAACGGAACAAATGAAGCAAAGTGGATTGTAACAATCGCAGGCGCTATTGGATTGTTTTATTTGTGGAAAAAATGGAGAAAAAAAAAATAAAGAAGGAGCATAGGCTCCTTCTTTATTTTTGAGGTATTTTATTAATAGCTATCCTTTTTAATCCTTAGTTAATACCAACAGCACTAAATGATTGCTTAACTGCTGCTACTTCCGCAGAAGTCGCACCATATAAATCAGCTGCAGCTTGTACTGCACCAGCACGAGCTTGGCTAAATGTAGTAGATTGCGTGAAATATTGTGTGTTTGCACGGTAATAAATTGCACCTAACTTATCTTTACCAATGCCCGTTACAGTTACACCCGAATGCGTACCACCATTTGCTAATAAATAAGCTTGTTTGTTAATGATACCACTGTTTGTATGAACCCCACCGTTATCACTAGTACCAGTGTAACGCTTAGAATAATGGTCTGGATCACCGTATTTCGCTGGATCACTCATAGAGCGAAGCGCATCTCCTGCTTTACCAGGCGTATAAATATCTTCACCAATCTCCCAATCCGGGTTACGGTTATCATAGAATTCTACTAAAGTACCAAAAATATCAGAAATTGCTTCATTTAGCGCTCCTGATTCATTTTGATAAATTAAGTCCGAGCTATTTTCAGTAACAGCATGCGTTAATTCGTGACCAATTACATCAATTCCACCAGATAATGAAGTGAATGTTACACCATCACCATCTCCGTATACCATTTGTGAGCCGTTCCAGAATGCATTATTATACTTACTTCCGTAATGAACTGTCGATTTTAACGGAGCTCCTGCATCATTAATAGAGTTTCTGTTAAATGTAGCTTTATAATAGTCATATGTTTTACCTGCATAGTAATGAGCATCTACTGCCGCTGCATCATACGCCGCATTGAAAACATTATCTGCATCTACCCATAAAGTTCCTGGTAATGTAGTACGATTTTTCGCATCATATGTGAAAATCGTTGCTCCGCGCGTATTATCTTGTAAGTAGTAAGAAGATGCAGATAACGTTGTATTAAGTGACTTCGTATCTCCTAATACACCTTTACCAGTACCCACTGCATTTGTTCCTGTTACAGGCTTTACAGCCGGTTTCGCTTCTTGTTTAGGAGCCTCTTGCTTAACTGGTGATTTATCTTCATTTGTTACATGATCCAATTTATTATATTTATTTAATACTTTACCGCTGTCTGCTTCAATGAAATAGTAGTAGTTTCCTGGACTTGGATCTAAGAAGTTTAGATTTACAACGTATGCATATGTTGTTTCTTCACCATTTTGATATACATATAAGTCCGCTTTTGGTTCTACCTCATATTTCGGTGTTACCCCTAAATCTTGTTGCGCGATTTCAATTGCTTTTGCGCCTTCAATCTTATTTTTATTTTTCAACTTTTCCTTTTTGTCTAAATCAGGTGCAACTGTTCCAGACAATACTTTTAAAGAACCGTCTTTACTTACGTGAGCCACTTGAGTAGAACCCCATACAGGCACTCCTTCGTAAACTTGTTGCATACGTACTACTGTTGAATCAGTTACAGCATCTTTCTTCACTTGTTTCACTTTGAAAGAATCTTGCGCACTCTTTTCCCCTAGCTTGTAATCACCTTTTGCTGCATTTAAGTAATCAAACACAACAGATTCCGCTTTCTTACCAGTCGCTCCAGTTAGATCACCAGAAATAAACTCAGGTGACTGTACTGTCTCATTGTACTTCTTCGTAGAGAGTACATTTTTAGAATCCGCAAATGCAGAGCCTGTCCCTCCAAATGTTGTAACTGCCATTCCTGTCGCTAACACTAACGCTAAACTTTTCTTTTTCATGAACCTTCCCCCTAATAAAAAATTTTTTTGAAAAAGAGTAGTTTTATATTAGCATTATGTTTCCACTATTAATATACTAAAAATTCAAATAATTATTTTCTCAAGTTTTGTAGAATTTTGAGGAACAAATATTGAAAAAACCCTTTCCTGTTGGAAAGGGGTTTCTGTTAAGAATTTATTAATTCTACTACTTTTTCTCCTTGACCATAAATATCCGATGTCCAAGCATATTGCGGTTCCAATACCACTAATACAGCTACCAAAGCCAAAGCACCAATAATTATTTTTTTCATATTATTTTCCTCCCTTTTCTTCTAATAAATTAATTGCTAATTTATAGTAGTTATTACTTTCCTTAAATTCTAGTAATTCCTCGTGATATCCTGCTAGTTCTAAATACACCATTTTTAATTCCTTTTTATTTTCTTCGCCTCTAAAAAATGGGATTGCCTCAACTTCTAAAAATCTTTTATAAACATCTTTCGTTTCAAAGTATTTATTCTTAAGCATTGAAAGTATATATAGCATACTTTTATACTTTTCATCCCTCTTGGCAACATCTATCCCTTTATTAATCCAATCTTTCGCTTCTTCAAATTCTTTTAATTCAATACACTGCAAAGCGATCTCATACACTGCATCAATATAATTTAAATCCTCTTCCTTTTTGTACTTTAGGCATTGTAAATAATAATCTTTTGCTTTTGCATAATCTTTTAAGTTATAGTACAAAAAGCCTAAATTATTTAAAGCAATAGCTGTTATACTTTCTTTATCAGCAAAAGAATTTGCTTCCCTCAAAATATTATTATAAATAGATAGTGCTTCATTATATTGCTTTTTTTGTATATAACTCAACGCAATAAGTAACTGGCAATTTATCACATAACGGAATTTATATTCATTCTTAAATCCTTCCATTGCTACATTAGCAAAATGTAAAGTCATATGTTCAACTTCTAATTCATTATAAACAAGAGCTAAATTGAAATATATTCCATTCTCATGATAACCTTGTTCCTTTGCCATTACTTCTGTTCGAGTCAAATACTCCAATGCCTTCTTATATCTATGTTGTAAAAAATAATATAACCCTTTGCTATACGTATATAATAATTTTTGGAATGGTGAATACTTTTTGTACATCTTCTTTAAGCTCTCTAACTCTTTTTCGACAGCAGGAAAATCCCTTTTCATAATTAAATAACGTGTATACAGCAGTTTATAATAATTTATAATTTCAAAATCCAACACATGCTTCATTTCACCTTGCAACTCTTCATATATACGTTCTACTTGTTGCTTGTCTAAATGAACTAGTGCATTTAACCATTCATCCAGCTTCCCCTTCACATCTTCTTCTACATCTCTCAAATCCGTCACAGCAATTTCTAGTCTTGTGCAGAGCAATTGTAGAATTTCTTCTGATGCTTCAATCTTTCCATTTTCAATCTTACTTAAGTATGAGACAGAACAAATGCCCTGACATAATTCTTCTTGTGTCATTTTTTGCTGTAGCCGTTTATAAAAGACTTGTTTGCCTATTTTTTCTAATGTTTGTTGCATTGTCCTCCTCCATTCTCATTACCCCCATTACTCTAATAATACATAAAATCTGGAGAAATATAAATTGATAAATATAAATTTTCTAAAAAATATGCATGATTTCATTTTTTTCTCTCTTGACTTCACATCAATATCTCTTCTTTGCTACGAATGGTGAAAAATTGGTATACTATAACCAAATTATGGAGGTGTTCTCGCGATGACTCATTATAAAGACGATAGTTATGCCTTACATACAGACCTATATCAAATCAACATGGCTTATACATATTGGAAAGATGGTATTCATAATCGCCGTTCTGTTTTTGATTTATATTTTCGAAAGCTTCCATTTGAGAACGGCTACGCTGTTTTTGCTGGCCTTGAGAAAATTGTAGAGTACATAGAAAATTTCAGTTTTACTGAAAGCGATATCGCTTATTTAGCAGAATTACAATTTGAAGAAGAATTCCTTCATTATTTACAAAATATGAAATTCACTGGGACGATTCGCAGTATGCAAGAAGGTGAAGTTGTATTTAATAACGAGCCTTTATTACGTGTTGATGCACCACTTGGTGAAGCACAAATTATTGAGACTGCCCTCTTAAATATTGTGAATTACCAAACATTAATTGCCACAAAAGCAGCACGTATGAAACATGCTGCAAGTAATGATGAGCTTTTAGAGTTCGGCACAAGACGTGCCCATGAGTTCGATGCTGCCCTTTGGGGGACGCGTGCTGCCTTTATTGGTGGTTTCTCCTCTACAAGCAACGTTCGTGCTGGGAAACGCTTTGGGATTCCTGTAGCTGGCACACACGCTCACTCTTTCGTTCAAGCATATCGCGATGAATACGTCGCGTTTAAAAAATACGCTGAAACTCATAAAAAGTGCGTCTTTCTCGTTGATACATATGACACATTGAAATCTGGTGTTCCAAATGCGATTCGTGTTGCAAAAGAATTTGGGGATCGTATTGATTTCTATGGCATACGTCTTGATAGTGGTGATATGGCTTATTTATCGAAAAAGGCACGAAAATTATTAGATGAAGCAGGGTTTACAAATACAAAAATTATCGCTTCTAGCGATTTAGATGAATACACAATTATGCACCTTAAATCTCAAGGAGCAAAAATTGACGTATGGGGCGTTGGGACAAAATTAATTACGTCCTTTGAGCAACCTGCATTGGGGGCTGTTTACAAACTAGTTGCGATTGAAGATACTGACGGAAAATTAAATGATACGATTAAAATTTCATCTAACCCTGAAAAAATTACCACTCCAGGACTGAAACGAATTTATCGTATTATCAATCGGGTAAACGATCATGCAGAAGGCGATTATATTGCGTTAGATTCTGAAGAACCTGGAAAAGAAGAGCGCTTAAAAATGTTCCATCCAGTTCACACATATATAAGTAAATTCGTAACAAACTTTGAAGCCCGTGAACTGCATAAAGATATTTTCGTTAACGGTGAAAGAACATATGAACTACCAAGTATATTAGATATTCAAAAATATAATGAACAGAGTCTCTCTCTATTTTGGGAAGAATATATGCGAACTTTAAATCCTGAAGAATACCCTGTCGATTTAAGCCAAGAGTGTTGGGATCATAAAATGAATTACATTCAAACTGTTCGAGAACAAGTTGAAAAAAACATACAAAAGTAACCAGAGAAATTTCTCCTTCTCTGGTTTTTTCAATACTATATGGATATTTGTAAAAAATATATTAAAATAATACGACGAATGTTTTTAATTTGTAAATTTTAATATAATACTATTTAAAAGTAAAATAATATTTGATATTATTTTATTGAATCAATTTCAACAAAATCACTAATAAAAAAGGGGACGCAGGTTGCGTCCTCTTTTTTATAAATCTTTCACTCGTAATACACGCATTGCATTTAACACTGCAAGTAGTGTCACACCAACATCTGAGAAAACAGCTTCCCACATTGTTGCAATACCAAAGGCACCAAGTAATAAAACGATCCCTTTTACACCTAGAGCAAAGATGATATTTTGCCACACTATACTTCTTGTGCGTTTTGCAATTTTTACAGCTGTCGCAATTTTTGAAGGCTCATCAGTCATAATAACGATGTCTGCCGCTTCAATTGCTGCATCTGACCCTAAACCACCCATCGCAATACCAACGTCTGCACGGGCTAATACTGGTGTATCGTTAATACCGTCACCAACGAAGGCAATTTTTTCTTTTCCGTGCTTCGCTGCATCAATTTTTTCAATCTCTTCTACTTTTTGTTGCGGTAGTAATTCCGCATGAACTTCATCTAAGCCTAATTCTTTACCAACAGCTTCACCAACTGGTTTTGCATCACCAGTTAACATTACTGTCTTTTTAATACCTAGTTCTTTTAACTTTTGAATCGCTTGTTTCGAATCCTCTTTTACCTCATCAGAGATAACAATATAACCTGCATATCTTCCATCTACAGCAACGTGAACTAATGTACCTACTGTTTCTGGTTGCTTAAATTCAATATTTTCTTTTCTCATTAATTTTGCATTACCTGCAAAAATTTCTTTTCCTTGTACTTTTACAACTGTACCGTGACCAGAAATTTCGTTATAATCATCGATTATTTTTTCATCAATTGATTTTCCATATGCCTTTCGAATAGATTGGGCAATTGGATGGTTAGAATATACTTCAGCAAATGCCGCATACTCTAATAACTCTTCACTTGTAGTACCTTCGCTCGGTTCCATTTTTGTAACTTTGAAAACACCTTTTGTTAATGTTCCTGTTTTGTCAAAAACAATATATTTCACATCATTTAAAGCTTCTAAATAGTTACTACCTTTTACTAACACACCACTTTTAGATGCACCACCAATACCTCCAAAGAATCCAAGAGGAATGGATACAACTAACGCACATGGACAAGAGATTACTAAGAACACTAAAGCTCTATAAATCCACTCAGAGAATGTAGCTCCTTCTAAAATAAGTGGTGGAATAAACGCCATGATTGCCGCTGTAATAACTACAACTGGAGTGTAGTAACGTGCAAACTTCGTAATAAAGTTTTCCGTTGGTGCTTTTTTACTGCTTGCATTTTGAACTAAATCTAAAATTTTCGATACAGTTGATTCACCGAATTCTTTTGTAACTTCAATTGTCAACACACCGTTTTGGTTCACAAAGCCACTTAATACATCATTTCCAACTTCAACTTCACGTGGTACAGATTCACCTGTTAATGCTGAAGTATCTACCATTGATGTTCCTTCAATTACTTTTCCGTCTAACGGCACTTTCTCACCTGGCTTAACGATAATATAATCGCCAATTTGTACATCTTCTGGTGATACTTGTTTCGTTTCATTTCCAACCTTTACATTCGCATAATCAGGACGAATATCCATTAATGAAGTAATTGATTTTCGAGAGCGGTTTACCGCAATGCTTTGGAATAGTTCTCCTACTTGATAAAATAGCATTACTGCTACAGCTTCTGAGTATTGTTGAATTGCAAAAGCTCCTACAGTTGCAATTGCCATTAAGAAGTTTTCATCAAATACTTGGCCACGAGTTATGTTTCTTACCGCTCTCCAAACGATATCTCCACCTATTAATAAATAAGCAAGGACGAATAACGGAATTGTTACCATTTGTGGTAAGCCCGCTAATGCAGCAATTGCTGTCAAGATTCCGCCGACCACTAATCTCCCTACCATCTTTTTCACATTTGCTTCACCATGATCATGACTATGCCCGTGGTCATGACCGTTCTTCTCTTCACGAACAACTTTCACGTCTGGCTCTAACTTTTGAACGACATTTGTTATATTTGCTACAGTCGCTTCTAGTTCTCTTTTATTCGCAACTTCTACTCGTAGTTTCTTCGATACGAAATCAACAGTTGCTTCTGAGACAGCTGGCATTTCCTTCACTTTATTTTCAATTTTCATTGCACAGTTCGCGCAATCTAAACCTTCTAATATAAATACTTCTTTAGCAATTTTATTTTTTTGTTCTTCTTGCACTTTAATATGCGGTTCTAATTTTGTAACGAGTTGTTTTGCTTCCGTAACAACTTCGTTTTCTTTATTTTGTGCCGTTTCTAAAATCATTGTCTTTGTTGCAAAGTTTACAGAGCAAGAATTTACTCCTTCTATATTCCCAACACCTTTTTCAATTTTCATTGCACAATTCGCACAATCTAAACCTTCTAACATCAGTTTCTTTTTCACTAACGCTTCAGCCATCGTTCTCCCTCCTCGCGTTCTTTTTATTCTTCTTCGTTTACGTGTTCAAACGCTTGCTCGAAGATATGAATTACGTGCTGGTCAGCTAACGAATAATAAACAACCTTTCCTTCTTTACGATTCTTCACAAGTTTCGCTTGCTTTAACACACGAAGCTGATGCGAAATAGATGATTGTGTCATTCCTAATAAATAAGCTAAATCACAAACGCACATTTCAGCTTCAAATAGTGCATGTAATATTCTCGTACGTGTACGGTCACCTAATACTTTAAATAGTTCTGCTACTTTACTTAAACTTTCATCAGTTGGAATTGTTTGTTTTACTTGCTCTACAACTTCTTCATGAATTATCGTTTGAGAACATGTCTCTTGTGGTGTTTCTACTTTATTTCCAGCCATTATAGCTCACCTCTTTAATTGAACATATGAACAATCATTCATATATCTTATACTCTTATTATATGAGCGCCTACTCATATGTGTCAATGAAATCTGAATTTTTTTTATGAACATTCCGTTCACATTTTAATAAGTCGTATACATATTTTCCGCACCCTCTATATTCTCATACAAAAAAGGATGCACAATTCGCACACCCCTTTTTACTTACTTTTCATTTTCACCGCATCCACAATTAAAGAAACAAATCCTAACTGATTATCCCGATTTCTATGGTCAAAACGTTTCGAACGATAAATAAATCCATCTTTCTCATTCCAATCATTATAGTGAAACTTACCATTCTCATCACAGTATTCTAAGAGCCTCACTTGAAAACCTGCTGATTCAAACATGGACGTGATTGTTTTATAGTTATGAACAATTTTATGGCTTGCTGCAGGATGATCTAATGGACCAGGTCCACCTACTTGTACCCCTTGTTGATATTCTTCATCTGGAAAAAATGCATCTGGTACTGCACAACGAATATATCCATTCTCCATTAAAAACTCATAACAAATTTTTGCAGCTTCAATTCCTTCTTCATATGATAAATGCTCCCATACATGTTCTGCCAAAATTACTGATAAAGAATTAGGTTGAAATTTATCAAGCCAAGTTTCTCTCCGTAATAAATTTAATTCTTCTTCATTCGTATGTAACCAACCAGGGTTATTATTATAACCCTCTGCTCCAACTACAACTTTTGTTTCTTCCATTTTGCTCCCACCCTTTTTCATATTCCGACATAAAAATTCAATAAAGTAATATACATTCCCTTTATTTCAACAAAAGAAAAAGCCTTGCGCGCTCCCTAGACGCACAAGGCTTACTATACTTATATCCCTTTTAATTAAGCTTTTAATTAGCTTGTTCTAAATTATCCTGCGAACTTCCATCGTCTTTTAAATGACTATGTTTTTTCGAATAAACAAAGTATACAACTACTCCGATCGCTAACCAAGCACCGAAGTACATCCATGTTTTTAATGGTAGATTTACCATTAAGAATAGACAACATGCAATCGAAATAACCGGCAAGATCGGTACAAGTGGTACCATAAATCCACGTTGTAACTTTGGATGTGTTTTACGAAGAATAATAACTGACACACCAACCATCGCAAATGTTAACAACGCTCCAATATTCGCTAAATTCGACAATTCTTTTAAATCGATAAATCCAGCAATTAAAGCACTACCAATTCCTGTTAACCAAACTGTAAATGTTGGCGCTTCTGTCTTTTTATTAATTTTCGCGAAAGATTCTGGCAATAAACCGTCACGGCTCATCGCAAAGAATACACGTGTCGTTGCATAAATGTAAGCAAAAATTACTGCCATAATACCAATTACAGCTCCAATTGCGATTACACCTGCTACTTTATCTTGTCCTACAACTTCTAACACATATGCCATAGCTTCTGGTACATCTAATTCTTTATAAGAAACCATACCCGTCATAACGAGACAAACTACAACATAAATGATTGTACAAATGACTAACGAAGCGATAATACCAATCGGTAGATCACGTTGCGGATTTTTTACCTCTTCAGCAGAAGTTGCTAATGCATCAAATCCTAAGAAAGCAAAGAATACTGCTGCTCCCCCCGCGAAAACTCCACTTAAACCGTACGGTGCAAATGGTATCCAGTTTTCTGGTTTCACGTAGAATACACCAACTGCAATGAATAAAACAACGATACCAATTTTAATTAATACCATTATGTTATTCACTCGTTTACTTTCTTTCGTACCTCTTGATAATAACCAAGTTATAACTAATGTAACGATAACTGCTGGTAAATTCACTATACCACCTTGAGACGGAATTGTTAGCAGTGCTTTTGGAATTTCAAGCCCTAATCCACTCACTAAGTTATGGAAGTAACCAGTCCATCCGCCAGCTACTGCGGCAGTCGTTACAACATATACGGATAGTAATGTCCATCCCATTAAATGAGCTACAAACTCACCAATTGTTGCATATGAGTATGTGTACACACTACCTGAAACAGGAAGTGTAGAAGCAACCTCTGCGTAACATAATGCTGCAAATCCACAAACGATGGCTGCAATCATGAATGAAAAAATAACTGCTGGACCAGCATCTCTTGCTGCTACTAATCCAGTTAATACTAGAACTCCTGTACCAATTATCGCACCAATCCCTAGCATTGTTAGGTCAAATGCCCCTAGCGTTTTCGTCAAAGTTTTACTTTTACTTTCCCCTAACAATTGCGTAACGGATTTCTTTTTAAATAGGTTGGCCACGATGTATGCCCCCTTTTGCCAAGAAGAGCTAAGAGATCTTCACTCTTAGCTCTTATCATGTTGTTTTATATATTGTTCGATTTTGTTTTGTATAATGCTTCTATTAGCAAGATACTGTTTCTGCTTCTAATAATTCTTTAGCACCTTTGTACTCTACACCGTGAGCTTCTGCAACTGCTTCGAATGTTACATAGCCATCTAATGTGTTAATACCTTTTAGTAATGCAGTGTTACCTAGGCAAGCTTCTTTGTAGCCTTTGTTAGCAATTTGTACTGCATATGGTACTGTTACGTTTGTTAATGCAAGAGTTGATGTACGTGGAACCGCACCTGGCATGTTTGCAACTGCATAATGAACAACGCCGTGTTTTTCATAAGTTGGGTTATCATGAGTTGTAATACGATCAGTTGTTTCGAAAATACCACCTTGGTCAATCGCGATATCTACAACAACAGAACCTGGTTCCATTGATTTAATCATTTCTTCTGTTACAAGTTTTGGAGCTTTTGCACCTGGGATTAATACTGCACCGATTACAAGATCAGACTCTTTAACAGCTTCTGCAATATTGTAAGGATTAGACATTAAAGTTTTTACTTGGTTTCCGAAAATGTCATCTAATTGACGAAGACGTTCTGCACTTAAGTCGATGATTGTTACATCCGCACCTAGTCCAACTGCAATTTTAGCAGCATTTGTACCAGCTTGTCCACCACCGATGATTGTTACTTTACCACGTTTAACCCCTGGAACACCTGCAAGTAAGATACCTTTACCGCCTTTGTTTTTCTCAAGGAATTGTGCACCAATTTGTGCAGCCATACGACCAGCTACTTCACTCATAGGCGCAAGTAATGGTAATGAACGGTTTTCTAATTGTACTGTTTCATATGCGATAGAAACAACTTTTTTCTCGATTAAAGCTTTTGTTAATTCTGGCTCTGGAGCTAAGTGTAAGTATGTGAACAAGATTAAGCCTTCACTGAAGTGTTTGTATTCGCTTTCAATTGGTTCCTTAACTTTCATAACCATTTCCATATTCCAAGCTTCTTCAGCTGTATCAACAATTTTTGCTCCCGCTTCAACATACTGAGCATCTGTGAAACCAGACCCTAAACCTGCACCCTTTTGAATGAATACTTCGTGATTGTTACGAATTAAATGTACAACACCTGCTGGTGTCATTGCCACACGGTTTTCGTTGTTTTTAATTTCTGCTGGTACCCCAATACGCATAATGAAATGCCCCCTTATAATTAACAGAAAAAAGAGATTCTTTTTTCTTTTTGTAATAATTAATAACTTATGTCCTTATTCTAGCATAACTTAAAAGTTATGAAAACGCTAACATATCATTTTCCTAAAGTTTTTATATTTAGAATAGTGTAAATATATAAAACATTGATTCTATTAGGGGTTTCGTGTCATTCCATTATCTTTCACTCTATTTTTATTATACTGCTTCAAAATAAACAGCAATCATTTATTATTTGACAATAATGTAACAATGTAAGAAACCTAAGCGATAACGTATACATATACAGTTATTACTTTACTCAATACTTTAGAGATATATTCTTTTCACAAAAAAAACAGCTGCTAGCATTTAGCTAGCAGCTGGGTAACTTATAAATAACTTAGAAAATAAATCATCTGTCGTTTCAGTAATTTTATCAAACAGATCACTTTCTTCCGCTTCTTGCTCTTTTAACATCTTAATTGTTTCACGTGCATCTTCAGGGTAATCGGTTATAATACCATCTACGTTTAACTTATAATATGCCTTTAAATTTTCCATATCATTTACTGTCCATACGTAAATTGGTTTGTTTAACTTCCTTGCTTCTTTTACTAATTTCTTATTTAACATATATTCTTCTGCTACGTAAAAATCAGCCTTCACATTCTTTAAGTTAGCTCTACTTGCATACAGTATATACCCTACTTTTATATCTGGATTTGCACGCTTAAACTCTTTAATAAGTGGATAGTGTAACGTTTGAATTACACATTGCTTCTCAAATTCATTATCTTTAATCGTTTTTAAGACTTTGTTTACAAAATCTTTTTCGCCCCCATGAAGCTTCACTTCTATATTAAGTTTGATTTTGCCATTTGCTAGCTTAATGATTTCATCAAGTGTACTTATTTGTCCTGAAAGTCCATCTTGACTAAGGGTAAGCTGCCTTAACTCCGCCATCGTTAAATCTGACACATGCACATTGGCATTTGCGAGACGTTTCAGCTTCAAATCATGTATAACCGCTAGTTCACCGTCTTTCGTTTGTAATACATCTATTTCAGCGTAGTCTGCTTTTGCATCAATAGCACCTTGCACAGCTTCTTTCGTATTTTCTACGCCTTTTGATATATACCCGCGGTGCGCCATAATAATCGGTTCTTTATACGAATTTGAAATAAACGTTACAATGAAGGCAACGACCATTCCCGCAGTAATAATTCCTACAATGTATACGCCAATGAATTTCCAACGATGTTTTTGGAAGAAACATTTATCTGCTTTCGTTTTCGAATAATCTAATCCTTCTTCTAATAAAACATCCTCAACTGGAACCTTTTGTAAGTATAATCGCGTAATCGCCATAATATAAAATGGCGTCACGATAAAGCTGAATAAATACAATGTACTCGTTAAAAATACAGAAATCGTTGATTCAGCTAATAATGCAAATGTTCCTTTCGGGTTTGTAAATTCATAAACACCCCATAGGCACAATAAATACATTCCCAAAAACACGACATATACAATTCCAATTGAGATAAAAAATCCTACTAAAAAGAATAGTACTTTAAAAAAGCTTTCCTTTACTAAAGTTGCACTTTTACGTGCTGCCACGCGAAATGGTTTTTGCTCTAAAACAACAATAGGTAGAACGAAAATCCATCGAAGATTCAAATACGCGACTACAGCAAAGAACGTGTAATAACCAACTTGTCCCATCGTTGTCTTAAACAGTTCTCCTGTAATAAAGTTAGGAATTTGAATTTGCGGGATTAATGCCGTTTCATATCCCATATTTAAAAGAGGCAACAATACGACAGCATATAAAATAAATCCTGGTAAGCAATATGTGAAAAGAGTAGGTAAATACGTTACCGTTTTATATAAAATCGGACGTAATTTCACCTTCTGTCTTTTATGAGCGAAATACGAAATAATAATAAGCACCGCAAATTCTGTAAAGATAAGAAACAGTGCTAACAATGATAAAATTACGATTGCTAAGATGCCATAAGGCGTCTTTAAAAACGCTAATAATTCATCATTTGTCGCATTTGCATAACCACCAAAATACAATAACTTATTAAAAATAATTCCAAATAGTGGAACAAACACAATCGCTGCTAATAATTTATAAGCAAGTTGAAAAGTTAATACATTCCAAAAAGCAAATTTAACTGTTTGAAAGGAATGTCTCATTACTCCTGGTATAGATAGTTTTTTACGGTGTTGCATATATTCCTCCAAATTCTAAAACGGTATTTGAGATGGATTCCATATTTCCAGTCCTAATCCATCTTTTTAATAATAATATATTCCGCTTAACATGAACACTCTTATACATATAATGAAAAAAGTGATGGCTACTTCCCATCACTTTTTCATTTATTCTATTTTTTCTCTAGCCCTTGTCCAAATGCTTTCAAGAAGCTAAAACCGAATGTAATAGCTCTATTGATATCTGGATCTTTTAATACTTTAAAGAAATCCATCACTTTTGTTTTTTTACCACTATTTAATTCATCTGTTGCAAATTGCAATCCTGTAACTAAACTTGACGTAATTTGCTTCGTTATTTCTGGGTCAACTGAAGATAACGCTTCTCCTGCCCCCATCATATTGTTGAGTGCATTTTTAACTGGTTCACGATTTAGTTGCTCCACAGCGATTTTTGAAACATCTTCCTTCGCAGCAAGTAAACTAATTGCCGCATCTAATATACCAGCCTTCTGCAACTGTGCTAAAAGCTGCATTGTTTCTTCTACTGCTTCACGATTATTAGATAGCTCATTTAGAAGTTCATCTGCTACTTGCTGTTTCTGTTCTTCCTCTGTTACAACTTTCTTTTTAATTACAGTAATTTCTTTCGCCACTATCTCCGCCCCCTAGTCCACAAGTGATACGTATTGTTTTCTTTGCCATTTTCGCTCGATTTCAACACCGTTTTGCGGATTACGCTTTTTATCTCTCGGGTTTGAAGATGGTAACGGACGATTCCCTTTTTCACGTAATACACGCATCTTTACCATTGTTTGTTTGTACGCTGGTGTACACGTATAAAGATCTGTCGCCGTTCCAGTTAAAATATTGATTGCCTCTTCATTTACCGTTGCATGCATCGGTAAATATAGCTCTTTCCCCGTTACACGATCTGTAACAAGTGCCTGTACTTTAATTTTCCCAAATGGTGATGCTAATTCTACAAGGCCACCATCTTTCACATTGCGCTCTAGGGCAAGTTCAGGCGAGATTTCAACGAACACTTCAGATACTTTAGATAAAATACCAGCCGATTTATTCGTCATATTCCCTTCGTGGAAATGTTCTAACATACGACCATTATTTAAAAGTAAATCATACTCATCTGGCGCTACAACTGGTGGTACCCATTCATCTAATGATAGACGAGCTAGTTTATCCGGGAAGTTAAATCCGTCCACATATAATAGCGGTGTATCGCTACCATCATGGCTACCCCAACATAAACTATTCCATCCTTCTAAACGATCGTATGTTGCCTGAGAATATAAAGGTGCAAGCGATGCAATTTCATCCATGATTTCACTTGGACTTTCATAATTCCAGTCCCCGCCAAGCGCACGAGCTACTTTTTGTAAAATCCACCAGTCTGGCTTTGAATCACCAAGCGGCTTCAATACTTCATATAATCTTTGAATACGGCGCTCTGTATTCGTAAATGTTCCCTCTTTTTCTAAGCTTGGTGCTGCCGGTAAAATAACATCAGCAAAACGAGCTGTTTTCGATAAGAACATATCTTGAACAACAAGGAAATCTAAATTCGCTAAAATATGTTGTACATGGTTGGCATTCGAATCTACTAAAGCCATTTCTTCACCCATAACATACATACCACGCAGTTTTCCTTCATCTGCTGCCAGTAACATTGCAATATTATTTAAGCCTGGTGCTTTCGGAATTGTAGTACCGTATGCTTTTTCAAATTTCGCACGAAGCACATCATCTGAAACCGCTTGGTAACCTGGAAGCCAGTTTGGTAATGTTGCCATATCACAAGCGCCTTGTACGTTATTATGTCCGCGTAATGGGTATGCTCCTGCACCAGGACGACGATAGTTACCCGTAACAAGCAATAGATTTGAAATTGCTGCTGAAGTTGTACTTCCTCCAGTATTTTGAGTTACACCCATTCCCCAAAGTACACAAGTACCATCTGCTTCATATACCATACGTGCCATTTCTTTCAGATTTTCTTTCGAAATCCCCGTAATTTCTTCTGTATAATCAAGCGTATACTTTTCTACCATTTTGCTATATTCATCAAAATTCTTCACATTTTCAGCTATGAACTTTTTATCGTGCCAATCTTGATCAATAATATATTTCGTAATACCAGCGAGCCATACGTAATCAGTTCCTTGGCGCGGATGAATGAATAAATCCGCACGCTCTGCCATTTCATGTTTACGAAGATCCGCCACAATTAATTTTTGGTCATGTAATTTATGAGCACGTTTTACACGCGTTGCAAGTACAGGATGTCCTTCTGTCGGATTTGCTCCAACGATAATGACAAGGCCTGCTTCCGCAATATCTTTCACTGTTCCAGCGTCCCCGCCCATACCGACAGTTTTAAATAAACCGTCTGTTGCTGGAGATTGACAATAACGGGAACAGTTGTCTACATTATTCGTTCCATATATTTGACGGGCTAGTTTTTGCATAAGATAATTTTCTTCATTCGTTACTTTCGAAGAAGAAATAAACCCAAATGCATCACTTCCATATTCCGATTTAATATGCTGCATATTGGATGCAACAACTTCAAGAGCCTCTTCCCATGAAGCTTCAACAAACATATCTCCTTGGCGAATTAATGGCTTTGTAATACGATCTTCACTGTTTACAAAATCCCATCCAAATTTGCCTTTTACACATGTTGAAATACCGTTAACCGGCGCATCTGAAACAGGCTGCACTTTCAAAATGTGGCGGTCTTTCGTCCATACTTCAAATGAACAACCTACACCACAAAATGTACAAACTGTTTTTGTTTTATTCACTTTCGTCTTACGCATCGCAGCCTCTACTTCTGAAACTGCTAAAATACTACTATATCCCGGCTCTACATCCTTTACAAAATCAATCATCGGATCTAACACATCCGGTTTCAATCCTGTCATGAATCCAGCTTCACCTAACATTGATTTCTCCATCAACGCATTACATGGACATACTGTTACACATTGCCCGCAACTTACACAAGATGAGTCATTTATACTTACACCATTGTCCCATATAACACGTGGACGGTCTAAGCTCCAATCAATCGATATAGTTTCATTCACTTGTAAGTTTTGACATACTTCTACACACTGTCCACAAGCAATACATTGATTTGGATCATATCGATAAAACGGATGTGACATATCCACTTCACACGCACTTACTTTTGGCTCATACGGATATTTCTGTTCCTCAATTCCCATCATATGTACTGTATTGTGGACTTTACAGTTACCATTATTGTTATCACAAACGGTACAATACAGTAGATGATTCTCTAATATTCGATCCATTGCCTCAGTCTGTGCCTCTTTTGCACGCTGGGACTGTCTTTCGATATGCATACCGTTCTCTAATTTCGTTGAACAAGCACGCAATAACTTTCCATTTACTTCTACAATACACGTATCACAAGTTTGAATTGGATCTACTTCTGGTACATGACAAATTTGAGGATGTTCCAAATTACTCTCGTTAAATAATTGTAGTATCGTCTTTTCACCTGATGCAGAAAATTCTTTACCATCGACGGTTACACGGACTGTCTGTTCTGCCATAGTTTCCCCTCTCCTTACAACCAACTGTACAACACAATCATGAATCCGTTTTCAAAATCGCATTACTGTACATATTTTTGAAACGCTCTACCCAAATACTTTCTTATGAAGTCGATTCTAGATGTTATAAGGTATAACTACGAAAGCTTGAAAATATCACTATTCTACAGTTCTATTATATCGTACATATACAATAATAACCAAAATAATCTGTGATCTTCTTGTTAATAGGTGTTTTTATTTTTCCCATTGTTTTATGATAAATGTGGGAGAGAAATACATATAAAAGGGGAATTAAATATGGGGCCTACGCAAGAGACTTATACAATTGTACGTTATCAATCTGGTACATTTTCAAAACAACTGGATGAGATTGTTACAGAATCTCCTATTACTATTAAATTGAATGGTGAAGAATATGTAACAGTCGTATGCACACCAAATTATATTGAAGATATGGTAATTGGTTTTTTAATTTCTGAGGGGATTATTTCTTCCTATAACGATGTTGAAGAACTATGGGTTCAAAAAGATAACGGAATTGTCCATGTAAAATCATCAAAAGTGAATCCGCTCTATCAAACTTTATATAATAAACGATACGTCACTTCTTGCTGCGGAAAAGGTAGACAAGGTTTTATTTTCGTAAACGACGCAGCAAAAGCAAAAGACTTACATGATATACATGTAAAAATTACTCCTGAAGAATGTTTTTACTTAATGAATACTTTACAACAATCTTCCACTACCTTTCGCCAAACTGGTGGTGTTCACAATACCGCGCTATGTGATCGAAATAATATCCTTCTATCAAGAATGGATATCGGAAGACATAATGCATTAGACAAAATATACGGTCATTGTTTACGCAATGATATATCTGTTAAAGGAAAAATTATCGCATTTAGCGGACGTATTTCATCTGAAATTTTACTCAAAGTTTCAAAAATCGGATGTGAAATTGTTCTATCTAAATCTGCCCCAACAAAACTAGCATTGCAACTTGCCCATGATTTAGGTATTACAGTCGTAGGGTTTATTAGAAATGACTCTTGTAATATTTACACACATCCAACACGAATTGATGGCTATCAATCCAATGTTTAAAAAATAACTCCTCAATCGAGGAGTTATTTTAGTTATAAAAATGTAACATATTAAACACTTGAATAGTTAATAAAGTTAATATATAATTTCATTACATAATTAAAACAAAATATTGTAGCATATATCTTTTCATTCTTTTACAAATTAAAAGAGACTTCTAACAAAACGCATACACATTCTTATAAAAGCAATGGATTTATTTTATTTAAAATCGACCAAGGAGGTTACAACGATGGAAATTCGCTTATTAACGACAGAGGACGCAGAAATATATTTAAAAGTTTGTATGGAAGGTTTAACGAAGAACCCGGAAGCTTTTAGCTCTTCTTATGAAGATGTTCTTAAACATGAGGATCCTGTAGCTGCTATGGCAAAACGATTAAGCAATCCGGATAAGTATACTCTAGGGGTCTTCAAAGATAACGATTTAATTGGTATCGCTACTTTAGAAACAAAGCCTTTCATTAAACAAGAACATAAAGCAAAAATTGGCTCCGTTTTTGTTTCCCCAAAAGCGCGTGGCCTTGGAGCAGGACGAGCTCTAATTAAAGCAATTATTGAAAATGCCGATAAATTACATGTAGAACAACTTATGCTCGATGTTGTAGTTGGTAACGATGCAGCAAAAAAATTATATGAGTCATTAGGTTTCCAAACTTACGGCGTACAAGAGCGTTCATTAAAACATAACGGTCAATATTGGGACGAGGAACATATGGTTCTGTTCTTAAATGATTAATACTTCAATATAAGGTGAAACTTTACTCAGTGGGGGAGTTTTCCAAAAACATCTTTCTTAATAAGAAAGATGTTTTTTTCATTACAACAATGTAATCTTCATGTCACCTTTATCGATCGTACCAAACCTTTCCATTCATTATACTAAAAATATAAAGTGAAACTTTACTCAGTGGGGAACTACATCCCACGCTGATCGCATGTACTTGATATGTAGAGGAGAATGTGACATGAAACAAAACAAACGAGCTATGCTTTTAATATTTACTACAGCAATTGTAACTTCTGGATTAGCAATTTCACCTTGGTTTATTATATGAACACTCCCCCTAACAATGAAAAAAAGCTGATTGCTCCTTAAGAAGCAATCAGCTTTTTTTATATTATAAAATCCCCAAAATTTTATTTACGCAACTTATAATAATAACCATAGATACGGCAACGCACATGACAACCGTATTACGATCTTGCTTTTCTTTTTTTGAAATTTCTTCTTTTGAATTCATGTGTATGATCTCCTTTTAAAAAAAGTGTGAGATAGGAAATTTTTCTTATCCGATGCGAGGTGAATACGAAAACCCTCTCTATCTCACATACACAATAGAATGGAATTGTCATTTTATAAATAAAATGACATGACGTTATGTCGCAACATAGGGTATTTTGTGTCGCTACGTTTTCTATTATAAAAAATAGTTGTGCAAAACTAGTGCATTTTTTATGTCAATTACTCTGAGCGAAAAAATCAGCCCTCCATTCAATCACATAAAAAGAGTTTTTTATTATTTTCATGTAAACTATACAAGTAGAATGAACAGTTTGGGGTGCACAAGATTATGGTAAAAATTTTATTAGTAGACGATGAAGAACGTATGTTACGATTATTAGATCTGTTCTTAAGCCCTCGCGGCTATTTTTGTATGAAAGCTACCTCTGGCCTTGAAGCACTAAAATTAATCGAACAAAAAGAATTCGATATTATTTTATTAGATGTTATGATGCCAAGTATGGATGGATGGGATACTTGCTATCAAATTCGTCAAATTTCCAACGTTCCTATCATTATGTTAACAGCTCGCAACCAAAACTACGATATGGTGAAAGGCCTCACGATGGGCGCAGATGATTATATTACAAAACCATTTGATGAGCATGTATTAGTCGCACGAATCGAGGCTATATTACGCCGTACAAAAAAAGATGGCTTTGTTAGTTTCAATGGTATTGAGTGGGATAAAACGAAACATACTGTCACAGTTTATGATGAAAAAATCTCATTAACTCCTATCGAATTTTCGTTACTCGGACTATTTTTACAAAATACAAACCGTGCTTATAGCCGAGATGATTTAATCGAAAAAATTTGGGGCTATGAAACAGATATCGAATATAGAACAATTGATTCACACATTCGTAATATCCGTGATAAACTACGCAAAAAAGGATTTCCTATTGAAGATTACCTAGAAACGGTCTATAAAGTCGGATATAAATGGAAAAGTGAATAATTACTTCGGTCAGTGGGAAATCGTATACCACTGACTCTTTATTATGAATAAGGTATGGTGAAAAAATGAGTAAACTTTCCCTTAAAATTGGGACATACTTTTTAATATTAGCTTTATGTATTGAAACAATTGCCTTCGTATCTTTTTATAAAAGCCTTTCAAAAATGCGTATTGTAGAGGAAACAGATGCTCTTTTAGAGAAAGGTAATCGCTATAGTAAAAAAATTAAAAGCCGCGAGAGACGGGATGAATATTATAAAGAAATGAAACACGCTGAACATAATAAAAATCCTAAACGTCCTGTGTACCCTGAGTTCGATATTACGAATGAGGCTGCACACTTAGTTGAATCGGAATCAATTTCTAACTCCGATATAGCTATCATTATTACTGACCATAACGGCAAAATTATTTCCACCTCAGAACCCGTAACAAAAGATATGCAAAAACAACTTACTTGTAAAACAGAAACTGTCCCAGACGGCGGATTGGTCGTTGAAAGGAACTGGAAAAAATCAAAGTTCATCACAACAGTAAGCCCACTTAACACAACAAAGTTTCAAGGAAAGCTATATATGTTATTAAAAACATCTTTCCTAGAAAATATGTTACTTAAACTCATGAACCAATTTCTTATCATTAGCGTTTTAACAATTATTTTAACAACAATTTCTGTCTTTGTTTTTTCACGCGTTATTACAGAACCACTTGTAAAAATGAAGAGAGCGACAGAAAAAATGTCAAAATTAAACAAGCCAATTCAATTAGGTATTAAACGAAATGATGAACTCGGAAGTTTAGCAAAAACAATTGAAGATTTATCGAGTGAACTTACGTATATGAAAAAAGAGCGCAATGAATTTCTCGCTAGTGTCGCTCATGAACTATTAACTCCATTGACCTATATGAAAGGTTATGCGAAGGTAGCAAAGAGAGACTCTTTAACAAAAGAGGAGCGAGAAGAATACTTACAAATTATTGAGGATGAAACGGATAGTGTAACCGATCTCGTCCAAGATTTATTTATGCTTGTACAATTAGAACAACACCAATTTGTTATAAAAAAACAAAAAGTGCTTCTTCAGCCATTTTTAGAACGAATGGTTGAAAAAACAAAAACAACATTAACAAATAAGCAAATGCAACTTCATGTATATTGCAAAGATGATTTAGAAGTTTGCATAGACGAAAGACGTATGGAACAAGTTATGTTAAATTTATTACACAACGCTTATCAACATTCGCCAGAAAACACATCTATTACGATACGTGTACTCATGGAAACAGATTCTTTTACAATAAGTGTACAAGATGAAGGTGAAGGTATTCCTGAAGAAGATATCCCGCATATTTTTGACCGTTTTTATCGTGTTGATAAATCTAGAACACGAGCTACAGGCGGAAAAGGCATCGGGCTAGCTGTTGCAAAAGAAATTGTAGAATTGCATAACGGTTCTATTCTAGTAACAAGCCAATTAGGAGCGGGAACAAACTTTATAATCGAGCTACCTTTTGAATAATATGCGTGTGAAAACACCAGTAGTAGTAAACACTACTGGTGTTATTTTGTTCATAACAACAGCTCATATAAGCTAAGCTTTTGAAATTATTCTTATTTCAATATAAAATAAAGGTACATTTGCAAAGATTTGGAGGGTGATATAATTGGATATCCATGTATTAACAAAAGACGAAGCAGAAATTTACTTAGAACTTCGCGTAGAAGGATTAAAGCAAAACCCTGAAGCATTCAGCTCTTCTTATGAAGATATTATTAATAAAGAGTGTGCGATTGAATATAAAGCACAAAAATTAGCACAAGATGAAAACTATACGCTAGGTGCATTTAAAGATGGAAAATTAATCGGGGTTGCAACACTGGAAACGAAACCATATGTAAAACAAGAACATAAAGCTAAAATCGGTTCTGTATATGTATCTCCAAAAGCACGCGGACTTGGAGCGGGAAAAGCACTTATTAAAGAATGTCTTGAGCTTGCTAAATCTTTAGAAGTAGAACAAGTTATGCTTGATGTTGTCGTTGGCAACGATGGAGCGAAAAAACTTTATGAATCATTAGGTTTTAAAACATTCGGTGTACAAGAACGTTCATTAAAATATAACGGACAATATTGGGACGAAGAGCATATGGTCTTATTCTTAGATGAAAATAAATAATAAAAAACATCCTCATGTTTGGAGGATGTTTTTTACTTTCTTGTAAACCATGCCTTATGTAATAATTGAATCGCTTTTGCAATCTCTTCCTCTGATAATATCGCAAACCCAAGTAAAACTACACTCTCAGGCGCCGTACCGTCTTTATAGTACGTAGACACAGGATATATTTTGATACTATGTTTCGCAGCTTCTTGAATTAATTCTTCTTCCCGCATTCCATTATGCACTTTTAATAAAATGTGTAATCCCGAATCTTCTCCTATCACTTCAACACGATTAGAGAAATACTTCTCTATTTCAAAAACAAGTCGATCTCTCTTCTTTCGGTAGACAACACGCATTTTATGAATATGTTTTTCCCAATATCCTTCATTTAAAAATCTTCTAATCACTTCTTGATCTATTCTTGAAACACTTTGTGTATAAAATAAATATTGCTGTTGATACTTTTTAATTAATTTCTTCGGCAACACCATATAGCTCATCCGTAGCGATGGCAATAATGCTTTAGATAGCGTCCCCATATAAATAACTTTCCCCTCTGTATCTAACCCTTGCAGCGCCGGTATAGGCTTTCCAGAATAGCGAAATTCACTATCATAATCATCTTCAATAATATACCTGCTCTCTTCTTTCTTTGCCCATTGTAAAAGCTGCACCCTTCTCGTAATAGGCATAATCATTCCATATGGAAACTGATGGGAAGGTGTAACAAATACAACATTCGCATTGCTATTTTCTAAATCTGCAATACAAATTCCATCTCTATCTAAAGATAACATTTGGACTCTTGCTTCTCCCTGTTCAAAAACAACCATCTTCCTATGATACCCTGGGTTTTCAACTGCATAATTGCTTCCCTTTAACAATTGAAACAATAGTTTCACTAATATTTGTGTTCCCGCTCCTAATACAATTTGACTAGCTGAACAGCGCACACCTCTAGATTCATACAAATAATTCGTAATCTCTTCTCTTAAGCTTGCTTCTCCTTGAGGGTGTCCTAGAAAGAGAAGTTCGTTATTATGCGGCTGCCATACTTCATTTACAATTTTCCGATACATATTGAATGGAAAAGCATTTGTATCAATTCCTGTTTGTGTAAAATCAAATTTATAACTCTTCTCCTGAAACGGTACTTCTTCTATTCTATCTCCGCTATCCTCTACATGAACCATTTGCTCAATTTTGCATACAAAATAGCCTTTTCTCGATATCGACTCAATATAACCTTCTGCAAGTAATTGTTCGTACGCTGCCTCTACTGTATTTTTACTTACCTGTAAATGTATCGCTAACTTTCGCTTAGCCGGTAATTTCGTAAAAGGGACAATCGATCCATCTTTAATTTCTTTTTTTATATACTCATACAATTGCACATATAATGCCTTTTTACTATTCATATTTAAATTAGGCGTTAATTCTAACATAATATCTGACCCCTTAATAAAACTAAAATCTGATACTTTTTATAGTACCAGAAGTTATATATAATTCCTTTTATCATGTCACACATAAAAAATCAAATACTGGAGAGGAGAAACATGATAATGAACAATGGTAGACGTATCGGACTCATTATGATTATTACAGGGGCTACATTATGGGGATTATCTGGTCCAATGATTCAGTGGCTATTTCAGCATACTAATGTATCCTCAATTGATTTTTTAACAATTCGATTGTTGCTTGCAGGAATATTTATTTTGTCTTTCTTACTTATAAAGAAACAAAACATATTTCAAATTTGGAAACACCCTAGATATTCTATACAACTTATTATTTTCTCTATTCTCGGCATGCTTGGTGCGCAATACGCCTTTATCGAAACGGTTCATATTAGTAATGCAGTCACAGCAACATTATTTCAATTTCTAGGTCCTGTTCTTATAACCATGTATGTTGCATTTGAACAAAGAAAATTCCCTGCTTCCATGCAACTATTCGCAATTATAGCCGCGCTAATAGGAACATACTTTATTATTACAAATGGCTCAATTGAAAATATTGTTTTATCCAAAGAAGCTATTATTTTTGGACTATTAACAGCAATCGGATTTGCATTTTATACCCTTCATCCGGCTTCTCTCATTAAAGAATGCGGGACAACTGTAGTAATTGGTTGGGGAATGTTAATCGGAGGAATTGCACTACTTATTTATAATCGTTCATTCGGGTGGAATCAATTTTCACAAACCCTCACACTAAAAACTTTTTCTATGCTTATTCTTATCATTATTAGTGGTACCCTTTCTTTCCTTCTATATATCGGTAGTCTTAAATATTTAGCAGCAACAGAAACAAGCATTTTATCTAGCATTGAACCCCTTGTAGCTGCCATCGTTTCAATCACTTGGCTAAATGAATCTTTTGGAACATATCAATTATTAGGCGGCGTATGTATCGTTCTGTCCGTTATTTTTTTGACGATGCCTCAAAAAGAAACCGAACCAACCTATACAACGGAACAAATATAAAATGAAACTTTAATTAGTGGGGACTATCTCCCACTAATTATTAACCTACACCAATCGGGCTTTTACGGGATAAAAAATGTCAAAAGAGGTCGTACAAAACTTACGACCTCTTTTTATACTTTAAAGGAATTGTCCCGCCTTCTAGCAAATACAATTACACTAACAATAAAAACTAGGAGTGTGGCACCATGAAAAAAATCGGAACTATGCTACTTCTCTCCTTCCTCATCACTGGATGCACACCAGCACAACCTGATTCAAAAGCATCTAAAACTGAAGCTGTCGCAACGTCATCCAATCAAGTGAACGCACCTTCCTTCTTTCATCTTAGTGTTTTAAAAGATGTAAATTGGGAAGAAGCCCCCTCATTCATAGACGGAAAAATACCTTTAAAAGGCATCGAAGGAAAAATCGCAATGGCTGATAGTCCTATTATCGCGAATGAACAAAATGAAATAATGTGGTACTTTCTAGATTCTGAAATACCAACTGGAAAATTGTCTATTATTGCGCTAAAACAAGGATCTGTAACTCCGACACAAGTACTCTTTCAAAAAGAAACTTCCAAACAAACTTGGACCACTTCAAATACAATCGATTCTACTGCAAACGAACTCCCTCTCACTATGTCACTACCTTCATCTGGATTATGGTTATTAAATATATATGTGAATGAAAAATATTATGATCAGTTTGTAATCACTGCTGAGTAAAGTGACAAAAATAAACCACTTTCTTACAATAATGTAATTTCTACGTCATGTACTTCGATAGTTGAATTATCTCTCTTCTCTTATACTTAAAGTAAGAAATGAAACGAGGAGAGATGAAAAAAATGATAGAAGTAATCGTAGCAGTAACTGAGGTTTTAGTGAATGGTAAACAAGTTGCAATGGAATTAAATAAATAGTGAAGAAACATAAATAATTCTACACTTCTTCATTATTTTGATTTCTTATCTCAAAAAAGCAGTGCCTTTTAGGCACTGCTTTTCGCTATTAATAACGTGGTATTTTCGTAATTTGTGCCACGCCTGAATCAATAGCTGCTTTCGCTACTGCTTCTGCAACACTTGGAACAACTCTTTTATCTAATGGATTCGGGATTACATAATTCGCATTACGTTCTTCATCAGTAATGATGTTAGCGATCCCATATGCTGCCGCTAATTTCATCTCTTCTGTAATATCAGTTGCGCGCACATCTAACGCACCGCGGAATATTCCGGGAAACGCCAATACATTATTTACTTGATTCGCATAATCCGAGCGCCCAGTTCCTACTACAGCTGCACCAGCCTCTAATGCATCCTCAGGGAAGATTTCTGGAATTGGATTCGCCATTGCAAACACAATTGCTTTCTCATTCATCGTCTGTACAAGTTCTTTCGTTAATACGTTAGGAGCAGATACGCCAATAAAAATATCAGCTTGTTGAATCGCTTCTTTTAACGTTCCACGCACATGTTCACGATTTGTCTTTTTTGAAACTTCAATTTGTGCTTCGTTCATCCATGTTTCACCTTCACAAACAATACCTTCTAGGCTAACTAACGTAATGTGCTTTGCACCAGCCTTTAATAATAATTTTCCAATTGCAATTCCTGCCGAACCCGCACCGTTAATAACGATTTTCACATTATCCATTTGTTTGCTAACAACTTTTAATGCATTAATAACAGCTGCTAAAACGACAATAGCTGTTCCATGTTGATCATCATGGAATACAGGAATATTCGTTTCTTCTTTTAATCGTTTTTCAATTTCAAAACAACGCGGTGCTGCAATATCTTCTAAATTAATCCCTGCAAATGTAGGCTCTAAATTTTTTACAAGGGTAACGATTTCATCTACATCCGTTGTGCCTAAACATAATGGGAAAGCATCTACATTCGCAAACTTCTTAAACAAAATACTTTTTCCTTCCATAACAGGCATAGCCGCTTTCGGTCCAATGTTTCCTAAACCGAGTACCGCTGTTCCATCTGAAACAACTGCCACCATATTGCCACGTGCTGTATAGTCATACACTGTTTCTTCATCTGCCGCAATTGCTTTACACGACTCCGCTACACCTGGTGTATACGTCAGGCTTAAATCATCCGCTGAATTTACCTCCACTTTACTTGTAATTTCAATTTTCCCTACTAATTCTTTATGCAATAACAATGATCTTTCATTAATTTGATTTTCTAACATACTTATAATCTCCCCTTAATTTGACAAGCTAGCTATATGAATATAGCTAGCTTGTTTGATCATGAAAACATTTTTAATAATATTGTCGCCGTTACAACCATTGCCGCCCCGCCTAAACGAGTTGAAATTTGCGCGAACGGCATTAATTCCATACGATTTGAAGCCGATAAAATAGCAACATCTCCAGTTCCGCCTAAACCGCTATGACATCCAGTTACAATCGCCGATTCAACTGGATACATTTTCATCACTTTCCCTACAAGAAAACCTGATGCTACCATTGTAAGAACAACCGATGCGCACACAACAACATATCCTACTGAAAGAACTGCTGCTACGTCTTTTAACGGAATATATAGCAATCCTAATCCAACCATTAAAGGCCAAGTTAAATTCTTCGAAATAAATTTATATAAATGGAATGCTCCTTGCTCCATTTTTGCTGGCATTAATTTAAAGTATTTCACAAGTGCTGCTGAGAAAATCATAATGATTGCCCCAGGAATACCGATGAACTTAGAAGCAAATCCTCCGAAGATGAAGAACGTACACGCAATTAATAAACCTGCTCCCATTAATGAGAAGTCAATTGGCTTCTCTGTATTTTGTTCTTTTAATAATTCTGCTTGATTGTCTGTTTTCACTAATACACCGTTACCACTAAGCTCCGGTTTCTTCTCACCTAAACGCTTCATATACCCTGCACTTACAATTGCGAACATATTTCCAATAATAGCTGCTGGAATAAGCTGTGATACAAACGTTGCTGACGATTCATTTAAAATATCACTATAAGCTAGCGACAATGGTAAAATCCCTTCCCCGATACCACCACTCACAATTGGTACGATGATAAAGAAGAATGTGTGCTTCATTTCAAATCCAAATAATGAACCGACCAATAACCCTACTGCTACAGAAGCTAACGTCCCTACTACTAAAGGAATAAACATGCGAACGAAACCTTGTACTAACACTTTACGGTTCATTCCTAAAATACTTCCGACTACTAAACAAGAAATATATAAATATAAAAAGTTCGATTTTTTCATTAACATAGTCGCAGCTTCCATTGAAGCTGGATTCATCCAGTTAAAAAATACAAGTAATGATGGAATAAATAACGAAAGTATTGCTGGACCGCCGATATTTTTTAAAATTGGAATTCTCATCCCAATATCGCCTAAGAAAATCCCCATGATCATAATAACTGCAAATCCACCAATCATATCTGCTGGCAATTTATTATATACAGATGCCCCATAAATAATAGCAGCCAATACTACATATAACGGTAAAGGTATAACACCGATTTTTACATTCATAATTTTAGAAGCGAAAGATTCTCTTTGTACTTCATTTCCTTCAGAAAATGATACCGCTTCCACATTCTTTTGAATTCCCATATGGCACCCCCTCGTTTTCTTAATAACAATATTAAAACGCTTTCAATAGTAAAAATAGTTTTTGTAAGTTTTGTAATTGATTTTGTAATTAAAAAAAGTATAAGCGACTTATATTAAGTCGCTTATACGTAAAACTCTATTTTCTTTTGATCAACACATCTTAATTTACTTACAGGTCTGCCCACATGTTGGTACATCATTTCGTTTTCTAACACCCCAATGTCAGTCAAAAACATTACATATTTTCGAATAGAAACTCTTGAAATTCCAACTAATTGTGCCATTTCATCTGTTGTAAACACCCTTCCATTCAACGACTCGATCTTCTGCCAAATTAATTGCAATGTTTGCTTCGTTAACCCTTTCGGAAGCTCTTTCGTGACAGTAGGCGCCCTTTTTTCTTTTTGTAAAATTAACGAATCTAATTCCGATTGACTAATTTTTTGTTGTTCTTTCATAAAAGTAAGTTTTTCTCGATATATAGTTAATGCCTCTTTAAATCGTTCAAATGTAAATGGTTTAATTAAATAATCTACTACGCCATATTGTAATGCTTTTTTAATACTTCCCATATCATGTACAGCTGAAATCATTATAATATCGATTTCTTTTTCTTGGTTCCGGATATACATTAAAAGCTCAAAACCAGTCTCTTCAGGCATAAAAATATCAAGTAATACTAAATCTACTCGTGATTTCTCTAATATTTCGATCGCCGACTTTACTGAGTTAACTGCTTGAACAAGCTCAAACCCTCCTACTTGCTCTAAATAATGCGTATTTAACATTGCTACCATCGGGTCATCTTCTACAATTAAAACTTTAATCATATTTGCCTCTCATCCCTACCTTTAGGTATTTCAATTGTTATCGTTGTTCCCTTTCCTACTAATGAATGCATATGAATTTCCCCATTTATTCGCTGTATACTTTCTTTTACAAGATACAAACCATAACCGCGGTTATCTCCCTTTGTGGAATAACCTTTCGTAAATAATTCCTCTATTTCTTTTTCTTGTATACCTTTTCCCGTATCTTGCACTGTAATAGTTAATATATCCCCTTGTTGTATCTTAACTTCAACTTGTTTCTGTTCACAATTCGTAACTGCCTCTAATGCATTATCAATTAAATTTCCAACAATCGTAATAAGTTCATGGATAATACTTTCATCATCTATTTCCGGCATATAAGAATCTTCACTTATAATTAATTTTATATTTTTCTCTCTAGCATAGCTGAGCTTCCCGAGTAAAAAACCAGCAAATACTGGACTTTTTATTCTTTTCATAACTCCACCAATTTCATATTGATGCTCTGATACCATGCCGCTTATATACTTCTGTAATTCTTCATACTGTTTCATATGTGTAAGCCCTAATACGACATGCATCTTATTCATAAACTCATGAGATTGTGCCCGTAATGCTTCTGCATATAGTCTAATACCAGTTAGTTCCTCTGCTAGTTTTCTAATCTCTGTTTTATCACGAAATGTTGCAATTGCACCAACTATTTCTCCTTTTACATATAAAGGAACTCGATTCGTCACAATCGTAATTCCGTAAATATTTTGTTCTTCGTTTAATTGTACTTCTCCCGTTTGCAATACTTCTTTTATACGTGAATTTGGCATATACAACTCAACATCTTTACCGATAAAATCTTCTTCAAGTCCGCTTTTTTTAAATAGACGTTTCGCTTCATTATTAATTAACGTTACTCTAGCCTCTTTATCTACAGCAATAATACCTTCCTTTACAGATTGTAGCATCGTATTTCTTTCTTCAAGAATTTTTGCTATCCTGTGCGGCTCAAGACCGAATAAACTTTTCTTTATATGTCTAGCTAGCAATATTGCTCCTATAATTCCGACTAATACACCAACTCCGACACCAATATAAATGATATGTCTACTTTCCTTAACTCTCTCTTTTACATTATCTGCTGAAATACCAACAGCCACTGCTCCAAGTTGTTCACCTGTTTCAGAAAATATTGGTACAAACACTCGCATGGAAATACCTAAAGTTCCTTCTGCTAACGATACATGTTCTTTTCCTTTCAATACAGGCCCTTCATCCCCGCCAATAAAATGATGACCTATTTTTTGAGGATCTGGATGAGATTTTCTTATTCCATCCATGTCCATAACTACAATAAATTGAACACCTGTGTTTTTTAATATCCTATTTGTATACGTTTGGATTGCAGAGGTATCTGCTTTCCCAACCAAACCATCGATTACAATCGAATCATTCGCCACAATGTGTGCAATTGTTTTTGCCTTCTCTGATTGGCTATCCTCCGTCGTCCGTTCTACATTATGACTAATTAATATATCTGTCACAAGTAAAGAAAAAATTACAACTGTACAAACTAACAATGTAATCGTTTTCCATAAATTCCATAGTCTTCTTCTTTTTTTCATCCCGTTAATGACTCCCCTAATTGCTGAATAGAAAAATAAGTAAGGTGATATTATTTTCACCTTACTTATCTGCTGTTATTATACTTTAAATTTACTAGTCATCGCTTGTAGTTCTTCTGCCATCTCAGCTAAGTTTTGCGAAGCTGAACTAATTTCCTCCATGGAATTAACCTGTTCTTCTGTTGAAGCTGCAACACTTTGCATACTAGCTGTATTTTCTTCTGCAGCAGCTGCAATTTCATCAATAGCATTTGTCACTTCATTTGCATCTCCAGCAATTCTCTTCGTTGTTTCTACCATTTGATTAACTTGAGAAACAATATGTGTAGTAGAACTTAAAATTTCCGTAAAACTTACTTTCGTTTTTGTTACAACATCAAGGCCCTGTTGAACTTCTCCATTCACATTATCCATCGCCTTAACAGTATGTTCAATATCCGCCTTAATTTCTGCAATTAAATTTGCAATCTCTCCAGATGACTCTCCTGATTGCTCTGCTAATTTTCTAACCTCATCTGCTACAATAGCAAATCCTCGTCCCTGTTCACCTGCTCTTGCTGCTTCAATAGCCGCATTTAAAGCTAATAAGTTTGTTTGAGTTGCGATGTTTTGAATTGCTTCAGAAATAGCTCCTACTTGCTTTGATTTCTCATCAAGCAGTTTAATAATAGCATCTGACTCGGATACCGACCTAGAAATAGACTGCATTTGTTTTGCAGTTTGTTCAACTAAATCTTCTCCCTCTTCAGCTCTTTCTCGCGCATGTAATGAGGAAATAGAAATTGACTCTGCGCTTCCAGTTACATCTTGAATTGCTGTATTTACTTGTTGCAATGTAGCCGCACCTTCTTCAACACCTTGACTTTGTGATTCAGCCCCACCTGATACTTGTTCCATTGCAATTGTAATTTGATCTGTCGCATCATTTGCTTGCTGTACGCTCGCTGTTAACTCTTCTGCCGATGCTGCAACATGTTCTGCTGAAAAGCTAATTTGGGTAATAACATCTTGTAAAGACGTAGACATTTCATTAAATGAATTCCCTAATTTCCCTATGTCATCCTTGGAATGGATTGTAATTTTCTCTGTTAAATCTCCCTTACTAATTTTATATGCCGATTCAGCTATTTTTCGTAATGGCCTTGTAATAGACTTTGTAATGAAATAAATTAATATACTACCAAATGCAATAGCGATAGCAATGACAATCAAAGTCTTATAAAACACTGGACTGGCAGCTTGGGTAATTTCTTCATCGAACATAACGCCAACTACTTTCCAGCCCGTTTTCTCATTTGTTGCAAAGATTAAATTCTTTTTATCATCTTGTTCTGTATAAGACACATTTCCTTGTTTATCTTCATAAATTGGTTTAATCCAAGGATCAGTAACTTTTGCACCTGGTTTTCTAGATGGATGACTAACAATTTGCTTATTTTGATCTAAAATAACTGTATAACCTTTTTCACCAATGTTAATCATTTTGGAAATTTTTAAGATGTTATCTAAGTTTAAATTAATTCCTATAACACCTTTACCATCTTTTACTTCTTTTGCAATTGTCACTACCATATTTTTTGTAGATGCTGACTGATATGGTGCAGTAACAATTACTTTTCCTTTATTTTCATGTGCTTCTTTATACCAAGATCTATCTGTTGGATTATACCCATCAGCCATCTGGATAAATGGTTCTCTTATAAACTTTCCCGTCTCTGTTCCAATATAAATACCTTCTACTTCTGGATGAAGCTTTATATATTGCGCTAACTTCGTTCTTACTATTTCTTCTTGTCCGTTTGGATATGTATCCTCTGTTAAGATGTCTGCAAAGTACGTCGCATCAACAAATTTCTCTTCTATATTTTGAGAAATAACAGTATTTAAAATCGAAATATTCTCCTTTGCTTTAGCTGTCATTTGATGTTCAAAATTTGTTTTGGCAGTTTGATATGAAACACCACCGATAATAATTCCTGGTATAGTTAAAATAATAAAAAATGAAATGATTAATTTTTTATTGATACTCATACATTTAACCCAGTTAAATATTTTTTGCATAATAAGCCTCCTTTATGTAATGTGGATACTTGTGTCATTTTATACAATTAACATATATAAAACAATATATAATGATAACATGTAATTTTTTCGTCAATTATGCATTTTTGCATATTCACTCCTTATACTTATTTTAATCATAAAAATAAGAGAACTTTAGCATTATATATGCTAAAGTTCTCTTATTTCTTAACAGCTTATACTCTATAAAACTTCTCTTATAATCCTCAAATCTTTATCCTTCGCCTTATAGTCATATTACTAAAACTCTTCGTCCTAATTTATTTGACGCTCTTTACATAACTAATTGCCTGACTTCCCATTTGCGCCCATGCCTGTTCAAAGGTTTCTCTCGGTACTTTTACATCTAAGCTACCCTCAAGTGGATCTCGAATATATACAGATTCCTGATCATACCCGATAAGTACAATACAATGTTCATTATACGTAATAGAAACATCTCCACTATTTGTTTCCCATGTAGTAAATTCATCTGCATCTAATGGTGCAAATGTTGCATTTGTGATCATGACTACAGGTTGCCCTGCTTTTATACTCTTATAAATTTCTTCTATATTCTTCCCTGTTAAGTCTACAGCTTTATTAGGTAAATATTTTTCCGCTAACTGAAAAAGTGGCCCATGATATACACCATATCCCGATTCAGAAAATGTATAAATATTACCTACAAATCCTTCATTTGGATTCCCGCGCACACCATCGTCTATAAAATCAACTTTTTTTATTTCATTTGCTAATGTCATCTTATCCACTGAAACACCAGCGTATTGTAACATCATCGCTAAACTCGTCACTTCACAGCCTCTATCCAATTCTGGTAACTGCTGAATTAAGGGAACATTTGATAAGATGACTTTTTCATCGTTATTACTAAACTCCGTTTCTTTTCCTCTTTGTATATTTGAGAATGTTAACTTCTCTACATACTTTGGAATTCCATTTGTATATACACTCCATATTGCTGCACCTAGTAAAGCTGTACATATATACCACTTCAATTTTCTTATCGCTTTCACACCCTTATTAATTCGTTAAATAAGAATAAAATGCGTCAGCATCCGTTCGTACCATCGGTACAAAATTTAGTTCTTTTCCTTTTTCAGGCTGATCTTTTTTTATCTTTTCCACTAACTCTTGAATATTCATATTCATTTTATCCATATTAAGCTCATCTGCCATTTGTAGCACCTTTTGTTCATTAATTTCTCTTAATATTTGATATATATCTTTACCATACAAATCAATATGATGTTTTTTTGCTTCTTCTTGTACTTTTTGTTCGTACACTTCTTGTGCTAACTCTTCAATTTCTTTTCCTTTTTGAGAAATGTCTAGCTTTTCTGCTTCTTCTCTTACTTTCTTTCCGTAGATTTCTTCCGCGATGTCTTCGATTTCTTTTCCATCTGTCGAAATACCTAATTTATCTGCTTCATCTTTAATTTTAATCGCATTAATTTGAGTAATTAAATCTACAATTGATGTATTCTCTATAGATATACCTAGCTTTAACGCTTCTTGCTTTACTTTTGTTTCATAGATTTCTTCTGACAGCGTCCCAACATCTTTTCCTTCAATCGATATGCCTAACTGCTCTGCTTCCCTTCCTACTTCTGTTTCATGAATTTCTTTTTCTAGTGTAATTTGTTCTTTTCCTTCCGTTTCAATACCTAGTTTCTCTGCTTTTTCTTCTGTATGCACTGCATGTATCTTACCATTGTTCAATTGTTCTTTACTGCGCTGCGTGTAATCTGTCTTTCCTTTTTGTGTTTCAGAAGGAGAGGCACCCCCTAATATACTTAAACTCATTACTCCAATAGTGAATACCGTCATCATTTTCTTTTTCAAAATTAATTCCTCCCTCTTATACTTTCTTTCCCATCATTCCCCTAGTTTTTTTAATACTATACATACATCTCATCGCTGCTTGAGATAACATTATGATTGATAACCCCCACTCACATACACCTAGTCTCTTCTTCATGTAACGAACTTTCTTTATGCCATACATAATATAAATAGTTTCTTAACTTTACCTTAAAAAAAGACGACCCTGTAAAAACAAGGTCGTCTTCTTACTTATATTTTTTGGTTTTTAGGGAAAATCACTTCAAAACAAGTGCCATCTCCCCATTTGCTCTCTACTGATATTTTTCCGTAATGCTTTTCTACAATCCAATTTGCGATTGAAAGACCTAATCCAGCTCCTTCTGACGTACTTCTTGCTTTATCCCCTTGATAAAAACGATCAAATAATTTCGGAATATCTTCTTCTTTCACTCCTATCCCGTCATCTTTCACCTGTATGCGAATTGAACTACTCGTTTGCGTGCAATCAATTTGAATATGCCCACCTTCGTTTGTATACTTCATCGCATTATCTAACAGTATGACCATCATTTGATGAATCCGCTCTCTATCAGCCATAAAAGATACACCACGTTCTACTTTTAGCATCATTTCTTTTTCTTGATAAGAAGCAATCTCTTTATATGGAGCTACTATTTCTTCTAACAATTTATCAAGTTCAAATGTTTTCTTATCCATCTCAATTTGATTAGAATCAGAACGTGCTAGCAATAATAAATTACTAACGAGTTTCGATAACCGCCTACATTCTTTTGAAATTGTAGAAATATCCATCGCTTTTTCTTCTATCGTAGCGGATGGTGACTGGAATAAAACATCCGTTTTTGATTGAATAACTGCAAGTGGTGTCCTGAGTTCATGTGATGCATCAGAAACGAATTGTTGCTGTTTCTCCCATGAACTTTGAATAGGTACAAGTGCTCTACCAGCTAGGAAAAAGCCAATACCTATCGCACAGAGGCTTCCTATGCTACAACCTATAACGAGAATTAAAAATAAAGTATTTAACATTCCTTCTTCCGCTGTTATATCTCGCACGATTTGAACTATTTCTCCATCTTTTTGAAGCGAAAATGCTCTAAAATATCGTCCTTGTATTTCAATATCTTGTAACTCCTCTAATTTTTCGGGAGAAAAACTTTCCAAATTCTCTTCAAAAATAGAACGGAATTTACGGTTATCGCCCTCTATTTTCACTATTTTTCCATTCCAAGTTATTCTAGTTACTCGCGGATCTCCAATTTGGATATTCTCCATGCGTTTTCTTGGTGGTATTTTAACATCTAATTTTTCTCTATACTGAGCCATCATTTTTATAGATTGATCCACTTCATTATAAATACGCTTATATGTGTATGAATAAATAATACTACCTAATATACCTATTAATAGAATAAATACTAATGAGTTCACTATAGTCAAACGAATGCGTGTTTTTTGAAACATACTTCCTTTTTTCATTGTTCTTTTAATATATATCCAATACCTCGAACGGTTTGAATATCTTTCTGATAACCGAATGGTTCTAATTTTTTACGCAAATGATGCACATATACTTCTACAATCGCTACTGTAGTATCTGAATCAAATCCCCAAACACGATCAAAAATTTGTTCACGCATTAAAATCTTCCCGCTATTTTGAATGAGATACTCTAGTAGCTCATATTGTTTCAATGTCAACTTAATACTTTGTCCATCTACTTGAACGTCTTTATCTTTTCCGAACAATTCAATCCCTTTATAACGAATTGTTTGCTGCGTTGTTAAACTACCACTTCTGCGTAGTAAAGCACGAATTCTCGCTTTTAATTCAGGGGCCTGAAATGGCTTAACAATATAGTCATCTCCACCAAAGTCCAATCCCTTCACCCGATCTTCTAAAGAATCTCTCGCTGTCAAAAACAGGACTGGTGTTTCAATCTTTTCATCTCGTATTTTTTGAATCACTTCAAATCCGTCCATCCCTGGCATCATCACATCCAGCAAAATTGCATCATATATATTTTGAAGAGCTAAAAACAATCCATCTTCTCCATTTATTGCCGTATCTACTTCAAATTCATCACGTAAAATTTGTACGATAGACTCTAATAACGAAGCATTATCTTCTACTACAAGTAAACGCATGCTCTCACCTTCCATCAAATAGTTCAATTCTATTTATTATTACATTTCTTCTCTTTATAACAAAAGAATGTAGTTACATTACGTAATTTCATTTTTAACTATTTCCTTCTAAAATTTTGAAGTTTTATTATAAAAACTTTGTCTTAAATTTAGCTTAATAAAAAATTGAAAGAAATAAGATTCCTCTTATCTCTTTCAATTTTTTATTACATATACCTTTTTACTCGGCAACTCTAAACAATTTAGCTGACCGCCATACACAGCCCCGCCATCAATCCCAATAATACGATTACTACCAAAATACACTCCGCAATCCTCACTACCATGAAGCGTTTTTGTTTCCGTATGCCCAAATACAACAACCTTTTCACCGCTATATCCATTATGAAATTCATTACGGATCCACATTAATGTATATGGTTCAGATTCAGAAACTCGTTTCATCGGTTCAACCCCAGCATGTACAAATATATACTCTTCTGTTTCAATGTAATGATCTAATTCTTGAATAAACTTTATATGTTCCTCTAATACACGAGAGTGTAAAATCGGTTTTTGGAAGTCTTTCTCATTAACCGCAATATCTTCTTCTACAAATCCATAGCTATATAATGTCTTATCTCCACCATTTCTTTTTACCCAATGGTTCCATGAACGTTCCTCATTTGTCGTTAACGCCTTAATCATCATATCTTCATGATTTCCTTTTAAAATGAGTGCTCCCTCTTTTTTCAATTCTCTTACCTTTTCAATTACAGCACGCGCATTTGGACCACGATCTACATAATCTCCCAGTAAGATTAATTGATCCTGTTTCGCATCATATTGAGCTTCTTCCAATAACTGTTCGAACTTTTCTATCTCTCCATGAATATCACTAATAACAAGAATTCTTTTCATATTATCCCCCCTCTTTCTAATTATAGTTCAAAACGACAGAAAGTTCAGAATTGAAATCCCGCATTAACGGGCAGTAAGCCCCCCACTGATTACAGTTTCACTTTATTACAAACTAAACTATTATCCTTACAACAATGTAAGTCTCTTGTCATCCAATTCGATAGTTGTAATTACTGTATTTCCTTATACTGAGAGTAAGAAATGAAACAAAAAATAAGGAGAGATGAGAGATGAAAAAAGTAATGGAAGTTGTAGTAGCGGTAGTAGAGGTTTTCGTAAATGGTAAACAAGTCGCAATGGAGTTAAATAAATAATGAAAAGGACAACATTCACTCTAGACCCTTTACTCATATAAAAGAGATAAGACTTCATCATTTCTTTGATCCCTTATCTCCCTATAGAGAAAGCCGTATCCCTTTTAAGGATACGGCTTTCTCTTATTTTTGACTCGTACGAGCTGAAATGCTAATTGCTCTATCTGTTGCTTTGGCAGCTTCATCTAACGCTTCTTTACTATTCTTCCCGTCATACATCGCTTCTAATGCTTTTACAACTGCATCTCGTGATTCTGGGAATACACTAATTAAAGCCCCTTGTGTTGCTGGAGATTGCTTCGTCGCTTGCAATTGATCTACTGTTACTTTCAACTGTGGATATTTTTCATATTGCTCTTTTACTAATGGCTCATTATATGCATCTGGATTAATTGAGAAATAACCTGTTGCAGTATGCCATTTTGCTTGTACGTCTGGCTTCGTTAAATATTTCATAAAGTCCCAAGCACCTTGTTGCGTTTCTTCTGAAACCATATTCGTCATCCATAATGATGCTCCACCAATAACAACACCATTTTGTTTCGAATCCTCTGGATACGGAATATATGAAACACCTACATTAAACTTAGATGCATCGATTAAATCACGAACACCTGCTGAAGAATCTAAATACATAGCAACTTGTCCAGACTGGAACGCGGCACGAATATCATCCCAACTTGCTCCATACTTTCCAAGGGCGCCAGCTTTATTTAAATCATCTAACATTCCAAATACTTTCTGTCCTTCTTTACCGTTGAATACCGCCTTCTTTGCAGCATCTTTACGGCCGTTTTCGTTATCTACATATAAAGCACCTTGTGTCGCTAACAATTCTTCAAAGAACCAACCGTAGTTAAGCATGGAGAATCCATATTGTTTTACATTTCCGCCTTCTTTAATCGTTAACTTTTTCGCTGCTTCTTGTAATTCCGCATATGTTTTTGGAGCTTTCTCTGGATCTAAGCCCGCCTTTGCGAAAGCATCTTTATTATAAATTAATACTGGTGTAGATGAATTAAATGGCATAGAATACATTTTTCCATCAACTGAATAATAATTTGTAATTGCTTTTTCTAATTTTGACGTATCGTACTTATCTTTTTTTATCCAGCTATCAATTGGTGTGATTTTTTTACTATCAATCATATATTTCGTTGTAATTTCACTCGATTGAACAAGAGCTGGCGCTTCTTTCGTTGCAGACATCGTTCTAAATTTCGTTAAAGACTCTTCATATGTCCCTTGGAACTCTGCCTTTATCTCATATTTATTTTGCGACTTATTATAGTCTGCAACAAGACCATCTAATACTCCTTGTGTTTTTCCACCCATCGCATGCCAGAAGCGAATTACAGTTTTATCACCATTTTTTTCAACTGGTGCTACTTTTGCCTGTGCTTCAGGTTTTCCCTCTGTTTTACTATTTGAACAAGCTGCACTAGATAATGCCATTGTTGCTACCATTAATAGAGCAGCACCTTTTTTAACTAGACTCATTTAAATCCCACCTTCTCTTAGTTATTTAATTGCACCTTTTGTTAATCCTTGTTGTAATTGCTTTTGCCCTAAAAATAGTAAAATCAATGTTGGAATAACGATAACCGTAACACCGGCCATTACGCTTCCCCAATCAGTTGCAACTTCTTGAGACTGAAGCTGCTTTACACCGATTTGCACTGTTCTTACTTTTTCATCAGTGGTCACTAAAAGTGGCCATAAATACATATTCCATGTTGTTAAAAAGCTATATACTCCAAGCGTAATAAAACTCGTTTTACAATACGGTATTACAACGCTGAATAAAAATCTTATATTTCCAATCCCTTCAATAAAAGCAGCTTCTTTCAGTTCATTCGGGAGTGTCATAAAATGTTGGCGTAACAAGAAAATACCGAAAGCTGTTGCAAAAAACGGCACTGTCATCCCGGCGAAACTATTGATCCAGCCAAAGTTTTGAATCGTTAAAAAGTTAGGCACCATCGTTGCTTCCCACGGAATAAGCATCGTTGAAATAAACAGGAAGAAAATTAAGTTTCTCCCTTTAAACTGAAGAAAAACAAAAGCATAAGCTGCTAAACTTGATACGATAAGTTGTCCAATCATAACGACTGTCGATACAATTAAACTGTTATATAAGTATGTAAAAAGCGGTACTTTTTGAAAAATATTAATGAAATTATCAAAAGTAAACTGGGTCGGAAATAACCTTCTCATTTGAATATCGTCTGGTGTCATAAAGCTTATTAAAAATGCATACAGTACAGGAAAAAATACCATCACTGCACTAATAATGAGTAGCATGTATAATAGGAAATTTTGTTTCCACTGTTTAACAATCATTTATAATGCACCTTTCTCTCAGCAAACTTAAATTGAAGTAATGTAGCAACGAAAATGAAAACAAATAATACCATCGCTTGTGCACTTGCTGTTCCAAATTGATGATTCACAAACGCCTCTTTGTAAATCGAGTACACAATTAAATTCGTTGCATCATTTGGTCCACCGTGCGTTAAAATATCAATTTGTCCAAAGCTTTGGAACGCACTAATTAATGTTACTGTTACAATAAAGAATAAAGTTGGTGATAGCATCGGTAATGTAACACGGCGAAGCTTATATAAATAACTAGCGCCATCTATAGATGCACTCTCATATAAAGACGTATCAATATTTTGTAAACCACCTAATATAACTAAAAATGCAAAACCTGTATTCACCCAAACTGTTGTAACTGATACAGAGAATAGTGCCCAGTCCGGACTCGTTAACCATGCGATTGCAGGAAGGTTCATAGAGGCTAATATATTATTAAATAATCCTACACTTGGATGAAATAAAAATAGCCAAATCACTGCACTAGCAGCTACTGATATTCCCATCGTCGAAGAAAACAGAACTCGGAATAACCCAATACCTCTTACCTTTCCATTTGCAATCAATGCAAGAAACAAAGCAAATATAATACTCGTAGGAACTGTATATAAAACAAATAATAAAGTTGATTTTATACTTTTGTAGAAGGCTGGATCAGAGAATAAATATTGATAATTTTCTAAGCCAACGAAAAGATTAGCTTCTCCATGTATATCGGTTACATAAAAACTATAATAAATCGTCCTAAACAATGGATAGAACAGAAAAATCGAAAATAGCAAAATAGATGGCGCCAAAAACAATAATCCTATTCTTAAATCTTTCGTTCTCTCCCATAATTTTTTCTTTTTTGACACCTTTGTTTGAACTGGTAACTTACTTACTTCGATCATTATTTCGCCACCACTTTCAACTCTTCTTCAGCTACCACTTTTAAGCGTTCATTCGTGTTTTCGTTAAAGAAGCATAACTTTTCTTGCGGGAATAATAATTTTACTTTGTCACCTTTGTTCAGGAGTAACTGTCCGATAACTTTCGCACTCCAAGTTGTTCCATTTACCGCAAAGTTCAATATAGATTCATTCCCTAATACTTCTACAGATTGCAACGTCACTTCTTGTCCCTCCTCAGACAGTGCAATATGCTCAGGGCGCATGCCTATGCGAATTGTTCCTTCTGGTAATTGCTTTAACTGTCTAATAGATAATGGAATTTGCAATTGTCCTATATGTAATACACCTTTTTCTTTATTTACTTCCCCATCATTTATATTCATAGAAGGAGAACCTATAAAGCTTGCAACAAATTCGTTTGCTGGTTCGTTATATATGTTAAGTGGTGTTCCAACTTGCTGTATACTTCCTTTATTTAAAACCATGATACGATCACCCATAGTCATCGCTTCTATTTGATCGTGGGTAACGTAAATCATCGTAATTCCTAATCGCTGCTGAATTTCTCTAATTTCAATTCTCATTTGCGCACGTAATTTCGCATCCAAATTCGAAAGTGGTTCATCCATTAAACAGATTGGCGCTTGACTCACAATTGCCCTGGCAAGTGCAACACGCTGTCTTTGTCCGCCTGATAATTGGCCTGGTTTCATTTTCACATACTCTTTCAGTCCTACCATTTCAATAGCTTCCATTAATCGCTTTTGTCGCTCTTCTTTTTGTACTTTTCTTACCTTAAGTCCAAATAAAATATTTTCTTCTACAGATAAGTGTGGATATAATGCATAATTTTGAAATACCATTGATAGATTACGGTCTTTCGGCTCTAGATCATTTGCAACACGTTCATTAATAATTAAATCTCCTGAAGAAATCTCTTCTAAGCCAGCGATCATTCGTAATAATGTGCTTTTCCCGCATCCCGAAGGTCCAACTAAAACAAAAAATTCACCCTTCTTAATATGAACCGATACGCCTTTAACCGCTGTCTCTTCTGCATTTTTATATACCTTTGAAACATTTTTCAATTCAATCACAAGGTTGCACTCCTTTTTTCTTCTTGTATCCATACTTCATAATGACTTGTTGAAATCGCACTTGCTCCTGCACGAATTGCAATTTCCGCATCTTCTCGCGTTTGAATCAGCCCTCCTGCAATAATAGGAAACTCTATTTCCTCTACTAGTTGCTTAATAATAGAAGGCATAATCCCCGGCATAATCTCTACTGCATTTGGTTTAGTCGTTTTACAATTTTCAATTGATTTAGTAAGAGATAAAGTATCTACAATAAAAATACGTTGAATTGTTTTCAATCCAATTTTATTAGCATTTCGAATTGTTGAACCCTTTGTTGAAATAATACCTTGTGCCCCGATAACATCTTGAATATACAAAAGCGCTTCCTCTGTATTCGTATTTAAGCCTTGTATAAAATCACAATGAAGAAATACATCATGTCCATGTTTCTGCAATTCATATACACGCTCTGGTAATTCCAGCATTGAACCAGTCATAAGAAAAACTGTTTTCGGCAATTTTTTGTATGCTTTGTATCCTTTCCAATCCTTTATCATCGCAATATAAGGTTCTTTAAACATTTATTCCACCTAACTGTTCTATTTTTATCCAAACTAAAAACACCTACTTACATAGAACGCCTTTCTCCTTATTTGAACTCTAGGGAATAGAGCACACCTAAGAAAGTGGCACATTATATGTAAGTGGGTGTTCTCAAATGTTCTCTACCCTAGTTATTTTGTTACCTTTACTATATTACGCATTTATTAAGTCAGTTTTGATAGATTGTTAATTAGGTGTTAATCGAATGTTAATATTCACCATATCATTATTTACATTAATCTAGATATTAAAATATAAATAAATAGAACGAAACAATACTTAAAATTCAATCAATATGTAAATTCATTCCATAGTTAATGATTTTTAGTTTGCTTGCCACTGCTTGCAAACTAAAGTTATCCCAAGCAGTACTATAAAGTGGAATGCGCCTTTTCTCTTGTATTGATATGGCCTAGGCTGTAACAACATCAGTACCATATCCGTTCCCTTGAAACTCAGCTAAAGTTTCCACACTTGCCTCAGCAGCTACGGGCGTACTTCTGGCACTGCAACAAACAGAAACTACTTTTTCATTTTTTACAATTGCCAAATAAGGTTGCCTCCTTATTTACTCCATTTACCATCCATTCATAATCTATTTTTCATGTTCAAAATAAAAATCCCATTCAAATACACATTACTGAATCCATCATACTAACTGATTTCTTCATTCTGTCTATCTAAATGGGATTATTTTTCGTTTTTTACTCTACTGGTTGTTGTGGCTGTACTACTTCATTCGCTCCAGCTACCCTCAACATATTTACAATATCTTTAAAACCTCTTTTTTCAGCGTATTGCAGTGGTGTCAGATGTTCCTTGTTAGCCATGTTTACATCTGCACCGTGATCAATAAGTAATTGAATTACTTTCTTATGGTTTTCACTACCATTTCCTAATACAATTGCTTCTAATAACGCTGTTCCACCACGTTCATTTTTATAATTCACATCAATATCTGTATGCTCTAATAATTCTTTAACAACCTCTACATGGCCACGCTCAGATGCAGAAATAAGTGCTGTCCCACCTGACCTAGTCGTTTCTTTCGTATTAACTCCTGCATTAATTAATACTTTTACAATATCCGTATATCCTTCTCTACTTGCATAAAGAAGTGGATTACTTTTTTTCTCATCTTTAATTTCAATATTAGCACCTGCACCAATTAATGCTTTAACTGTCTCTACATGATTTTGGTACGTCGCTGCAAGGACAGGCGTTTCTCCGTTGTCACCTTCTACGTTTATATTCGCTCCATCCTGAATCAACTTCATAGCTGTCTCTGTGTCTCCAAGAGTAGCTGAAAGTAACAACTGTTTGTCCATTAAATTTATACTTTTCTCTTCTTTAGATTCTTCCTGTTCTTTATGCTTCTCTTTTTTCTTCTCATTTTTCACATGAACCGGTTTCGATTCTGGTTCTTCTTGCTTATCGCAAGCCACTACCGTCATTAAAAGTCCTAATAAAATACATAATAAAATTTTTTGTTTTCTCACAACTACAGCTCCTATGAAAGATAATGTTTTCTTAACCATTCCTCCATCACATACAATAACTCTTCTTGAGTACATTTATCCATAAGCCCTTTAGATTCCTTCTTTAATCGGATTATCTTAAGCTTATACTATGTTTCTCAACCTATTGAAATGATACGCCTGATGGCCCCATCATTAACATTATGAAGCAATTAGTTTAGCACGTTTTTACCGCATTTGTATACATTTCTAAAAAGTACATAAAGTGAAACTTTAATTAGTGGGGGTTTTGTTCATCCACCACTAATTATTAGCCCACACCAGTTGGGCTTTTACGGGCAGCCCGACTCCACCTAACTTCTTTGCTTTCACTAAATTTTGAGGTGGGGATCTTACCGCCCGTTAATGCGGGATAAATGATTGCTTTAGGTTACTATATTCCATTGTAACCGTTCTTCTAAAAATTTTACACCTTTTCTATATTTGCACCTGAGTAATAATAGAAAAAGACAACTATATAGTTGTCTTTTTCTATTATTAATGATGTCCACCATGATTTCCTGCCTTCGGTTTCCCCATCATCTCTTTATTCATTTCCCATTTATGCTCTGCTAGCTCTTTATACGAAAGAACTTTCCCCTTATAGTTAGATACAAAGCTCTCTGCATCTTTTTTATTTTTAAATGAGATGACATTATAAGCCATCGGTGTCGTTATTGTTTTATCATATACGTAAGTAGCGTCTTCTAACGAAATCCAATCTTTCGAATCATAATCTCGGACAAATTTCTCTTTCGTCTTTTCATCTGAGTTGATCTCCATCCATTTATACATACAACCGATATCATCAAACTTTAACGCTTTTCCATTTTCTAAAATAATTTCTGTTGCAAATTGATTATCTGTTACCCTAATTTGGCAAATATCACATTTATCATGTTTCTCATCAATGGCAACAGCTGCTGTTTCCTTTTTCCCACACCCGACTACCGTAAATACGAAACATAAACATATAGCAAGTACGACATATTTTACTTTCATCAATATTCCTCCCTAGAAACCGTATACTCCACGAAAAGAATACCAAAAGGTTGTGTGAGATTTGTGAAAAAACAATGTGCTTTTTGTAATATAGGAAACCAAAAAAGATGTGTAGTTATTTCTACACATCTCTCATCACTCGCAACCTGTAATTAACAAATCATCTTCTAATTTAACTAATAATGTATCCGCACTAATTTCCTGTCCAACTTCTACATTTACCAATCTTATATTTCCACTAATCCCGACTGCAACCTTTTCAAGCTCACCGTTACTTTTTCGGATCATCATTAATTTTTCCCACTCATATACGTAAGAAGATTCATTAACAAAAATCTCTTCTACTTTTCCTTCATAAGAGCTATAAATCTCTTCCATTCTTGTTTTCATATAAAATCTACTCCCTATTTCACACTTCACTATTTTCATCTTATTCTACCATTCTTATGAGAAGCAGCTTACTTTTTAAAAATTCAAATTAACTACCGTGAACAAAATGACCAAAATAAAAATTATGCTTCTAATGATGTTATTTTTCAAATTATTTACCATTTGAATAGATGCTTTTATTATAAATAAAAAACCTTTTTCTGAATTTTTATTCTATTTTGAAAGCGCAATCATTCTTTTAAGGGGGAAATTACATGTTAGCACTACTTGGATTTGCGATGGTATTTGTCTTTATGTTTTTAATTATGACGAAACGTATGTCAGCGCTAGTAGCATTAATATTAATTCCGAGTGTTTTTGCATTAATTGGCGGATTCTATGCCAATATGGGGCCTATGATGTTAGAGGGGATTCAAAAATTAGCACCTACTGGTATTATGCTTATGTTCGCTATTTTATATTTTGGGATTATGATTGATAGCGGTTTATTCGATCCTGTCATTAGTAAGATTTTAAAATTTGTAAAAGGAGATCCTTTAAAAATCGTTGTCGGAACGGCTATATTGACTATTATCGTTTCTCTAGATGGTGATGGTACAACAACATACATGATTACAGTTTCCGCAATGTATCCACTATATAAGCGCCTTGGAATGAACCCCCTCATATTAGCTGGAGTTGTTATGTTAGGGGCAGGGGTAACAAATCTTACACCTTGGGGTGGACCGACAGCTCGTGTTATGAGCGCACTTGGACTTGAGGCTTCCGAATTATTTACACCTCTTATTCCAGGAATGATTGCTGGTGCAATTTGGGTTGTTTTCGTTGCCTACTATCTTGGAAAAAAAGAAAGAAAACGTTTAGGAATTATGGATGTACAGTATTTAAAACAAATGCAAACAATGGATGAGCAAGCTGCAACTGTCGAAGCCGCAGTGCATAAACGTCCTAAACTTCTATGGATTAACTTTTTATTAACCGCTACATTACTTGTCTGTCTCATACTAGAAGTTATGCCGTTACCTGTTTTATTTACAGTCGCTTTTGCTATCGCTGTTATGATTAACTATCCAAACTTAGAGCAACAGAAAGAACGTATTGCTTCTCATGCAGGGAATGTATTAGCAGTTGTTTCTCTCGTATTTGCTGCCGGTATTTTCACTGGTATTTTATCTGGAACAAAAATGGTAGATGCCATGGCTAACAGTGTAGTAACTCTTATACCAGATGCACTTGGACCACAATTGCCAATTATTACAGCTCTTCTTAGTATGCCATTCACATTTTTCATGTCCAATGATGCATTTTACTTTGGGGTATTACCTATTTTAACTAAGGCTGCTGCTACTTACGGAATTAGTGCAGCTGAAATGGGACGTGCTTCCTTACTTGGGCAACCCGTTCACTTATTAAGTCCTCTTGTTGCATCCACTTATTTATTAGTTGGGATGGCAAAAGTTGATTTTGGTGAACATCAACGTTTTACTTTATTGTGGGCAGTTGGAACGACAATGGTGATGTTGATTACTGGCATTGTAATTGGGATTATTCCAATATAAGACGCAAAAAACAGTAGAAGAAATAAATCCTCTACTGTTTTTTATTATGAAGAAACAAGAAAATACCGTCTCTCCGGTCTCCCCACACTCCCATATATTAGCTCTGCGTGGACTTTCTTCCCAGATATTAAATACTCTAAATAGCGCCTTGCAGTTGATCGACTTACGCCTACCATTGAACTTAGTACCTCTGCTGTAATCCCTTCTTCATTAACTGTTAACATATGTTTTTTTATTTTTGCTAAAGTTAAGGGGTCTATCCCTTTCGGGGCATATTCCATTTCATTTCCCTTTACGCCTCTTTGAGACCATAAATGTTCTATTTGTTCTGTAGATAATTGATTATTTTTCTTCAGCTGCACAATCTTTTTTTGATAACTTTCCAAACTCGCCTTAAATCGATCAAACATTAGTGGCTTTACAATATAATCTGTTACTCCGCCCCGCAGGGCGTGCCTCACTACATCTGTTTCCGATGCCGCTGTAATCATAATAATATCTGTATCGTGCAAATGATGCCTAATATATGTGACAAGTTCCGTTCCTTGCATATCAGGTAAGTACACATCTAATAACACAAGCTGTGGCTTCACAAGCTCTAGCCATTCTTTCGCTTGTTCTCCAGTCGTTGCCGTTCCAATTACTTTAAATCCCTCAATTTTTTCAGTAAAACGACGATGAATGTCAGCAATCCGAATATCATCTTCTACAATTAATACTTCAATCTCCTCACCCATTACTATTCGCCTCTCTCTTTCGGTAGTGCAATAATAAATAACGCACCACCTAAATCCCCTTTTTCGATTGCAATACTTCCATTTAAATCTTCTACTAACTCTTTCACTTTTGCTAATCCATATCCTCGCTCTCCTCCTTCTTTCGTCGAAAAGCCTTTATAGAATATGCTAGTAATTATTTCATCATGAATCCCTTGCCCTGAATCTTCCACTTCAATTAATATTTCTTCTCCAATATCAGTTACAAACATCCTTACCCTCTTATCATTCTCTTCATTTTTTTCAATTGCTTCAAATGCATTCGTAATTAAATTTCCTAAAATAGAAACGACATAATTACTCTCAATATGTGGACTTAATTTGTCTAAACCACTTTCTCTATCTAGCATAAAATCAATCTTCAACTCTCGTGCTCTATTATAAAATCCAATTAAAATTCCACCTAGCCATGGATTTTGAATCCGCTTCATAATAAATTGAACAAAATCTTGATATACCGCTGTTTCCTTATGAATAAGCTCTAAAGCATCTTCATATGATTCTAATTGGATAAGACCTGAAAGCGTATACAATAAATTGTTATATTCGTGCGCTTGCGCTCGTAATGCCTCTGTATATTGCTTCGTCTGAGATAATTCTGCTGTTAACTGATCCATTTCAGATTTCAAACGTAAGCTCGATACAACGCCAGTTACTTTATTCTTTACTTTAATAGGTAGACGGTTCGCAATAACAGCCTGTCCTTTTATATTTAATTGGCGATCAAACTGTTCTTCACCAGTTTGAAGTACATCTAGTATCGTTGAATTAGGAATTACATTTAAAATAAATTCCCCAATAATATTTTGTTGTTTATCTAGCGAAAGAATATCATAAGCTGCTTGATTGACTAAACTAATCATGCCATTTTTATCGATTACAATAATCCCTTCACGTACAGATTGAATCACTGTACTATGCTCTTCATATAAAGATGAAATTTCTTCTGGTTCCATACCGAACATCATTCTTTTTATACTTGCCGCTAAATATATAGAGCCGATTACTCCAATTAATAGCCCTATTATTGTAATCCAAAATACACGCTTTCCATACACCTCTACCGCTCCATGAATATCATCCATTGAAAATCCAACAGACACCACACCAATGATTTCATTTTCCTGATTACGGATTGGAACTTTTCCGCGTAATGAAGGGCCTAATGATCCAGTTGCTTTCGAAACATATGATTTTCCTTCTAATAAAACGCCTTTGTTATCTCCACCAATCATCGCTTCTCCTATTTTATCTCGCTCAGGATGTGCATATCGAATCCCCTCTTTATTTCCAACTACAATGAAGTCAGCCTCTGTATCCATTCGAATTCTTTCTGCAATCGGCTGAATAATAGAAGCTGGGTTTTCTTTTTGAAAAGCTTCCTTTATTTCAGGTATAGCAGCAACTGTTTTCGCAACATGCAAAGCCCTTTTGCCAATTTGCTCTTCTACCGTTTCAGATAATATGTAATAAAATAAATAACTCGTTAGCATAAGTACAACTAAAATAAGTGTACTAATAGTTAATGTAATTCTCGGTTGGAGTTTTAATTTTTTTAATTTCAAAACCATTCCCCTAACATGATTAAAGATAGAATTTAAAGAATATACAGTCTCTTTAATTATACTTAATCATAACACGGTTACTCTATATTTCTTTCTTTTTCTCTTCATAAAAAAAGAAACGAAGTAAAATTACTACCTCGTTTCTTAACATTCGTTATTACACTTTAAACTTACTAATCATCTCTTGTAATTCTTCTGCCATTTGTGATAAATGGACTGCTGCTGCATTTATTTCATCTACTGAAGCTAATTGTTCCTCAGAGGAACCAGCAATATTTTGAACGCTTGCTGCATTTTCTTCAATTGTAGCTGCAATTTCATTAATAGATGCACTTACTTGTTTTGCATCTACCGTCATTTGTTTTGCTACATCTACCATGTTATCAATTTGTACAACTGTATCATCCGTAGATTTCAATATTTCAGCAAAGCTTTGCTTCGTTTCATTTGCAACTACAAGTCCTGATTGTACTTCTGCTCCAACTTGATTCATAGAGCTTACTGTTTCTTTTATATCAAATTGAATCTCTTTCACTAGTTTCCCAATTTCCGTAGAAGACTGTCCTGATTGTTCTGCTAGCTTTCGCACTTCATCTGCTACAATTGCAAATCCTCTTCCTTGCTCTCCAGCTCTCGCAGCCTCAATTGCCGCATTTAACGCTAATAAATTTGTCTGTTCTGCAATATGTTGAATCACTTCAAGGATTGCTCCAATTTGTTTCGACTTATCGTCTAACAAACCAATGATTTTGTCTGACTGTGAAACAGACTCATGAATTAATTGCATTTGATTCACAGTTTGTTCAACTAACTTCCCACCATTTTCAGCTTTTTTCTTCGTATACATAGAGGCTGTAGATACTAATGAAGAACTATCTGCAACACGCTGAATTCCTTCTGTAACTTCTTCTAACAATGTTGCTCCTTCTTCAACTTCTTTCGTTTGTATTTCTGCACCACTTGATACTTGCTCTATCGCCTGTGTAATTTGTTCCGTCGCTTCGCTTGTCTGCTTCATACTAGCTGTTAATTCTTCTGAAGATGCCGCTACATGACTTGCTGAAGTGTTTATATTGGAAATGACACTTTGTAACGATGCAGCCATCTCGTTAAAACTTTCTCCTAGCTGTCCAATTTCATCTTTAGAATGAACTGTAATTGATTCTGTTAAATCACCTTCACTAATCTTCTTCGATGATATGACAAGTTGTTTTAACGGTTTAATAATAGACGCAATTATGAAGTAAATTACAATCCCACCGATTATTAGTGAAATTCCAAGAACAGTTACTGTTTTATAGAAAATAGGTTCAGCCGCTTCGATAATTTCTTTGGAAGGCATAATTCCTGCTATTTTCCACCCAGTTTTCTTATTCGTTTTAAAAGTGATATTGCGATCTTCACCATCTAATGAATAATGAAAATCCCCAGCTTCCTGTTTATACAATTCTTTACTAAGTTTCTCTTCTAATTTCTCTCCTGGCTTCATTTTCGGGTGCGCTACTACATTTTTATCTTGATCAAATATCGCTACATATCCTTCCTTACCGATATTAACCATCTTGGAAGTAGTAACAATATTATTAATGATTAAGTCAATCCCAAGAACTCCACTTTTATCCTCGTTTTGTTTTGCTAGTGTAATAACAATATTCCCTGTCGTTTTTGACTTATATGGAGCAGTTACAATTACCTCTCCACTTTTCTTCACGGCCTCTTTATACCAATCTCTTTCTGTAGGATTATATCCATCTGGCATCTGAATAGCTGGTGATTGAATGAACTGTCCATTACTAGATCCTGTATAGATTGCTTCCATTTCTGGATGCAGTTTATTGTATTCTTCTAGTTTATTTTGTATGTTTTGAATTTGATCTGCTTGGTAACTTGATTGTGTGAATAATTTCGTAAAATAAGTTGCATCTACTTTTTTACTATCCAATTCTTTATTAATTACATTATCCAAAATTTTTATATTATCTTTCGCCGAGTTTAAAATCGTTTCATTAAAATTCGTCTTCGCCTGTTGATAAGACGTCCAACCAATTACAATACTTGGAAGAACTAAAATAATAATAAATGATACAAGTAACTTTGTTTTTAAACTACTACTCCTTAATTTCCCTTGAAACATACTTCTACCCCTCCATACCGTTTTAAATGTAATTAATTAACATTTAATCTTTCTATAAAAATAATACGATTTAAATGTATCGATGAGACTCTCTATCTTTTTCTACATCATAAAGAATTGATACATATCTTTTTCATTCTATATAAATTAAATAATTAAAACAATATATAAAAATGTATATTATTCGAAATATTATAATTCACAGAAGAACCTCTAGTATTTCACTTACTAGAGGTTCTTTCCACCTTATTATTCTTTATCTTTTTCTACTTCTTTTTTCTCATCTTCTACTACAGATACAACAGGTTTATCACTTGATAATTGTTGTACTGCTCCTTTTCCTGCAAATCCTTCTAATAGCTCTTTTAAGTCAATTCCAGAAGAAGCCTTTAACGTTTCTTGCATCGTTGCCATTAAATCAGTCGCATAGCCCGCAACTTTTCCGGCCCCGCTATTTTTACCACCGCCGCCTGTATCGACAACTGTGATTTTATCAATATTACTAAGCGGACTTGCAACTTCCTTCGCATAACTTGGAAGCATTTTAAGTACCATATCCATAATTGCCGCTTGGCCATATAACTCAAATGCCTCTGCAATTTTTTGTTTCGCTTCTGCTTCTGCTAAACCTTTTAACCTAATAACATCGGCTTCTGCCGTACCTTGTGCTTTTTGTACTTCCGCTTTTGCTTGACCTTGCGCTTTTTCGATTTCCGCCTTCGCTAAACCTTCCACACGTACTTCTTCCGCACGCGCTCTCGCTTCAGCCTCAATCTTATATTGATCCGCATCTGCCTTTTTAATTTGTTTTACTTTTTCTGCTTCCGCTGATTGCTCAACAGCATAGCGATCTGCATCTGCTTTTTTCTTTACTTCTGCATCGTATTGCTTTTCACGACGCGCAATCTCTTTTTCTTCTAATTCAATTTGTTTCTCACGCTCAATGATTTTAACGCGCATTTGCTCTTCTGTAACACCTTGTTGCGCTTTCGCTTGTTGTAATTCGTAAGAAAGATCCGCATCTGCACGTGCTTGCTCTTGTTCTCTCTTATAGGACTGTACTTTTAATTCTTTATGTTTTTCAGCTTCAGCGATTTGTGCATCACGTTGATATTCTGCTTCTTTTGCCTCTTTTTCAGCACGTGCTTTTTCAATACGTGCTTCTTTTTCACGCTCTGCATTTGCAATTGTTGCATCACGCTTAACTGTCGCAATTTGCGGCTGACCAAGCGCATCTAAGTATCCGTTTTTATCCATTATTTCTTTAATTGTGAAAGAAACAATGCGAAGTCCCATCTTCTTTAAATCTGTAGAAGCTACTTCATGTACCTTTTGAGCAAATTGCTCTCTATTACTATACGCATCCTCTACTGTCATAGAAGATAAGATTGCACGTAAGTGACCTTCTAAAACCTCTTTTGCTTCTACTTTTAACTCTTCTGTTTCTTTTCCTAAATATTGCTCAGCTGCAGTAGATACTTCTTCAATTGTAGAACCTACTTTAATAATAGAAACACCATTTACTGTAACTGGAACACCTTGCTTCGTATACGTATCACGTGTACCAACTTCTAATTTGTAGTTTAATAAGCTTAAAGGCTCTGCTCTTTGCATAATTGGAACTACGAAAGTACCGCCCCCACGGATAATCTTAATCTTCTTTCCATCATCAGTGGTAACAACATTCTTTCCTCCACCAAGCCAGTTCCCTGTAACAATTAACGCTTCATCTGGACCAACCGTACGATACTTCGTAATGAATACTAAAATGAGTAGAATTAAAATTGCCAGTAAAACTCCACCGATAATTAATGGAATCGTCATGTAAATTCCCCCTTATAATTTTGGTTTTTTTAAAGAATAAGCGATGTTTTGTACAAGTAAAACACCATCTTGGACTCCCTCGATAATAACCTCTGTTCCTTGCGAAATATCTTTTTTTCCAACAGTTTTAGCTGGGATTGCATTACTTCCAAATTGGGATAAAATTAATACTTCACCAAATCCTTCTGTAGGAATTGTCGTAATGACTTCTCCTTTGCAACCGATAAATTCATCCATACGTTGCATCGTATTTTGTTCTGCTTCTGCAATCGGTTTTAAAATTAGTATTTTCATGATGAAAACACCGATAAAAGATATAGCAAATGCAGCCCCGAAAATAGTAATACTATTAAAGGAAAATAAGTACTCTCCTATATAACTAAGCCCACATAACATGGCGAAGAAACTAAGTAATAAAGTAACAACGGATACAGATCCGCCCCCAAAACTAAATATCGATTCAAATATATCTCCAAAGAAGATATAAATAACAGTGAGTATAGTAGCAATAATAAATCCATATAAATAAATTGTTTCAAGTGGATAACCAAACAAGACCATTTCTTATCCCCCTTTCTTAAACAATCCCTTTTTTGTTATGTGTATGCCCCACCTCTTTCAAAGATTATAGTTCTTAATTTTCAGTTATTTAATCTTTAAAGAAAAGCCTGTAAAACAGGCCCCTAAAAAAGAACAGGAGAAACCTATTGTGACAGGCTCCTCCTAGAAAATAACCGATATATTATATATCTATATAATATACTATTTTCCACAAAAAGTAAAGTTAAACATACATTGGAAAAGTGCTTATTTTCCCCCGATTGGTGTGGGCTAATAATCATTGGAGGATGAATGATTAAAGTTTCACTTTACTGATAATGAGTACGTTCCATCGCCATTATCATATTTATATACATACAAGTAATACTTGCCTGGTTTTGCATTAAATTTCGCTTCTATATGATTCCCATTGGCTTGACCGTAAGCTGCATAATTTTGCATATCTGATTCATGGTGAAGTACCCATGTCATCCCAATTCCATACTCATTTAAAACAGAAATGTCGATATCTTTCGCTGATGCTACATTAAATGTATAAACATCAGTATGGTCCCCGCCAATAAGATTACCTTTTATCGTACTATTTAGCCCGATACGATTTGCTTCCTCTGGACGATTATTTGGTTCTGATTCTGTTAAACTTCCATCTTTAATCGTAACAGTTGTTTCGCTTCTACTCTCTTTGCCTTTATCATCTTTTACTCTTAACGATACTTTATAAGAACCTTCTCTTTCATATACATGTACTGGATTCACTTCTACACTTGTGCTTCCATCTCCAAATTCCCATAAATAAGAAACAATTTTTCCATCTTCATCGTTTGAGCCATCACTTTTAAATTGAATTCCCTCTTTTACAAGACCGCTATAAGGGCCATTTATATTAACCGTTGGAGCTTTATTTTCTCCATCATCTTTTGCGATTCCATGGAAGACTACATCATATTCAAATTCATTTGAGCTATTCACACGATAATTGACGAAGTATGCTGTAACAGTTTTGTAGCCACTCCATTCTTTTTGCGCCAATTGTTCTAAAGATTCATTTACTCTTTTACTCATTGCTTTCCAATCTTCTGATTCACCTTTTGTGACACTACCTGTATACGTACCTTCTAATGTAAATGTATTAAAGAATTGAGAATTATGTTTTGTCATTTTTGTATCTTTCATAGGCAACGTATCACTAATTTCTTTTTTCACTTCAGTTAACGATTTCGGTGCATGTTCAGCTAAATAATCATCTGCTACTTCCGGTACATTATATTTATCTTGATTATCAATTAACTGCTGCATATACTCTTGATACTCTTTATTTAACTTAGGATCTTTACTTAGATTTTCACGATATGCATCATAATTTTTCACGTCATTCGCACGAATCAAATCTTGAATTTTATCAAATGTTTCAAACTGATGCGTATATAAGTAAGACTGCAATGCGAACGAGTAATTATAGAAATCCCAAGAACCGTATTTAGCAAATAGTGTACGCTCTGCTGTATAACGGCTTGCAGGATCAGATGATAATCCGCTAATTATACTCTTTCTTGGTACAACGTTATTCGTACGAGTAGATCCTGCGAAAAACTCTGCATTTCCTTCTTGGAACCAAGTTAGCCTTTCATTTTGATACATATCTCCTCTTCCAAATAAACCAGGAACTTCATATCTCCCTTGCAGATAATGAGTAAATTCATGACGGAATAACTCTTCTAAACTATAAATACTTTGCTCTGGTGTACGCTCATATGTAAAGAATGTACCTGTCTCTTCAATATAAATTCCACCGTTGTTTGTTTCATATCCATACAATTGTCTATTTAACTGATATTCATCTGGACTATTATAAATTACGATCGTTAATACATCATCCGCATTTCCTGGCTCTAACGCTTTGTCATTTCCAATTACACGGTGATACTGTGCCTTTACTTCCTTCGCAGCCCAATATAGTCTCTTAATTTTTTCTTCTGATACTTTATCTCCTGTTTTGAACACAATTGATCCATCGTCGAATGTATACGTTTTTGGTAGGTATTGCTCTTTTCCTTCTTTACGTATTTTCTCTAAATCTACTGTATTCCCGCTATAATCTTTACCATTATAATTTGTTGTAATTTGTTCTACCGCAACAAAATACGGTTCACTTAAGCGCGGGTACATATGCATTGCTTGTGTAACAACCTCTAATCCTTTATTTGGATTGCTATGAAACTTCCCTAAACGGCTAGCAAAATAAATGCCATTATTAACGAGCCATTTATTTTCTGGCGTTACTTCATTTAGAAGAGCAATACGATTTATTTCATTAATAAACCCATCTACTTTTCCATACCACATCGTTTCATTCGCTTCTTTACGAGCCTCAGTTAAGTACGACTGCATATCATAGTCAATACCTTGCATAATATCGTATATTGCTTGTCCCTTCATTCGATCATTTACATAAGTAGTATAATTATCATTGTATTGCTTTAAAATATTCGATGCATATTGAACCGTTTCAACATCGCTTGAAGCATTACTAATTAATTTACCGTACGCAGATACGACTGTATCTTGTTCAACTGTACCAAGCTTAAAGTTTGGATTTTTTGCGATTGCTTTTAAAGCAGGTAAACATTTATCCTGGAAGCTTCTTTCATTTAAGTCGCTTAATTCACTATTATAAAATGCAAGATAAAAAGCTGAACGCAGCACTTCAGTAAACGTTTGAATTCCTTTTGAATCATCTTTCGTAAATGTACTACCTCTATGAGCTAATTCATCTATAATGACTTGCATTTTTCCTTTATCTTTATAAAAAGCCTTTGCATCTTCATTAAACTGGAATAAGTCTGTAATTTGGTGCCATTTAATACTGCCTAACGTTTCAACTAATTCTTGGTCATTCATTTTGTTTAAATCAGCCATTGAATAGCTTTCTTTAACCTGCTTTACTGCAGTTTTCTTCGTAATAGATGCTGGTCGCTGTGAAAAATCTCCTACTTTTAAACGTTCTTGAAATGATAAAGTTTCATCAACTTTTGAAATATGTCCAACTTCATCTACCGACTTTTCAATTCCAACCGGTTTCGTTTTTAACACGTTATACGGTACTTTTTCTTCCGCTGCTGCATGAGTTTGAAGTGCGCCTAACGATAAAGCCATTGTACTAATGCTAAGCATCACTTTATTGATCTTTGATTTCTTGTTCATATCCTTGCCCCCTATTTTAATATTCCATTCAAGAATTTAACATAAAATCTGGATGTAACAATATAAAATGCAATATTTCATATTATTTCTTCCTATAATTTGTACATATCGTGAACGCATTGCTCTTTACCTCCCTAAAACAAATTGCATCCTTTCACATTATAAAAAGGGAATTTTTTGACAATTAAAAACTTAATTGTTATGATTATTATAATTGTTAACTTTATTAAATAAGGGTGGGATTCTATGATAAAAAAAGAAAACAGTGTATTTTATATCTCCTTCTTGCTAACAACATTATTCATTATATGGGGAATTACCCCAGCAAGTTGGATACAAGGCTACGATTTACAAAGTGTTACATCTTCTTTAAACTCATTTATCCTCAATAAATTTGGATGGTTTTACTCTCTACTTATGACTACAATGATTATTTTGGCTGCTTATTTAGCATTTTCCAAGTACGGTTCTATTCGTCTTGGTAAAGATGGAGAAAAGCCAAAATATAATTATCCATCTTGGCTATCCATGTTGTTTGGGGCAGGAATGGGAATTGGACTCCTCTTTTATGGAATCGCTGAACCGATTTCACATTTTACAGATCCATTAACAGGAAAAGCGGGGACAGAGGAAAGTGCCAAACTCGCTATGCAATATTCATTTTTCCACTGGGGTCTCTTTCCATGGTCACTATACGCAATGGTCGCTTTAACAATTGCATATTTCACATTCCGCAAACAAAAAGGTAGCACTATCGGGGCTACAGTTACTCCATTATTTAATCGATCGAAAAATTCTCGTATCGGAAAAACAGTCGATATTTTAGCTGTTTTAGCCACAGTATTTGGCATTGTACCATCTGTGGGGATTGGTGCTCAACAAATTGCTGGAGGATTAAGCTATTTATTCCCTTCTATTCATAACACTTTACTTACACAGCTCGTACTTATCGCCATCTTCGCCGTTTTATATTTAACGAGTGCACAAACTGGCTTAGATCGTGGGATTAAATATTTGAGTAACTTAAATTTCTCTCTTGCAGGTATTTTACTCGTCTCCTTTTTATTTTTAGGGCCAACCGTATTTATTATGAAATATTTCACATCTACACTCGGTTCTTATATTGGAGCTTTGCCTAGTATGGGATTAAATTTAGGAGCATTTAATGAAAAATCTTCTTCTTGGATTGAAAACTGGACTATTTTCTATTGGGGATGGTGGATTTCTTGGTCTCCATTCGTCGGTACATTCATCGCTCGTATTTCTAAAGGGCGCACAATAAAAGAATTTATTTTTGGAGTTGTATTAGTCCCGACTCTTATCTGTACATTTTGGTTTGCAGTATTTGGTGGTACCGCAATCCATATGGAAATGTTCCAATCGCTTGGAATAGCTGATGAAATTGCAAAAAATGGTACAGAGATTGGATTATTTGCTGTTATTTCACACCTACCATTCTCTACATTTTTAACGATTATCGGGTTGATTCTAGTAGCCACATTTTTCGTTACTTCTGCCGATTCAGCAACATTTGTCGTTTCCATGCAAACGAGTAACGGAAGCTTATCACCGAAAAATAGTTTAAAACTTATATGGGGATTAACAATCGCGATAATTGCCGCTATTTTATTACAAGCTGGAGGATTAAATGCACTACAAATCGCAGCTATAATTGCTGCGCTACCATTTTCTATTGTAGTCGTTCTTATGGTTATTTCACTCTTTAAAGAACTACGAAAAGAAGATGTTAATTTGCAAACGAAAGAAGTGCCGAAAAAAATAAAAAAGGTTATGTAACGATTGGCGCCTCAAATTACTTTTAAATCCGTGATAAATGAGGAAAGAATAAATTAATAAAACCCATTCATATGAATGGGTTTTTTACTCTATTATATAGTGTTGTAAACATGCCTTCTCCTCAAAACCTACCCTCTTGTACAACTTCATCGCACAATCATTATTGGTATTCAAGCATAGTACTATCTCTCTCATCCCTTGGAAAGAGAAAATATACTGAATTGCCCCTTGCAATATCCGCTCTCCGACACCTTTTCTTCTACTATTTTCAGCGGTTGCAATAAATTCAATATTCGCTTCATGAAACTCCGGATTTACTTCAACATATACATAACCTTCTAACTTACCATTCTTCATACTTACAAATAATTTATTCGTATCACTTAAACGTTCAATGATTTCATTTCCTTCATAATATGTATTAGGAAAAATATTATTATGTAAAACAATAAACTGCTCAAATACTTGTTGAGATGCTTCCTCTACTTGATTTATTGTACATTGCTCCACATTAGTTTTCTTTAAAATTAAAACGCTATGTTTCTCTTGTTTTTTAGCTTGTAAATATTTCATAAAGTCGATACCATTACTATTTTTCACGTGATAAAATCCATGAAACTTTTGAATATGAAGTGGAATTTTCTCGATAAGTTTCTTCCACATACTTAAAGCAATCTCTCCCCAATTCGAAGCTATAATAAAAGGCCCCCAAATCTCCGCACTTTCGCTTATCTCATCTATATCAAATCCTAATACACCTACAATTTCATTATTAGCATTATAAGAAACGACAAAAGACTTCTCCCACCCTATATCAGAAAAACCATGAAGAATAGCGTCCAATATTTCTTCATGATTTTCCCCGCAATAACCAACATGCTGCGTAATATCTTTATTCATCATCGAAATAAATTCTGCAGCTTCTTCGATCTTTGAAATAGAATTAATATGCATAACTTCCCCTCCTTTTCTAATACACTTAGACAATCACTAGTAATATCCTTCTCTAGTAAAAAAAGACATCATCATATGCATGTTTCTAATAAAACCGCCATGATAATGTCTTCTCAAAAAAGCAAAAATTAATTATATATAATAATAAGATTAAACGTTATTTATTTCTTAAATAATCTCTTTCTAAATACGAACATACTTAGTGCGGAAAGAACAAGTGTTATGCCAGAAAGTAAAATCGAAGTGCTAGCTTCACCGCCTGTTGATGGTAAAAATTTCTTGCCTTCCTCTGGCTTATTAGTATGTTGTTTATTTAAAGTGTCTGCTTTTCTTCCCTCGTTTTCAACAACTTGATTATTCCCTTTTGGCTCTTGATCCAATCCTGTTGCTGATTCTTTTACTTCTTTCTTTGGTTCTTTCGCTTCTTCAACTTCTTTTGTTGGCTCTTTTTCTTCTTCTTTTGTTCCTTCAACTTCTTTTACCGGCTCTTTCACTTCTTTTTTTGTTCCTTCAACTTCTTTTACCGGCTCTTTCACTTCTTCTTTTGTTTCTTCAACTTCTTTTACCGGCTCTTTCACTTCTTCTTTTGTTTCTTCAATTTCTTTTACCGGCTCTTTTTCTTCTTCTTTTTCCACTATATTCTGTATAACTGTTCCGTTAAACCTTATGCTAATTTCATCAGAATCTAAATCAAATTTATACACCTTTTCACCTGGGGTACTCCATTTTATTACTCCGTTATTAAACGTCCCTCCCTCACTTACCAATTGAATATTTTCAATACTTTCTCCTTCTAAATCATATACAGGAACTTGAATTTCTTCGTTTATTTTTGCATCATTTAAAATGATATTTTGTCTTCCAACATCAATTGTAAACCACTGACCTAATTGTATTAACGGCCTTACATCACGAATCTCATTTCCAGCTAAATTTAAGCTAAATAAGTTTAGCATGGAACCAATAACCGTTACATCTTTAATATGATTGTCCGCAAGATTTAACCACTGTAAATTTTCCAATGAAGATAGTGGTGTTATATCTTCAATTTGATTATGAGATACATTCACATTATTCAATTGTTTCAAGTTTGAGATAAACTCAATATTTTTCAGACCTACTCCTTCTAAAGTGAGTTTTTCTAAGTTCGTCATATATTCTAAACCTGTTATATCTTTTATCTCATTTCCTTTTTCTTTAAGTATCTCTAATTTTTTAATCTGTAATAAATCTTCTTTTGTGATAGGAGCGTTTAAATTCTCTCTACCTAAATTCTCTTTATTAATATGTTGTTGTAAAGTTTTATCGAGAATTACATTTTGACTTTCTTTTTGTTTTTCAACTATATTCTGTATAACCGTGCCATTAAATCTTATTTTACTTTCAGTAGAATTAGTATCTAGTTTAAATTCATATATTTTTTCTCCAGGACTATTCCATTTTATAAATCCGTTATTCAGAGTAGCCCCCTCACTTTGTAGATTAATATTTTGAAGTGGCTCTCCTTTAAGGTTGTATACTGGGATTTTTATTTCTTCATCTACACTTGCTTCATTTAAAAAGATTTTTTGTCTTTGAATGTCAATTGAAATTCGCTTACCTAATTCCTCAACAGGCCTTACGTCAAAAATTTCATTTGCTCCAAGATTTATCTCATGTAAATTTGTTAAAGTGCTCAACGGCGATATATCAGAGATATAATTCTCTTCTAAATTCAGCACTTGTAAATTTCCTAATTGAGATAGTGATGATATATCTTTTATTTCACTATCAGAAATTTCTAGTTCAATAAGATTACTCATTTTACTAATAGATTCAACATTATTAATTTTATTGTTCCCTATCCATAATAGTTCCACATTATTTAATCGATCAATTCCCGTAAGATCACTGATTTGATTATTTGCTAAGTATAATTGTTTCATAGTTGATAATGTAAATAATGGCTGGATATCTTTAATGTTATTACCGATTAAATCTAATGTTTTAATTTTTTTCATTTTACTTAATGGTGTAAGATCAGAAATTTTATTATCTCTTAAAAAAAGCATATTAATATTCTCTAACTGCTCAATTGGGTGAATACTTTCAATTGAATTAGATGTTAAATCAACGTACTTCAAACCTCTCAATTTCGAGATGGCTGATATGTCTTTTACATTAGACTCTCGTAACGTCAACTTCTCTAAGTTTGTCATATACTCTAAACCAGTTATTTCATTTATTCCTTTACCTGAATAAATGGATAATGTTTTAATTTGTAATAAATCTTTCTTTGTGATTGGCGCATCTACATTATCTCTATTTAAGTTATATTTATTAATATATTTTTGTAATTGCTTATCTAATATTACATTTCCGTTTTCATCTTGTTTCTCCTCTTTATTTTCCTTTTGTTTTTCTGGAACATTGTTCTCTAAATTCAATGTATTTACTTCAAACTGTACTTGGTACTTATTGTCATAGGCCATTGTTGGAATATAAATATGCATTCGCATATTATACCTTTTTCCTAATTCCCCTACTTCAAACTGAATCACTTTCGTTCCATTTTTCTTTTTGTCTTCTGATATTACTTTCACATCATGAAACACACCTGGAGTGTGAATATCCTCTGTCTTCAAGTATTGAAAGAAATCACTATCACTTAACGTTGCTGTTACAATTTTCTTTCCATTCTCAATTGTTAATTTCGGATCCTTTATATAAACAGCTGCCATAGACTCTTCATTCGTTTTATCTTTATACGCTTTAATAACAGCGTCATATGTACCATCTTCTAAACCTTGTCCAGTTTTATTCGCCTCAATTGCTACTGCCGCTAAAGCAGGTGTTGAATACAAAGCAAACGGAAGTGATAACGCCGCCGCTATAATCATTGCATTTATACGTTTTCTTTTATTTTGTTTCAACTTTACATCTCCTCCGAAATATATAATTCGAAATGTAATCATTTCTCGAATAAATGATAATGATTTTCGTTATCATTGTCAACTGAAAAAATAAAAAGTTTACAAAAAAAGAACCTCTTTAAAAGAGGTTATGCCATTTTCTCACCTGATTCTTCTCTAAAAAAGCTTTTCATCGCATGAAATACGTCTGCTTTTTGCTTTAAAATATAATATCTGAAATTATCATCTTTAATATTTTTATAGGCTGACATAAGTGTACTATGGCGGTTGTACTGGTTCACTTCCCCATACCCAAACATATTACACTTCTTCATTAGCTCTTCAACAAGCTTTACACATCTAGCATTATCTGATGTTAAATTATCACCATCTGAAAAATGGAATGGATAAATATTATAGCGGTCTGGTGAATATTTATTATCGATAAGTTCTAATGCTTTTTTATATACGGAGGAACATATTGTTCCGCCACTTTCTCCTTTTGAGAAAAATTCTTCTTCTGTAACGACTTTCGCTTCTGTATGATGAGCAATAAATTCAATATCAACTGTTTCATACTTTGTGCGTAAAAATCTTGTCATCCAGAAAAAGAAGCTACGTGCCATATATTTCTCCCATATTCCCATCGATCCACTCGTATCCATCATCGCTAATACAACAGCTTTTGAATCTGGCTTTAATACTTCATTCCAAGTGCGGAACTTTAAGTCTTCTTGATGAATTGGATGAAAAGATGCTTTACCACCCATCGCATTTCGTTTATATGCGGATATCATTGTTCGTTTCTTATCGATATTTCCCCATAATCCTGTTTTTCTAATGTCATTAAATTCAACATGTTCAATCCGGTTTTCATCCATTTCTTTTCTCTTTAAATTAGGCAGTTCTAACTCTCTGAAAAACGCTTGCTCTAATTCTAAAATAGAGACTTCAGCTTCATAGTAATCTTCCCCAGCTGCATCTCCTGCTCCTTGCCCTTTTCCTGGCCCTTTTTGTTTTTGACCACCTGATCCATCTCTCGCAACGACATCACCAACTTTGCTGTCACCGTTTCCTTGCCCAACATGTTTATTTTTATCATAATTGTATCTAATCTTATATTCATCTAGAGAACGAATTGGTATTTTTACAACATCCTTACCATTAGACATAACTATACTTTCTTCTGTTACAAGATCGGGTAAATTATTCTTAATTGCCTCTTGTACTTTTTCTTGATGGCGCTGTTGGTCGTCATATCCTTTGCGATGGAGGGACCAGTTTTCCTGTGAAATCGTATAATTTGGTTGATTTTCTTCGCCCATTCCTTTCCCTCCTTACTGTAATTGTCTTCCTGTATGAACAGCAATCTATAAATTTTGTTCTGTAATATGCAAGCTAGAATATTTGAAAGGTAACTGCCCACAGAAAATCATCCCATAAACATTTATAACGTTTTTCATACAATACCCCGAGCATCCTAAACAAAATTTTGCCACTCACATAAATAGAAAGAAATATTCAGCCACTGATAAGAAAGAAACACAATGCATTGTTGCACACATTTTTACTTTGCAACATATTGTATTGTGTTGGCTTTTTTCGTATGAATGGTTGGTTACTCTATCATATGCATATTGTAAAAATAATTGACAATAAATTCATAAAATTGCATCTTAATTTATTACATTTGGACAAGGTATGACACTTTATACACATATGAACGGATAATAAAACGCTGTCCCGCAAAATACAAGAGACAGCGTTTTGTTATCAAACTATCTGTTTAACAAGCTACCTACATAGCGTAGTAATTCATTTGCTGAAGAAGAATTATAGCCATGCTCATCAATTAAACGCGCAACAACATCATTGATTTTCTTAAGCTGATTTTCGTCCGGCGTTTTCGTTGATGTTGTAATTTTCACTATATCTTTTAAATCAGCAAATAGTTTTTTCTGAATCGCTTCACGAAGACGTTCATGTGAATTATAATCAAAACGTTTTCCTTTACGGGCATAAGCAGAAATGCGAATTAAAATCTCTTCACGGAACGCTTTCTTAGCATTTTCTGAAATTCCAATTTGCTCTTCAATTGAGCGCATTAATTTTTCATCTGGACTCATTTCTTCTCCTGTTAACGGATCACGTAATTTCGATTTATTGCAGTACGCCTCAACGTTATCTAAGTAATTATCCATAAGCGTCTTAGCTGATTCTTCATATGAATAAACAAACGCTTTTTGTACTTCTTTCTTCGCGATTTCATCGTATTCTTTTCTCGCTAATGAGATGAAGTTCATGTAACGTTCACGGTCTTCATTACTAATGGATGGATGCTGATCTAGCCCATCTTTTAAAGATCTAAGTACATCTAACGCGTTAATAGATGGTACCTCTTTTCGAATGATTGTAGACGAAATTCGGTTAATGACATAACGAGGATCAATACCCTTCATACCTTCATCTTGATATTCGCGTTGTAATTCTTCTACATCAATCGCATTATAACCTTCTACCGTTTCTCCATCATACAAACGCATCTTTTTAATTAAATCAATATCCGGACGCTTCGGATCTTTTAAACGAGTTAAAATAGTGAACATTGCTGCAACGCGAAGTGTGTGTGGTGCAATGTGAACATTCGATACATCACTTTCACGAATCATTTTTTCATAAATATGTTCTTCTTCACTTACTCGTAAATTATAAGGAACTGGCATTACAATAATTCTTGAGTGCAATGCTTCATTTTTCTTATTTGCTATAAATGAGCGATACTCTGTTTCATTCGTATGCGCTACAATTAATTCATCTGCTGAAATAAGCGCAAATCTTCCCGCTTTGAAATTCCCTTCTTGCGTAAGCGATAATAAGTGCCATAAAAACTTCTCATCGCATTTTAACATCTCTTGGAACTCCATCATTCCTCGGTTTGCCTTATTTAATTCTCCATCAAATCGATACGCACGTGGATCTGATTCTGAACCATATTCTGCAATCGTAGAAAAGTCCAGACTACCTGTTAAATCTGCAATATCCTGTGATTTTGGATCAGACGGACTAAATGTACCAATCCCTGTACGGCGATCTTCAGAGAAGAAAATACGCTCTACAACTACATCCTCAATTCTTGATCCGTATTCTTGCTCTAAACGCATGACATTTAGTGGTGATAAATTCCCTTCAATTCTAACCCCATACTCATTAAAGAAATCATCTCGTAAATGATGTGGAATTAAATGCAGTGGATCCTCGTGCATTGGGCATCCTTTAATTGCAAAAATTGCTCCGCGATCTGTTCTTGAATATGTTTCTAATCCTCGTTTCAACATTGTAACTAACGTTGATTTCCCTCCACTAACAGGACCCATTAATAATAAAATTCTTTTTCTAACATCTAATCGTTTTGCAGATGGATGAAAATATTCCTCTACAAGACGTTCTAGAGCATCCTCTAATCCAAAGAGCTGATTACTAAAGAAATTATACTTTCTTCTACCATCAACTTCTTCAATTCCAGCGTCTTTTATCATATTGTAAATGCGAGAGTGTGCTGTTTGAGCCACCCATGGTCTTTCTTTCACAAGCTCCAAATACTCCGCAAACGTACCTTCCCATTGTAAACGTTCTTCTGCTGCTCGATGCTGTTCAATCTTTTTTAGAATATCCATTATAGCTCCTCCCCCATCTCCTTGTTCAATCGGATTATTATAAAAGGTATGCTAGGATGTCCTTAAACATTCTTTAAATCAAAACGAAATATATAATAGCACGCTAAAATTCTCTCCAAAATTCAAAGAAAATTCTGTATAATATAGGTATTAACATTTTTACACTGCTATTCATTATAAATAAATTCTTTTCTTCTAAGAACCTTACATACATTTTGGATAATAAATAAAACTCATGAACCGAAAAAAGTAAGGAGGATATTAGTATGAAATTATTATTAATTTTAGGTGTATCACTCACATTTCTTACAGCTATTTTTACATCCGGTTACAATGACAAACCAGGTACACATAAAAAATGATGTGCTTTTAGCACATCATTTTTTTATTTATAATACATATTTTCCATATCATATTTGGATAGTGGTCGGCTATAATAATAACCTTGTACAAGCTTCACATTCTTTTCTTTCAAAAACTGTATTTGCTCCTTTTTTTCTACTCCTTCTGCAATTATATTCAATTCTAAAGTATGAGCTAAATGAATAATTGCAGCTGTAACATTCGTATCACGTTCATCTATATGTATACCTTCCATAAAAGAACGATCAATTTTTAAAGTATCAATTGGATATGTTTTTAAATAACTTAAAGATGAATAGCCTGTTCCAAAATCATCTAAATGAATCTTTAAATTTTGTTCTTTTAATTGTAGTAACACTCTCTTTGATATATCTTTATGTATAAGAGCTCCTTCTGTAACCTCTATCGCTAATAAATGAGCTGATACATTGTACTTATTTAAAGCCCGTGTAATCATCTCTATTAATGTAATAGAACGAAAGTGTCTAGCTGAAATATTAACCGCAATTGGGACCACTTCATATCCTTTATTTAACCATTCGCGCAGTTGCTGACACACTTGATTTACTACCCATTCATCGAGCTTAATAATAAACCCTGTTCTTTCTGCCAACGGAATAAATTGGTTTGGAGAAACAAATCCTAATTCCTTATTCTCCCACCTTATTAAAGCTTCCATACTAGCTATTTTTTTCGTTTCAATATTAATTTGTGGCTGATAATATAAGAAAAATTCATTTTTTTCTATAGCACGATGTAACTGGTTTTCTATTATAAACCTTTGTTCACGCTCACAGTCTAATCCACTACAATAAAAATGATAATGTCCTTTTCCTTTTTCTTTTGCTTTTTCTAAAGCAGCATCGACCCTCTGAAATAGTATTTTTTCATCTTCTCCATCTGCTGGAGCCATTACAATTCCAATTGATGCACTTAAATATACATCTTCTTCTTCGATTACAAAATATTCACTAATATTTTTCAGTATGCTTTTTGCAACTTCCTCTACATATTCTTTCGTTATATTTTCTATCAACATAACAAATTGATCATCGTGTTCTCTAAATAAGTGCATATCTTCTATTTTTAGATTGCTTAAACATTCTGTAACTTTTTGTAATACTTTATCTCCCTCTTTATGACCAAATGTATCATTAATACGATGAAACTCATCTAAATCTATAAATACAAGTGCAAAATTTACACTCTCATTTAAAAAAGTATTTAACTTATTTGTACATGAAATTCTATTCATTAATCCCGTTAACTGGTCATAGTAAGCTAAATATTCTGTTCGCATTTCGTTTAATACTTGCCTTGTAACATCTCTCGTAACAATATAAATCCCAACAATTTCACCGTTCACAATAATCGGGATAGTTCTCAAAGAAATATATAGCTCGTACCCTTCTTTATGAACATATTTCTTTGAAACAATTTGTTTTGCTTTTCCTTGCATCGATCCCTTAAATATAATTTGAAAATCTTTTTCATATTCTTTATTAATGAATTCAAAAATAAATTTATTATTTAATTCCTCATACCGGTATCCAAATATTTCATACGTTGCCGGATTTGCATATGTAACTCTCCCTATAGAATCTATAGATATAATTGAGTCATTATTATATTCCAGTAACGACTTAAATAACATTTGTTTTTCCTCTATCTTTGTCTTCTCCTCAATTTGAGCTGTAATATCTCTTGTAATACAAATAACAAATTGACATATTCCTTCTTCGTCGCAGACAGGATTAAGTGAAGATTCATAATGTATCTCACCTTTTGGTAAATTGACTACATCACAAAAGGTGTGTGCTTTCGCTTCTCTCACTACTTTTGCATATTGCCTTTGCAATATCCCCGCTATATCTTTTGGTAATACTTCTGCAAAAGTTTTTCCATAGCACTCTTCGCTTAACCTAGCATAATCCATTCCTATTTTATTCACATACATATATTGAAACGTTTCATTATCAATAACTTTCAATATGAATACTAAATCTTGAATAGTATGTAATAATCCTTGTCTAATTAAATCCATATCTATCATACTTAAAAAGGTATTTTGATTACTATATTCTTCCTTCATATTTATCTCAACCCGTCTTATCTATTTTTAATCATATATCCCATTCTATATGATTATGTCCTCTCTTTTAAATGTATGATTATATATTATTTTTATTTTATAAAAAAAGTCGCCATATGGCGACTTTTAATAAACGATTTCTAAATCTAATCCAGGGTAATTTTGTTGACGGAACGCTTCATAAATTAAAATTGCTGCTGTATTAGATAAATTTAATGAACGTACTTTATCTGTCATTGGAATACGTAAACAATGATCAAAGTTTTCTTCGATTACATTAGCTGGTAAGCCGTTTGTTTCTCTTCCAAATACAAAATAGTAATCCTTCTCACGCTTGCTATAGTCAAACGCTGTATGAGCTTTCTCGCCATACTTTGTTAAATAGAAGAATTCACCGTCTTTATTTTTTTCATAAAATTCTTCAATTGAATCATAATACGTAATTTTTACGTGCTGCCAATAATCTAATCCTGCACGCTTTAACATTTTATCATCCGTTGAAAATCCAAGCGGTCTAATCAAATGTAATTCTGTTCCAGTTGCTGCACAAGTACGAGCAATATTCCCTGTATTTGCTGGAATTTCTGGCTGATATAAAACAACATGTACTCCCACGCGATATTCACCTCTGTTTTTTGTCTACTACGTATTATACCACTTGAGCGAAAAATCTCTACCCATTAATAATATGAAAGAATTTATATTTCATTTGTGGTGTATATTTACTAGAGTCTTCATAGTTCCAATAACGTCGACGGCTATTCGCTGAATGTGCATTTACAAGCGGCATACCATCTGCATCTTTTGCTACCACAATCGTCGTATGATTCCATCTTCCGTCATCCTCGAAATCATAAGCAATGACATCTCCAAGAATAAGTTCTTCTGGCCTCTCTACCGCCTCTGCTCGAAGTCCTGTTGTAGCACCTGACAAATACCAATAAAAAGAATGTGCAACAGCCCAGCTCCAACTCCACTGATTCTCCCTTTGCCACCATCCTTTACGAATATTAGGATACCCGTTCATAGGTACTTCTCCAGTATGAAGACATTGAGAAATGAAATTCGTACAATTATCAGGGAAATTACGATACATAGGATTCCGGTCATCCCACCAACGCTCTGCATATTTCACTGCCTCTAAACGATTATACTGATAAGAACCGTACTTCTCTTTCGTAATATCCCTTTCTAATGTCTCACCCATTCTAATTTCTTCTGACACTTCAATAGCAGAATCGCCTATAATTCGACTATTATTTAAACAAACTCTTCGTTTTAATTGTTCCTCTTCAATATAAAATAATTCTTTATGCTTAATTAAATATTTAAAATGTATTTGATAATCAATTTCTTGATGGTCATTACTATTTAATTGTCTAATGAAAGAAACATCCGCAGTTGCTTTCACTATATGTGCACTACGCCTTTGAAACAATTGTTTCTTTCTCAGTGCCATTTGTAATAAATCCTCAGCAATACCATCCACATTCGTTCTTTTCTCCGTTATATATGCTAAAAATTGTTGTACTTGGTTTTCAATCTTCGTTTTTACAACCATTCCGTCTCCCTCCCATATTACAATATGAAAAAGGGAAATATTATCTACTCTTTTTTCTGTGCTAACAATTCAAGCCCGCGATTCATTTCATGAAGCACTTCTTCATCTTTCTCACGTTCCATCGCTTTCTCAATCGCTTCGCCTACTCCATCTCCGCCAATTTTCCCAAGTGCCCATGCTGCCGTTCCGCGTAGTACCGGTCTTGGGTCATCTTTCATAACACCAATTAAATCAGGAATTGCCGATGCTTCTTTAAAATGTGCTAATGCTAAAATCGCATTTCTTTGCAGTGGCTTTTTCCCTCTCCATGACCCTGACATAATCCCATATTTCTCTTTAAAATCACGATTACTAATTGTTAAAAGTGGCGTTAATAATGGTTTAACTAGCTCAGGATCCGGCTCCATCTCAGGATGATTATGAAAATCCATTCCTTTGTTTTTCGGACAAACAGTCTGACACGTATCACATCCATATATGCGATTTCCTATTTTATCGCGATATTCTTCAGGTAGGAATCCTTTCGTTTGTGTTAAAAACGCAATGCACTTCTTCGAATCTAACTGTCCCCCCTGTATTAAAGCACCGGTAGGACAAATATCGATACATTTCGTACAGCCCCCGCATTGATCTTCTATCGGCTTATCTGGCGGGAATGGAACATTTGTAATCATTTCCCCTAAGTATACGTACGAACCAAATTCAGGTGTAATAATAGAGCAGTTTTTACCGCTCCATCCAATACCAGCACGCTCTGATACAGCTCGATCACTTAATTCACCTGTATCAACCATGGACTTCACTTCTATATCGGGAAGTTTTTCAATTAAATATGCCTCTAATTTTTGCAAACGATCTCGTAAAACAAGATGATAATCTTGTCCCCAAGAAGCACGACAAAAAATCCCACGGCGTTCTCCACGCTTACTTAATGGTGCATTTTTTAATTTTGAAGGATATGCTAAAGCAATCGCAATAATTGATTTAGCACCCGGTAATAACAGTTGCGGATTCGTTCTCTTCTCTATATCAGGCTCTTCAAATCCAGATTGATAATTTAATTGTTGTTGCTGGATTAAGCGCTGCTTTAATTCCTCAAAAGGAGAAGCGCTCGCAAAGCCTATTTTATCTATGCCAATTGTTTTACTATACGCAATTACATCTTGCTTTAATTGTTCAAAATCCACTCTTAATCGCCTCCTCAGATGAATCCACCCCTTATGTAACCACTCTATTGGTTAGTAATTCACGTTTGGAATACTATTATTTACTTCTATTTTCGCATGTAATTATATTTTTCAAACATTAAAAAACGCAATGCCTCGTTTATCTCGGAAACGAAACACTGCGTTGATCACAATTTATAGAAAAACATTTAATAAAATTTGGAGCGGGTGAAGAGAATCGAACTCTCGACCAGAGCTTGGAAGGCTCTTGTTTTACCACTAAACTACACCCGCAAATATGAATTACATATAAGATATTAGAATAACTTATGTAAAGTAGTATAGCATGTAAAAAAAGTAGAGGCAAGAATTTTATCGAAAAAAGTCGAAAAAGTGATGAGAGACCTCATCACTTTTTCAATTCTTTATCAATTGCCTTCTTCATACTATCAAAATCAGGATTTGCAAGATTTCCGTTTACATATACAGAAGGAGCACCTTGAACTTTTAATTTTTGAGCACGATCTGAATCTTTACTTACTTTTTCTTTAATGTCTTTACTGTGTAAATCTTTCTTAAATTGCTCTACATTAACTTTCGGCAGTTTCTCTTTCACAATGCTAAGAAGCAAATCTTCTGTAATCCATTCTTCTGTATCTTTCTTTTGATTTTGATAGATCTCATCATAGAAGATCCAGAATGAATCTTTATCTTGTTTATAAATTGCTTCACCAGCTGCTGCACCTAAATCTGAGTCTTTTCCAATAAATGGGAAGTTAATAAAGTATAACTGCACTTTGCCTTTATCAATATACTCTTCTTTTAATCGAGGTAATACTGTTACATCCCAAGTACGACAAGCAGGACATTTAAAGTCTCCAAATTCAACTACCTTAACTGGAGCATCATCTTTCCCTAAAGATTGTTGCGTAGAATAAGCAAACATCTCATTCCCTTTATCTTTTTTGTCATTTATGATGCTATACGCAATTGTTCCAATTACAATTAATACTGCGATAGAAAAAACTATACCAAGAGCCATGAGTTTATTTGATTTCATATACATTCCTCTTTAAATTCATATTCTGTATACAGCATTGTACACAATACACATAATATCAACACTTATATACGTCACGCAATGAACACGCTCACATAAATTACAAAAACACAATAATTGTGACGATATTGTGTCACAATTTATTCAAAAAAAGAAGCTCCTCTGTAGGAACTTCTCTTAACTTACTGCTTTTTTACGCGCGCTATTTAACATCGACTGCTCTATTTTTATATCATGACGAATTACCAATTTCTCACTAACTGCTTGAACATACTCATCATGGCTTATATAGCCTTCTTTCTCCATTAGTCTCAAAACGACATTACGTCTCTCTACTGCTTTATCATAATTTTGTGCAGGTGAGTAATAAGCAGGTGCTTTTACTACAGCAGCCATCATTGCACTTTCAGCCAACGTTAATTGGTTCACCTTTTTACCGAAGTAAAGGTTTGCTGCTTTTTCAATTCCCCATGCTCCTTCTCCATAATAAATATTACTTACATATAATTTTAAAATTTCATCCTTCGTAAATGTGCGTTCAATTTTTTTCGTATAAAAAATCTCTTTCCACTTCCGAGAAAATGTACGTTCATTCGTTAAAAAGGCATTTTTAGATAGCTGCTGTGTAATTGTACTTCCTCCTTGCACGACACCACCAGCCTTTATATTCTCAACAGATGCCCTAATAATTGCTATATAATCTAAACCGTTATGATGATAAAATCTTTTATCTTCTGTCGCAATAAATGCATATGTTAATGATTCTGGCACCTCTAACTTAGCCGGTACATGTAATTTACTAATATCACTTTTCTCAATCATTACATTTCCAATGAATAATAACGTACAACTTAACAATAATAATAATATGATGGCTTTATAAAAAAGTTTAGTCATTGGATTTAATGCAACTTTTTGATGATAGTTCACCCTAGATAATACTCGTTCTTTCATCTTGAACACCTCTTTTCCACACAGCATATAACTCTTACTTTAAGAATACATTGTTGTAAAAAAATATCCCATCGATTTCTCTTACACGTACCTTACATCATTGTAAGGTATAAAGTGAAACTTTAATGAGCCCTCATCAATCAGGCTTACTGCCCAGCAAATAGTGGGATAAAAAAGTATTGTATCACAGTATTTTTTTATCTACTATTCATCTGAAATATTGAATATAGGTTATGTTAAAGTACGAATAACCAATAATAGAGAAACCCTTAAGACTATTATATTTTCACTTTACACTTTAATTATATCATCTACAAATATATATACTTTTGACTATCTAGTAATCTAAATGTATATAACATATAGATTTATTATACAGAACAAATGTTCCTCAAATCAATACTAGTGCTATTATTATTTTGACCTTTTTCTTAAACAGTATACAAAAAAAGAGTAGTGATTCGAATGTATCTCAAATCGGCTACTCTTTTCTTTACAATCTTCCTATTAAATTATACGGCTGTACTTCCCACGTTTCATACGGAATAAAATGTGTTGCTCTCATTGCATCAAGCGTTCTGGATTTCATATGAGGACGCGTTATATACTCATCTATGTTCTCTTCATTTAAATCAACAAATTTAGCCTCTTGTATTTCTTCAGGTTGAATTTTTATTTCACCACTTATATATGCTACTTTAAAAACAACAGCTAGAATATGCATAGAAGTATTATAATAAACGCCTGTAATTCCGATAGGCTTCACCGTTAACCCTGTTTCCTCTTTTATTTCCCTACAGACAGCTTGATCGAGCGCTTCGCCTTCTTCTACCTGTCCTCCTGGCAACTCCCACGTATCAGCTCGCCAGTGCACTTTTGCTAATAACACTTCATTTTTTTCATTTGTTAAATAACCTGCTACAGCAACGATATGCTTTGGTGTCTTATGTTCCATATTAAGCCTCCTAGAGATAATGAATATTTTATATATCCCTATAATCATATTCCCTACCTACAACAAAATACCTTTAATACTTCATCACCTTAATTAACTTCATAAAAAAGACCCTATCCGCTAAGCGAAAAGGGTCATCTATCGTATTACTCTCCTAAGTCTACGTTGTGATAAACTTGTTGAACATCTTCTAAATCTTCTAATGCATCAACCATTTTCTCAAATTGTGCTTGAGCATCTTCAGGAAGTGTTACATCACTTTGTGCAAGCATTGTTAATTCTGCAACTGTAAACTCCTCAACGCCAGCACCTTTAAGTGCAGATTGTACTGCATGAAATTGATCTGGTTCAGCATACACGATAACAGAATCTTCTTCTTCTAGAATGTCACGTGCATCTACATCTGCTTCCATTAAAATTTCAAGAACTTCATCTGATGTTTTACCTTCAAGGCCGATAACAGCTGTCGCATCAAACATGTAAGCTACAGAACCGTTCACACCCATATTACCACTGTTTTTGCTAAATGCAGCTCGTACATCTGCTGCAGTACGGTTTACGTTATTTGTAAGTGTATCTACAATAACCATAGCTCCATTTGGTCCGAATCCTTCATAACGAAGCTCGTCATAATTTTCTTCTGAACCGCCTTTTGCTTTTTCAACTGCACGATCAATAATTGTTCTTGGAACATTGTATGTTTTCGCACGCTCTAATACAACTCTTAGTGCTTGGTTTGATTCTGGATCTGGCTCGCCTTGTTTTGCTGCCACATAAATTTCACGCCCAAATTTCGCGTATATACGGCTTGTATTTGCATCTTTTGATGCTTTTTTGTCTTTAATATTGTTCCATTTACGGCCCATACTTTCCACTCTCTTTCCCGTTTTAAATCTACATAAAAATATTAATATGAAATATAATGTGTGTTCAACACATTTTTAAAAGAAATATAAAAAGTTCATTTTTGATTCATATTACAGACATAATATAAATCACTATCATTTTGTTCTTTCGACAAGTTATATTATACATGAATTCCTACGTTTATTACGAATTTTAGAAGCACATAGTATAATTTAACTAAAAGACTCTAACATTTCTGTTAGTGTCTTTTTATATTGCTAATACCGATTTCCATATTATTCCCATAATTGTTTTCTATTGTTGTATAATAAAAATAGGAAAAAATTTGAAGAAAAGATGGAGGGTGAATTATGACACATTCAAAAGACAAAAAATCACATGCTTTTAAAGGAATAGGAGAAAAATTAAACCCAACTATCTATCAAGTGAGATTCATGAAATTAGATGAACCAATTCGATTTGAGTCGTTTCCTGAATTAAAGGAATTAGGAGACTGGTTGAGTACTTCAACGCACATGTGGTCATGCCACTCAACTATGTACAAATACAACAGAGAAGAGTTTGAAAAGAAGTTCTTAGAAATTACGAAATTAACAGCTGATCATGTACTAATATCTACTGGTGGCGTCGGATTTAACTTCATGTCACCAGGTTGGAGAAATTCTCTATAAAATAATGAAATTATATAAAGGGATAAAAATTTATCCCTTTATTGTTTTGTAGTTTTCCCCAACTGTATCGCATGTACTAAATGAATAAGTTTACCTTAATCATTTATAACCATTTCACCAACACACCATTTTTGCTTATTTTATAGTGTGATGAAAACATAAAAAGACTCTACACATTTGGTGTAGAGTCTTTTATTACGCCGTTCATGATACCGATGGTCGGGGTCGAACCGACACTCCCGAAGGAACACGATTTTGAGTCGTGCGCGTCTGCCAATTCCGCCACATCGGCACAAAAGAAAAGGCGGCAACCGGATTTGAACCGGTGATAAAGGTTTTGCAGACCTCTGCCTTACCACTTGGCTATGCCGCCATATTAAATTTTATTGGAGCGGAAGACGGGATTCGAACCCGCGACCCCAACCTTGGCAAGGTTGTATTCTACCACTGAACTACTTCCGCAAAAATGGCTGGGCTAGCTGGATTCGAACCAGCGCATGACGGAGTCAAAGTCCGTTGCCTTACCGCTTGGCTATAGCCCATCGAATTCTTACTTAATTATATGTAAGTATCCATTAGATTATTTGTAATTTTTAAAATAAAAATGGGGCGACTGATGGGAATCGAACCCACGAATGCCGGAGCCACAATCCGGTGCGTTAACCACTTCGCCACAACCGCCATGTTGTGTAAATATATTTGGCAGGGGCAGTAGGAATCGAACCCACACTGGAGGTTTTGGAGACCTCAGTTCTACCTTTAAACTATGCCCCTATGTAAATGGTGGAGGGGGGCAGATTCGAACTGCCGAACCCGAAGGAGCGGATTTACAGTCCGCCGCGTTTAGCCACTTCGCTACCCCTCCGAAACTTACATGGTGCCGGCTAGAGGACTTGAACCCCCAACCTACTGATTACAAGTCAGTTGCTCTACCAATTGAGCTAAGCCGGCGTATTTTATTAAAATAAATGGTGGCTCGGGACGGAATCGAACCGCCGACACGAGGATTTTCAGTCCTCTGCTCTACCGACTGAGCTACCGAGCCTTATTAAAATGGCGGTCCCGACCGGGGTCGAACCGGCGATCTCCTGCGTGACAGGCAGGCATGTTAACCACTACACCACGGGACCATTTGGTTGCGGGGACAGGATTTGAACCTGCGACCTTCGGGTTATGAGCCCGACGAGCTACCGTGCTGCTCCACCCCGCGATAATACTATTCATATAAAATTTATATGGTGGAGGATGACGGGATCGAACCGCCGACCCCCTGCTTGTAAGGCAGGTGCTCTCCCAGCTGAGCTAATCCTCCAAAGTGGTGACCCGTACGGGATTCGAACCCGTGTTACCGCCGTGAAAGGGCGGTGTCTTAACCACTTGACCAACGGGCCAAATATTATAAATCCTATGGCGGAGAGCAAGGGATTCGAACCCTTGATACGCTTGTGACGTATACACGATTTCCAATCGTGCTCCTTCGGCCAACTCGGACAGCTCTCCAATGGCTCCGCAGGTAGGAATCGAACCTACGACCGATCGGTTAACAGCCGATAGCTCTACCGCTGAGCTACTGCGGAATAATATTGCCTGGCAACGTCCTACTCTCACAGGGACAAGGTCCCAACTACCATCGGCGCTAGAGAGCTTAACTTCCGTGTTCGGTATGGGAACGGGTGTGACCTCTCTGCCATCATTACCAGACATTATTCTTTTGAGACAATCATTATTATAACTCATTTACTTTAAAAGTCAATAAGTTTTTTATGTTCTCTCAAAACTAGATAACATTGCTACATATTATATGGTTAAGTCCTCGATCTATTAGTATTCGTCAGCTCCACATGTCACCATGCTTCCACCTCGAACCTATCAACCTGATCATCTTTCAGGGATCTTAC
>NZ_WEIJ01000012.1:0-104931 GCF_009183795.1 Bacillus sp. B1-WWTP-T-0.5-Post-4
GCAGAAATATAGGTTTTTAAATGTTTTTATAGTATTTTATAAATTATCTAAATAATTATTTGTATCCAATAATTTTAAACAATGATATAATTTTGAAGAGGGGTAAAAAACAGATAAATTACAGTCATAGGGGTGAATTACATGGAACAATTAATGCGAAATTCGTTTCTTTTCTTATCTAAAAATAAAGCGCTAACAAAACTGGCTAAAAAGTACGGTTTACGCTTTGGTGCAGGTCGCTTCGTCGCAGGGGAGACGATTGAATTAGCGACAGCTGCCATTCAACAATTAAATAAGCAAGGTCTTTGTGTAACAATCGATTATTTAGGTGAATTCGTTGATAATGAAGCGGAAGCAAATGAAATGGCTAACCAATCGATTGAAGCGATCCGTGCAATTGGAAGAGAAGGTCTTGATTCACAGCTTTCTTTAAAGATGACTTCTATGGGATTAGATATCTCTGATGAAATCGTAATGAACAATATGCGCCGTATTTTAGAAGCTGCAAAAGAAAATGGTGTGTTCGTTACAATTGATATGGAAGATTATACACGCTGCGGAAAGACAATTGATATCTTTAAACAGTTAAAATCTGAGTACGATAATATTGGTACTGTTATTCAAGCTTACCTATATCGTACAGAAAAAGATATTGAGGATTTAAATGCTTATAAACCTAATTTACGTCTTGTAAAAGGAGCTTATAAAGAACCTGAAGAAGTGGCGTTCCCGGACAAGAAAGATGTAGATGACAATTATAAAAAGATTATTAAAATGCACTTATTAAATGGAAATTATACTGCAATTGCTTCACATGACGAAGCGATTATTGAATATACAAAAAAACTTGCTGAAGAACATAATATTCCAAGGGATCAATTTGAATTCCAAATGTTATATGGTATTCGTAATGAGCGTCAACTTGAGCTAGTAAAAGAAGGTTACAAAATGCGTGTTTACGTACCTTATGGAAACGATTGGTATGGATATTTCATGCGCCGTCTAGCAGAGCGTCCAGCAAACGTTGCGTTCGTATTAAAAGGTATGGTTAAAAAATAACCAAGGAGAAAATACTCCTTGGTTATTTTAATTGCTGAAATGCATAATGTGCCATTTTCTTCGTATCAGGATATAGTTGCGCGCGAGTAGAAGATAATACGACGTTAATGACGCGTTTACCGTCTTTTTCATCCACTGTTACGACTGTATATTTGCCAAGTGCTGATAGACCGCTTTTACTTCCAATCGCATATGGATCGTCATATAGTTCTTCTCGTCCGTAGTTTGCGATGTTTGGAGAGCGTTCTGAAGTATGTAGAGTTGTACGTGTTGAATTCATATATTCTAAAACAACTGGATACTTTAATGCTTCTTTCGTAATAATAGCAATGTCATATGGCGATACTTTATTTCCAAGTGCATCAGCACCACTTGCGTTCTTGAAAGTCGCATGCTTTGTACCGAGTTCCTTCGCTCTAGCATTCATCATTTTTACAAATTCATTTTTTGATCCTGCAATATGTTCTGCAATTGATTCAGCTATTGGATCTGCACTAATGATAAGCATCAGTTTTAATGCCTCATCACGTTTTAACTTTTCCCCAGCACGAAGTTTAATTTTCTTACTTTGACTTTCTGTTTTAATTGCGTTTTCTGTAACTGTAATTTCTTCATCCTCTTTTACATTCTCTAGTAAAAGAAGGGCTGTCATCATTTTGGCTATACTAGCCGGATAAGAGCGTTCGTCTTCGCGTTTTCCATACAAAACTTCACCTGTGTCTGCATCGATTGTAACTCCATATTGCCCAGTAATATTAGGTTGATCAGCTCTTACAGCTTGTTGCCTTTGTGCATAAGAGAAGAAAATCATCCCTGTAAATAGTGTGGCAATCATTACAATCATAACTATTGTTCGTTTCATTATAATTCCCTCATTTGTTACAAATAAATTGGGCAGAAAAAGCAGCCATTAATCATTATGCCACGTTCTCTGCCCAAAAATATAGCGTTATTTTTCGCCCATATTATGCTTTTTATATTGTTGGTTATTACCTTGACGTCCTTTTTCCACGCCGTGGTTATGCGGACCTGCGTTTCCAGTTACACTAGCTGCACTAATTCCAGCCTTTGAAGGGTTCTTCTTAAGTTTTGCCATATATATTCCTCCAGTTTCGTCAGATTATAAAAAGGGAAAGTGTATTTTAGTGAAGAAAATACATATATAGCATGGGCAAATAAAAGAAAAATATTTATTTCAGAAAATTTTATCAATAAATATATTGCGAAAATTTAAACAGTATCATATATTTATTAGTAGAGGCTCACTCATTGATTGCGACTTATGTCGAAAAATTGAATGAGCATTCATTCAAGAATAGGGGGAGAATTGGATGTTCCAAATTAAAAAGGCTGCTGTTCTAGGTTCAGGCGTAATGGGTTCGGGAATTGCGGCACACTTAGCTAATATTGGTATTCCGACATTATTGCTTGATATTGTACCACCTGCGCTTACGAAAGAAGAAGAAGCGAAGGGACTTACATTAGAACATAAAAGTGTGAGAAATCGTTTTAGTAATACGGCTGTGCAAAAACTATTAAAGCAAAAACCAGCTCCTCTGACAGTGAAAGGAAATTTAGCACTGATTGAAGCAGGTAACTTAGAAGATGACCTTGAGCGTCTAGCTGATGTAGATTGGATTATTGAAGTAGTAGTTGAAAACTTAGATATTAAAAAGAAACTATTTGAAAAAGTAGATGCGGTTCGTAAACCGGGTTCTATCGTAAGCTCGAATACGTCAGGTATTTCAGTTGAAAAAATGGCAGAAGGTCGTTCAGACGACTTCCAGAAACACTTCTTAGGCACACACTTTTTTAACCCACCACGATATTTAAAACTTCTAGAGGTAATACCGACGAAAGAAACAGATCCACAAGTATTAAGCTTCATGAAACTATTTGGCGAAGACGTTCTTGGAAAAGGCGTTGTTATCGCAAAAGATACACCAAACTTTATTGGAAACCGCATCGGTACGTACGGTTTACTTGTTACTCTTCAAGAGATGGTAAAACGCGGCTATAGCATTGGGGAAGTTGATTCTGTAACAGGCCCACTTATTGGTCGTCCGAAGAGCGCAACGTTCCGCACATTAGATGTTGTCGGTTTAGATACATTCGTACACGTTGCAAATAACGTATATGAAAATGTGCAAGAAGAAGAGCGTGATGTATTTAAAGTACCAGCTTTCATGCATGACATGCTGGAGAAAAAATGGCTTGGAAGTAAAACGGGTCAAGGCTTCTTCTTAAAACAAGGAAAAGAAATTTTAGAATTAAATCCTGAAACGATGGAATACGAAGCGCGTAAAAAATTAAAAGCTACATCCGTAGAGTTAAGTAAACAAGAAAAAGGATTAGCGAATAAATTGAAAGCGCTTGTATACGCAAAAGACCGTGCAGGAGAGTTATTATGGAACATCATTACACCAACTCTTTTATACTCTGCAAAACTTCATAAAGAAATTGCTGACGATATCGTTGCAATTGACCAAGCGATGAAGTGGGGCTTTGGATGGGAGCAAGGGCCATTTGAAGTGTGGGATGCAATCGGCGTTGAAAAATCTGTTCAAAAGATGGAAGAAAACGGCGTAGTTGTTCCTACTTGGGTGAAAGAAATGTTAGAGAAAGGTTTCACTACTTTCTATAAACATGATAACGGCGATAGCTACTATTACGATAATGGCGAATATAAACTAATCGAGCGTAATAAAAAAGCAATTTCTCTTAAGCAATTAAAAGCGAAAAATGGTGTATTAAAGAAAAATAGCGGAGCGAGCTTAATTGATTTAGGCGACGGCATCCTTTGCTTAGAGTTCCATTCGAAGAGCAATGCAATCGGTATGGATATTACGCAAATGATTAACTACGCTGTTGATGAAGTAGAAAAGAATTATAAAGGTCTTGTTATCGGTAACCAATCGAAGAACTTCTGCGTTGGTGCGAACCTAGCAATGATCTTAATGGAAGCACAAGACGACAACTACTTTGAAATTGAGTGGGTTGTGAAAAACTTCCAAGATGCAATGACGAAAATTAAGTACTCTTCTAAGCCAGTTGTAGCAGCACCATATGGTATGACGCTTGGCGGAGGTACAGAAGTTTGCTTACCAGCAGCGAGCATTCAAGCTTCTAGTGAAACGTATATGGGCTTAGTAGAAGTTGGTGTTGGCTTAATCCCTGGCGGAGGCGGTAATAAAGAGCTATACATTAAACACTTAAACAAAATGGCAAACGGTGTAGAGTTTGATCTGCAAAAAGTTGCAAATAAAGTGTTCGAAACAGTCGCAATGGCGAAAGTTTCAACTTCAGGACAAGAAGCAGTTTCTCATAACTTCTTAGGTGATAAAGATGGTATTAGTGTGAATGGTGATCACTTACTATACGATGCGAAACAGAAAGCACTTGCTTTATATGAAGCTGGTTATAAAGCGCCGATCCGCAAAAAGATACCAGTTGTTGGGGAAACAGGATATGCAACTCTTGCACTTGGTGCGGAAGCAATGCATTTATCTGGTTACATTTCAGAGTACGATCTTCACATTGCTAAGAAACTTGCATATGTCATTGCGGGCGGAAAAGTACCGTACGGAACAGAAGTTGATGAGCAATATTTATTAGATGTAGAACGTGAAGCATTTATTAGCTTAGTAAGTGAGATGAAATCACAAGCAAGAATGCAGCACATGCTTGTAAAAGGAAAGCCATTACGTAACTAATAACGAGGGGAGATATCGTTCATGAGAGAAGCTGTCATTGTTGCGGGAGCAAGAACACCAATTGGAAAAGCAAAGAGGGGTTCATTAAAAACAGTTCGTCCTGACGATCTAGGGGCGTTAGTAGTAAAGGAAACGTTAAAGCGTGCGAATTATGAAGGACCAATCGATGATTTAATTTTCGGTTGTGCGATGCCAGAAGCAGAGCAAGGTTTAAATATGGCTCGTAATATCGGCGGATTAGCAGGACTTTCTTACGATGTTCCAGCTATTACGATTAACCGTTACTGTTCTTCAGGTTTACAAAGTATCGCTTACGGAGCAGAGCGTATTATGCTTGGTCACTCTGAAGCTGTATTATCAGGCGGAGCAGAATCAATGAGTTTAGTTCCAATGATGGGACACGTTGTTCGTCCGAATAGTCGCCTTGTAGAAGCGGCTCCAGAATATTATATGGGTATGGGACATACAGCAGAGCAAGTTGCTGTGAAATATGGAATTTCTCGTGAAGAGCAAGATGCATTTGCAGTAAGAAGTCATCAACGTGCTGCGAAAGCATTAGCTGCAGGAAACTTTGCTGATGAAACAGTATCTGTAGATGTAACGTTACGTACTGTTGGATCAAATAACAAACTGCAAGAAGAAACAATCACTTTCGCACAAGACGAAGGTGTAAGAGCAGAAACAACGCTAGACATTTTAGGTAAATTACGTCCAGCATTTAACGTTCGCGGTTCTGTAACAGCTGGTAACTCTTCACAAATGAGTGACGGTGCAGCATCTGTACTATTAATGGATCGCGAAAAAGCAGTGAGCGATGGCATGAAGCCACTTGCGAAATTCCGTTCATTTGCAGTAGCTGGCGTACCACCAGAAGTAATGGGAATCGGCCCAATCGCTGCAATTCCAAAAGCGTTAAAACTAGCTGGCTTAGAGCTATCTGATATTGGCTTATTTGAACTAAATGAAGCATTCGCTTCTCAATCAATTCAAGTTATTCGTGAACTTGGTTTAGATGAAGAAAAAGTAAACGTAAACGGTGGTGCAATCGCACTTGGACATCCACTTGGCTGTACAGGAGCAAAACTAACACTATCTCTTATTCACGAAATGAAACGCCGCAACGAACAATTCGGTATCGTAACAATGTGTATCGGCGGCGGAATGGGAGCAGCGGGAGTATTTGAATTACTTTAAAAAAAGTGGAAGCGGCTCGCTCAGAATGAGAGGGGGATGGAGCTTCAGACGTAGAGGCGTTCTTTGCCTCGCAGGAAGAAGCGAAGCCACCGAACATTCTAGCCGCTGGAACTGGATTAGATAAAAAGTGCAGGTGGCTCGTTTAGAACAGGAGGGCGTTGGAAGCCCTGACGAAGAGGCGCTTTTTGCCTCACAGGAAGGGGTGAAACGACCGACTGTTCTAGCCACTGGAACTGGATTATAAAAAAAGTGGAAGCGGTTCGCTCAGAACGAGACGACGCTAAAGCAAAGAATGGAAGCAACAAAGGTTTATAAAAAAGGGGAGAGCCAGCTTCTTTCAAAAAGAGAGAAGCGGCTCATGAAAATATGAAGGAGGAAATTTTCATGGAAAAAACAGTAGGAAATGCGGTTAAAGGCGGTAGCTTTTTAGTAGATGAGATTACGATTGATCAAGTGTTTACGCCAGAAGATTTTTCATCTGAGCATAAAATGATTGCAAAAACGACAGAGGACTTTATTGTAAATGAAGTTCTTCCAGAGCTTGAATATTTAGAGCAACATGAGTTTGATCGTTCAGTTCGTCTTTTAAAAGAAGCTGGGGAACTTGGTTTATTAGGCGCTGACGTACCAGAAGAGTACGGCGGAATTGGTCTTGATAAAGTAAGCTCAGCGTTAATCGCAGAGAAATTCTCTCGCGCTGGTGGCTTTGCAATTACTCACGGTGCTCACGTAGGTATCGGATCTTTACCAATCGTATTATTCGGTAACGAAGAGCAAAAGAAAAAGTATTTACCATTACTTGCAACTGGTGAAAAATTAGCTGCATACGCATTAACAGAGCCAGGTTCAGGATCTGACGCATTAGGTGCAAAAACAACTGCACGTTTAAATGCAGAAGGTACACATTACGTATTAAACGGTGAAAAACAGTGGATTACAAACTCTGCATTCGCTGACGTATTTATTGTATATGCAAAAATCGATGGAGAGCACTTCTCAGCATTTATCGTAGAGAAAGACTACGCTGGCGTATCTACAAGCCCAGAAGAAAAGAAAATGGGTATTAAATGTTCTTCAACTCGTACGTTAATTTTAGAAGATGCGTTAGTACCGAAAGAAAACTTACTTGGTGAAATCGGTAAAGGTCATATTATCGCATTCAACATTTTAAATATCGGTCGTTATAAATTAGGTGTTGGTACAGTTGGATCTGCGAAACGTGCAGTAGAAATTTCAGCACAATATGCAAACCAACGTCAACAGTTCAAACAACCAATCGCTCGCTTCCCATTAATTCAAGAGAAACTTGCGAATATGGCAGCAAAAACATATGCAGCTGAAAGCTCTGTATATCGTACAGTAGGTTTATTCGAAAGCCGCATGAGCACATTATCTGAAGAAGAAGTAAAAGATGGTAAAGCAGTAGCAGCTTCTATCGCTGAATATGCAATCGAGTGCTCTTTAAACAAAGTATTCGGTTCTGAAGTATTAGACTATACAGTAGATGAAGGTGTTCAAATTCACGGTGGTTACGGATTTATGGCAGAGTACGAGATTGAAAGAATGTACCGTGATTCTCGTATTAACCGTATTTTCGAAGGAACGAACGAAATTAACCGCCTAATCGTACCAGGTACGTTCTTACGTAAAGCGATGAAAGGTGAATTACCACTTCTTCAAAAAGCACAAAAATTACAAGAAGAGTTAATGATGATGATGCCAGAAGAAGTAGGCGATGAGCCATTAGCACTTCAAAAGTATTTAGTAACTAATGCGAAGAAAATCGGCTTAATGGTAGCTGGATTAGCGGCTCAAAAATACGGTAAAGCATTAGATAAAGAGCAAGAAATTCTGGTAAATATCGCTGACATCGTAAGCAATCTATACGCAATGGAATCAGCTGTTCTTCGTACAGAAAAAGCAATCAAAACAACTGGTCTTGAAAAGAATAAACAAAAAGTGTTATACACTGAAGTATTCTGCCAAGAAGCATTTAACGAAATCGAAGCAGATGCGAAAGAAACACTTATCGCAGTTGAAAACGGCGACATGCTGCGCATGATGTTATCATCATTACGTAAATTAACTCGCCACACACCACTTAACGTAATTCCGAAGAAACGTGAAATCGCTGCGAAAATTTTAGAAGATGAGCGTTACACAGTTTAATATCTTTAAAGAACAGTAGTCGTTTATACGGCTACTGTTCTTTTTTTTGAAAAAAAGAAATTTTTAGTGACATAAAACTAATACCATTAGTATAATGAAACTAATGGTATTAGTTTTCGTGAAAAGGGAGATGGGACTATGAGGATGATACATGAAAAAACGTTATATCAATTGTCATTTTTGCCAAGAGCGTTTCCTGTAAATTGTTACTTTGTAGAGGAAGAAGATGGTTTAACTTTAATTGATGCGGCTTTGCCATATAGCGCAAAAGGTATTTTACAGGCGGCTGAGAAAATAGGAAAACCAATTACTAAAATTGTATTAACACATGCGCATGATGATCACATTGGTGCATTAGACGCATTAAAGGAAGTACTTCCTCATGTTCCAGTCTATATTTCTAAGCGGGACGCAAAGCTGTTAGAAGGAGATACGACGTTACAAAAGGATGAACCGAATATACCGATAAAAGGCGGTGTACCTAAAAAATTAAAAACGGTACCTGATGTTTTATTGGAAGATGGCGACCGAGTTGGATCGCTTCTTGCGATTATGACACCGGGACATACGCCGGGCTCCATGTCGTTTCTTGATGTAAGAAATAAAGCTCTTATTGTTGGGGATGCATTCCAAACAAGAGGAGGTATGGCTGTTTCGGGACAAATAAAATTTTGGTTTCCGTTTCCGGCGATGGCAACGTGGAGCAAAGAAATATCATTACAAAGTGCACAGAAGCTAAGCGAATATGAGCCTTCCTTGCTTGCAGCAGGGCACGGAAAAATGATAAAGGATCCAGGGGCTGTCATAGAGCTTGCTATTAAGGAAGCGAAGCGGAATATAGAAAGTAAGAAAGAGGGTTAATTTATGTCACCGAGAATCGGACTTACATTACAGAAAATTGTAGAAACAGCTGCAGAAATTGCAGATACAAATGGAATACAAGAAGTAACGTTAGCTTCATTAGCGCAAAGATTAGGGATACGTTCGCCCTCACTATATAATCATGTAAAAGGGTTACAAGATGTACGGAAACATCTTGGTATTTACGGAATAAAACAGCTGCATAACAAACTGGAAGAAGCAGCCGAGGATAAACGTATGGATGAAGCAATTCATGCATTAGGAGAAGCATATGTAGCATTTGTCCGAAAACATCCTGGACTATATGAAGCAACTTTTTTACGAGATGAAGAAGTAAGAAAAGCAGGTGACGGAATTGTAAAGCTTTGTCTTCGAGTTTTACAACAGTATGGCTTAGAAGGAGAGAATGCACTTCATGCGACACGCGGATTTAGAAGTATTTGTCATGGATTTGCTTCGATTGAACAACAGGGCGGATTTGGTTTGCCGTTAGATTTAGATATAAGTTTACATGTATTGTTGGAAACGTTTATTAAAGGGTTACGTGAATAAGAAGCGAGGCAAACAAAAACCTTAGAAGTGATTCTAAGGTTTTTTAGTGCATATAATTCGAAAAGAGCGGTAGGCTTTTTCTCATTACATGATATTATTTAGCAGGTTTGAAAAATGTGTATATGGCTAAGAAAAAGCAAACGAAACTGAATACGGTAGGATCTTGATATGGACTAGGCTCAGAGCCCTTCTGGATTTCTGTAAGGAAGTCATGTGTTTTCATGTTCATTGCTCCTTTAACTAATAAAATTTATATGATGCGAGGGTTATGGTGGATAGATAAGAAATTTTTGGAATTTCATCTAATAATTATTCTATAGTAATCTAATTCCAAAAACTATATAATACAAAGCTTTCATGATATGTAAAATTGCATATTATTCTTTTTGAAAAATTTGTTATATTATCTATATATTTGTATTAAAAGGTTTTTGTTAAGGTAATGAAAACAAATGGAGGAATAGTATGAGAAAAACAGTATTAGACGCGTATAATGCAGAAAGAGAAGTAGATAACATAACATATAAAAATCTAGTTGTAACGATTGCAAGCATTCTAGGGTTCTCACTCTTAGGGGGATTATTCCTTGCTTTAGCCCTTGGAATTTTTGGAGAAGAGGTATTACGTGCTAATTTAGAGGGCTATTATTTACTTCTATTTGATGCAGCTGTTGTTACTATTGTTTTATTTGCGTATAAACCAGTGCTTCATTTTATTAAGAACATATGGGATGTATCTATTTTAAAAAATGGGAAAACCTACTTGTATTTATTAATAGGTTTTATCATCATTGCATTAACTCAGTATGTAATGTTAGAGTTGTTTAGCTTTGAAAGTGCAGAGCAGCAACGAGATCAATTAGGGAGCTTAGGACTTCAAAATAGTCTACAAAGTATTATATATGTGTTAAGTGTTGCTATAATTACACCAATTAAAGAAGAAATTTTATATAGAGGTATTTTGTATCGATTTTTTGAAAAGAAATATAGTTTTCTAATTGGTATCATTATTTCTTCCTTTATCTTTGGGATTCTTCATGGTGGTTTTCCAGTTACGGCAATGATTATGGGGATTGTATTTGCTATGTTATATAAGAAAACACAATCTATTTTACCTAGCATCATTTTACATATTGTATGGAACCTACTTGTGAGTATAAGTATGATTGTTTCTTTATAAAATTGAATGAATATTTAGCATAAAAGATGAATGGCCTAGCTATTCATCTTTTATTTTGTTTATATGTGGGAAAAGTTGATGAATACAATCCAAAAAGAACCAAATACTAATGATGAATGAACAAAGAAAGGCGGGTATGTTATATGCAAAACTTAACAGAGCTTGAAGTAGAAAATTTACGTCATTTAATTGGTGGACACGCAACAATTATTAACAAGTTGGAGCAGTATGCACAGACGTGTACAGATCCACAACTGAAACAAATGCTACAAAAAGATGCGCAAGATGCACGAAATACGAAACAGCAATTAATGACTTTCCTAGGATAGGAGGAAGCGGAAAATGAATGAAAAAGATATGGTAAATGATTATTTAGCAGGATTAAATGCAAGTTTAACAAGCTATGCAAATTATATTGCTCAGTCTGATAATGAACAGTTACATCAAACGTTAATTCAAATTCGTAATCAAGACGAGGCGCGCCAACGTAATATGTATGAGTATGCAAAGCAAAAGAGTTATTACAAACCGGCAGCACCTGCTAATCCAATGATTGTACAGCAATTAAAAAGTCAATTAAGTGCGGAATAACAGGAAAAAGAAGACGAGCGAATTTATTCGCTCGTTTTCTTTTTGTATATGTCAATAAATACATAATAAATATTTTTCCAGTTGTAACAAATATGACGAAAATGGAATATAACAATTCACAAAAAGGACAAAAACTTTGTTCAATATTTCACAAAGTATCCATGGTTTCTATCGTGAGAACCTCTATAATTAGGATTGTAAAGAACAAAAGAAATAGATTATATGATCAATTAGGAGAGATTGCTATGAAAAGACATACAAGAAAAATTGCAATTATCGGTACTGGATTAGTTGGATCAAGTTGTGCGTATTCTATTGTGAATCAAGGTATTTGCGAAGAGCTATTATTAATTGATATAAATCATGAACGTGCAGTTGGGGAAGCAATGGATTTATCACATTGCATTAACTTTACAAATACAAGAACAAAAGTATATGCAGGAAGCTATGAAGACTGCAAAGATATGGACATTGTTATTATTACAGCAGGGCCAGCACCAAAACCTGGACAAAGTCGCTTAGATACTTTAGGAGCGAGTGCGAAGATTATGGAAAGTGTTGTTGGTGGTGTAATGGCAAGTGGATTTGATGGTATTTTCTTACTTGCATCGAACCCAGTTGATATTATTACATATCAAGTGTGGAAATTATCTGGATTACCTAGAAATCGCGTAATCGGTACTGGTACATCACTAGATTCTTCTCGCTTAAGAACAATTTTATCTGAAATGCTACATGTAGATCCTCGTAGTATTCATGGGTATTCATTAGGAGAACATGGTGATTCTCAAATGGTTGCTTGGTCTCATGTAACTGTTGGTGGAAAGCCAATTCTGCAAATTTTAGAAGAACAAAAAGAACGATTTGGTGAAATAGATTTAGATGAAATTGTTGAGAAGACTGCAAAAGCTGGCTGGGAAATTTATAAACGTAAAGGAACTACTTATTACGGGATTGGAAATTCTCTAGCATATATTGCGAGTTCAATCTTTAATGATGATCACCGTGTCATTGCTGTATCAGCCATTTTAGATGGTGAGTACGGTGAATATGATATTTGTACAGGAGTACCAGCTATTATTACTAGAGACGGTATAAGAGAAGTTGTAGAACTCAATTTAACAGAGGATGAAGAATCTCGATTCGCAAAATCAAACGATATTTTACGTGATTATATGAAAACAATTGGTTACTAACTTATAGGAGAAGGTGAAACAAATGAAGGAATATATAATGTCTCGTGTATTTAAAGCATCTGCTGGAATCGCACAAGGTATTTTCGTATCCCTCGGAATTGGTTTACTGATCGAAAATATAGGAAGAATTGTTGATATACCATTACTTATTACAATCGGAGTTGTTGCAAAATCACTAATGGCACCGGCAATTGGTGCCGGCATTGCTTTTATGCTCGGTGCAAACGGTCTTGTAATCTTCTCGGCGATGGTAGCCGGAGCGATTGGTGCCGGATCCATTTCAATTACTGAAGCTGGTCTAATTATTAAAACAGGTGAGCCAATCGGTGCATTATTAACAGCAACTTTAGCTGTATATATTGGTAAACGTTTAAGTGGAAAAACTGCGTTAGATATGATGCTCGTTCCATTTGCGGCCATATTAGGTTCTGGTTTAGTAGGCATTTGGTTATCTCATAATATTACTCCTGTTTTAAATGCAGTTGGAGCGTTTATTAAAGATAGCTCAGCTGGTAGCCCATTCATCGCTTCTATCGTCATTGCAGTAGTTTGGGGACTATTACTTATCTCTCCAGCTTCATCAGCTGCGTTAGCAATTGCACTTAGCTTAGACGGTGTTGCAGGTGGTGCTGCTCTTGCCGGCTGCGTTGCTCAGTTTATCGGATTCTCTGTCATCTCAGCGAAAGAAAACAATTTAGGTGGCATATTAGCTCAAGCACTTTGTACTCCGAAAGTACAATTGCCAAATATCACTAAAAATCCAATGATTCTCGTCCCAACTGTCGTCGCCAGTGCTATAGTCGGTCCAGTATCAGCATTAATTTTCCAACTGGAAGCAGGAAAGGAAATTGCAGGTCTTGGATTAAGTTCTCTTATCGCACCAATTAATTTAATTTCCAGCCAAGGATGGGAAGTTCTCCCGGCGATGGTAATTACTTATATCGTCATTCCAGTAGCTGTTTCTTATATACTTTACATTGCTCTTAAAAAAGCAGGTCGTATTCATTCTGGTGATATGACTGTACCGCAATCTTAAATTGAAAATCTCCTTAATAATAGATAAAAGCAGACTGAAGCCACAGTCTGCTTTTTTGTCATGCTACATTCTATGATTTTGTTTTACTGGAACTCTTATTGGTTCTTTGGCCAATAAGAGCTGAACGCCGAAGTAAAGTATGCTTGCAAGCGTCATTCCAGAAACGGCATCTACAAAGGCATGCTGCTTCGTAAATAGCGTTGATAAAATAATAAGTGTACCGAAGAAAGTAAGGATGTAATATTCAAAAACATGCTGTTCTCTACGCTTAAAGGCAGCTAACATAATTACAAATGTAGTAAGAACGTGAATGCTAGGGAAACAGTTTACTGGCTGGTCGATACTATAAATATAGCGAACTAGTTCAGAAAATACATCTGTTCCAACGACAGTCGGACGTGGTACAGTTGTTTGCCAAAAATAATAAATAGAAAAACAAGCAAGCTTTCCAAAAATAACACTACTTAAAGTAACATAATATTGCTTTCGGTCAGCAAAACAGTAATAAATAAGTGCGCCGTATAAGTATGGAAACCAAAGTAAATAAGGAATAATAAATGCTTTTACAAATGGAATCCAATCATCCACTACAGTTGTAACGTCTACTGCGTGAACAGTCGATTTATTTAATACGTCGTAAAGGGGACTTACGAGCACGAGTAGAAGTATATAACTTAACGGAAGAAAAGATGAAAGTTTAAATTTCTTCATGTTGATCTCCTATGTTTAGTAATGTAAGTAAATTCAATTGATTATAATATAGAAACGTGAATTGGGCTATCGATTTTACTTACATTTTCTTGAATTAACCTTACGTTTTTGTCACTTGACTAAAAAGAAGGGGAGGGTGCTAAATGAAGCGTTTATCGTATTTCTTATTTTTTATATTGATATGCCTAGTCGGTGCTGGGTGTGCAAAGGATAAAGAAGGAGAGAAATTAGAATATAACGGAAGAGCACTCGTAATTGGAGTTGTTGGAGAAAAACCGAAAGATACGTTTAGGAATATAAAGTTTGAGGAAATGAAGTTAGAGGAACTGGAAAAGAAATCTAAGGAAGTAGATGGTTTTCTAATAATGAAAGATCACTTTCAAGAAGCCTCAACAGAGCAATATAAAAATGTATTTTCATCACTAAAGAAACCAGTGTTTTTTATCGGTTTACAAGATAAATCATATTCGATTTTTATTACAAAAGGGATAGAGTATAACAGTGCCCGAAAAGATGTAAATGCTATGTATACGCAAGGGTTTGCGAATATCGGAAGTGGTGAAGGACAACAATGGGCAGTTGGTTTATCGAATGGTGGAAATACAGAAGAAAGTATTCATAATATGTATATCGTCGTATTTCAAACAATTGCAGATTATTTAAATAGATAATGAAGGAGCCTGCAAAAGAGGCTTCTTGTTTTTTTAAACAAACGTTTGTTTAAGCTGTATGTTCGGTAGGAAGAAACCGATGTAACTCAAGGGTTAACAAAGAAAAATAGAGAATTAATCAAACGTTTGTTTAAGCTGTATGTTCGGTAGAAAGAAACTCCTGTAGTTCAAAGGTTAAGAAAGAAAATGGAGAATTAATCAAACGCTTGTTTAAGATATATGTTTGGTGCAGAATCTAAAAAATTTATATATTTATTTTTTTCTTAACAAATGGCGGAAAAATAAGAAAAATTCGCAGGATTATTAAAAATTATCACGAAATAAGTAAAAGTTTAGCGAATAATGGTTTGAAATAATAAAACGTTTTCTATATGATAAAGGTAAAGGTTAGTAAAAAAGTAGGTGAATTTATGACAGTAACATTTTATTCATATCCAAAGTGTGGCACATGTCAAAAGGCAAAGAAATGGTTTGAGGCAAACGATGTAGCATATGAGATGATTCATATTGTTGAAAATCCACCATCAAAAGAAGATTTACGTAATTTACATGAAAAAAGTGAATTACCATTAAAAAAATTCTTTAATACAAGTGGAATGCGTTACCGTGAACTTGGTCTAAAAGATAAGTTGAAAGATGCAAGCGAAGACGAAATGTATGAGCTTTTAGCATCTGATGGCATGTTGATTAAACGTCCAATTGTAACAGATGGAACGAATGTAACACTTGGTTTTAACGAAGAGCAGTTTGAAAGTGTGTGGAAAAAGTACCAATAAGGTATTTTTACATAATTAATACATTCACTGGAGGTACAGTCATGAGCATTCCAAATAATTTACGTTACTCTGAAGAACACGAATGGGTAAAAACTGAAGGTAATGAAGTTGTTATCGGTATCACTCACTTTGCACAAGGTGAGCTAGGCGATATCGTATTCGTTGAACTTCCTGAAGTAGGTGCAACAATCGAAGCTAACGAGCCATTCGGAAGCGTAGAATCTGTTAAAACAGTTTCTGAGTTATACGCACCTGTAAGCGGTAAAGTTGTAGCAGTAAACGAAGAATTAAGTGACCAACCAGAACTTGTTAACGAATCTCCATACGAGGGTGCATGGATGGTTAAAGTTGAACTTTCTGATGCAAGCCAAGTTGAGAAGTTATTAACTGCAGAAAAATATGCAGAAATGACAAACCAAGACTAATTATAGTCGACTAAAGGACAGCCTTTGTGCTGTCCTTTTTTATTTTTTGTGAAATAATGAAATTCAAGTTATATGTAAATAAATAAGCTATTATGAGAAAAACTGTTTTGTGGTAAGGTTTCATAAGTCTTCACAATCTAAACGAGCCGCTTGCGCTTTTCATTGTCTAGCTCCAGCGGCTAGATTGTTCGGTGGCTTCGCTTCTTCCTGCAAGGCCAAAAGCGCCTTTACGTCAGAAGCTCCATCCCCCTCACAATCTGAATGAGCCGCTTGCGCTTTTCTTTTGCAAAAATAAACAGGAAACAACATGAAAATAACGAATATACTATATACTAAGTTCAAGGTTATATAGTATATGGTGATCGGGTGATGACATATGATTTATGTAGAAAAAGTCATTATTGTAGAAGGTACATCAGATAGAAGAAAGATTGAATCTATTATTCGTGAACCGGTGGAAATTGTTTGTACAAATGGTACAATTGGTTTGTCGAAAATGGATGAGCTCGTTGATCAGTTTTTTGATAAGGAAGTGTATGTGCTAGTGGATGCTGATGATGCTGGAGAAAAGTTAAGGAAACAATTTCGAAAAGAATTCCCGCAAGCCGAGCATATCTATATTGATCGCTCGTACCGAGAAGTGGCAACTGCGCCATCTACACACTTAGCAAATGTATTATGGGGAGCCGACATTGACGTTTATACAGAATATTTACGGTAAGGAATGATAGAAGTGATTGATTGGACAGGAGCCGAAGCTACAGCCCTAATAGAGAACGAAGAAAAAACAGTATTATATGTATATACTCCAATGTGTGGAACATGCCAATTAGCAAAAAAGATGTTAACAGTCGTTGAGATGACAATTGAAGGCCTCAAAATTGGGATGTTAGATTTAAATTATGCTCCGCATTTAGCGAAAGAGTATGGGATTGAAAGTGTACCTTGTTTACTTGTTTTTGAAAATGGGACACTGATGAAGAAGATATACGCATTTCATTCGGTTGAATATTTATATACGGAATTAAAGTAGGCGGCAAAATTTTTGCCGCCTCGACATATTTCTTGGGAAATATGTCGAGATGCAGGGTGGATACAGTATTTGTCGAGCGAAAATAACAGGATTGCTCTTTAGTGAGAGGGAATGGTATGTAATAGAAAGTGATATGAAGGATGTGATTTAGGGTGAGATTATATTCTTTGCTTCAATCATTTGTAAATTACGCTAATGCTCAATATCATTTAGAACCGCTTTTAAGACGAGAGGAGAAAACTGTTAATTTCCGCTTTAGAGATGAAAGTTGTTCGTTACAAATTTCAAGAGATTATATAGAGCTGCTACAAGAGGAAAGAGGAACGGAACAAATCATTTGCTTAGATGAAAAAGATATAGAGCAATTGGTGAATGGAAATGTACGATTGCAAATGTTAATGAACGATGGGCGTGTACAATATTCGGGAACGTACCAAACGATGTTATTAGTGGAATCGATGTTTCATATATGTAAACCGATGTCAGTAGGTGCTTAAAATTCTGAAGTTTCATTTTTTACGAAAATTTCTGTTGACATGGTAAGTGTATATTGATACAATTCAAGTCATAAAATATAGACAATTTCATAAATTTCAAATCAGACGAAAATTGAATCTGATTTCTCTTATCAAGAGAGGTGGAGGGACTGTGCCCTGTGAAGCCCGGCAACCGTCAACTTATGTTGAAATGGTGCCAATTCCTGCAAAGCGAATGCTTTGAGAGATGAGAGAGAGGGATAATGTTGTTATATACGCATATAAACCTTTCTGCTTCTCTAAAGCAGAAAGGTTTTTTTATTGTTTGAATGTGGAGGACATTCAAATAATAAAAGTAATGATAACAGTGGACTACACGCATTAAAAATAAAAAATTGCGGAGTCGACCTAAACAAAAAAGGGGTGAACATCATGATTCTATTAGAGAACGTAAAGAAAATATATAAGGCGAAAAGCGGTGATGTCACTGCTGTAGATAATGCCAATTTAAAAATAGATAAAGGTGAAATATTTGGTGTTATCGGATATAGTGGCGCTGGAAAAAGTTCTTTAATTAGATTGTTCAATCAGTTGGAGAAACCAACTTCTGGCCAAATTACAATTGCAAATCGTGTCATTTCAGCAATTACAGGAAGCGAACTTCGTAAGGCAAGGCAAGAAATCGGAATGATTTTTCAGCACTTCAACTTACTTTGGTCACGAACTGTACGTGAAAATATAGAGTTTCCACTTGAAATTGCAGGTGTTGATAAAGCGAAGAGAAGAAAACGTGTTGATGAATTAATTCATCTTGTTGGATTAGAAGGAAGAGGAGACGCGTACCCATCTCAGCTGAGCGGGGGACAAAAGCAACGCGTTGGGATTGCAAGAGCATTAGCTAACAATCCACAAGTGCTTTTATGTGACGAAGCAACGTCAGCTCTTGATCCGGAAACGACAGATCAAATTTTGGATTTACTATTAGACATTAATAAGCGCCTTGGTTTAACAATTGTACTCATTACACATGAGATGCACGTAATTCGAAAGATTTGTAATCGTGTTGCGGTAATGGAGAAAGGAAAGATTGTAGAAACAGGTCCAGTACTTGATGTATTCCGTAATCCGAAGCAAGATATTACGAAACGATTTGTACAGCAGTTAACGGATTCTGAAGATACAAATGAAACGATTGAAAGTTTAATTGAAAAATATCCAGATGGAAAAGTAATTCGTTTGCAGTTTATCGGTGAGGCTGTAGAAAGACCAGTGCTTCAACGATTGATGCAACGCAGTGACATAGAAGTTAGCATTTTGCAAGGAAATATCGCACAAACGAATAACGGTTCTTACGGTAGTTTAGTTGTTCATTTAAATGGTGAGGAAACAGCGATCCAGCAAGCAATAGAAGGAATTCATCAAGATCAAGTAGAGCTGGAGGTGATTGCACATGGATAAGTTACTCACAAATGTTGATTGGAATCAAATGTTAGAAGCAACTGGTGAAACGTTATATATGACGGCAATCGCAGCTCTTGCGACATTTGTTTTAGGACTCATTTTAGGATTGTTACTCTTCATGACAGCAAAAGATAATTTATGGGAAAACAAATCAATTAATACGGTGATTGGAGCATTCGTAAATATATTCCGTTCTATACCATTCATCATTTTAATTATTTTATTAATCCCATTCACAAAGATTCTTCTTGGAACAATTCTTGGAGCAAGTGCAGCTTTGCCGGCTTTAATTATTGGAGCGGCACCATTCTACGCGAGAATGGTTGAAATTGCACTTCGCGAAATTGATAAAGGTGTAATTGAAGCTTCAAAAGCAATGGGAGCAAAAACAAGCACAATTATTTTGAAAGTGTTAATTCCAGAATCGTTACCAGCATTAGTATCTGGTATTACGGTTACGACAATTGCTTTAGTAGGCTATACAGCAATGGCAGGAGTTGTTGGTGCTGGTGGCCTTGGAACACTTGCTTACTTAGAAGGATTCCAAAGAGGGAATAACGATGTAACAATCGTTGCGACAATTTGTGTATTACTAGTTGTATTTTTAATTCAGTGGATTGGTGATAGTTTAACGACTCGAATAGATAAACGATAATGAAAAACGGGAGGATGTTTCAAATGAAAAAATTGTTACTTACGGCACTTATTTCAACTTCAATTTTTGGATTAGCTGCTTGTGGCGGGAAAGATAAAGATGAAAAGAAACTTGTTGTTGGTGCTTCTAACGTACCGCACGCTGTTATTTTAGAAAAGGCAAAACCGTTACTTGAGAAAAAAGGAATTGAATTAGAAATTAAAAAATTCCAAGACTACGTATTACCAAATAAATCGTTAGCGGATAAGGAATTAGATGCAAACTACTTCCAGCATATTCCGTATTTAGAAAAAGAAATTAAAGATAAAAAGTATGACTTTGAAGTAGCAGGAAAGATTCATTTAGAACCAATTGGTGTGTACTCTCAAAAGTATAAGAGTTTAAAAGAGCTTCCAGATGGTGCGACAATTATTATGAGTAATTCAGTTGCTGACCACGGACGTGGTTTAGCAATTTTACAAAAAGAAGGTATTTTAAAAATTAAAGACGGAATAGATCCAGTTAAAGCAACTACAAAAGATATTGCAGATAATCCGAAAAATCTAAAATTCAAAACGGATATCGAGCCTGGTTTATTGCCACAAGTGTATAACAATAAAGAAGGCGACGCTGTTTTAATTAACTCTAACTATGCAATTGATGCAAAGTTAAATCCGGAAAAAGATGCAATTGCAATTGAAGGAAATGATTCACCATACGCAAACATAGTAGCTGTTCGTAAAGGCGATAAAGATAAGAAAGAGATTAAAGCTCTTGTAGAAGTATTGCATTCTAAAGAAATTGAAGACTTCATTAATAAAGAATATAAAGGGGCAGTTGTTCCTGTAAAAGAATAATTGCTGAAAAGGGCTGGTGTATGCCGGCTCTTTTTATAACTACATAACCATTGGGGAGAAGGGGAAATCATATGAAAAAGGTTCTACTGTCAGTTGTTACAGCGTTGTCTGTATTTACATTAGCTGCTTGCGGGAGCAAAGAGGAGAATAAGCTTGTTGTGGGAGCTTCTAACGTGCCACACGCTGTTATTTTAGAAAAGGCACAGCCGATATTAGAGAAAAAAGGCATTAAGTTAGAGATTAAAAAGTTCCAGGATTATGTACTGCCAAATAAAGCGTTAGCGGATAAAGAAATTGATGCGAACTACTTCCAGCATATTCCTTACTTAGATAAAGAAATTCAAGAAAAGGGATATAAAATTGTAAACGCAGGAAAAATCCATTTAGAGCCAATGGGTATTTATTCTAAGAAATATAAAAGCTTAAAAGACTTACCAGATGGCGGGACAGTGATTATGAGTAATAACGTAGCGGAGCGTGGCCGCATGCTAGCGCTGTTACAAAAAGGCGGCGTTATTAAATTAAAAGACGGAGTAGATGTTGTTAAAGCAACAGTAAAAGATGTTGTAGAAAACCCGAAAAACTTAAAATTTAAAACAGATGTTGAACCTGGACTTTCACCGAAATTGTATGAAAATAATGAGGGAGATGCTTTATTTATTAATTCAAACTATGCAATTGATGCAAAATTAAATCCAACAAAGGATGCAATTGCGATTGAAGGATCAGACTCTCCGTATGCAAACATCATTGCAGTTCGTAAAGGTGATGAGAAGAAAAAAGAAATTAAAGAGCTAGTAGAAGTGCTACATTCAAAAGAAATTCAAGATTTTATTAATAAAGAATATAAAGGTGCTGTACTTCCGGTAAGTGAATAAATATAAGGAAAGGGCTGGAAAATTACCAGTCCTTTTTTCTTTATATAAATAAGAAGAAAGGTGTATCATAGAAAGATGTGAAGGAAATACTTATATACATTTGTGAAAAAACGGTTACTTTTTTTCGTCGTTTGCGATATCATTTTATTTGATATAAAATTAGAATGAGAATAAAATGAGAATATGAACGTTTTAGGAATTTTTAAAATGTATATATAGGATTAATGGAGGTATTGAGATGGCTGGTTCTACATTAACGGTTAAAGACTTACACGTATCAATTGATGGCAAAGAAATTTTAAAGGGTGTAAACCTTGAAGTAAAAGGTGGAGAAATCCACGCAATTATGGGACCTAACGGAACAGGTAAATCAACTTTATCTTCTGCAATTATGGGTCACCCAAAGTATGAAGTAACAGAAGGTAGCATCATCATCGACGGTGAAGATGTATTAGAAATGGAAGTAGACGAGCGCGCACAAGCGGGTCTATTCCTAGCAATGCAATATCCAAGTGAAATTAGCGGAGTAACAAACGCTGACTTCTTACGTTCTGCAATTAATGCACGTCGTGAAGAAGGCGATGAAATTTCTCTTATGAAATTTATCCGTACATTAGATAAAAACATGGAATTCCTAGAAATGGATCCAGAAATGGCACAACGTTACTTAAACGAAGGTTTCTCTGGTGGAGAGAAAAAACGTAACGAAATTCTTCAATTAATGATGATTGAGCCAAAAATCGCAATCTTAGATGAAATTGACTCAGGTCTTGATATCGATGCATTAAAAGTTGTATCTAAAGGTATTAACGAAATGCGCGGCGAAGAGTTCGGTTGCCTAATGATTACGCATTACCAACGTTTATTAAACTACATCACTCCAGACTTCGTTCACGTTATGATGAACGGTCGTATCGTTAAATCTGGTGGCCCTGAGCTTGCACAACGTCTAGAAGCTGAAGGTTACGACTGGATTAAAAAAGAATTAGGTATTGAAGACGAAACAACAGAGCAAGAAGCGTAAGAGAGGAGCATAAACATGACAATCGGTACATTACCTTTCGATCAAGAAACAATCCGTCAACGCGCAAGCGAAGTAAACGAAGCAGCTTGGTTGACTGAGTTCCGCTTACAAGCTCTTGCACAAGCAACTGAACTTCCAATGCCAACGCCTGATAAAACGAAAATTGACAAATGGGACTTTATCGGAAAAGGCGACGCTGCTAAGCAAGAGCCTGTAAGTTCTTTAACTGAACTTCCAGAAGCAGTGAAAAACTTAATCGATGAAAATAACAGCGTATTAGTGCAACGTACTGGTACAACTGCATTCGTTTCTTTAGCAGACGAAGCAAAAGAAAAAGGTGTTATTTTTACAGACATCGTAACAGCAGCAACTGAGCACGCTGAACTAGTACAAAAGTACTTAATGAAAGACGGCGTGAAAGTAGACGAGCATCGTCTAACTGCACTTCATGCTGCATTAATCAACGGCGGTGCATTCGTATATGTTCCGAAAAACGTTGTTCTTGAAACTCCACTTCAAGCTGTATTTTTAGTAGACGGCGAAGAAGCTAACGTATATAACCACGTATTATTCGTAGCTGATGCGAACAGTACTGCAACTTATGTAGAAAACTACGTTGCAAATGAAAATGCTAAAGGTATTGCAAATATCGTAGCAGAAGTAATCGTGGAACAAGGCGCACAAGTGAAATTCGGTGCGGTTGATCTATTAGCAAAAGACGTAACAACTTACGTTAACCGCCGCGGCGTTGTAGGACGCGACGGCCGTATTGATTGGGCTCTAGGCCTTATGAATGACGGAAACACAATTTCAGAGAATGTTACGAACTTAATGGGCGACGGTTCATATGCTGATACGAAAACAGTAACAATTGGCCGTGGTAACCAAACACAAAACTTTACAACTAAAGTTGTTCACTTCGGTAAACACTCTGAAGGTTGGATTTTAAAACACGGTGTACAAAAAGATAGTGCAACATCTATCTTTAACGGAATTGGTAAGATTGAACACGGTGCATCTAAATCAAATGCACAACAATCTTCTCGCGTTCTTATGTTAGATGAAAAAGCACGCGGTGATGCAAACCCAATTCTTTTAATCGACGAAGATGATGTAATGGCAGGTCACGCAGCTTCAGTAGGTCGCGTAGATCCAGTCCAACTATACTACTTGATGAGCCGTGGTATTCCAAAACGCGAAGCAGAACGTTTAGTCATCCATGGATTCTTAGCACCTGTAGTTAATGAGCTTCCAATTGAAGGAGTAAAGGCACAGCTTGTTGAGGTAATTGAAAGGAAAGTTCGCTAATGAATATTCATGAAATACGCAAACAGTTTCCAATTCTTGATCAAAAAGTGAACGGCAAACAACTTGTTTATTTCGATAGTGCAGCAACTTCTCAAAAACCAATTCAAGTCATTGAAACGTTAGAACGTTACTATAAAGAATATAATTCTAACGTGCATCGCGGTGTTCATACGCTCGGTACGAAAGCTACCGACGCGTATGAAGGTGCACGTGAGAAAGTTCGCAAGTTTATTAACGCGAAATCAATGGAAGAGATTATTTTCACACGCGGAACGACAACTGCATTAAATACAGTAGCAGCTAGCTATGGTCTTGAAAATGTAAAAGAGGGCGATGAAATCGTTATTTCTTACATGGAGCACCATAGTAATATCATTCCGTGGCAACAAGTTGCGAAGAAAACTGGTGCAACTTTAAAATATCTTCCGCTTCAACCAGACGGTACAATTTCTTTAGAAGATGTTCGTCAAACAGTTACACCGAATACAAAAATCGTTTCTATTATGCAAGTATCAAACGTACTTGGAACGATTAACCCTGTAAAAGAAATCGGAGCAATCGCACACGAAAATGGCGCAATTATGGTCGTTGATGGTGCACAAAGTACACCTCACATGAAAGTGGATGTACAAGATTTAAACTGTGATTTCTACGCATTATCTGCTCATAAGATGTGCGGACCTACAGGTATCGGCGTATTATATGGTAAAAAAGAATTGCTGAACAATATGGAGCCAATTGAATTTGGCGGTGAAATGATTGATTTCGTAGATTTACAAGAATCTACGTGGAAAGAGCTTCCGTGGAAGTTTGAAGCAGGTACACCGATTATCGGTAATGCAATCGGACTTGGTGCGGCAATTGATTTCCTAGAAGAAATCGGTCTTGATAATATTGAAAAGCATGAGCATGAATTAGCGCGATACGCTTTAGAAAGACTATCAGAAGTAGATGGCGTTACAATTTATGGTCCAAAGCATCGCGCTGGTCTTGTTACATTTAATATTGAAGACGTACATCCTCACGATGTAGCGACTGTATTAGATGTAGAAGGCATTGCAGTTCGCGCAGGACATCACTGTGCACAACCGCTTATGAAGTGGCTAAAAGCTTCTTCAACAGCACGTGCGAGCTTCTATTTATATAATACAAAAGAAGAAATTGATACATTTGTTGAATCGCTAATCAAGACAAAGGAGTATTTCACAAATGTCATTTAATAATTTAGATACGTTATATCGTCAAGTTATTATGGATCATTACAAAAATCCTCGTAACCATGGCGTGTTAGAAGATAGTGTTACCGTTAACTTGAACAATCCAACTTGCGGCGATCGTATTCAACTTACGATGAAAGTAGAAGAAGGTATTGTGCAAGAGGCGAAGTTTGAAGGTGAAGGATGTTCAATCTCAATGTCTTCAGCTTCAATGATGACACAAGCAGTAAAAGGTAAGAAAATTGAAGAAGCACTTCAGCTTTCGAAAATTTTCTCTGACATGATGCTAGGAAAAGAGTACGATGACAGCATCGATTTAGGAGATATTGAAGCATTACAAGGCGTATGCAAGTTCCCTGCACGTATTAAATGTGCAACATTAGCGTGGAAAGCGTTAGAAAAGGGCTTAAACGAAGATAAGTAATGTTAAAGGTTCCTAAAAACGAGGTTATCTAAGGAGGGACACACCAACATGGCGAAGCAACTGCCAGATATCGGCGATTATAAATATGGTTTCAAAGACAAAGACGTTTCGATTTTCCGTGCTGGACGCGGTTTAACAAAAGAAATCGTTGAAGAAATTTCACGTATGAAAGAAGAACCACAGTGGATGTTAGACTTCCGTTTAAAATCACTGGATAAGTTCTACGAAATGCCAATGCCACAATGGGGCGGCGACTTAAACGACTTAGATTTCGATGAAATTACGTACTACGTAAAACCATCTGAGAAATCTGAGAAGTCTTGGGATGAAGTACCTGATGAAATTAAAGCAACATTTGATAAATTAGGTATTCCAGAAGCTGAGCAAAAATATTTAGCTGGTGTATCTGCACAGTACGAATCTGAAGTTGTATACCACAACATGAAAGAAGACCTAGAAGCTCTAGGAATCGTCTTCAAAGATACAGATAGCGCATTAAAAGAGAACGAAGATATTTTCCGTGAGCATTTCGGAAAAGTAATCCCACCAACAGACAACAAATTCTCTGCATTAAACTCTGCAGTTTGGTCTGGTGGATCATTCATCTACGTTCCAAAAGGTGTTAAAGTTGATACACCACTTCAAGCGTATTTCCGTATTAACTCTGAAAATATGGGACAATTCGAGCGTACGCTTATCATCGTAGACGAAGGCGCACACGTACACTACGTAGAAGGTTGTACAGCACCTGTTTACACGACTAACTCACTTCACAGTGCGGTAGTAGAAATCATCATTAAGAAAGATGCATATTGCCGTTATACAACAATCCAAAACTGGGCGAACAACGTATACAACCTAGTTACAAAACGTGCGGTTTGTGAAGAAAACGCAACGATGGAATGGATTGACGGTAACATCGGATCTAAATTAACGATGAAATACCCAGCAGTTATCTTAAAAGGCGAAGGCGCTCGTGGTTTAACATTATCTATCGCGATTGCTGGTAAAGGCCAACACCAAGATGCTGGTGCGAAAATGATTCACTTAGCACCAAACACGTCTTCAACAATCGTTTCTAAATCGATTGCGAAGCATGGTGGTAAAGTAACTTACCGTGGTATCGTACACTTCGGACCAAAAGCGAAAAACTCTCGCTCTAACATCGAGTGTGACACGTTAATCATGGATAACCAATCTACATCTGATACAATTCCTTACAACGAAATCAAAAACGATTACGTTTCACTTGAGCACGAAGCGAAAGTATCGAAAGTATCAGAAGAACAATTATTCTACCTAATGAGCCGCGGTATTTCTGAGCAAGAAGCTACAGAAATGATCGTAATGGGCTTCATCGAGCCATTCACTCGCGAACTTCCAATGGAATACGCAGTTGAAATGAACCGCCTAATCAAGTTTGAGATGGAAGGTTCTATTGGTTAAATAGAAATGCGGAGCCGACTGTTCAGACCCGTTGGCTAAGGTTCTTTCGCACAGAAGATGCTTTTTATCTTCTCGTGCGGAAGGTTCTTAGACATGAAGGTCTAGGAGGCGAAGCTGGACAATATTTAAAAGTGGCAGCGGCTTATTCTAGCCGCTGGAACTGGATAATATATGTATGAAGAAAGCGTCCTGCTGTGCAGGGCGCTTTTTTGTTTTGCGGATTTGGCTCGGCTTGGCTCGGGAGAGGATACCCGGGTGGGTGTTCAGCTAAATATATCAACGATTTTTCAAATATATCGATCATAAACGGGAATATATCAACGATTATTTCAATATATCAACGTTTCGACAAGGAATATCGATTTGTCGACAAGATAAGACAAAAGAAAATCCTCACATACCCCAAACATTTTATAAGAACAGAGAACGACTAGGTTTAAGACAAAGATACTGACAAATCCACTTGAACAACCACCCACTGAATTCTCTATTAAACTTTTTGACAAATCCACCCCCCTCCCTCCATTATCTGGAATTCTTTCCTGCATTAGCAAAAGTTTCTCATATAAAAAGGACAATCTTTTGCTTTTTCTCACAATGCGAGTACAATGTAAAATAGCAAGAAAAGACGAAAAGTATTTACAGGATTATTGTGTGCGCATAGCGTAAATGGCAGTAAGGAACTGAGAGGAGGTTTTTTCTCTGAATACAAATAAAGAAACAATCATCCACCTTTATCATACAAACGATATACATAGTCATTTTGAAAATTGGCCGCAAATTTCTCGGTTTGTTCTAGGGGAGAAAAAGCGAAGACAGGAAGCGGGAGAGACTGTTTTGACGATTGATATCGGCGATCATGTGGATCGTTTTCATAGTATTTCGGAAGCGACAAATGGGCTTGGGAATACGAAGCTTTTAAATGAGGCGTTATATGATTATGTAACGATCGGAAATAATGAAGGAATTACGTTAGCGAAAGAGCATTTAAATCGGCTCTATGATGATGCTGGGTTTGAAGTGCTTGTCGCAAATTTATTTGAAAAAGAAGGTGTACGTCCATCATGGGCAAAGCCTTATAAATTACATACAACGACAGATGGGATTACGATTGCTTTTATCGGGTTAACTGTTGCGTATCCAGAGTTTTATCAAATGCTCGATTGGCATATTGAAGATCCGCTTATCCATTTAGAGTCTATTTTAGAAGAAGTGAGAGATGAGGCTCATATAACAGTTGTCCTTTCTCACCTTGGAAAAAGTATGGATGAGTATATGGCAGAGCATTATGATATAGATGTTATTTTAGGGGCACATACGCATCATTTATTTGAGCGTGGTGTTCTAATGAATAATACTTTACTTTGTTGCTGTGAAAAGTGGGGACGTTACGTTGGGCACGTGCAGCTTACTGTGGATAAAGAGACGAAGAAGCTGTTGAAAAAGGACGGTAGAGCGATTAAGACGGAACGGTTAGGTGCTTATAGCGAGCCGTTATCCACAATTGAAATACTGCAGGAAGAAAGTAAGCATATAATGGCAGAGCCTGTCGTTCATTTAAAAGAGTCATTACAGGTTGATTGGTTTCATGAGACGCCGTTTTCTCATATGTTAGCAAGTGCGCTGAAAACATGGTGCGGTGCAGAAATTGGCATGGTGAATGCTGGTGTACTTCTTGAAGGGTTAGAAGAGGGTGTCGTAACGCGCGGAGATATTCACAGAATTTGTCCACATCCAATTAATCCGTGTGCTTTGAAAGTTCCAGGAAAGATATTAAGAGAAGTTATTTTGAAAGCACGTAAGCCGAATATGGAGAATCTTGAGGTGAAAGGATTCGGATTTCGTGGGAAAGTGATGGGGAAAATGATTTACGCGGGTGTAGAAGTAATTCCAGATACGATTCCTGGGAATAAAATTTTACTCGAAGATGTATTAATTAACGGGGAATCGCTGGAATTAGATCGTATATATACAGTAGGAACAATTGATATGTTTACATTTGGCTACTTATACCCAGAGCTATCCACACTTTCTGACAAACAATATTATATGCCAGAACTACTTAGAGATGTGTTAACAGATATGTTAATAACTTATACATCTTCCGTTAAACTATAGGCTAGTTAACTTGTAACACTCATTTTTCTCTTGTCATACAGATAAGAAAGAGAGGAGTGTGAACTATGGTTAATGTGGAGCCAATTATAATTGATAATTATACGTTTATTGCGGTTAGCGTGAAACTTCCAAAGACAAATTTGCTAGCTGTAATGAGCGATAAAGGATATATTATGTGTGGTGCATTAGATGTAGGTCTTTTAAATGAGAAGTTAGGTGATCGAGGAATTATTGCTGGCCGTGCGGTTGGTGTAAGAACGATTGAACAACTTCTTGAAGCGCCGCTAGAATCGGTAACGACTGGAGCTGAAGCATTAGGCATTCCAGCAGGAACGATTGGAAAAGAAGCATTATTAAAAATGAGATAAGCATATATCGTCCCTCCTTCTTGCATAGAAATGATATAAGAAGGAGGTTTTTTTATGAGTATATTTCGCTCGAAAAACTCGCGGTTTCGAAGGGGACCTATTGCCTTTCGGTATATACTGCTTATGTCGTTTATTCTTTTTATTATATTACTTACGCAAGGGTTGTGGATTGTGAATAATAGTATTCAGCCGACCTTAATTAAATATGGGGAAGTAGAGACGCATAAAATGGCGACGGCAATTATGACGAAGGCAGTAAAGGATCGAATTAAGGAAGGATTCGATGTAGATTCATTAATGAAAGTACAGAATGATAAAAACGGAAAAGTATCTACAATTAATTTAAATACAAAGCAAGTAAATGAAATCGTAACGTCAACGACCACGTACATAGAAAAATATTTGCAGCAAGTAGAACAAGGGAAGTTGAAGGAGCTAGGTATTTCTGAAAAAAACGGGGCGACTATGGCAGTTCCTTTTGGGCGTGTAACTGATAATGCACTTCTTGGTAATATAGGACCGGATATTCCGATTCATTTCACGCCAATTGGGCATGTGAATACAGATATTAAACAAAAAATTGAGCCGCATGGGATTAATACTACAGCAATTCAAATTGTTATGGAAATGGAAGTAACATTGCAAGTAATTATTCCATTTCATACGAAAGAGATAACGGTGAAACAAAATGTTCCGATTGCGACGCGTATCGTTCAAGGGGAAGTGCCTACGTATTATGGAAGTGGAAGTGTTGCTGTACCTGATAAAAAGAAAACAGATAGTTAGTTGTAAATACAGTGAAACCCGGCTCAGCCAGGCTTTTAATGGATAAAAAATAACCGTAGCAATGCAGCTACGGTTATCTTTTTGTATTTGCTCGTTCTTTGCGTTCCCAAAGGCTTAAATGCATGTATGGATCGAAGGCCCATTCTGTATAGCCATTGTCTTTATATATGCCAAAATGTAAGTGGGGTGGGAATTTTCCGGCTGTACCAGGAGGTCCATAACCAGTGCTACCAACAAATCCGATTACTTTCCCTGGCTCAACAATTTGTCCAAGCTGTATTTCTTTTGAGAACCCGCCTAAATGAGCGTAATAATGGTAATTGTTATGAAGGTCGCGAATACCAATGCGCCATCCACCAAGGCGGTTCCAACCTTTCGTTTCAATAATGCCATAGCAAGTCGATCTTACTGGCACTCCATATCCGGCGAAAATATCGGTTCCTTCATGAATTCGTCTTCCGCCAAAACTTCTTCCAGCGCCGAAAGTACTACGGTAGCTATGGTCACTACGAATCGGGAGAGGAAAAGCATTTCCTTCTAAATTAATACGTCCATAATGTTTATAAATTTGGGCGTACTCGCTAATTAAATCAACTGTTTTTGCACGTCTATAATATTCCCAAAGCATAATTTTAATACGGTCTTCTGACGTTCCTTGTTTCCTTAAAATAGTCGCTGCGGTATGCAGAAGATCACGGTCGCTATTTGCATTTGCAAATCCATCTTTGTCACCATCTAAACCTATTCCGCCAAATAGAGAAATTGTATGGGGGAGAGTATCGTTACTATTAACAGGTCCAGCCCATATTTCTGGTTTGAAATAAAGGGAAATGATGGCATCTGGTTTTTTTGGAATATCTTTTCTTACGCTCCGTATATTTCTTTCATATTGATCCATTGCAGCTAAGTAATACCATGGAATGCCTGAAGACTGCTCGGTTTCTTTATATAGTGCCATGCGCTTTTCGTATATGCTTTGCTGATTATCTTCACCGTAAGCGATGTTTTGGTGGAGAAGAAAACAAATAGAAAGCAAAAGAGAAATTTTTCGAAGCATGAAATAGACTCCTTTCACAACATCACTCTTTTTAGTGTGGGATATACGGAGTATTTCATTATAGGGAACGATTGGAAAAAATCTTAGAATCTTCATTTGAGCAAATCGCTTTCATACGTTAGAATAGATATGTTACATTGAAAGAAGCGAACACGGTAAACTATTTCATATTGTGCGGAGTTGATAACCATGACAAAACAAACAGAATATAAGCGCAAGCCCGAATGGTTGAAAATTAAGTTAAACACGAATGAAAACTATACAGGCTTAAAGAAAATGATGCGTTCTAAGAATCTTCATACCGTTTGTGAAGAGGCAAAATGTCCGAATATTCATGAATGCTGGGCTGTAAGAAAAACAGCAACATTTATGATTTTAGGTGCGGTTTGTACACGTGCTTGTCGTTTTTGTGCGGTTAAAACAGGCTTACCAACTGAGCTTGATTTACAAGAACCAGAACGCGTAGCAGATTCAGTAGTACAAATGGGCTTAAAGCACGTTGTTATAACAGCGGTTGCACGTGATGATTTAAAGGACGGGGGAGCAGCTGTTTTTGCTGAAACAGTACGCGCAGTACGTCGTAAAAACCCATTCACGTCTATCGAAGTATTACCATCTGATATGGGTGGAGTAGAAGAAAACTTAAAAATGTTAATGGATGCAAAACCAGATATTTTAAACCATAACATTGAAACAGTACGTCGATTATCTGACCGAGTTCGCGCTAGAGCAAAATATGAACGTTCATTAGAGTTTTTACGTCGAGCGAAAGAAATGCAGCCTGATATTCCAACTAAATCGAGCATTATGGTGGGCTTAGGTGAAACGAGAGAAGATTTAATTGAAGCAATGGATGACTTACGTGCAAACAATGTGGATATTTTAACTCTTGGGCAATACCTACAACCATCTAAGAAGCATTTACCAGTTCTTAAATATTACCCACCAGCAGAATTTGCAGAGCTTAAAGAAATTGCACTTAGCAAAGGATTTAGCCACTGTGAAGCTGGCCCACTTGTGCGTTCTTCTTACCATGCGGACGAGCAAGTACGTTCTGCAAAAGAAAAAACAGCAGAAGCTAAATAATGAAAAAAAGAGAGCTAATGATTAGCTCTCTTTTTGTTTGTACTCTAAAACGGTATTTGGACATGTTAATAAAATCTTTTTTAATTCTTCTGTGGATAATTCAATTGTAAATTCAGGAACACCAGGTGTAATTAAAATTTTATCGTACGTATAAATAGCGTTATCCACAATAATTGTTACATCGTGTGAATATCCGAAAGGAGCCACACATCCCGGCGTACAACCAGTTTTGTCTCGCAGTTCATCAGGAGAACAGAGAGATAAGCGTTCTCCTGATAGTTCTTTCATCTCGCCCCGGTTGAGCCTTGTGCCCTCTAACGTAAAAAATACGTAATAATCTCCAGACTTTGATTTTAAAAATAAGCTTTTACTTGGAGTGCCTTGTAAGCCAAGTCTCTCACGTACGATCCGATCGGTCTCATAATCGAGTACTGGTTCGTGTTCGAATTTTTCATAAGAAACATTTGTTTTATGTAGTAAAGCAAGTACGTCTTCGTACATATGAAATGATACCCCTTTCTATTGTTAGAACAGTCTCTTCTCGTGGCGTCAACTGAATGTTTTGGAAAGGGATATTACTTGGACGATGCTTCCCATAAGCGTTTTATGATACATTGTTCGTCGATTGTAATTTCGTAAATATCAGGATTCGTTAAAGTTCTCCATTCATTAAAGCCAATCGTATGATCAAAATGCTTTAAAATGAGTGTAAGTAAATTGCCATGTGTAACAAGTAGTGTTGTCGTATGGTTTAATTGTAAAACGTCTTGAATAAGCGATAGGGCCCGGTCTGTTGCTTGTTTTGTTGACTCTCCGCCTGAAAAGGCAATATCTATATTTGTAAAAGTAGATTCTAGTTTTTGCATCCAATCATCCATTGGAATGTTGCTCAATATGCGTTCAGTTAATCGTTCATCTTCTTGGATAGATAAGTTAGCTTGGAGCGCATAGGGCCGAATGGAATCGATAGCTCGGACAAATGGGCTTGAAATAATATGATCGATTTGTAGATGATTTTCTAAGAGGAATGTAGCAAGGGTGTTAGCTTGGTCTTTTCCATCGGTCGTTAATTCATCATCACGTTTTTGCCCAATTGCTGAACAATGTCGTATTACAATAATTTTCTTCATAATTCATCCCCATCTTTCAAGTTGACGCTATATACTTCGACAAATGTAGAAATAATTCCTTTTTATTGGAAACAGCATATTGATTTAAATATGTGGAAAAGTAATGTGGATAATGAACATTTGAGGTGCAATGATGAAAAAAATGATATGTATCGTATTCATTATTTGTTTTCTTGCGCAATTGTCCACAACATATGCAGAATCCAACCGAAAACTAAATTATCCAAGCAATCAAAATAAGTCATTTGTGAGTGAGGATTTTTTTTATAAACAGTTAGATAAGAAAATCTATAAAGAGTACAAAAATGCAGCATATAGTGTTCGTAAAAAAATTTCATTTAAAGAAGTGGCTGATGAGGAATTTTCTTTCCTGCAAAAAACAGCTGTCGGTTGTCGAAGTAGAGTGGTGCTTCAAGATTTTTTTGTTCACCCTGATCGCCAAGTTTATTTTTTCGCTTCTTTTACTCAAAATGAAGTAGAAGAGTTCCATAAGTACATCGTTATAGATGCAGAAACAAAGAGGGAGCTGCAAGAAGGAAAAAGCTATCACCATTGCGACAATCCATAAAAAATAACCCACCAATCGGTGGGTTATTTTTTACTCCGGCACACTCATTAATTTCGCTTTCATCTTGCGAATAAGAACGACAGCCCCAATTGTGAAGAGAAGGGTAATTCCTTCGGCAACAAAGATATTGATTGTTTTTGTTTGGTAAAGTGCCGCGAAAAAGTCTACAAATGCGTGGAATAGTATAGCGTATACTAGGAAGATATATTTCTTCTGTTTGACTGCGTATAAAACAAGCATTGTAAAGGCGATTTGAAGCACGAGTGCCATAATTCTTTCTAAGCTACCAAGGAAGTATAAGTAGGCAGGTTGCTGAATTAACATGTCCTGTAAAATGCTAAGCTCGGGTTTTTGTTCAATCAGTCGAGCGAAGCTACCATCGTTAATAGAATTAGCAAAGATTAATGCTTGTAATGCAGAAAAACCGCCAATTAAAATAGATTCAATTCCGCCGTGACCAATTCCATAAGCGAAGCCATCTTTATATTCTAGATATTTTTTTAGTAAGAAGAAGAAGGCAACGAAGCGTCCTAATTCTTCAAAAATACCAGCAGTCAATCCGCCATAAATTGCGAAGACAAACGGATTTTCTAAAAATGGAGCGATTGTTGGATTACCGCGCATAAATAGGTGGAATGGTGTTTCAAGAATTTGGGTGAATCCGATAAAGATAAGAACACCAACGCCGACCACTTTCCAATTCATATTATATTTTTTACGGAAATAAACGAGTACGATAATTGGGACCAGAATCGAGACAATAAGTTGAAAAATGATGCTGGCAATTACAGTATTTGAAACCATACTTTCACCGCTTTCTAATATATGTACATATCTATTATGCATGAAATATGGGAGAGATGAAACTTTTAGAAAGAAAATGAATTTACTTATTGACTCTAACGTTGCGTCATACTTTATCGTATGTACTAAGGGGGAGATACAAATGACAATGAGAGTAAAAGAAGTAGCTGATTTAGTTGGAATTAGTGTGCGCACACTGCATCATTACGATGAAATTGGGTTGTTAACCCCAGACGAGACGACAGAGTCTGGATATCGTCTGTATTCCAATGAAAATTTAGAGACATTGCAGCAAATTTTGTTTTTTAAAGAGCTTGGCTTCCCTTTGAAGAAAATTAAAGAGATTATCATGAGTCCATCATTTGATCGTGAAGAGGCACTACAGCTTCATAAGAAAATGCTTCTTGAAAAGCGTGCCAGATTAGATAAGGTGATTGCGACGATTGATAAAACAATTCAGCATACAAAAGGAGAGATTGAAATGACGAATAAAGAGAAATTTGAAGGATTCGATTTCAGCCATAACCCATATGAAGAAGAAGCACGTGAAAAATGGGGAGATGCAGCTGTAGATAAAGCGAACGAATATGCAAAAGGTATGTCAAAAGAGAACCAAGAAGAGTTTAATACTATTTATAGAAATTTAGCAACGCTTAGACACGATGCACCAGATTCTAAAGAGGCGCAGGCAGCTATTAAAGTATGGTACGATTACTTGCAAAACTTCGGTGAATATTCATTAGATGCTTTTAAAGGACTCGGTCAAATGTACGTCGCTGATGAGCGCTTTACGAAAAATATCGATAAGTTTGGTGAGGGGTTAGCGCAGTTTATGTGTGATGCGATGGAGGTTTATGCGGATCGTAATAAAAAATAAAAAGTAAAACAGATGGAGATTTTCTCCACCTGTTTTACTTTTTAATCATATCATTCAAAGTCTGATCTCCCGTATTGTTCAAATGAGGATTTTTACTCATTTCTCGTTTTAACATATCGAGGCTTTGTGTATATTCTGTATCATTTAATGCGCCAGATTGAAGCCCTTGAATTTGAGAAATCAACTTTTGGTCTGTTGATACATATGCTTTATAATAGCGAGGAACGATGGACAAAGCAGCTCTATATACTTGATCCGCTACGAGTTTTGGATCCGTTGTGTTTGCACGGTATACAACGAACACTTCATCATCAGTAACGAGTGTAGCAGCGTTTGTAACGTCAGGAAGTTTGACTGTCATGCTTGTAATCATTTCAGCGACCTTCTCGCGATTAATGGCCCCTACTTGTTTGTTAGATACTTCATGCTTTTGTTTAGAAGAATAACCGACTCTTGTGAGTCTTGTATTTGTATTTTCCGTATGATACATGTCGTTTTTATTGGAAACAAGAACACGGCTTCCTTCTTCACGTTCCATTTCAGCTTTGTTCGCTGATTGGCAGCCTGCAAATAAGGAAAGAGTGAGAAGGGAAAGTAAAATTTGTTTTTTCACGATGTATCACCTCCTTCTCCATAGCATGTACTAATTTGCAATTTTTTGTATTTGAAATTGTTGGTTGTTATGCTTTGTGATACGATAAAAAGAAGAATGCTTAGAGAGGAAGTTAATGATGGAGCAAAAGCAAGAGATTCATGCTACGGTGAGCATTAATAATGTTCAGTACGAAGTAATTAAAAACTTTCGTGACGGTTTTAGTGAAGAAGCATTTAAAGAGCGCTATGCAGAAATTTTAAATAAATATGATTACATCGTTGGGGACTGGGGATATGAGCAACTTAGATTGCGCGGATTCTTTGATGATAGTAACCAACGTGCGACATATGATACGAAAATTAGTACGTTAACGGAGTATTTATACGAGTACTGTAACTTCGGTTGCGCACATTTTGTATTACGAAAAGTGAAGAAATAAAAAAATCCTCTTACAATTGTAAGAGGATTTTTTCATAGCAGTTATACCAATTGTGAGGAGGCTGTTTACTTGAAAAGTAAACAGCACCTCGGCAAATATAATGATTCTTTTCATACAAACGTAATGAGACAGGATTGCCAGTGAAAGCATCTAATCGTATGCCGGTATAGTTTTTTCGTTTCGCTTCACTTTCCCAAAAGGATAAAAGTACTTTGCTATATCCTTTTCCTTGGGCGAAAGGATGGATGACGAAAGAATGGACGATAAGAAAGCGACCGTGTGTTTCTGACCAATCAATTAGCTCATATTCTGGAGATTGCCACTCATTCAACACAACAGCACCAACGAGCGAATCATGCTCAAATAGGCAGTAGAGTTCACCTTGTTCTAAGTGATAGGCAATATGTTCTCGAGTCGGATATGAATCATCCCATTGATAAATTTTCTTTTGTAAGAGCGCTTTTTTACATTCTGTATACATTGCATCTAATTCGTCTAATAAATTCATCGTACCTTTTCTCACATTTAGCATGAGACTCCCCCTTATAAACAAATTGAAATAGAATCGCCTTCAGAAAGTATTGTATTTGGCTTCATTTGTTGTCCGTTCAATTGAATATCCCCATTTTTAATTTTATCCACAATGCGTGTACGGCTCCAGTCGGAAATATATGTGGATAAGGCTTTATCGATGCGGTGGGAACCGAAAACGATATCTAATACGATCGTGATTTCGGTTATGCCGCTTTCTTGATGTTGCGTAATGGAAATGGTAGTAGTTGTTTCTGGCTGATCCTGCTGCGTCATATCGACTGTTTCAACGTGATCAGTAAATGCTTTATAAATACGAAGTTTTTGATTCCACGTATGGTCTTTCGGACATTTATAAATGGCAAAGCGGTATATGTTTTTTCCGTTGGCGTTATGCCTACGAATATTTGTATCGGTAAATAGGGTAGTACGTCTGCAATTTTTACAATATTTTTCGATTGTGTTTTGCTCGTTTTCATATAAACTCCAAGAAAGTTGTACTTTCTGCATTTTCCTTCACCTCTTATAGTAGTGGTAAAGGAACGTAATACAGCTATTTGGATGTCTTGTAGTATGAAGGCATGAGAAAAAGACAAAAATAAAAGGAGGTTCCCCAAAGAGGAACCTCCGTAAACATCATACTACAGATGCAATACGTTCCTTTGTAATGGGAATGGGCAGACTACTCCCTTGAAAAAGCACGGTGCTTTTTTGAGAGTAATGCTATCCAATTGCTGGTCCATTACAAAGTAGTTGTTGGCATACGTAGATAACGTCCTTTCTATCCAAATAGATTTATTCTTCATTATAACACAAAAGATTGAAAATTCAAAACTCTGTTAATGAAAAAACACCAGCTAAAATAGCTGGTGCATACGATAAATTATATAAGTTCAAATAAAAATGAGCGTAATTCTTCTGCAATTTCTTCAGTCATAGAAAATGCATGCTCTAAGTAGCCTGGTTCGTTTAAATCGTCAGCACCGATGATTGCAAATTTATTGCGTTGCATATCAAGGACAATTGTTTTACCGTAATGACGATCGGAGTATAATAGCGCTAAATCGTGACGCTCATTTTCTCCCATAAAGCTAACGAAACGAGTTTTTGTAGCGACAGTATCGTCGTACAGAAAGAAACGTTCTTCCATACACATGGCTCCTTTATTAAATATCTAAGTTTAAGTGTGGTTTATGATCTAAATGGTGATGTGTTTTAATGAATCGTACTGTTCTTGTTTTGTAACGCATTACGATAGAGTATGTTTCAGCTAAGTCTCCGCCAAGGAATTTAACACCGTCTAATAACTCACCAGCAGATACACCAGTTGCTGAGAAGATTGCATCATCCCCAGATACTAAGTCATCTAACATAAGAAGTTGACGAGGATCTTCTAATCCCATTTCACGACAACGAGCTTCTTCTTCTTCGTTCATTGGAACTAAGCGAGCTTGCATTTCACCTTCAAGGCACTTTAATGCTGCTGCAGAAATAACACCTTCTGGAGCTCCGCCAATACCTACGAATAAGTCGATACCCGTTCCAGGTAGTGCTGTTGCGATTGACGCACCAACATCACCGTCACCAAATAATTTTACGCGTGCACCTTTTGCACGAACACGGTCAATAATATCTTGATGACGTTCACGTTCTTGAACGATAACTGTTAGATCGCGAATCTTTTTATTGTTAGCTTCTGCTACAATTTCAATTGTTTTTTCAATTGGATCATCTAAGCTAATTTTACCAGCTGCTTTTGGACCAACCGCGATTTTTTCCATGTACATATCAGGAGCATGAAGAAGGTTCCCTTTGTCTGCGATTGCAATAACTGCCATTGCATTTGCAAGACCTTTTGCAACGATGTTTGTACCTTCTAATGGATCAACGGCGATGTCTACTTCTGGACCGTTACCTGTTCCTAGTTCTTCACCAATATACAACATCGGTGCTTCATCAAGTTCTCCTTCACCAATTACAACTGTACCTGCCATGTTTACTGAATCGAACATATCACGCATTGCTGTAGTTGCTGCATCATCTGCTTCATTTTTCTTTCCGCGGCCCATCCACTGTGCGGATGCTAAGGCTGCTGCTTCTGTTACACGGACAATTTCTAGTGCGAGTTCACGTTCCAAGATTCCATTCCTCCAATTTCAAAAATCATACAAATATAACTATAACAAATAACGGAGAAAAGGTGAATTCGAAAAATTGTCGATTTTTTCAGAAGAAAGCGTTACAATTAAAATGTAAATGCTTTAATTTCCAGGTAGGTGACATTCATGTATTTTGTAGACAGAAAGAAAATAGAACAAATGCTAGTATGTTTAGAACGAGCAACAAGTACATTTCAAGAGAAAAAGATATATGAAACCGAGTTTGAATTTTACGCATTAGAGCGCATAGCCCATCTTATTATTGATACTGTATTAGATGTAGGAAATGCGATGATTGATGGATTTATTATGCGCGATCCAGGAAGCTATGAAGATATTATTGATATTTTAATGGACGAGCGAGTGATAAGTGAAGAAGATGGACAAGGGATGAAAGAAATTATCCTTCTTCGAAAAATGCTTACGCAAGACTATATTCAAATGAATCATGATGAATTATATAAGACGATTCAAAAACATATTGCAGTGGTAGAGAAATACCCAGCAAATATTCGCAGTTATTTAGAAAAGGAATTAGGACCTGTATCTGCATTTGTACCAGAATAATTATGCTTATAAGATCCCCAGAGAATGCCTTTTGGGGATCTTATATTGTATGTGAGAAAGAAAAGGGAGAAGGGTGAAGTATGGGGGAAGCACGTACTACGAAAGACGAGATTGTACAATTGTTGAAAGTAAAGGGAGAGCACACGGTAGCGGAACTAGCTGACGTTTTAGAGATTACAGAAATGGCGATTCGAAGACATTTAAGTAATCTTGAGAAAGACGGACTCATTTATTCTAAGATGGTAAGGCAACATGTCGGAAGACCAACTTATTTGTATGGATTAAGCGAAAAGGGAGAAGATACATTCCCGAAAGAGTATAAGCAATTTGCGATTGATATGCTAGAAGATTTAGCTCGAATGGGGGATGAAAAAATACTTCGTTACGTTTTAAAAGAGAGAACGAAGCGAATGGAAGAACAGTTACAAAAGAGAGTGAGTAATCAAAAGAATTTAGCATATAAAGTGCAAGAGATAGCAGCTATGCAAGAGAAAAATGGTTATATGGTTCAAATAAAGAGAGATGGAGAGAAATCTTTCGTAATTGAAAAACAAAACTGTCCGTTAAAGGAAATTGCCGAGAGATTCCCGCAAGTGTGTGCAGATGAAAAAGAAATGTATAAGCGTTTATTTACGAACGCAGAAGTGAAAACGCTAGCAAATATGTGCGAGGGCGATTGTAGTTGTTCTTACCAAATAAAAGAGAAAAAATGAACGTTATGGGGCGCTTTAAGGTAAAGCGTTTTTTTCTTTTGGAAAAGCGGGTAATATAAGAGTGGTATGATAAGGTGAGAACGTTAGCATAGAAGGAGAGACATAATCGATGTATAAAGGTTACTTAATTGACTTAGACGGTACGATGTATCGCGGAGAAGAACAAATTGAAGAAGCAAGCGACTTCGTAAAAGCATTAGGAGAGCGCGGCATTCCATATTTATTCGTTACGAATAACTCAACTCGCAAACCGGAACAGGTGGCAGAAAAGCTTGTTCGTTTCGATATTCCAGCGAAAGCAGAGCAAGTATTCACAACGAGTATGGCGACTGCGAACTTCATTTATGAACGTAAACAAGACGCAACTGTATATATGATTGGTGAAGAAGGCTTACACGATGCACTTGTGGAAAAAGGATTTGAACTTGTGGATGAAAATCCTGATTTCGTTGTTGTGGGTTTAGATCGTGACATCACATATGAAAAATTAGCAAAAGCGTGTCTTGCTGTGCGTAATGGCGCGACGTTTATTTCTACAAATGGGGATATTGCCATTCCAACTGAGCGAGGATTATTACCAGGTAACGGCTCATTAACATCAGTTGTAGCAGTATCAACAGGTGTGGATCCAATCTTTATCGGAAAACCAGAATCAATCATTATGGAACAAGCTTTGAAAGTGCTTGGCATAGAAAAAAATGAAGCATTAATGGTTGGGGATAACTACGATACAGACATTTTAGCAGGAATAAATGCTGGTATGCATACCCTTCTTGTCCACACTGGAGTCACAACTGTGGAGAAGTTAACAGAATATGAAGTACAACCAACGCAAGTTGTGCATAACTTGACGGAGTGGATTGAGAAGATGTAATGAAGAAAGCTGTTCCAAACTTTGGAACAGCTTTTTTTCTGATATTTGCTGGCAGCCCGATTGGTGTGGGCTAACATTCAGTTGTGACTAGTGTTGATTTTTATCGGTAAGTCGATATATTTGAAAAATCGCCGATATAATCTGAGTTGCGCCGATATATTTAGAAAATCGCTGATATAATCTGAGTTGCGCTGATATATTTAGAAAATCGCTGATATAATTTTATTAGAACGCACGATTCACAACGTCTTTAACCTCTTCAAGATATTGTTTACGCACACTGTCATCCACAGAAGGAACACTTGTATAGAATGTATGCTCAATTGTTTCAATGCCTGTAAATTCAAAAATACCAACATCCGCTGTTTTTTTCATTGCATCAAACATGCCGCCTGCTGTGTATGCTTCTTTCGTATTGCCCATTGTAGATAATAACAATCCTTTTTTACCGCTTAATAACTTTTTAATGCCGTTTTCACCGTAAGCATAAGCAAATCCATGGCTAAATACACGGTCAACGTATCCTTTTAAAATAGCAGGAAGTCCCGCCCACCACACTGGATAAATGAATGTAATGCTGTCAGCCCAAGAGATATGTTCTTGTTCTTCTTTAATATCTTCTGGTGTATTTCCTTGAGAAAATGAGATGAAATCGGAAGCGCCTAATACTGGATTAAAGTTTAATTCGTATAGATCGCGAACGCGTACTTCGTGACCTTTTCCTTCTAATTCACTTTTTACCGTTTCTAAAATCGCATGGTTGAAGCTTTCTGTATTCGGGTGTGCATAAACGATTACATGTTTCATTTTTCTTCCTCCTATTTGTGGATATGTGAATAGCTATTTGTATTTCTGTAACTATTATGGTTACTGCCTTTGTAGAAGTCAAGTAATACATATGTATGTATAAAAAGACGCTCGAAAATCGCCTTTTTATACCCCGCTCATACAAAGTACAAAGAAGACGAATAAAATGATAACAATACCAATGCCAAAGTTAAATACGAGAGTACTATCCATATATGTAGCCTCCTTGTTTGAAAGTAAAAAGCACTCTAGTTAAGAGTGCTTTTTTATTTTGAATCTATTTTATAACTTTTAGAAAGTGATTCATGCGTGTCATGATTTACATTATTTTATGTATTTATACTTTGAAATGAGTAAGTCCTTGTTGGATATAGAAAAAAAGACACTCGTTGGAGTGTCTTTTAAGATGACAAAATGTGCCAATTGCTTGAGGTTGATAAGACGCTAATTTCCGTTTTAACGCCTTTTCTCTAATCAAGAAGTGTAGCAACAGCGATTCAAATAAATTGTACCATCTGTTTAATAGCTGTGCGTATGCAATTGTGCATATGATGATCATGAGGTAGGTAATGAACTGTGAATAATTTGAAGTGATTTATTTACGATTTCTTCTGCGGCATATATGCCGATTGCGTCTGTTTTTAAAATATGGGGTTGTAAGCTATCATGCATTGCCCCTAACTCACCATGAAGTGGTGCGAAGGCATGGTTCGCCTTTTCAAGCATGCATAAATCAAGTAAAGAATCCCCAGCTGTAATAATCGTATCTATTTGCAAAATTTCTTTTATATATTGCACGGCGTCCCATTTATTAATTGGTTTTGGTACAAAGTATAGCTTTCTACCTTGAAGTGAATGATTCCAGCCTTGTTTGTCTAACCAGGAAGTGAAGGATGATAATTCATCATAAGGAATGTTCTCCCGTTTAATAATGCAATAATGGAATAGATCATCAGCTGTTTTTTGCGATATAACCCAATCTTTATGAGCTATTTGTCCAAATTCCTTTAGTATGTCGTTTCTCTCTATACATTCAACCGATAGTCTTTCTTTTACTGTCCTGTTCCAAGTCCCATCTTGTTTCCCATTATGAAGGATATTGCCGCCGTTACTTGTAATGGCGTATTCGGGAATGATTTCGTTTTGGAATAAAGCAATACGCTGAAACTGCTTAATAGTTCTTGTTGTAACTGGGATGAAATGTGAGTGCAGTTGTAATTTTTTTAGTAGTGAAATGGTTTTATGTGATATGAAAGAAATTTCTTTCCCATCTAAAGTTTCAATGAGTTGAATTGATTCATCTTCTATAGGGGCACGAAACGATTTCCGGGAATAAATAAGCGTCTGATCAAGATCACTGGCGAAAATCATATTGTTTCCTTCCTAAGAGGCTTAATGAGCCCGCAACATGAATAAGCCATATTCTCATAGATTTCAATTGGGACATTCTTTTCTTTAGCGAGAAGTAAAATATGCTTTAAATCGGGATTGTTTTGCTTACGTATTAAAATTTTCCACGGTATTCTCCGGAGTAATACACGAGTTGTTTCACCGACTCCTGGTTTAATTAAGTTAATATCGTCAATTTCAAAGTGATTTTGGATAGACTGTATATCTTTTAATCCTTGCCAAGAGGGATCAGTGTAAGTTGAAGTAATATAACGTAATTGATTATCTATATGAGAATGAACAGAAGGGAATAACTCTGTTACCTCATCAACGAAGAAATTTGATAAGTCTTCTTGTTCTAGCTCTTTATAATATTTAACACCATGAAAATCATTTGGACCGATATAGGTGTCATTTAGTACAGTGCGGCTAATTAGTCCAGAGACTGTTGCATTTAAGCAAGCGCTAGGAATAAGAAAATCTTCACGTGTACCGTAAATTGAAGTACAGTAACCAGGATCAGCAAGCACAGCCATACAATGAGAAATGTGTGTATTATTTCGTTCGTTAAATGTGTGTACTGCATATTCTAATTCTTTTTTTATTGCACCTTTTCCAGTCCACCCATCAATGAATTGAATTGTTTCTTTAGGGTGATGTTCCAAAATATAATGGAGTGCATTTTCATCAATACCGCGTCCGCGAACAATAGAAATACAATAGTGAGGTACATCAAGGTTGTATTGATAGCGTATGTAGCGTTTGATAAGAATGCCAATAGGTGTACCAGCACGAGCTAATGAAACGAAGACAAGGTTAGTTCCTTTAGTTTGTATAATCTGTTCGGCGACAACTCCAACAGCGATGGCTAGTTTGTGTTTATATTGTTGCAGGGAAGAAAAGAATAAATCCATATACGCTTTAGATGGTTTATATTCCATTGGTAACATTTCGGAATAATGTGTGCCAGCTTGAATTGATTGTTCTCTAGTTTCCGTGGAACTTTCTTTCATTAAATCACTAATATCTTTTAATAGAAAAATAGCATCATTTGGATTGTAACTACTAATATGAGAATTTACTTTTACCATAATTATCAACCTTCCTTTTCTATGCTATTTGAAAATGAGACGATATGAATAAAAGGAATAACTGTTTGTAACTGCTGTAGAAGAGGAAACAGGGCTTCTTCTCCTAAATCACGCTCAATAAAAACAAATACTTCATCGTAATCATGAGGTGAAATATTATAAAAGTAATTTGTAATAGTAGAATTTTCAGGACTTGGATATGAGAAATGATTATGAATGGCGTAGTTCACATCATTTGAAACAGGATGGATAGGGCTTCTTGTTGTAGATTGATATAAAATATTTTCACCCATTTCAGCAGCAATTTTCATTGGGATATACATAAATTCACCCGTTCCGAGACAGAGTGTTCGTTTTCCCATTCTTTCTCTTTTTAAAGTTTTTCCTGCTTCTTGAGCGAAAGAATGAATGTGCTTTTGTTCATATGCTGAAATGCCAAATCGCCCAGTATATTTTATATAATTTGATGTATAGGGTGATTTTGGACAGGTAAGGGTATGCTTTTTGAAATCAGGTTTTGTTTCTTTAATTTGAATATCTGTTTTTGCAATATTTAATGGTTGGCCAGTTGTATGAATACTGCCTTCTAATAAAGAAATAACATGAATCTTAATTTGAAGTTCTTCTTCTAATTGTTTAAATTGTTTTCTATTAGTATGAGAACGCCAGTCTAATAAAGAAGCAATTATATATTCTTCTCGTGGGAATTTATTTTGAATAGATCTAATAATATTTAATGCTGTTTTTCCTGTTGTCATCTCATCATCTACGAGAACAATCGGGTTGTTGTTTTGAAAAAAGCTTTCATCTACATAACAACGGTGCGATGTTGCATGAGAATGTTCTTCCTCAAATGTAATGACAGATTCTAGGTGGGGTATCGATTCCCTAGTTGTATGCACATACTTTGCATTTTGAAAGCATTGAAACATAGAATGACCAAGTGCTGTCGCTGTTTCAGCGAATCCGATGAACAAAACTTCTTCTTGCAGAGGATATTGATAACGAAATACTTCCTCTGGGATTTCATCAATTTCTAATGAAATGAGATTTAAAATTTCTTTTTGAAATGGATGAGAAATATTATGTAGTATTTCCAAATATCTTGCAGCGAGAGCAACTCCACTTGATAGAGAGACTGCAGGTTTAATAGGAAGATGCTTTCCAAGGATTGTACTCACAAATAAAAAACTACGTTTCTTATTTATTCTCGCAGCCATTTGAAAAAGATTGTCTAGCGCTAAATTATATGGATTATCACGTACTTCTACATGGACTTGTATATTATTTAAAACGTTATACGTGTTGCTTTGCGTTTGTAATAAGGAGATCGGTGAATTGTTTGTTTTCATGTAGCACCCCGTAAATATTAGATTTTAAAATGGTTTTGCGAGCCCAGCTATAATGAGGTTTTACTTCATTCATTTTGTTAGAAAAACTGCTTTTTAGCACTCCATTATACGTATCTGCATTTTGTAAAATTGATCTCGCATCTAAATAATCTTCCATTGTGACAATGTGCATTGCCTGTACAACTTTAATATGAGATGGGTGAATAACTGTCTTTCCGATTAAGCCATTTGCATGGTCAAGTGATACCTCTTGAATAAGCCCTTCTTCATGATCATTAGAAAAATATTCCCATACACATCCTGAAATAATATATTCATTTGTTGCCCTTGAGAAAACGTTAATAATGTCTGAAATACAATCACGGACAACAGTAATATGATAGATAGGTGTGTATTTATTGCGCCGAATACTAAATATACTTGAAAAATCAGTAGCACCAATACGTACATTTAAGATGTAATCGTGATAAGAATCTAGTAAATCCTTTATTTGTAATAATGATTCTGCCCGTGTTTCCTTATATATAATTTCGGGTGATTCTAAAATCGGCATGCCATATAGCGATAATGAGTATAACTCGTTTATATATGCAAGCTGATCGATATAAGTCTTTCCGTTAATCGGTGTGAATTTTGGAAAGACAAAACCACATAAACAATGAACAGCACTACCTAATTCAGTAACAATTGTCTTCATTTGACTTGGCTGTCGAACTCTAATAAAAAGAAGTGGGATGTCTGCTTGGTTTAGTATGTTGGCACTGACTAAGTTAGCGATTTGCTGTATTTGAACGACGATGTTTTGCTCTGCAAGTTTTACTTCCTCATCGCTGATAGCGTCCTCTAGACAAAGAATAATTGAGGTAGCATCCACATGTTTCTTTCTAATTATATCTTCCGCAATCGTTTCTTTCGTGCCGGGAGTATATAGTGTGGCACCTAGTGCGTAAGCTAGTTGTTCTTTCCCTATATTTTTTGAAAAACTAAGAGGTTCTTTATAGAAAAAATTTTGCCGTTCTTCCGAGGAGAGATAAGAAAAGTAATTCAAATTGTCACCACCTTATTTGTAATGATTCTGTTTAATCGTAACATAATAAGAAAAATCTTCCATAAAAATAAAGCGAGAAATTAAAAAATATATTGAGAAAGATGAATTATAAGATGAATATCGAATATTGTTAATAGAAATATAATAGGGGGAAAGAGAAAGTGGATATACATAAGTTAACAGAGGAAGAAGCAAATGAGATAAATACTTGGACGTACGAGGAACCTTATAGTTTATATAGTTTTTCAGGCGAGAAAGAAGTAATAGAAGAGCTATTAGATGGAACGTATTATGGCTGTTGTGACGATCAAGGAGAGTTCATCGGCTATTTTTGTTTTGGAGAAAATGCACAAGTACCAGGTGGAAGAGATGCTAATTTATATGGTGGAGAAGATGTGATTGATATCGGACTTGGCATGAAGCCGGCGTTAACTGGGAAGGGAATAGGGAAAGAATTCTTCCAAGCTGGAATAGCGTTTGCCACGAAAGAGTTTAATGCAAAAATGTTTCGATTAAGCGTAGCAACATTTAATAGAAGAGCGATTACGTTATATAAAAATATCGGATTTAAACAAGGGACTATTTTTTTGAGTCGCGGAAGAGAATTTATGCTTATGGAATACGAAAGGCCGTCAGCATGAAACTGACGGCCTAGAAAACATTATTATTCTGAGTGCTCAGCTCGGTGCGCTAAACGGCTTGAAGCTGCGGCAGCAATTCCGCCAACGATATCGTCAAGGAATGTGTGCACTTTTCCAGTTGATTTATCATTTAAGTATTCTAAAATACCAGGTTTTAATTTATCAATATATCCAAAGTTCGTGAAACCGATAGAGCCGTACACGTTCACGATAGAAAGTGCGATAACTTCATCAATTCCGTATAAGCCTTCATCACGTTTTACAATATCTTGTAACGGTTCACTTAGCATTCCCTTTTCAGCAAGGACATCAAGCTCGATACCAGTAATCAGTGCGTTTTGTACTTCACGTTTTGATAGTACACGTTCTACATTGTAACGGCATTCTGACATCTCTAAATTTGGATGATATTTTTTTTGAAGAAAATGAACAAGTTCAGCAATATCGTCAATTGTTACACCACGTTCTTGTAATAGTTGTAATGCTCTTTCTTGTAGTTGATTTGATTCTTTCATGTTTATCACCTTTTTTTCTTTTTAGTATTTGTATACGTTTCGTTGCTTTATCCTGTGCATAGGAATGAAAGGCGAGCACAAGCTCATATATATAAAGAAAAACCATAGGTGGCGACTGCGATGATTCAGCATATTTATGAGCATTATCACATGCATGTTAAAGAATTAATCCCCCTTGGCCCCTATAAAAGCTTTTGGATTCGCAACAAAATTTATGTACTTGTTCCAATTGGAGAAATGGAGGAAGAAGTACTTGTAGAGATGAAAAAGCTCAGTGACTATATGAACCAGCAAGGGGATATAACTGTAGCGACTTTCGTTCCAACTATACACGGCTACTATGTAAGTGAGATAGAAGAACAAAATTACTGCTTATTAAAAGGTATGCGAGCGTTAGAACGACATGCTACGTCATTAGGAAGTGAACTTTCTATATTCCATAAACGAGGTGCATTCTTTCCAGAAGAAATCGAGCAATTAAGCCGCATTGGTGAATGGAAAGCGTTATGGGAAAAGAGACTCGATCAGTTAGAAAAGTTTTGGCAATCACAAGTGATGAACCACCCTACAGACGTATTCGATCAATTGTTTATTGAATCCTTCCCGTATTACTTAGGAGTTGCAGAAAATGCCATTCAATATGTTGTTGATACAGAAATGGATGATACGCCGCAACTAACGGATGCAGCGACAATTTGCCAAGAACGATTCACACCTTTATTATGGCATCAAACGAAGCGTCTCAAACTTCCTTTTGATTGGGTGTATGATCACCCAACTCGAGATATAGCAGAATGGATTCGCTATATGATGATTGAAAAAAAGAAAGACTGGGATCAAACAATCGTTCAATTTGTTACAGATTATGAACGAAATTACTCGCTGTCCTCATTTGGTTGGCGCTTATTATTTGCAAGGCTCCTGTTCCCGCTTCACTATTTTGAAACGGTCGAACGATATTACCAAACTGGAAACGAAGAACAAAAAAGCATATATAGAGATCGCTTAGAAGCCATTTTACACGATGTGAACCGCTCAGAGCAATTTATGAAGCACTTTTATGGCTCACTTCGTTTACCAGTAGATAAGCTCGGGATTAGAAAATTAGATTGGTTATCTTAAAAATATAAAAAAGAGACCGAGTGAGGTCTCTTTTTTATATACCACAATTTTATGTAATACATTATGCCCCTACCTGTTGATCTGTACATATATTTAAAACGAATTGATGCCTTTCGAGCTTTTCATTTACTTTACCCAATAATTCTTGCTGGATTTCTTTAAATAAAAATTGATAGCTTGTATTCCATGTTGGTATAACGGATGAAAGGCCTAATAAATACTCTTTTTTCTTTTCTAGTTCTTGGATTGTTACAAAAGTGTTCCCCATTTTTGGCATCTGTCGTCCCCCTATGTTTTTTTACTGTATATGTGTGAACGATTCACTATATAGTATTAATTATCGCATTTTTTGAGAAGGATTTCCAATTTTGTTTTATGATGTTAACGGATAAATGTGATTTGAATAAAAAAAGGAGACCAAATTTGGTCTCCTTTTAGCAAGTGACTTTGAACGAGCCGCTTCCGCTTTTAGATTAATATCCAGCTCCAGCGGCTAAAATGTTCGGTGGCTTCGCTTCTTCCGCCGAGGCAAAAAGCGCCTCTATGTCAGAAGCTCCATCCCCCTCACATTTTGAACGAGCCGCTTCCGCTTTTAATTAATATCCAGCTCCAGCGGCTAGAACAGTCGGCCATTTCGCGCCTTCCTGTGAGGCAAAAAGCGCCTCTTCGTCAGGAGCTCCAATGACCTCCTGTTCTGAACGAGCCGCTTCCGCTTTTAATTAAAATACTTGTTCTACTTCGATAACGCCTGGTACTTCTTCAAGTAACGCGCGCTCGATACCAGCTTTTAGTGTGATTGTAGAACTTGGGCAGCTTCCGCAAGCACCCATAAGGCGTAATTTTACGATACCTTCTTCAATGTCTACTAATTCAACGTCTCCGCCATCGCGAAGTAAGAATGGACGTAATTTATCTAATACTTCTAATACTTGTTCTTGCATATGTGGGTTTTCCATTTTTATCGACTCCTTTCATCAGTTTTATTATAATCAAGATAGAGGGGAAAATCTATTTTTTCTCTTCTTGTTTTATTGTCGAAATATTGTATCGTGTTTTTTCAGTATAGGGGTATGGAATAAGTTTGTAAAATGATGTGCTTATGTAATAAGACATCTGAATATACTGTTGGAACAAGAAGTGGGGGAGAAGAAATGGTTAATGTGCAAGTGTATGGGACGAAAGTAATTTGTGCGAGCTGCGTCGGAATGCCATCTTCAACAGAAACGTTTGAATGGTTACAAGCGGCAATTGGTCGTAAATATGAAGGACAAGAAAATAAATTTAATTTCGAGTATATTGATTTCCAAGAAGAACAAGAAGATGAAGATAAAAAAGCATTCGCAGAGCGCGTAGTGGAAGAAGATTTATTTTATCCGGTCGTTCTTGTAAATGGAGAAATTGTTGGAGAAGGAAATCCTCGTTTGAAGGATGTTTACGAAGAAATCGAGAAATATTTATAAAACAAGAAGTCTTTGCGAATTTGCAAAGGCTTTTTTATTGGAGGGATAGATATGAAAAATGGAGTGAAGCATGGGTTACCAACGGAAGTACAAAAGTTAATGGAGCGGTACACAGTAGAATTAAAAGAAATTTTTTTGGATGAAAAAATAGTCGGGGTATATATTTACGGATCCATCGCACTAGGTGCATTTCATAAGGAAACGAGCGATGTTGATTTTGTTACAGTGATAAATGATTCCGTGAATGAAGCTGAAAAACAGCAGCTTGTGGAACTACATAATAAACTTAGTGATAATACGCTAGGTAAAAGAATGGACGGTATGTATATTCCGCTTGCTGACTTAGGGAAATACAATGATGAAATGAACGAGTACGTGTATTGTGCAGATGGTAAAGCTAATGTTGGTCATTGGGACATTAATGCGGTCACATGGTGGACGTTGAAAAATCAAGGCATTACAGTTACAGGAAAAGAAGCAGAAGATCTTCCGCTGCAAATAAAATGGAATGATGTAGTAAATACAATGAAATATAACGTAGAACAGTACTGGAGTGAAAAGGCGAAGAAGCCATATTTATTTTTTATAGAAGAGTGGGTAGAATCAGCTGTCGTTACGATGGGACGTATTTTATATACACTAGATCATAAAACAATCGTTTCAAAAGATAGAGGATTGCAATACTTGTCAGAACGTTCAGCGGAAGAGTGGGAGCTCTTATTAAAAGAAGTAGCGAGAATACGGCACAATCCAAAAGAAAAGCGAATGCTCTCAAGGTGGAGAAGAGCAGATATGACGAAGAGGTATTTACTGCATTTAATTGAGACGTGTAGAGAGAAATGGTAGGGAAGAAAATGGACAATACAGTGGGGTGTATTGTCTTTTCTTATGTTTTATTTGGTATATAGTGGTTAAAAAGGTTTAATTATACTGGGGAGATAGGATGAATATAGAATTAGTTACATATGAAGAAAAGAATGAACAAATGAGTATGCGCCAAGTAATTAGCATTCTAGTAATTATTTTTGGGGTCATGCATGGAATTGGTTTTTTGAACCTTTTATATGATTCTTCCTTATACCCATGGTATGTAGATCATCTTATTCCATCTTTCACGTTTTGTATGATTATCGTAATGTATGCACCGGCAAGAAATTGCTGCTTACATTTAATAAAATCATTACAATTCAATAATTTTAAACATTATGTAACGATAGTAATGACAACGATTGTAATGCTTATGTATCTTGCGGTATTAAATGTAGTTTTACCACATGGGCTTGGTGTGGATGAATCTAATATAGTAATAGAACCTACTACAAGTGAAATCATTCTATACGTAGTTGTGCTCACAATTTTTGCGCCTATTTGGGAGGAAATTGTATTTCGAGGTATGTTTTTTATGAAATTATCTCAGCGCTTCTCTACACTTACTAGTGCCGTTATAAGTGCTTTCATATTTAGTTTTGGCCATCCCCTTACAGTAGGTAGTATTTTATATATTTTGGGTATGGGTATATGTTTAGCATACACATATAAGAAAACAAAGAATTTACTCGTTCCAATTGGGATTCATTTATTAAATAATTCGTTTTATTTATTATTGAATTTTCAACCATAAAAAGGCCCCTTTTTGAAAAGGGCGTCTTTCGTATTTTGTAGTAAGTAGAAAGGGCTTTATACGCATTGTGTAGAGGCAAGGTAATACAAAATATAAATAGTTTCATGTGAAACATTTTTATTATCAAATATACAAAATGATTAACTTAGTGTATTAAACGTATCATTCATAAGTATTCTAATATATTTAAAAGTAAAATGAAATAAGAAACGGATAATTGTCGGAATATATTCGATTTCCGTTCACTTTTATGAAATATGTGTACTTTTTGTTAGATTCCTTCATTTTGTCCATATACAATAAATGTATATAGAAATAAGAAAAGGATGATGTACGTGAAGGACACGGTTTTACAAGAAACGATTTCTCCACAAGAATTACATAAAGTTGTTCAAAAGAATACAGCTTATTATGACTTTAAGTGGGGTAAAGTAGAAAATCCAGCGCAAGGGAATACATGGAATTGGGTAGCCTTTTTCTTCCCAACTTTTTGGTTAGCTTATCGTAAAATGTATAAGTTATTTATTATATTTGCGTTATTGGCTATACCTAGTATAGTTATACCCCCTTTTATAGATATTCCAGATGGGATTTATGTAACATTTAGTTTAGCTCTTCAATTAGGAATGATGATATTTACTGGATGGCAAGGAAACCGTTTATATTATAAGCAGGCTGTTCGTGTTTTTCGTAAGGGAGAAGATGCGTCTGATCATGAGAAGGCGTATTTCTTACAATCAAAGGGCGGCGTGAGTATTGCTGGTATGATTGGTTTACAGATTATAGTCGGGATTGTGTATGGATTAGCTGCGTTCGGGCTGTCCTTTTTACCAACTGAGCCGAATATTAAAAACGTTGTTCGTTCAAGTGGCGAAGGGGTTACTTTAGAGATTATGACTGATAATCCAACTTGGAAGTTTGTGAAGAAAGAACAAGATTATGACGTAGTAGAGTTTACTGGTTATGATTATACAGAGAAGAAAAACGTGAAAATTAAATTTGCTGTTTATTTCGATGAAGATGATTTCGAGTGGCAAGAGGTATATGAAAATAATAAGAAGTTAAGTGAAGAAGAAGTAGAAGAATATCAAATTTACATTGAAGAAAATAATTGGGGTTTCTAGAGGGAACTCGTTCATTTTGAAAAGAAGAATCTTGTGAAGGTTCTTCTTTTGTTTATTAGGGGGAGAGAAATAATTTCAGCAGTAATAGAAGCTCTAATAGGATCGATTAGTTTAAGTACGGGTTTACACACGAAAAAGATTGATGCTAACATACGTTACTTGCAGCAGTATGAATGGTTTCGAATGATATATGAAGACGAAAAGTATCGAAAGTTATTTATTACGAACTACAAAGTTCGCTCATATTTACAAAGTAAGCTAAGAGTTCGATTGCTTGTAAAAAATAAAAATGCACAACGAAGATTTTTAAAATTAGTAGAAGAGCAAATAGAAAAACGGCATACAAATTGAAATTTTGTAAAATACAATAAAAAATGAGAATTTGAGGTAGGCTTGTCAATAACGTGAGACTATGGCACTATAAAGAAATGCTATACAAATTTTATTTATCGAGATGTAAACATCAACTTTGATTTTTACGTATAAATAATGAACGGAGGAAATGAATTTATGGCTACTTTACCAAATTGTCCAAAATGTAATTCAGAATATACGTATGAGGATGGCGTTCTTTTCGTATGTCCAGAATGTGCTCATGAGTGGGGCCAAGACGCAGAAGCTGAAAATAATGATGGTGCAAAAGTTGTAAAAGATGCGAACGGAAACGTTCTTCAAGACGGCGATGCTGTTACTGTTATTAAAGATTTAAAAGTAAAAGGAACTTCTTCAGTTGTGAAGATCGGTACGAAAGTAAAGAGTATCCGTCTAGTTGATGGCGATCACGATATCGATTGCAAAATTGACGGCTTCGGAGCTATGAAGTTAAAATCACAGTTCGTTAAGAAGGCGTAAGTAAATAGAAGAGGAGGCGAATAGCCTCCTCTTTTTATTATGTCACTTTTTGTCGGTAAATCGATATTTCGTACAAAATCGTTGATATATTCTGAGTTATGATAGATATATTTGAAAAATCGTTGATATATTGCAAGTTATGATAGATATATTGAAAAAATCGTTAATATAATTTCATTCATCGTGAACTACGCACGATTCACCGTGCACCATAGTCAATTTCTTTCAATTGACATCGCTTATTAAAGAACGTTTTATATCCAAGCTGTAAAAAGATAATGACAGAAAAGGCAGTACTTCCAGAAATACCGAGTATGATGGCGATTTGATATTGAATGGCTGTGAATGGTGATACACCGGATAATATTTGACCAGTCATCATGCCTGGTAAGCTTATAATTCCCATTCCGACCATAGAATTAATTGTTGGTAAAATAGCAGAGTCGAAAGCGTCTCGAATGAGCGGAGCAGCTGCTTCTTTCGGTGTTGCGCCGAGCATAAGTGCACCTTCAATTTGACCTCTTTGCGATTTCATATTGTTTAAGAACGTATTTGCGCCGAGAGAAACACCAGTCATGGCATTCCCAACTAACATTCCTGTAATAGGGACGATATATTGCGGAGCATACCACGGATCATGTCCGATAATAACAAAGATAAATAGTAGAAGTGGCCCAATTGATCCGGCGACCATGGAAAGGGCGGCTACTCGTTTTAATTCTTTAGACATTGGGATGTTAACTCGTTTATAAATATTAAAAATTGCAAAGGTAGTAATAGAAGTAATGAGAGCAATTGTATAAAATGGATTACTGTTTTCAAATACGTATGTAAGGACATATGCAACAAGTACGAGCTGAATCGTCATACGGAATGTTGCGAGCGCGATTTGTTTTTCGCGAGGTATTCCTTTTAATTTTACAAGTCCAATTAAAATAAGAATGAAAATATAGGCAGCTGCAAGTTGCCAAATTTGGAGTTCAATAACGCCCTTCAACAGAGAGCACTTCCTTTCTAGTTGCACCGTTTGCTTTACTAATCTCAATAATGTCGTCTGCAATTTCTTCTGGAAGTTGTTGTGAGTGTGTGATGAAGATAATTGTTTTTTTCTTTTTTCGTGCTAGTTCAGTAAATTGTTTCATAACGCGGCGTTCTGTATCACTGTCTAATGCTGAAGTAGGTTCATCTAATAAATAGACAGGCGGATCCATAAGTACGATACGTGCAAAGGCAAGTCTTTGTTTTTCACCGCCAGATAGTGAGGAGGCGCTATTTTCTAATTGCTTGTCTAAGCTAACGGTTTGTAATGCACTCCGCAGGGCATCATCATTTGGAAATGGTTTTTCAGAAAGACGAAGTCCCATTAATAGGTTGTCTTTAACGGTTCCATCAAAAATAGGTGGAGTTTGCCCAAGCATAACTACGTCACGACGTAATTGAATAGGGTGATAATCAGAAATTAATTTTCCGTTATATTCAATTGTGCCGGATGTTGGAGATTGTAAATCGTTTAACATGCGAAGCAACGTGCTTTTTCCGCTTCCGCTTTCACCGATAATGCAAGTAATCTTTTCTTTTTGAATCTGTAAATAAGGAATGTATAGTATATCTTTATATATAACGTTTTTTAATGTAAACATAAATCGCTCCTTTCTGATTTTAGTTATATCGTATCAAAAAAGAGAAGATAACGGTTATAAAGAGCAACGTTTTTTCTTCGTCTTGAGTTTTATTAATAAGTTAAGTAAACGATCTAATTCTTGGCTGAAAGAAATCACTTTATCATGAGTCAATCCGTATCGTTCAACGAGATAGATTAACTCTTTCTTTTTCGCTTCTATTCGATTGTTTAGTTTCGATAAGTTCATAAGTGGAATGTAATGCCTCCTACAAAAGTATTTATCACATAAAAAATAAGACCGAATGAATTCGGTCTTCAAGGAAATAATAAAACAACTTACAAATAGCATACAATGTTTATCAATATTTTTTAATATAAAAATGAAAAATAAATCATTATAAATATTGAGAAAGATGTGTCTGATAATTTTTAAAAACTGATGCAAAGAGGCTGCCTACATAGTAGACAGCCTGTAAAGTATTAACCTTTATGATATTTGTACATCCAAAGAAGACCAGATTTTAATAATCTCGGTACACGTCCCATTAATGGTTGGTTTGCGAGTAAACCGAATCCATGCTTCTTACCAAGAGATCCTAGAACACCTTTTAATTTAATAACAGGTAGTTCATCCGGGAGTGGTTCATTATTCCAACGTTTTAATAATATTTGGACAATTTGTTCTCCTTGACCTTCAGCAAGTTGGGCAGATGGTGCATGTGGAAGTGCTGCGCAATCTCCTACAACGTAAACGTGCTCATTGTTTGGAATATTGTGATATTTCGTTAAGACAACCCGTCCGCTACCATCTTGTTCAACTGGAAGGTTTCGAACAACTTCATTTGCTTGAATACCAGCTGTCCAGACGATTGCATCACATTCAAGTGGTTCATCGTGGTTGTACACAATATTTGGTTCTACTTTTGTAATGTTAGAGTTTCGTATAATGTTAACTTTATGCTTTACAAACCATTCTTCTACATATCTACTTAATTTCTCTGGATATGGGAATAAAATTCTATCTTTTCGATCAAATAAATAGATTTTTAAATCAGAACGGCTTTCACGAAGTTCACTTGCTACTTCAACGCCACTTAAGCCAGCACCAACAACAGCTACTGTTGCATTTGGTTCTAGACTATTTAATTGTTCATATGTTTTACGTGTTTGTTCAATTGATTGTAGACTATGTGTATATTCCCTAGCCCCAGGAACGTTATGATATTTATCTTCACAGCCAAGTCCGATAATTAAGTCATCATATTGGATTGCTTCGCCGCCATCGAGATGAACAGCTTTTTCTTCGAGGTCAATATTTGTTACTGTGCCGTATTGAATATTGAGGCGTGGGTGTTCAGGAAACGGTATACGAATATGCGTTTCTGAAATAGTACCCGCAACTAATGCATAATATTCAGTTTTGAAGCAATGATATGGTACTTTGTCGATTAATGTCACTTGTACATCATCTGGAAGTTGGTTGCTTGGAAGTAGCCTTTGCAGAATTCTCATTCCACCGTAGCCGCCACCTAGTATTACGAGGTGTTTCATGATGGATTACCCCTTTTCTGTTGAAATATCCCCTAATCATAAAATTTTATATTAATAAAATATTTTGACTTTACTCAATCAAATTATATCGAATTTGTGAACAAATAACAATGCATGAATGAATACTCTGTTGTACAATAAGAAGAAAAGTAAAATAAACTGTTTTTCCTTTGTAGTTACTATTTCATTGGAAGTAGCATGTTATATAGAAGAAGTCATCTACTTTGAAGTGAAATAATGAAGTAACTAAATAGTTTAGACTGTGTAACGAAAACAACAAGAAACAGCTTAGTTTTCTTCTTATAGATAAAGTGAAAAGGTAATTTGTTTTGTAGTACAGGGGGGAGAATTTTGATTAAACCATTAATTGAATTTTGTGTAGGTAACCTTGCAAGTGGTTCACAAGCAGCTCTAGAAAAATTAGAAAAAGATCCGAATTTAGATGTAATGGAGTATGGTTGTCTAGGATATTGTGGTATTTGTTTTGAAGGACCGTTTGCACTTGTAAATGGTGAAGTTGTACAAGGTGCAACAGTAGAAGAGCTTGTTAATAATGTATATGAGTATTTGGATGAAAATCCAATGTTTTAAGGTGTTGCGAATTAGCAGCACCTTTTTTATTAGATAAAATGTGATTTCGATTGGGAAGGGCTAATACTAATTATTAGCTCTCCCCAATCGAAAATAGTGGAATAAATAAAAAAAGGCCCTTTTTAGAAGGGCTTTTTTCTTACACAAATTGTGTAAGAGTGGCTCATCGCCAAACGTTGTCAAATATGAGAAACGGGGGACATTCATATTGTGTTCTAAAAGCATGCATTTTATACTTAACATAACAAATTATTTTTGGAGTGAATATAAATGAGCCAATTTTCTTTTACAAAAATGCATGGTCTTGGCAATAGTTATATATATGTAAATATGTTTGAAGAGCAAATTCCTGAAGAAGATTTAGCCCTTGTGGCGGAAAAGGTTTCAAATATTAATACTGGTATTGGAGCAGACGGGATGATTTTAATTTGCCCTTCAGACGTAGCTCCGGTGAAAATGCGCATGTTTAATAATGATGGTTCTGAAGGAAAGAGCTGTGGTAACGGTTTACGCTGCGTAGCGAAATATGCGTATGAGCATAAACTAGTAGAAGAAACAGTTTTTACAATTGAAACGTTGGCTGGTATTGTAACGGCTGAAGTAACAGTAGAAGATGGTGTCGTGACATTAGCGAAAATCGATATGGGAGCACCGCGTCTAACACGTGCAGAAATACCGATGCTTGGTGAAGGTGAAACACCATTTATTCGTGAAAACTTCTTATACAATAATCATCGTTATGCATTTACAGCTGTTTCAATGGGAAATCCACATGCGGTTATTTTTGTTGATGATGTAGAAAAAGCACCTCTTACAACACTTGGACCAGTCCTCGAGACACATGAAATGTTTCCAGAGCGAGTAAATGTTGAGTTTATCGAAATTTTGAATGATGACGAGATGAACTTCCGCGTTTGGGAACGTGGGTCTGGTGTAACGCAAGCTTGCGGAACAGGGGCGTGCGCTGCAGTTGTAGCTGCTATTTTAAATGGAAAGATGGAACGTGGTAAGGAAATTACAGTCCATTTAGCTGGTGGCGATTTAATGATTGCGTGGACTGAAGAAGGAAACGTGTTGATGAAAGGACCTGCGGAAGTAATTTGCCGCGGAGTGTATGAGTACAAGATAGAAGCGTAAAGATGTATAATGGACTAAGAACAGAAAGGAAGGTGTATTTCATGATTGAAGTAACAGAACAAGCAGCTTTTCAAATTAAAGATATGTTAAAAGATGCTGAAGATGGAGAGAAGTATGTGCGCCTTGCTGTACACGGCGGCGGATGTAGCGGTCTTTCTTACGGCTTAGGGTTTGAAGTAGAACCAAAAGAAGACGACACAGTTCTTGAGTTTTTCGGTGTTGAATTTGTTATCGATACAGAAAGTGCTCCAATTGTTAAAGGAGTAAAAATTGACTATAAACAATCTATGCTTGGCGGCGGATTTACAATCGACAATCCAAACGCAATCGCATCATGCGGATGTGGATCATCTTTCCGTACAGCATCGAATGCTGGTAAGCCAGAAGAGTGCTAAGTTTTTAGCCGAAATAGAAAAGGCCTTTTTAGCGATAGAATAAAATCGTTAGAAAGGTCTTTTCTTTTGCCGTAAAAGCCCGATTACCAAGGCTAATCAATATTTCACTTTATTTTTGCATAGATGCAAGTATCAGTTAGTTGTTTGCCGTCAGCTGAAAAATCTTCATTACGTAATATCCCTTCAAGTTCAAAGCCTAGTTTTTCAGGGAGTGCACGACTTTTCGTGTTATTACATTCACATCGTATTTCAATCCTTCTAAATTTGAATAACTGAAATCCAAGGTTTGTTAACGCACTTACTGTTTCTGTCATATATCCACTGCCACTAAATTGCGTGTTAATCCAGTATCCAATTTCACATTTAGAAACCTTCCAATCAATTCGATGAAGGCTAGCTGTTCCAACAAAATCATTCGTCTCTTTATGATAGATAAGATAGCGAAAGCTTTCTCTTTTCAAAAAATCTATATGTGCATTTCTCAGAAGAATTTCCGTTTCTTCAACAGTAGGAATGGACTGAAATAAAGACAACCATTGCTTTAATTCATTAATGGAATCTTTAATAGCTTGTTGTACTATATCCCCTTCACCAGCTTGAAGTGGTGCTCGAAGAATGAGTCTGTCTGTTTCTATTTGTAACGGAACATCTAATAAAATAGAGTTCATATCATTTCTCCTCTCGAAAACTTTAAATTAGGACAGAATGAAACATATGTAAAAAACTTTCGTTCAAAAGTTAGAGAACAATAAATATATATTCAATTCATCATTTAGAAATCCTTTTTCATCTATTGACTTCTAATTTCTTTATCATTTATTTGAGCTTTAAGTTCTCTTTTTCTAGTTATAATGGAAGGATAGAAAGAGGGGGATATATGCTGGAAGATGTTTTTGAATTTGTATTGAGGTATGTTATAGGTTCTATTTTTAGATGTATAAGATACCTTGTGATAAATATTATAATGGAATGCATAATAGAAGGCGTAATAAACGGTATAAGGAAATTACGTGATAAGTGGCGAAATTGGCGTGAAAGACGTTATTGGCGGTAGTGTAGCTGATGAGCGTGAGAAACAAAAACGTTATACAGAAGCTTAATGGAATGACAATTTCTAAAGTGAAGAAATAATTATTATCTTACAAAAGTGTAATGTTCATGTCATGTTTTTGAATTTCTTCTTTAAGCTCCGGGCTTTAAGATAAGAATATAAGAAAAAACATATGAGGTGAAGGAAATGAAAAGATACATTGCACTATTTAGTATTTTAGTTGTATTTGCAAGTTTGTTAGTTGGTTGTGATTTAAACCGTATGGGTAAAGATGAGTATTATGTTCAAATTACAGTAGATGGAAAAGAATTTGATAGTAAAGCTAGTAATGGGCAGAAATTTAAAGATTATGAATATAAGCTGATTGGCTTTGATAAAGACGGTAAAGAGAAAGAATTAGAATTCACAGCTCAAAAAAATCTTCGTAAAGAAGCATTCCTACGCGTATACCACTCAGATAAAAAGGGTGTAACAGCTTGGGAAGAAGTGAAAAAAGACGAGCTTCCAGCGAAAGTGAAAGAAAAACTAAATGTGAAATAAGACAGATAAAAAGGAATTGACGAACAGGGTCAATTCCTTTTTTTGTTTTCAAATTCTTCTTCTGAAATGACTTTAAATCCGTGTCTTTTAAATAAAGCAGTTGTCACTCCGAAACCAGTTTGCTTATTACCGTTAAATTCTCCAGTGTAAATCGTAGAACTACCACAAGATGGGCTGCGTTCTTTTAAAATAATATATTCTGGGTGTAAATCTTTAATTTGTTCTAATGCTTTATAAGCACCATTTACGAAAGCTTCTGTGACATCTTTACCATCTTTTGTCATCACTTTCGCTTTTCCGTCTAAAACGTCGTCGCCATTCCCGCCAATAATTTCAGCTGAGGGGCGAGGTGTTGGTAATCCCCCTAATACTTCGGGACAAATGAGGACTGTATCTTCTTTTTGCAGAAGCTCCTCTATTTTTGAAACAAGATTGTCATTCCCGTCATAACGGCAAGCGATACCACCTAAACAAGCGCTAATTACGATCATATTTTCATCTCCATTAAAAAAATATTAACTATCACGCCAATTTCACTTCCTGCCTCTTACTTATAAATGAGGTGATATAAATGGGAAGCTTATATAATTTAATGAAACCATATAGTGAATTTCGAAGTAAAGAAGAGTTTAATACATACCAAAAACAAGTTTTGAATTGCTATCGATTTCAATTGAATAAAACGGATGCTACCATCATTCATTTTTTAGGGAAATATGCGGTGAATGAGAAACAGAAAACAGTGGGAGTTGCTTGTCCGTTAATGGAGACGATTGCGACGAATGTTGGAAAGAGTATTCGTACAGTACGCCGCTCAATTGCAAAGTTAGAGGAACTAGGAATTATAAAGCGTGTTGCAACAAAAGAGAGACATAAGCGCGGCGGGTATAGTGCGAACTTATATGTATTTCTTACATCTGCGATTGACCGCATGGATGACCGTATGCAAATGTCCGGTTGTAAAACTGAGAATAATGCAACTGGCTGTAGTAAAAATGAGCAAAAAAGCGCTGGGGAAACAATTCTTTCTAAAAACATTCTACAAATAAAAGAGAAAAGAAAAGGAACGTACGAGCTTGATGAGACGTATTGCCGCCACGATATACCGAAGCCTTTTATATACGCACTTCTGCCGATGACGAGTAATCCGAAGAAAATTAATACATTTTGGAGTAAGGTCGAGCTTGCATATAAAAAGAGCGGGTTACTAGAACAAGGTGTTTTACTAGAGCAAATATTAGCTGAGGAAGAAGTGTATGGAAATTTAATTTGGCGCGTGAAAAGTGTTGTAAGAGCATATAAATATGGGGAAATTCGTAAAGACATTGGGGCACTTTTATACAGTACAGTGCGAAATTTATTTTTAGAGGTTGGATTAGAATGGGGAGCAGCATTAAGGAGAAGTAAGGGAATATCACTATTTGATCCATTCAAAAAAGAGCCATGTGTATAATACATGACTCTAATTAGCTAATCGAACTTCCTTACAACTGGAACACGAATCGCTACAAATAGTACGAAGACGATAACAGCTATTGCACCACTTTTCATAACGGTTACGATTGGAATTCCTATTGCAAGTGCAATGGATGTGAATGCATAAGAGAGCGGGATAAAGCCCATTGATGATAGCATAAGCAAACTCATTACGCGCCCCATCATTTCTTCTTTTACTGTCGATTGAATCATCGCCATCAGTGGAACGATAGCCATTGCGATTGTAATACCGTAAAACATGCCAGCTAATAATGCTTGCCATAGTACGGTACTAAAGTTGATGGATAAGAAGAAGACACCAGACAGTAGCATCATGATAATGCAAAATAGTCCGCGTCTACGATTAATATTTTTTAAACCTACAATGACAGCGCCTATTGCCATTCCGCCGCCTACAGATGCTTCTAAGTAACTGAAATGGAGCGAGTCACCGTGCAGAACATTTTTAACGAAAAGCGGGAAACCGACTTGCATCGGACCGATTAAAAATAAGTTTAAAAAAGCGCTACAAATAAGGAAAGTTGAAAGGAATGGCGATTCCTTTACATATAAGATTCCTTCTTTAATGGAAGTGAACATACCTTTATCTGTATCTTTTAGTTCTGGCATCGTAAATTGTATTTTTTGAACGAGTATGGCTGCGACAATCAGTAATAAAATTGTAATAGAAAATATTGTCTCGTAGTTTGTAAATTTAATGAGAATTCCGCCAAGTACAGGGCCTAAGATGACCGATGCTTGGTTCGTCATTTGTGTAAGTGAATTCGCTTGTGTTAACCGGCTTTTTTCTACCAATTCAGGTAAGATAGATCCATCTGCTGACCAGAAGAAAGCATCAGCAAGTCCAAAGAATAAAGCGAATAAAGCAAATGTATATAGTGTTACATCACCAACGATAAACCATGTGAGAATGGTTGCGACAAGAATCGCTCGAATAATATTGGAGTAAAACATAATATTTTTTTTCGGGAATTTATCAGCTACAGCACCGCCGATAATCATAAAAATAAGCCTTGGAACACTAAGAGCTACGAAAACAACACCGAGTGAAGCTTCAAGGTTTAATGTTTTTGCTATGTACCACGTTTGTGAAAAAGTAAAAAAGGCTAAAGCAAAGCTTGAAAAAAGAGTAGCTGCCCAAAGAAAAAGGAAATTTGTATTTTTTAATAACGGTTTTCCGCTTCCTTCTAAAGCAGTTTTATTTTGTTGTAGTTCCTCCATATTGCTTCCTTTCTATGTGACAAATTTAAACTAAAAAACCAGTAAACGTCCGATTGGTGAGGGCTAATACTTAATGGGAGATGCCCCCACTAATTATAGTTTCACTTTATACAGTTTCTAATATTTCTATACTGCACTTTCTCATTGTAGACAATAATAATGAATTTGCCCAGTAGCTATTTAACGACAAAAAAAGATGCCGAATGGGCATCTTTTTTTAGGCTAACGCAATATAAATACCCAATTGTGCATGATTTGGGTCTAATGCTCTTTCGTCGTAAAGCTCGAAGTCTGTTGTGAAGGCACGTTTATTTTCTTTCGACCATTGCCAAATATATTCCCAAGCTTCGCAAACGACTTCAGCAACTGGTCCCTTTCTCGTTGTAAATACCGCATATGTAGCAGCAGGTATTGTTAAAGTTGTCATATTTTCAGGAACGTCTTCTAATGAAGAAACGGTCGTACCGATTGTAAATGTATATGTACCAGTTTCATCTGATTCATAGTTGGAGTAGAATGCGAATGTTTCTTTCGTTTTTTGATTTGGGATGTGATGCATCATTTGTTCTTGAAAGTATCGGTTCCAGAGCTCGGGAATTTTCCCTTCAGTAGATGCCTCTATTTCGTTAGTCGTCGTAATCGAAACGCCGATTGCTTGGAAAGCTTCTTTTTTCATTATAATGGGCTCGTTAATCATGAAAATTCCTCCTTTAAAATAAGAACATTCGTTCTTGGTTTTAATATAACATATTTTTATATGTGAAGTTTTTTGAAAATTTTAATTATAAATAAAAAATAAGTAAAAAATGGTAAAATTTCTATTTCGTGTACAAATAGATTTGGGAGTATGTTAAGATTTTTATGTATCCTTTAACTGTTATATAAACCTATACAATAGGGCATTTTTTACTATGTTAAAAAATGGTGAAGGTTTGTATAAGTGTCCGATATATATATGCTATTTTTGATAAATTAAAATAGTAATATTCTATGAGATTTATATTGTTGACATTGGGATTTCAACGATACATTTTCGTAGGTCGGATTGTTGCGAGTGGATATATATTGCTATGTATACGGCTACGAAATTAAGTAGACGGATAGCAAGTATATAGAAAGGAGAAAGGTAGAAAATATGAAGCAAGTATTGAAGTGTTTTAATGTCGTAACGATGATCACACTTCTCCTATCCATCATATTGCCTTCACCCAGTGCTTTTGCTACAGAGATAAATAAAAAAAGCTGGGATGAGCTACAAGGAAATGATGTGAAAATTAAGGCAGAGCAAGTAAATGCTGAAATATATAAGGGAGAAGTAGCAGAGAGGGAGCACGTATTTCAATATACGATTGAAAATACGGGAGCTACACCAATTCAAGAATTGGTGCTTAAACAAAATAATGAAAATGAAATTACGTTCCCTTCGCAATCTGTGAAAGTAAACGGAGAGAAGTTACCTGAAAATAAGGTAGCGGATTTCTATGTAGAGGAAAAAGATAAGGGAGGAAAGGTTCTTTCTTCTAATCTTAAAATTAAAGATTTAAAATCACATGAAAAAATGACTGTGTTAATAAAAGCTCGTCGTGCACAACATTTTAATAATGAGTATAAGCAAAAAATTAGTGTGCAAAAGGATCAACTACAAATAGGGAACATGTCTGTAGATGTTGAGGGAATCCCTTCTGAAGAAAAGGTAGCAGCTAATGCCGATGAGGAGGCTGACAGTAGTAAGAAAGAAGTTGGCCCATCAGCTAATAATACAATTAAAAAAGTTGATGAAAAGCTAAAAGTATCTGTAGAAGATAAAAATAACCCTACATCAAAAACAGAACCACCAAAACAACCAGTAACCGAAGCTGAGAAACAGCCAGAAAAAGAGGCAGTAACCGAAGCTGAGAAACAGCCAGAAAAAGAGGCAGTAAAGCAGAGTGTTGCAGAAGTACAAGCTGCATCAGAGAATGCTTCGAAGGTTCAAATGCAAACAGGGGATAAGCAAGGATTTGGAGATCCACTGTATTCTACAATTACTGCTGGTAATTTAGTACAGACTGGTAATGTAACACTTGGTTTGACGACTGATCATTATGGCAGACAAAGTCTGGGGTATAAGACGAATAAAATGACTGTGGACGTTGATAACGATGATAGTACTTTTAATTCGTCAACAGGAGCTTTTCCTAACATTCCTGCTGGAAGTAAAGTGAAAAAGGCTTATTTATTTTGGACAGCAGCTATGGGAACGCCAACTTATCCATCTAAAGAGTATAGAGTTAGCGATGCAGATGTAAGAGAGCCCGTTAAAATGAAAATGGGGAATAAAGGATACGCTGAAGTAAGTGCTGATAGTATACGAAAAGCGGATTATTTACCGTATATTTCAAATTACTCGGGTGCTGGTGCCGGTTATGTTGCATATGCTGACGTAACAAATGTAATTGCAAAGCAAGGTATTTCTCAAACGGTGACAGTTGCGAATGTGCCACAAATTAAATTTGAAAAAGGCAGTGGTTACTACTGGGGCAACTGGAATCTTATATTAGTGTATGAAAACCATAAAGAAACCGTAAAAGATATGAAGATTTGGGAAGGGTTAGTTGCTCAAAAAAGTGCAGCCTGGACAACTATTGGTATTAATAAAATAAACACGCCAAAAGAAGGGGCTTTTAAGGCGAAATTTAGTTATTTCTCGTCACAAGGAGATCCTGCTGAAAATGATATATATGCCTATGATTTTGGGCAGTATGATTTTGGATTCGGTTATAAAGATTTAGAAAACATTAACGGTAAAAAAAATGATGTTAATGATTCATCTATGACAGAAGTGCAAGTGGATGGTACTAACGAGTTTGTTACGAAAAAATATCCAGGATATAATCCGGATTGGACAAATTCATTTAGTACTGATATTCATACGTATCATCTTGAAGGACCTGCTAAAGTAAAAAATGATTTAAAAGAAGGTAAAATGCAATTTAAAGCAAATGGTGCTACTGGTGATATTTACGTATTAAATAACGCTACATTTGTTACAGAACATAATGCGCCAAACTTACAAGTTGATAAAAAGGCGTTAGATAGTGCTGGGAAAGAAATTAAGGACGTTAAAGCTGGTGAAGAGTTTACGTATCAAATTGAAGTGAAAAATGATACGAAAAATAACCAAGCCCCTGTATCTAATGTAAAAGGTTTTGATAAATTAGATGATCGTTTAGAGTATGTTCCGGGATCTATTCAATATGTGTCTGGAAGTAATAAAGGAAATAAAACAGATAATGCAAGCGATGATGAAGCAGAGTTTGTAAATAATCAAATTGATTTCCGTATTGGTGAAGGTGCAAATGCTAAAGACGGCGGTGTTTTAAAGCCTGGTGAAAGTGCTGTTATTACATTCAAAGTAAAAGTGAAAGATTCTGTACAATCAGATACAACAGTAAAAAATATCGTTGTTGTAAAGGGACAAGATAGTGCCGAGATAAAGTATGAAACTGAGGACGATGCAGATATTACGGTTACGACTCCAAAAGAGATCCCTGGAGAAATAGAAGCTAAAAAAATAGCATCTAATAAAACACCGAAGTTAGGTGATGAGGTAGAGTATCGTATTACATTTAAAAATAAGACAAAAGATGGACGTCTAGATGTATTGATGATTGAAGATGAATTACCAAGCAATCTTGAATACGTGAAAGATAGTTTGAAAGCAGAAGGTGCAAAACCAGAGCCAGTAGAGCTGAAGTTTGAAAATGGAAAAGTAATTGCAAAGTATCCAGAAATTATGGATATGGAAGAAAGAAGTATCGTCTTTAAAACAAAAGTAAAAGAAACTGCAAAAATTGGTGAAGAAATTGTTAATAAAGCAACCGTTAGTGATAAAACAAATCCACCAAAGAATCTAGAAGAGAAGATTACACCACAGCATAAGGCCGGTAAAATTGCTGCAAAGAAAAAAGCAACAAATAAGAAGCCGAAGCTAGGAGAAGAAGTTGAATATCAAATTAGCTTCCAAAATACGGTGGAAAACGGAAAACTAGATGCAGTTACAATAGAAGATGAAATTCCAGCTAACTTAGAATTTGTTCAAGGTAGTGAGAGAGCTGAAGGTGCCGAACCAAATCCAGTAGAGTTAAAAGTAGAAAATGGTAAGATAATCGCAAAATATCCAGAGATTACGGATACAAAAGAGCGAAGCATTGCCTTTAAAGTGAAAGTAAAAGAAGAGGCAAAAGCGGGAGAAACGATTGTTAATAAAGCGGTTGTGAGTGAGCCAAATGGACAAACTGAGCATCCAGAAGAAAAGATTACGCCGGATTATAAATACGGTAAAGTGGATGTAGAAAAAAGCGTAACGAATCAAACACCAAAACTAGGAGAAGAAGTGGAATACCGCATTACATTTCATAATACGATAGAAAACGGAAAACTAGAAAAGGTGCTAGTAGAAGATACACTACCTAAAGATGTTGAATACGTAAAAGATAGTTTGAAAGCTGAAGGGATAAAACCAGAGCCAGTAGAACTAAAAGTGGAAGACGGCAAAGTAATGGCAAAGTATCCAGAAATTACGGATACAGAAAAAAGAAGTATTGTTTTTAAAGTGAAAGTAAAAGATTCGGCAAAAGTAGGGGAGGCAATCGTAAATAAAGCAATTGCAAAAGATCCGAAAAATGAGCCTGTTGAATCAAAGGTTGTTATTACACCGCAAAGTAAAAAAGGTGAAATTGCTGCTACAAAGGTAGTTAATAATAAGAAGCCAAAGTTAGGCGAAGAAATCGAGTACCGCATTAGTTTTCATAATACGGTTGAGAACGGAAAACCTGAAGAGGTGCGAGTGGAAGATACAATTCCAAAAGGTCTTGAATATGTAGAAAATAGCATCAAGGCCGAAGGAGAAGCACCTGGACCAGTAGAATTAGCTGTTGAAAATGGGATAGTCAAAGCTAAGTATATCGATATTATGGATATGAAAGAAAGAAGTATCGTCTTTAAAGTAAAGGTGAAGGAAGAAGCAAAAGTAGATAAAGAGATTGTCAATAAAGCAATTGTTGATGATACGAAAAATCCACCGATTGAGCCGGAGGAAAGAATTACTCCACAACATAAAGATGGGATAATTGATGCGATTAAGACAGTAGATAATCCAACACCGAAACTAGGGGAAGAAGTGGAATACCGAATTAGCTTTAAGAATACGGTAGAAAACGGAAAACTTGAAAAGGTAATAATAGAGGATACAATTCCTAACGGTTTAGAGTATGTAAAAGGCAGTGAAAAGGCTGAAGGTGATAAACCAGCTCCATTAAAGTTAAGTGTGAAAGATGGAAAAGTCACTGCTGAATACGAAAATATTACGGATATGAAAGAAAGAAGTATTGTCTTTAAGGTAAAGGTGAAGGAAGAAGCGGAAGTAGGTAAGGAAATCATCAATAAGGCAATTGTGGATGATATGAAAGATCCGAAAGAACCAGAAGCGAAAATTACACCATTACACAAAGATGGAAAAATTAAAGCGAAGAAAAGCGTAAATAATGAAACACCGAAGTTAGGAGAAGAAGTAGAATACCGAATTAGTATGAAAAACACGGTTAAGTACGGAAAGCTAACAGACGTGATAATAGAGGATACTTTACCAGAAGGTTTAGAGTATGTAGAAAATAGTTTGAAAGCAGAAGGTGTCGGAACAGATTCAGTAGAGCTGAAATTTGAAAACGGTAAGGTAATGGCAAAATATCCAGAAATTATGGATACAGAAGAAAGAAGTATCGTTTTTAAAGTGAAAGTAAAAGAAGGAGTAACAGTCGGTAAAAAAATCATTAATAAAGCAACTATTGATGATTCGCAAAATAAGCCAGTTAATCCGACTGCGGAAATTATTCCTCAGTATAAAGATGGAAAACTTGAAGCGAAAAAGATGGTAAATAATGAAACGCCGAAGTTAGGAGAAGAAGTAGAATACCGAATCAGCTTTAAAAATACGGTAGAACATGGAAAGCTAACAGAGGTAAAGATAGAAGATGATTTACCAAATGGATTAGAGTATGTGAAAGATAGTGTGAAAGTAGAAGGTTCTAAGCCAGATCCAGTGGAATTGAAATTTGAAAACGGTAAGGTAATGGCAAAGTATCCTGAGATTACAGATACAAAAGAGAGAAGTATTACCTTTAAAGTGAAAGTAAAAGGTAAAGTGAGCGATTCAATTGTTAATGAAGCGATTGTGAGCGATACGAAACATCCGCCAGAAACACCGACAGCAGAAATTATTCCGCAACATAAAGACGGAAAAGTGAAAGCGAAGAAGACGGTAAATAATGAAACGCCGAAGTTAGGAGAAGAAGTAGAATACCGAATTAGTTTTAAAAACACGGTAGAAGACGGAAAACTAGCAGAGGTGAAAATAGAAGATACTTTACCCGAAGGTTTAGAGTACGTAGAAAACAGTGTGAAAGCAGAAGGTTCTAAGCCGGATCCAGTAGAATTGAAATTTGAAAATGGTAAGGTAATGGCGAAGTATCGAGAGATTACGGATACAGAAGAAAGAAGTATTACTTTTAAAGTGAAAGTAAAAGATGAAGTGAAAGTCGGTAAAAAAATCGTCAATAAAGCAATTATTGATGATACGAAAAATGAGCCAGAAACACCGACGGCAGAAATTACTCCACAGCATAAAGACGGAAAAGTGGAAGCGAAGAAAACGGTAAATAATGAAACACCGAAGTTAGGAGAAGAAGTGGAATACCGAATTAGCTTTAAAAATACGGTAGAAAACGGAAAGCTAGCAGAGGTAACAATAAAAGATGATTTACCAAATGGATTAGAGTATGTGAAAGATAGTTTACGAGCAGAAGGTTCTAAGCCAGATCCGGTAGAACTGAAAGTGAAAGATGGAAAAGTAATCGCAAAATATCCAGAAATTACGGATACAGAAGAAAGAAGTATTACTTTTAAAGTGAAAGTAAAAGAAGAATTTAAGGTTGGTGAAGGCATTGTCAATAAAGTAGTTGTTGATGATACAAAAGATCCAACAACTTCAGAAGTAACAATTACGCCAGAATATAAAGACGGTAAGCTTAAAGCAGAGAAATTTGTAAACAATAAAAAACCGAAATTAGGAGAAGAAGTAGAATACCGAATTAGTTTTAAAAACACGGTAGAAAACGGAAAACTAGTAGAGGTTACAGTAGAAGATGAAATTCCAGCTGGATTAGAGTACGTGGAGAACAGTTTACAAGCAGAAGGCTCTAAACCAAGTCCGGTAGAATTGAAATTTGAAAACGGCAAGGTAATGGCAAAGTATCTAGAAATTGCGGATACAAAAGAAAGAAGTATTATTTTTAAAGTGAAAGTAAAAGAAGAGGTAGAAATAGGTAAGGAGATTGTTAATAAAGCAATCGTAGTAGATACAAAAAAAGAGCCAGAAGAGCCTCATGTGGAAATTACTCCGCAATATAAAGATGGTAAAATTGCTGCGCAGAAAGTGGCAAATAATCATAAACCGAAACTAGGAGAAGAAGTAGAATATCGAATTAGTTTTAAAAATACGATAGAAAACGGGAAACTAGCAGAGGTAAATATAAAGGATGCATTGCCAAATGGTTTAGAGTATGTAGAAGGTAGCATCACAGCAGAAGGTTCTAAACCGAAACCAGTAGAGCTACAGGTGAAAAATAATAAGGTAATGGCAAAGTATCCAGAAATTACAGATACAGAGGAAAGAAGTATTGTCTTTAAAGCGAAGGTAAAAGAAAGCGCAAAAGTGGGTGAAGAAATCGTAAATGAGGCGATTGTGGATGATACAAAGAATGTACCAGAAGAGCCTTATGTACCGATTACACCGCAATATAAAGATGGAAAAATTGAGGCAAGAAAAGAAGTAAGTAATCATGAACCGAAGTTAGGTGAGGAAATCGAATATCGAATTATTTTTAATAATACGGTGAAAGATGGAAAACTAGCAGAGGTAAAAATAGAAGATAAAATTCCAGCTGGATTACAGTTTGTAGAAGGAAGCGAAAAGGCTGAAGGTGACGAGCCAAAACCAGTGGAATTGAAATTTGAAAATGGCAAGGTAATGGCAAAGTATTCAGAGATTATGGATACGAAAGAAAGAAGTATTGTCTTTAAAGTAAAGGTGAAAGATTCAGTTACAATAGGGAAGGACATTACAAATAAAGCGATTATTCATGTGGATGATCCGAACCATCCAGTAATTGATCCGACAGCAAAAATTACACCGCAATATAAAGACGGTAAAATTGCTGCTCATAAAAAGGTGAATAATGATAAACCGAAGCTAGGGGAAGAAATCGAATACCGAATTTCATTTAATAATACGGTGAAAGATGGAAAACTGGCAGAGGTGAAAATTGAGGATGAAATTCCGTCTGGTTTAGAGTATGTGAAAGATAGTCTAAAAGCAGAAGGTGATAAGCCAGCACCAGTAGAGTTGAAAGAAGAAGCTGGTAAGGTTAGTGCGAAGTATGAAAATATCACTGACTTGAAAGAAAGAAGCATTATCTTTAAAGTGAAGGTGAAAGATTCTGTTGAAGTGGACAAAGCAATTGTAAATAAAGCAATTGTTGATGATACAAAAAATCCACCAGAGCGACCAGAAGTAGAAATTACCCCGCAGCATAAAGACGGTAAAGTTAAAGCTGATAAAAAGGTAAATAAAAAAGATCCAAAGCTAGGAGAAGAAGTAGAGTACCGAATTAGTTTTAAAAATACGGTAGAAAACGGAAAACTAGCAGAAGTGAAAATTGAGGATCAATTACCAACTGGTTTAGAGTATGTGAAGGATAGTTTAAAATCAGAAGGTAATGAGCCAACGCCAGTAGAGTTAAAAGAAGAAGCTGGGAAAATTATAGCGAAGTATGAAAATATTACTGATACAGCTGAGCGTAGTATTAGCTTTAAAGTGAAAGTAACGGAAGTAGCAAAAGTCGGTAAGAAAATCGTGAATACGGCAATTGTGGATGATGACAATCCGAAGAATCCTCCGCAAAAACCAGAAGCGATTATTACGCCGGAGTATAAGGACGGAAAACTAAAAGCTGAGAAAACAGTAAATAATCCAGCTCCAAAATTGGGAGAAGAAGTAGAGTATCGAATTACTTTCCGTAACGTAGTAGAGCATGGAAAAGTAGCGAAGGTAAAGATTAAGGATGAATTACCAACGGGCTTAGAGTTTGTAGAAGGTAGTGAAAGAGCCGAGGGAGAGAATCCGAAACCGTTGTATATGAAAGTGAAAAACGGAATCGTCCTTGCGGAATATCCAGAAATTACGGATACGAAAGAAAGAAGTATCGTCTTTAAAGTGAAAGTGAAAGAAAAAGCTAAAGTAGGCGAAGAGATTGTGAACAAGGCGATTGTGGAAGATACAATAAATCCACCAGAGCAACCGAATATCTCTATTCAGCCTCAATATAAAGATGGTGCATTACAAGCAGAAAAAACAGTAAGTAATCATGAACCAAAGTTAGGAGAAGAAGTAGAATATCGAATTAGCTTTGAAAATACGGTAGAGAATGGAAAACTAACTGAGGTAAAGGTAGAAGATGAAATTCCAGCCGGTTTAGAATACGTACAAGATAGTATAAAGTCTGATGGGCCGGAACCACATCCAGTGGAACTTAAAGTAGAGAATGGAAAAGTAACAGCAAAGTATCCAGAAATTACGGATACGAAAAAAAGAAGTATCATCTTTAAAGTGAGAGTACAAGAGACGGTACAAGTAGGAAAAGAGATTGTAAACAAGGCGGTTGTGGATGATAATAATCCGACGACTCCGCCAGTTGAGCCACTTATACCAATCACACCGCAATATAAAGGTGGGAAACTAGAGGCAAGAAAAGAAGTAAGTAATCATGAACCAAAGCTAGGGGAAGAAATTGAATATCGAATTACTTTTAACGGCACAGTAGATGGCGGGAAGTTAGTTGATGTGAAAATTGAAGATGAAATTCCAGCCGGTTTAGAATATGTGACAGATAGTTTGGAGGCTGTAGGTGATAAACCTGCACCAATAGAGCTTAAAGTAGAGAATGGAAAAGTAACAGTGAAGTATCCAGAAATTACGGATACGAAAGAAAGAAGTGTCATCTTTAAAGTAAAGGTAAAAGAAACAGCAAAAGTTGGAGGAGAAATAACAAATAAAGCGATTATTGAAGTGGATGATCCGAAACATCCAGTTATAGAACCGACAGCGAAAATAAAGCCAGAATATAAAGATGGTAAGTTAACAGCAGCGAAGACAGTAAGTAATAAAGAGCCAAAGCTAGGAGAAGAAGTAGAATACCGAATTAGCTTCAAAAATACGGTGGAAAACGGAAAACTAGATGTAGTTACAATAGAAGATGAAATTCCAGCCGGTTTAGAATACGTGCAAGATAGTCTTAGATTTGAAGGTGCTGAGCCAAATCCAGTAGAGTTAAAAATGGAGTTTGGAAAAGTAATCGCGAAATATCTAGACATTGCGGATATGAAAGAACGTAGTATTATTTTTAAAGCGAAGGTAAAAGAAGCACCAAGTAAAGGGATAACAAATAGAGCGGTAGTGGATGATGGAATAAATCCGCCACTTGAGCCTACAGTTACAATTTTACCGAAAACAAAAGAAGATTTTAAGATACCGGAAGAACCAGAAGTGAAACCGGAAGATCCGAAAGAACCAGAAGTGAAACCGGAGGATCCGAAAGAACCAGAAGTGAAACCGGAAGATCCGAAAGAACCAGAAGTGAAACCGGAAGATCCGAAAGAACCAGAAGTGAAACCGGAAGAGCCGAAAGAACCAGAAGTGAAACCGGAAGAGCCGAAAGAACCAGAAGTGAAACCGGAGGATCCGAAAGAGCCGAAGGAGCCAGAAGTGAAACCGGAAGATCCGAAAGAACCGAAGGAACCAGAAGTGAAACCAGAAGTAAGATTGGAAAAATTAATTAAAGAGCCGCAAGTAAAAACAGAAAGAGAATTACCGAAAACAGGGGCAGCGTCTCCATGGATGATGTCAGTTGGTGCTGGAATTTCATTCTTAGTTGGCGGAGTATTATTCGTATTAGGTAGAAGAAGAAAACAATAATTTTTTTAGACGAAAAGCACACTGAGTTCGATAGTTTATCGAATTCAGTGTGCTTTCGTGGTATATAAAATAAAAGCTCCTTCCACGTATGGAAGGAGCTTTTATTTTTACATATTAAAACATGCTTGAGCTATGCATTGGTTGAAGTTTTGCATTTGGATCGAAGTAAGCTTTTGCATTGTTTACTGCTGTTGGTGCTTCACCGAAGCCGCAAGCAATGAGTTTTACTTTTCCTTCATATGTACAAATGTCACCAGCAGCGTAAATGCCAGGAATATTTGTTTCCATTTTTGAATTTACAAGGATGCTGTTTTTTTGTATATCTAAGCCCCAGTTTTTAATTGGGCCAAGAGAAGAAACGAAGCCATAGTTTACAATTACGTCATCAACATCGATGATAACTTTTTCTTCCGTTTTTACATGTTGAAGAACGACTTGTTCAATTTTGTCATCACCAATGAGTTCTACTGGAACGTATGGTGTACTTACTTCTGCACGAGAATTCATTAAGCTTTCTACGCTATGTTCATGCGCACGGAATTTATCACGGCGATGAACGATTGTAACTTTTTCAGCAATTGGTTCTAACATCATTGTCCAATCAACAGCTGAATCGCCGCCGCCAAATACTACGACGCGCTTACCGGCAAATTTATTCATATCATCAACGAAATAATGTAAGTTTTTCTTTTCATACTTTGCTGTACCTTCTAATTCTAAGCGGCGTGGTTGGAAAGCACCATTGCCAGCAGTAATAATAACTGATTTAGAATAGTGAGTTTGCTTATTCGTAACAAGTTTAAATATACCGTCAGCTTGTTTCTCAAGCGTATCGACAGCTTCTTCTAAACAAACGGTTGGGTCAAATTTCTTCATTTGCTCTTTTAAGTTATCAACTAATTCTTGTGCGCGCACTTTTGGGAATCCAGCTACATCATAAATGTATTTTTCAGGGTAGAGTGCGGATAATTGTCCTCCAAGTTGAGGTAAGCTTTCAATGATTTTTACACTTGCTTGTCTCATACCGCCATAAAATGCTGTGAACAGTCCCGTTGGACCACCACCAATAATTGTTATGTCGTAAACTTTTTGATTTTCTGCCACTTTCATTCCCCCTATAGATGGAATTTTGATATTGATTTCATATATTGTTCATATGTACACGAAAATCCTGCAAATGATGATACTTTCAAATAAATGATAGCATATTTGAGTTCATAATACTTCTGAAAACGACTGAATTGTGTGTAAGTTTTCGCATAGGTTCTTTTTTATTGTATAAAATATACAAAAAGGAAAATACATGAAAAAAAGGCTAAAAAACCCTTGAAAACGCTATGTTATTTTAAAATATTGATAATTCTCCAGACGCTTGAATTCTGGAATAAAACCGACTAATATAGGGAAGTATTATGTTAAATTTCTATGACAAAATTCGTACGATTTTTTGACTGCGTTTTGTTATGATATAGAATGTGATAAATTCCACATTCTTGACAAATAGAGTTTTTAGTACTTGGTATTATTTTTCATTACTATTATATAAAGAAAAGGGTTGTGATTTGGTGAAGACTCCAAAAATCGTAGTTTTAGGTGCAGGTTATGGCGGGATGATTACGACTGTTCGTCTGCAAAAAGCATTATCTGTAAATGAAGCTGAAATTACGCTAGTAAACAACAACAGCTATCACTACCAAGCGACTTGGTTACACGAGAGCGCAGCTGGTACATTACAAGATGAAAAAATCTGTCTAGATATTCAAGACGTTATTGATACAAATAAAGTGAACTTTGTACAAGACACAGTAGTAGAAATTAAAGCTGCTGAAAAACGCATTATCTTAAAAGACGGCGAGTTAGAGTATGACTACTTAGTAATTGGTCTTGGTTTCGAATCAGAAACATTCGGAATTACAGGATTAAAAGAGCATGCATTCTCAATCGCTAACATTAATGCAACTCGTGAAATTCGTGAGCATATGGAAGCTAGTTTCTCTAAATATGCAACTGAACAACGCGATGAGTTAGTAACAATCGTTGTTGGTGGTGCTGGATTTACTGGTATCGAGTACGTAGGTGAGCTTGCAAACCGTGTTCCTGAACTTTGCAAAGAGTACAATGTACCACGTGAAAAAGCACGTATCATCTGTGTAGAAGCTGCTCCAACAGCACTTCCAGGTTTCGATCCAGCGTTAGTAGAATACGCTGTAAAACAACTTGAGAAAAAAGGTGTAGAATTCCGCATCGGTACAGCAATTAAAGAAGCAACTGAAGAAGGTATTATCGTTGCGAATGGCGATGACACTGAATTAATTAAGTCTGAAACAGTAGTTTGGGCTGCAGGTGTTCGTGGTAACGGTATTGTGGAAGAGTCTGGATTTGAAGCAATGCGCGGACGTGTAAAAGTTGATGAGTACATGCATGCTCCAGGATACGAAGATGTATTCATGGTTGGTGACGCAGCGTTAATCATTAATGAAGAAATTAACCGTCCATACCCACCAACAGCACAAATCGCAATTCAACAAGGTTACAATATTGCACACAACTTAACTGTATTAGTTCGTGGTAAAGGCGAAATGAAGAAATTCGTATTTGATAATAAAGGATCTGTATGTTCTTTAGGTCATGACGATGCAATGGGCGTTGTTATGGGTAAAAAGTTAACAGGTTGGAAAGCTTCCTTCATGAAGAAAGTAATCGATAACCGTTACCTATTCTTATTAGGTGGACCTTTATTAGTTCTTAAAAAAGGTAAATTAAAGTTCTTTTAATATATATTAGAAAAAGCAGAAACGGCTAAGAGCTGTTTCTGCTTTTTTCATATTAAAAATATAGTATAATATAAAAAGAAAGAATATTCTGTCCGTTCTGAAAGAGGAGGTTATTACATCATGGAAAAACGAGGGAAGGTATGGCTAGCTGTTAGTGGTTTAGTAGCTACAAAAGATGGTAGGTGGCTATTTGTTAAGAAGAAATACAGTGGATTAAAAGGGAAATGGTCTTTACCGGCTGGTTTTGTAAATGAAGGTGAGACGGTTGATGAAGCTGTGAAACGCGAAGTGTTAGAAGAGACAGGCATTGTCGCTCATGTGAAGGGAATCATTGGTGTTCGATCGGGTGTTATTCGTAATGAGATTAGTGATAATATGATTATTTTTCTTTTGGAGCCTGAAGGAGAAAATATTATTATACAGGAGAAAGAATTGTCTGAAGTGGCGTTCTTACATCCGGATAAGATTGTAGACGATCCGAATACGTCTGTGCTTATTAAATATTTGTTAGAAGGAAGATCAGAACTACATCTTGAAGTGGACAAAACATTAAATCCAGGCGAACCATTTGGTTATACAGCTTATCACGTATTTACGGCACGTGCGAAGGAGAGGGGAAAAGAGTGAGTATACCGGTACTACTTATTTCAATGATGTTATTCTTTATTTTGTTCTTTGGAATTGGATTTTTACTCAACATGATTTTGCGAGCTACTTGGGTAATGGTTATTGTGTATCCGATTGTTTGTATGCTGATTATTAATAAAGCGAGTATGTGGGATTATTTTTCAAAACCGAAAGAAACATTTTCTTCATTTGGGACAAGTGTATCGCACTTAGGACAAGCAGACGTATTTATTCTATCTACTGGATTAGTAGGGGCTGCTTTAGCAGGAGTCGTAATCAAGAAACTTCGGAAAAGCGGATATCAAATGTTTTAATCTCCAATTAAGTTGGAGATTATTTTTTTGCATATTCCTTCATGGTATAGGGAATGATTAACGATGAAGGAGTGTGGAATATAAAAATGTTAAAACGATATTGTATTCGCATTATGATGACTTGTTTACTTGCAATTGCATTATGCGTAACATGGAATGCTTTCACAGGAGTTTCTTTATTAGAGATTGTAAAGAAGTATGAGGGAACGAGTGCAAAAGAAGTACATGCAGCAGAAGTTAAGAGAAATGTTGCTCCGAGTAAAGAAGTGATAAATGCTTTAGAGCAGGCAAACGACTGGTCTAAATATCGTTCAATTGAAATGACTGCAACAGGTTATACGTCGGGAATTGAGTCAACTGGTAAGAGGCCGGGACATCCGGAGTATGGTATTACATATTCAGGTGTTAAGGCGAAAAGGGATTTATATTCCACAATCGCAGCGGACTTACGCGTATTCCCAATTGGAACAATTTTATTCGTACCAGGTTATGGGTATGGTGTAGTAGCTGATAAGGGCGGTGCAATAAAAGGAAACCGTCTTGATCTATATTATGATACGGTGAAAGATGTTTATAGCCAATGGGGTAAGAAAAAAGTAAATGTGTACGTAGTAAAAGTAGGAAATGGTAAGTTTACAGAAGAAGAGTTAACGATGTTAAATCAAGACGAAACGATGCAAGTGTTTCGTGGTCAATATTTAAAACAAAGATAGTCTAGTCGTAATTACGCTAGACTTTTTTTCTTGGCTTATTTCATAATAGAGGGGATTTTACACGTCATATAACTGTAGTTAGAATTGTCGCATTTTATCGAAAATAAAGTTATAATGGTGGTAGAGAAATTTAGGGGGTCTGAACATGTTTCAAGTACAAAAAGAATTAGCAGGTCACGAAGCAGTAATTGTCGCTTTATTTGAAGAAGAGAAAATGAGTAGTTTTGTACAAGAACTGGACAAAGCGTTTGAAGGACAATTACAAGTTTTACTAGAAGAGAAAGAATTATCTACGAAGAAAAAGGCCATTTCGAAAGTACATAGCTTAGGAAAAACAAATGTGAAACGTTATTACTTTGTTGGTTTAGGCAAGAAAGAGTCTTACACGACAGAAACGTTACGTGCGGCTCTTGGTAAGGCATTTAAAACACTGCAAGTAGCAAAAGTACAAGATGCAGCAATCTTACTTGATTCTTTCGTAACAGAGAAATTAGAGGCGATTGATGTCGCTCATATTGCAGCAGAGGTACAAGGCCTTGGTACATATGAATTACAAACGTATAAATCAGATAAAAAGGATCGTGTAGAGTTAGAGAAGTTCACGGCTATTACAGCGGAAGATGCACAAGAAATTGAAGCCGCATTAACAGTTGGCTACGTACATGGACGTGCAACAAATTCAGCTCGTACACTTGTAAATATGCCGCCAAACGTATTAACAGCGACAAAGCTTGCTGAGTATGCTGTTGAATTAGCGGAGAAGTATGATATGGACTATAAAGTTCTTGAGAAAGAAGAGATGGAAGATCTTGGTATGGGTGCGTTACTTGCAGTAAACCAAGGTAGTGTAGAGCCACCAAAAATGATTGCTCTTATTTATAAAGGAAAAGAAGAGTGGACAGATGTCATTGGATTCGTTGGAAAAGGTATTACATACGATACAGGTGGTTATTCTTTAAAACCACGTGAAGGCATGGTCGGTATGAAAGGTGATATGGGCGGTGCAGCTGCTGTATTAGGTGCGATGGAAATTATCGGTGAACTTCGCCCAGAACAAAATGTGATCGCTGTTATTCCTTCAACTGATAACGTTGTAAGTGGTACGGCATTTAAGCCAGACGATGTAATTACATCTATGAGCGGAAAAACAATTGAAGTATTAAATACGGATGCAGAAGGTCGTCTAGCTTTAGCTGACGGTATTACGTATGCGAAAAAACTTGGTGCAAACTACCTTGTTGATGTTGCAACATTAACAGGCGGTGTAATTGTTGCACTTGGAAACTATACGACAGGCGCAATGACAAATAATGAAGAGTTATTTGAGCAAGTGCTAGAGGCTTCTATGGAAACAGATGAGCCAATTTGGCAACTACCGATTTTTGATCGTGATAAAGAACGCGTTCGAAACAGTAAGTTTGCTGATTTAAATAACTCACCAGGCCGTGAAGGACATGCGGTTATGGCAGGTACATTCTTAGGCGAATTCGCTGAAGATACACCGTGGGTACACTTAGATATCGCTGGAACATCAGAAACAAAAGGCGCGCACGACTTAGGTCCAGCTGGAGCAACTGGTGCAATGGTACGTACACTTGCAACACTTGTGGAGCGCTTCGGAGAAGAATAAGAGTATAAGTGAAGACTGTTCCAATATTTTGGAACAGTCTTCTTTTTATAGGTTTGTTTACCCCGCTATTTGCCGGGTAGTAAGACTCGCACCCCAAAATTCAGCGAAAGCAAAGCAGTTAGGTGGGGTTGTTGGTAAAAGCCCGATTGGTGAGGGCTGATTAAAGTTTCACTTTATAAAGAAATCGTATACAAAATCCCGTTTAAAGCAAAAGAAGTACGGCCCGTTTCTTCAGAGACAACTAATATAAGTGCATCACTCTTTTCTGATAAGCCAATTGCAGCTCTGTGACGTGTTCCTAGCTCAGGATCAACTTCTGTACTTTTCGTTAAAGGAAGAATATTAGCAGCTGAGACAATATGATTATTTTTTACGAGAACGGCACCGTCATGAAGAGGGTTACCTGGATAAAATATTGATTCGAGTAATGGCGCAGTTAAATGAGCGTTTAATGTCGTTCCAGTTTGAATGAGAGCTTCAAGCGTCTCGTTTCTTTCCACAACGATAAGAGCACCATGTTTTCTGGCGCTTAAATGTTGGATAGCTGTTGTAATAAAAGATGAACTTTCCGTATAAGGTGATAAATATGCCTGAATATAGTATGTAGCTGCCAATGTTTGTACATTTGCTAACATATGATGAATATCTTCCATTTTGCATAAAATACATTCGTCTTCTTTATCGATTGCGTTCCTCATAATCGATAGTTCTTTTTCAGCAATTTCAATCATTTGCTTTGTTTGTATTTTGAGCTCTTCTGACAAGCCCCATTCGTGCATAATCCTCATTCCCTTTAGTGGAGTATTTAACAATAGTGTATACAAATATTCCTAGTAAAATCCTACTAGATTTTATAAAATATTGAGATACAGCATGTTTTTTTCATATAATAAAGGTATGACGAGCGAGAGGAGAGAGAAGAATGAATTGGAAACAAGAATTTAGTCGCTGGCTTTCTTACGCACAATTAGATGCAGAATTAAAAGAACAGCTAGAAAATATGAAGCAAGATGAGAAGAAAATCGAGGATAGCTTTTATAAAAATCTAGAGTTTGGTACAGGTGGTATGCGTGGTGAACTTGGTGCTGGTACGAACCGTTTAAACGTATATACAGTTCGTAAAGCAACAAAAGGATTAGCAAGCTTTATTGAAAAATTAGGTGAGGAAGCGAAAAAACGCGGTGTTGTTGTAGCCTATGATTCTCGTCATAAATCACCTGAGTTCGCAATGGAAGTTGCTGCTACACTTGGGGCACGCGGTATCACAACATATGTGTTTGAAAGCTTACGTCCAACGCCAGTACTTTCTTTCGCAGTTCGTCATTTACATACAGTAAGTGGAATCGTTCTTACGGCAAGCCATAATCCACCTGAATATAACGGATACAAAGTATACGGTGAAGATGGTGGACAGTTACCTCCAAAAGAAGCAGATGAGTTAATTAGCTACGTAAATGCAGTAGAAGATGAATTAACAGTTGAAGTCGCTAATGTAGAGCAATTAAAAGCTGACGGTTTATTACATATTATTGGACAAGAAGTAGATGATGCATATGCTGCAGAATTGAACAATGTCATCATTAATAAAGAAATGGTGCAAAAGGTTGGTAAAGACTTAAAAATCGTCTTTACACCATTACACGGAACATCAAATATTTCTGTACGCCGTGGTTTAAAAGAAGTTGGATTTACAGATGTAACAGTTGTAAAAGAGCAAGAGTTACCAGATCCAAACTTCTCTACAGTAAAATCACCGAACCCAGAAGAGCACGCAGCGTTTGAGTATGCCATTCGTGACGGTGAAAAGGTAGGCGCAGATGTATTAATCGCAACTGATCCTGACGCAGATCGTCTAGGTGTAGCGGTGCGCAATCATAATGGTGAGTTCCAAGTATTAACAGGAAACCAAACAGGTGCATTAATGCTTGATTACTTACTATCTCAAAAGAAAGAAAACGGAACGCTTCCGGAGAACGGTGTCGTATTAAAAACAATCGTAACGTCTGAGATTGGTCGTACAATTGCGAAAGCATACGGTTTAGATACAGTTGATACGTTAACTGGATTTAAATTTATCGGTGAGAAAATTAGGCAGTATGAAGAAAGCGGACAATATGAATTCCAATTCGGTTATGAGGAAAGCTATGGTTATTTAATCCGCCCATTCTGCCGTGATAAAGATGCAGTACAATCTGTCCTATTTGCATGTGAAGTAGCTGCATACTACAAATCACAAGGGAAAACGTTATATGACGGTCTATTAGAAGTATTTGAGAAATACGGCTTCTTCCGTGAAGACCTTGTATCGTTAACGTTAAAAGGAAAAGATGGAGCGGAAAAAATCCAAGAGATGATGGCAACGTTCCGTGAGAATCCTCCGAAAGAAGTAGCGGGCTTAACAGTCGTAGCAGTGGAAGACTATAAAGCAAGCATCGTTACATCTTTACAAGATGGACATAAAGAAGAGATTCACTTACCGAAATCAAATGTGTTAAAATATCAATTAGAGGATGGTTCATGGTTCTGCCTACGTCCATCTGGAACTGAGCCGAAGATTAAGTTTTACTTTGGTGTAAAAGATAGTTCTTTACAAAATAGTGAACAAAAGTTACTTACTATTAAAGAAGACATTATGAATCGTTTATAATACAAAGTAATTTTAAGTAGTAAGGAACAAAAGGGAGCGAAATCTCCCTTTTGTTTTATGTAGGAAATAATTGCTATTGATTCCGACAGGAGAGAGGGTATTTTGTGATGAAAAAAGTAAGAAAAGCGATAATCCCAGCAGCTGGATTAGGAACACGTTTTTTACCAGCAACGAAAGCAATGCCGAAAGAAATGTTACCGATAGTAGATAAACCAACGATCCAATACATTGTAGAAGAAGCAGTGAAATCGGGTATCGAAGATATTATTATCGTTACTGGTAAAACAAAGCGTTCTATTGAAGATCATTTTGATAATGCATTTGAACTAGAACAAAACTTATTAGAGAAGAAAAAATATGAGTTGCTTGAAAAAGTACAAGCCTCTTCAAAAATGGTAGATATTCATTATATCCGTCAAAAAGAGCCGAAGGGACTAGGACATGCTGTTTGGTGTGCGCGTAAATTCATTGGTGATGAGCCGTTTGCAGTGTTACTAGGTGATGATATTGTCCAAGCTGAGAAACCGTGTTTACGTCAATTAATGGATGAGTATGAAAAAACACTTTCTTCTGTTATTGGTGTACAAACTGTTCCAGAGTCGGAAACACATCGCTATGGAATTATCGATCCATTAGAACAAGAAGGTCGTCGTTACCAAGTTCGCAATTTCGTTGAGAAACCAGCACAAGGTACAGCTCCTTCAAACTTAGCAATTATGGGCCGTTACATTTTAACGCCTGAAATCTTTATGTTCTTAGAACAGCAACATGTCGGTGCTGGTGGTGAAATTCAATTAACAGATGCAATCCAAAGCTTAAATGAAATCCAACGTGTATTTGCTTACGATTTCGAAGGAAAGCGCTACGACGTAGGTGAAAAGCTAGGATTCGTTCAAACGACAATTGAAATGGCCCTGCAACACCCAGAATTACGTGATGACATGGTTGCAATGATGAAGAAAATTTTAGAAGAACAAGCGAATCAAGAGTCATAATAAAAAATGAGTTATTTCAGTATACTGAAATAACTCATTTTTTTATTATGAAATCGTCGAATGAGAATGCTGATAAGCAGAACGACGCACAGCATAGTATATGCGAGGTGCGATAATAGCACCGATAATTGTAAATGCAATATCTTTTACTGCAAACCACATCATAATCATCCAAGCAGCTTTATAGCTCATATTACCGCCCATAAAGATATTGACTGCTCCGTACATGTAAGTAGTACCGATTATATAAGTTAAAATAATTCCAGTGAAAGAGGCAATTGCAAATGTAATGAAAGTTGGTCTTTCTTTTTGTTCTACTAGTTTTCCTAATACGTAAGCAACAATAATAAAGGCGATAATAAAACCACCAGTAGGATCTAAAAGTGCTCCAAATCCAGCTTTGAAGTTAGCGAAGATTGGTGCGCCGGCTAAGCCAACGAGCATATATACAGTCATGGATAAGGCACCAAGTCTACTTCCAAGAAGAAGACCTGCTAAAATTGCGAAAAATGGTTGCATAGATAATGGGATGCCTGCTACTTGTAAGAAAGGTGCCCAAGATACAATATTTGCACCGATGGCCATAAGAGCAACGAACATGGCAGCTAATGCTAAATCTAAAACATGAAATCTTCTCATAATGTTAACCTTCTGTTGTTTTTAGGTTAACATTATCGTAGCGAAAATATTTACTTGTTGTCAATCAAAATATTTTGATAAGAAGGCTTTAAATAGTCTCTTAGCAACGTATATGGAATACGAAATTGCGGAATTCCACTTGAATAGGGAGCAATCTCATATAAAGGGAAATAAATGACGAGATTATCTGGCTCTAAAAAGAAGTGAAATTTTTTCATACTCATTACTTTTTCAGTTGCATCAGGAAAATAAATGCTTTCATTTTGTTTAATTTGTCGTACAATCTCTGCACGGATTACATCTTTATATTTATCCTTTTGTTGAAATAAATCGTCTAAGTGCAGCACCTTTTTTTCGTTTAAATCAAATGTATTTGCCTTCCACGTATAAAGACCGTGTGCTCCGCCAGTATATTGATAGTAATTCACATATAGGCTAAGAAAAGGTGGTTTGTTTAAAGAGACTTTATAATCAACATTTGCTACGTACGGATGAAAGGGTGTACTAGATCCTTCTGTCTCTTTATAATATTTTTTTGCTTCTTTTTCTAATTTGTTTTTAAATTTGTCAGTGGATTTTTTGTAGTATAAATTGAGTTTATTTTGAAATTTAGAATCAGAAAAGTTGTGAAAAGAAGGCCTATTTATTTGATATTCTATATAAGGTTTCTTACCTTTTTGCGTTACAGTCTTAACATCGATTGTCAGGTTAGATGCTTTGGCTGTTATTGCACAATTTGGTACAATAGTCAGCAAGGAGAACATAAGCAGTAATATACAAAATTTCTGTTTCATTTAGGTGAAGCCTCCTTATATAAGTGTTATAAGTAGTTTGAAAATAAATAGGTAAAATTATACATTTAATTAAAGTAAGAGAAGGGGGAAGCGATATGGCAAAAACTTTAATGGATTCACTTGGAATTGAGTTGTTAGAGATGACAGAAGATAAGGTAGTTGCTACGATGCCTGTTGATGAGCGTACGCATCAACCGTTTGGATTTTTACATGGAGGTGCATCGGTTGCATTAGCGGAAACAGTGGCAAGTGTTGGTTCATATAATTTAATTGATCAAGAAAAATGTATTTGTTTCGGATTAGAAATTAATGCAAACCACATTCGCTCAAAGAAAGATGGAATTGTAACAGCGATCGGAACACCGATACATAGAGGACAATCGACAATGGTTTGGGATGTTCGTATTATTGATGAAAATGATGATTTACTATGTATATCAAGATGTACAGTAGCAATTAAAGAAAAACGTGAAAAGTAAAAAAGAGGCGCTCTTATGAGCAGCCTCTTTTTCTTATAATTAGAACTGGATTTTCTTCTCTAAGAAACCTTTTAGTTCGCTAATTGGCATACGAACTTGTTCCATTGTGTCACGGTCACGTACTGTAACAGCTTTGTCTTCAACTGAGTCGAAGTCGTATGTGATACAGAATGGTGTACCGATTTCGTCTTGACGACGGTAACGTTTACCGATAGAACCAGTTTCATCAAAGTCTACCATGAAGTCTTTAGCTAATTCTGCGAATACTTCAGTAGCACCTTCAGATAGCTTCTTAGATAATGGTAAGATAGCTGCTTTGTATGGTGCTAAAGCAGGGTGGAAACGAAGAACTGTACGAGAATCGTTTTCTAATTGCTCTTCTTCATATGCATCACATAAGAATGCTAATGTTACGCGGTCTGCGCCTAAAGATGGCTCGATGCAGTATGGCACGTAACGCTCATTCGTTTGTGGATCAATATAGTTAAAGTCTTCGTTTGAATGTTCCATGTGACGTTTTAAGTCGAAGTCTGTACGAGATGCAACGCCCCAAAGTTCGCCCCAACCGAATGGGAATTTGAATTCAATGTCAGTTGTTGCATTACTGTAGTGAGATAACTCTTCTTCACCGTGGTCACGAAGACGCATGCTCTCTTCAGACATACCAAGTGAAAGTAACCAGTTTTTACAAGTTTCACGCCAGAATGCAAACCACTCTAAATCTTCACCAGGCTTACAGAAGAATTCAAGTTCCATTTGTTCGAATTCACGTGTACGGAATGTGAAGTTACCAGGCGTGATTTCGTTACGGAAACTCTTACCGATTTGGCCGATACCAAATGGAAGCTTTTTACGCATAGAGCGTTGAACGTTTTTGAAGTTTACGAAAATACCTTGTGCTGTTTCAGGACGAAGGAAGATTTCGTTTGTGCTAGACTCTGTAACACCTTGGAATGTTTTGAACATTAAGTTGAACTGACGGATTTCAGTGAATTCTTCACTACCGCAATCAGGACATTTTACTTCATGTTCTTTCATTAAGTCAGCCATTTGGTCGAAAGTAAGACCGTCAACAACCATTTCGATGCCTTTTGCATCTAAAGCATCTTCAATTAATTTGTCAGCACGGTGACGAGCTTTACATTTTTTACAGTCAATCATTGGATCGTTGAAGTTACCAACGTGACCAGAAGCGATCCAAGTTTTAGGGTTCATTAAAATAGCTGCGTCTAAACCAACGTTGTGTGGAGATTCTTGAATGAATTTTTTCCACCAAGCTTTTTTAACGTTATTTTTTAATTCGATTCCAAGTGGACCGTAATCCCAAGTGTTTGCAAGACCACCGTAAATTTCAGAACCAGGGAAAACAAAACCGCGATGTTTCGCTAAGTTTACAACTTGTTCCATTGAATACATAAGAAAATCCTCCTTTTGAAAGTTAACGTATTGGCGATGACATACTCTGATACTTTGGAAACGAGCAGTATATGCTAAAAAGAACATAAAAAAACGCTCATCCCAAGGCTTATTTGCCTAGGGACGAGCGTTTGCCCGCGGTTCCACCCTAGTTGATACACAAAAGGTGCATCCACTTTATCATGTATTGCTCGGGACTGCCGTTTCCTTGCGGCTTCAGGCTTTCACTATCCCTGAATCGCTTTTTATGCAAGTACTTATAAGTCCGTCATCGCTACTTATATTAATAATAATGAACATATTCTAACACGTTCTTTTTTAAATCTCAATAGAGGAACGCGTCTATCTATGATAGAGTCTCGCCTATTTTTTCATTATTTATTCCGTAATTTTCTTTAATATGCTTAATTGCTTCACGCTTACTTAATGGAGCGAGCTCATTGTTTTGAACGTATTCCCAAACTACATTCGGATTTGTTTTTGCATATTCACGAAGGACCCAGCCAATCGCTTTTTGAATGAAAAATTCTTTTGAAGAATGTAGTTGTCCAATAATCCAGAAAAGAAGTTCTTCATCCATCTTTTGTTTATATTTTAGTTGGAATAAAATAGCGGCACGTTGTAACCATATGTTATCTGATGCAATCCATTTTGGAATATAGGCAGAAATTAATTCTGGATGTTTTAAAAAGATATCGCCTAAAAATGTAGGGACGATGCTATCGACAGAGTCCCACCAAGATTTTGTGACAATCAGTTCTTCTAAGAAGGGGATATGAGTTTCGTTTATATGCTTTTTATATTTTTGCATAATATCAAGTGCGGCCGCTTGGAATTCACGTTCTGGCAAGTCCCAAAGCTCACGTATGATAATTTGGAAGTCTTTTTGATCTGGGAGAGTATGTATTTGAATGATGTCTTTTAATAATTGGCGTCTTTCCGGTGTTTGAATACCTAGAAATGGGAAGTGATTTTTCATATAACGAGCCATAGGTTCTGCTTTTTCAGGATTTTGATGAGCTGTGAAATGCTCTTGTAATGCTTTTACAAATGGATGCATAAGTGTTGCTCCTCTCTTATTCTCTTTCTTCTCTTATTATACAAAGAGTTTGGATAAATTTTAAAACATAACTTGCAATGTAATGAAATATGTTGAAAGTAGAGAGGAGAGGATAAGATGGAGGATCAAGGCGTATTAGCAGGTTTCTTTGCTCTTAGTTTTGCGTTTATTCTTGTTATATTGATTTGGGCAATTATTTCATATTTGTTAACGGCTTTTGCACTTTATTCGATGGCGAAAAATGATGGTGCAACGGACGGGGTGCTTGCGTTTATTCCGTTTTTGAATAGTAAGACATGGGGTGACTTAGCGAAAGATAAATTACCAGATTTTTTGAAAGAAGAAGCAGGGTGGAAAGTATTCGGCATATATGTTGCATGTTTTATTTTTAATTTCGTACCAATTATAAGTTTACTAGCAACAGCTGTATCGATTGTATTGTCCATTTATCTTATCTACGCTATTTTAGACAGATACGGAACGAACTCTATATTATTTACGATTATTCATGTAATCACATTTTCGGTGTTCTTACCGATTCATTTATTTATTATTCGGAATGAACCGGTGAGATATAAAGAGTAGATTTTTCGTTTTGTTGATAAGTCGATATATTTTAGATATAAGTAAAAAAGCGCCCTGATTATCAGAGCGCTTTTTTTACTACATAAGGTAGCGTAAATAAATATAAATGTGAGAAATGATTAATGAAACGATCATAATTGGGAAACCGACTTTTAGGAAGTCCATGTAACTAAATTTATGTCCTTCGCGGCTCGCGATACCTGCAACGATTACGTTGGCAGAAGCTCCGATTAATGTTCCGTTTCCGCCCAGACAAGCACCTAGTGCTAATGCCCACCATAATACATCGATTTGTGCGTCAGATGGTGATAAGCCTAGCCCAACTGCCATATCGTTAATAAGTGGAATCATTGTTGCAACGAATGGGATGTTATCAATTGTTGCAGAGGCGATACCAGATACCCATAAAATAAGGATGGATGCGTAAGAAATATCTCCGCCTGTTATACCAATTACTTTTTGAGCTAACATTTTGATAAGACCGATATCGATAAGTCCTCCAACAAGTACGAATAGCCCTGCGAAGAAGAAGATTGTTACCCATTCTACACTTGCGAATACCTCTTCAATTTCATGTTCTTTCACACCAATTAACATAAGTACAGTAGCACCAGTTAAGGCGATAATAGCGGCATCAATATGGAAAATAGAATGAGTCATGAAACCTACAATTGTAAGTCCAAGTACCGTTAAAGATTTTTTCATTAATACTGGATCTTTAATGTATTGTTTTTCATCTAAGCTCATTAATTTTTTTACTTGTACAGGATCGGCAATTAATTGTTTGCGGTACATGAAGTAAAGTATTGTTGCTGTAACTGCAATAATAATAATTACGATTGGTGCTAGATTCAATAGGAAAGCATTGAAGTCTAAATGCTTATTTGCAGAACCAATCATAATGTTAGGTGGATCACCAATTAATGTTGCTGTTCCTCCAATATTTGAAAAAATAATTTCAGAAAGTAAATAAGGAACAGGATTTACTTGTAGTATGCGCGTAATAGATAAAGTAACTGGAACAACAAGAAGTACAGTTGTAACGTTATCTAAAAATGCGGAGCCAAGCGCGGTAAGTAGGGAAAGGGAAATTAAAATTTTAATTGGATTTCCTTGTGCCCCTTTTGCTGCTTTAATGGCAACGTATTGGAAAACACCTGATTTACTTGTAATGTTCACCAAAATCATCATACCGATGAGTAGCGTAATCGTTCCCCATTCAATATGTTTCGTAAAGGCGTTATGTAAATCGACGACCCCCACAATTACCATGAATGCTGCACCGAGAAGTGCGATGACAGCGCGATTAATTTTTTCAGAAATAATAATGGCATATGTAATTAAAAAGACTGCGATAGCAAAATAATACTGCCAGTTAGCGAGTTCTTGCGTTGTTTCATGCAAAGATCTCATCTCCTTTCATTCATTTTTCTTAGTGTGTCAAATATTAACTAGATGAAACACACATAACGTCATTATAAAGTAGAAAAACTGCGGATGTAAATGAAAGGAGAGATTTTGTCATATTTTCTGCATAGGTCATTTTTTCTTATTTTTTAAAATATTTGTGGGCATTTGACATATATATAAGATACATCCAATCTGAATATTTAAAATGGAATTAGCATTCGAGCTTGTTCGTGTAGGAGTGTCAAATAGAAAGGAATGACAAAAATGATAAGGAAGGGATCGTATGGATGAACAACGATTTTTATTTTTAGACTTTGAGTTTACGATGCCCCAGCATAGAAAGAAACCGAAAGGATTTTTTCCAGAGATTATTGAGGTAGGACTCGTTTCAGTTGCTGGCTGTAAGGTAGAAGATACGTATTCATCACATGTCAGACCGAAAACATTTCCCTCTTTAACGGATCGATGTAAGAAGTTTTTGGGAATAAAACAAGAAGTCGTAGATAAAGGGATTTCATTTCCTGAACTCGTTAAGAAGCTTGCAGAATACGAAACGAAATGTAAACCGACAATTGTAACGTGGGGAAATATGGATATGAAAGTGCTGAAGCATAATTGTGAGATGGCAGGGATAGCTTTTCCATTCTTCGGACAGTGTCGTGATTTATCGCTTGAGTATAAGAAGTTTTTTGGAGAAAGAAATCAAACAGGATTATGGAAAGCAATTGAGGCGTATGGAAAAGTAGGGACAGGGAAGCATCATTGTGCGCTTGATGATGCGATGACGACGTACAATATTTTTAAACTAGTAGAAAAAGATAAAGAGTATTTAGTAAAGCCAGCACCTCCAACATTAGGAGAACTCGTTGATTTTTCAAAAGTGTTAAAGAAAGTGAGCACACAGTAACGACCAAATTGCACATTATGTAATTTGGTCGTTTTGTTTTTTAGAGTTTGTAGTCTTTCTTTAACTGTTGTAATGTTTCTAGACTACGCTCTGCAAAAGGTGAATCATCTTCAAAAAATGAATTCATTTGAGTTTCTAATGCTAATTTTAGTGACTCGGTATAATCCGGAATTTCTCCTTCATATTTTTTCACCATTTGCTCTGGAATGTTCGTCTGTTCACGGAAAGCTAAAGCGCGTCTTTCATGGAAAAATGGTACGTCAGCTTGTTTTACGTTATGTAAGTCACCTTGCACCGGATGTTTTAAAACAGCTAATACTTTTACGACGTAACTGCCAGGGCGGCTATTTGTAACTTCGCCAATGTATTTTCCTGTTTTATAAATACCAGTAACGATTTCGCCAATTTCAAATGTTTCTCTCATATTTTTCACCTCAAGTTTATAGTAAGGAAAGTAGGAGAAGGAGTCAAAGAAATCATTTGCTTTCAGAACGCCCCTTGAGAATATGGATAGGTTCCACTATAATTTAAAATGATATAACAGAAAATTCTGATGTTTTATAAATCCTATAATAAGGAGTGTTCTATATGATGCCTTTATATTTTCCGGAAGATAAAACAGAATATATTATTCCAGGGATTGTTTGCGTTCTATTTATTATCGGTGCTATTGCCACCTGGCGCATGTTTATTCGTGTATCAAAAAGAGAAGCAGAGCGATTGCAGAAAGTTGAAGAAAAACTATTAGCTGAAAAGAAACAGTAATGCATTTTTGTATGTTTCCCTCTATGCTCGGACAATCTAAGGGCAGAATATATTTTGGAGGGAATAAAATGAAGAAACGGCTTTTTTTCAGTTGTTGTTTATTATTTCTGATGGCAGGTTGTGACCAAGGAAAGCCGAAAGAAATTGAAGTGAAATTACATAATGCTTCAGGAGATGAAGTAGGGACTGCGAAAGTAGTTCAGCAAACAAGTGGAGTGAAAATTACGATTAAAGGGGAAGGTTTCACGCCAGGCCCGCACGGACTACATGTACACGAAATTGGAGAGTGTAAAGCACCTCGTTTTGAATCAGCTGGAAATCATTTTAATCCAGATGATAAAAAACATGGTCTTCTTAATCCGAAGGGTGCAGAAAACGGTGATTTACCGAACGTAGTTGCAGATGGTTCTGGAAAGATTAAGGCGGAAATTAATGCCCCACACATCACACTTGAAGAAGGAAAAACGACGATTCATAGAAAAGATGGAGCGTCTATTATTATTACAGAAAACCCTGATGATGGTATGACTCAACCGACAGGTAAATCAGGGGATCGAATTGCTTGTGGCGTAATTGTAAAAAAAGCATCGGATATGAAGAAAAAGTAAAAGCTACCGTGAATGGTAGCTTTCTTTGTGAAATGTAATTGAAAATATATTAGCGATTATTGGAATATATCGACTGTAACTCAAATTATATCGGCGATTATTGGAATATATCGACCGTAACTTGAAATATATCGACTTACTGACAAAATATGACAAAGGAGTCTGTCCAAGAATGATTAGGGGGACAGACTCCTTTCTTATTATGAAACCGTATGACGCAGTCTGTTTAAAATTTCTTCTAAAACAGATCGTGGACAGCCGATATTAATTCGAATATGTTCTTCGCCACCTAACCCGTATTTCTCACCAGGTTCAACAATGATTTTTCCTTTTTCCTCAAGTAATGCAGTACGCTCGTTTTGAGAAAGCTTTAGACGAGAACAATCAATCCATAATAAAAAGCTACCTTCTGGCTTCGTTACGGAAAGAGCAGGTATGTGAGTTTTAATATATTCACAAGCAAATTGAGCATTATCTTCTATATATAATCGAATTTCGTTTAGCCAATCATTACATTCTGTATAGGCACTTTGCATCGCTGTATAAGCGAAGATATTTAATCCGTGGAAGCCTTGTCTATATTGGATAGATGTAAAGGCTTGACGGAGTTTTTCATTTGGAATGATAATAATCGATGCTTGTAATCCAGCGATATTAAATGTTTTACTTGGAGCCATACAAGTGATAGTGCGCTCTGCTAATTCTTCAGATAAGGAAGCGAACGGTGTATGTGTATGATCTGCATAAATAATATCGGAATGAATTTCATCCGCCACAACGATTACGTTATATTTAGTACATAACGATCCGAGCTGCAAAAGTTCCTCTTTCGTCCAAACGCGCCCGATTGGGTTATGAGGGCTACAAAGAAGCATGAGTTTGATGCCTTGCTGAAACTGCTTTTCTAAATGCTTGAAGTCTATCACATATGTATCATTTTGTTTCTGTAATGGACTCACGTATAACTGTCTGTTGTTTGTTGTGACCATTTCGAAAAATGGAGGATAAATAGGTGGTTGTACGAGAACGGATTCGTTTTCTTTTGTGAAAGCTTGTATGCTCGTACTAAGAGCTGGAACGATTCCGGCGCTAAAGACAATCCATTCTTTTTGAATATCCCAGTCGTATTGTTGTTTTGTCCAGTTACAAATAATATTCCCAATATTTTCGGGAGGAAGTGTATAGCCAAAAATCGGATGTTCGATTCGTTGTTTTAAGGCAGTTTGGATTGGTTTTGGTACTTCAAAATCCATATCAGCAATCCAAGCATGGATAAGTTCTTCGTTTTTATATGTATCCCATTTTATACTATGCGTTCCACGTCGATTGATTGCTTTATGAAATAGTTGCATAAGTTTGCTCCCTTCTTCTGTAAAACCAATAAGTTATGAAAGTTCTCTCTCTTCTTATAGAATAGCTGATGTGATAGGATAAAGAAAACTATTAAAAAGTGAAAAGGCGGGAAGCGAATGGGTACATATGAAAAGATGATAGAGGTTGTGAAGAATTGGGATCCGTTTCAAATGGGACCGGAGTTTTATGAAACAGAAGCGAGCGATGTTGTGAACGTCATAAGTGTGTTTGACGATCCAAAATACATCGCAAAGAAGATTCAACATATATACTTTATGTCTTTTGAGGAAGTACCTGCGCTTGAAAAATGTGAGAAATTAGCTATGGAATTACTTATAATAAAAGAAGGTGGAAGCTGTTCATTATAGGCTGTCAGAATTTCCGACAGCCTTTTTTATATTATCCCGCTATTTGCTGGGTAGTAAGACCCTCACCTCAAAATTCAGCGGAAGCAAAGAAGTTAGGTGGGGGCTGATTAAAGTTTCATTTTATTGCGCGGAAAAAGCGATAATTTCTTCATAAACATGTTCAGGCTTTTCTTCAGGTAGTAAATGTCCTGTATTTTCATAAGAAATAAATTTTGAATTCGGTAAATCTTTGTGTAGACGATGACCTACATGTACAGGGACGACGCGGTCTTTTTCACCCCAAATGAGTAGGATAGGTGTTTCGATTTTTTGTAATTCAGTTGAAGATAAGTCACCTTCACGGTCTCGTATCATGCGAGTTAAAGCGGGAAATATACGGTTGTCATAAAAAGGAGCGGAGTAACCTTTTTTCATTTCATCGTCAATTAATGAGTGATCATGAACGACATTCATTAAGTTATGAACAATGCCGCGTCTAATAATCCAGTTCTTTACGTATAAATGAAAGAACGGTAAATAAGAAGAGTATAGTAAAGGTAAGGTTGCGCGCGCTAAATAGCTCGAGCTACATAGTAAAATCGTCTTTGAAATGAGTTCAGGACGTATACGGTTTACATAGAGAGAAATTTGCCCACCCATAGAATGCCCAACTAATACAATGTTTGAGAGAGATAAATGTTCAATTAAATCAATAATAATCGTTGCTAAATTGTGATAAGAATACTTAAACAGATGAGACTTATCACTTTTTCCGAACGGTGGTAAATCAAGAGCAATGACTGTTCCTTCCTTCGCTAGTAAAGGAATGAGACGGCGGTAACTGAATGAGGAAGATAAAAAGCCGTGAACGAGTACGAAAGTAGGGCGTTCTGTTTTATTATCATGTTCATACAATTCGTAATGAACAGTAGTGCCGCGAGTGGAAAAAGTGAAATAAGGACAAGTATATTTATGATTCATTTTTTGTCACTCCATTGATTTTTGTTCATATCATCTCCAAGGAAGAAGAAAATATGTTAACAAAAAAAGGCAAGATGACGATGTCATCTTGCCTTTCGTTTATTCAGTATTACCCGCGCACAATATTAGGCGGTGTTTTTCCTTGTAATCCTGCAACTAAATTTTCAGCGGCGGTCATGGCCATTTGCTGACGAGTTTTTAATGTTGCAGATCCGATATGTGGTAAAGTCACAACATTTTGTAATGATAAGAGTGGATTATCTTTTTGAATTGGCTCTTGTGTAAAAGTATCGATGCCTGCTGCAAAGATTTTCTTTTCTGTTAAAGCATGGATTAACGCTTCTTCATCTACTGTTTTCCCCCGAGAAGCATTAATGAAGATTGCTGTTTCTTTCATTAATGAAAATTCCTTTTCTCCGATAAGGTGATATGTTTCATCTGTTAATGGAGTAAGAAGAACAATAAAGTCAGACTGCTTCAGTAGCGTCTGTAAATCACAATATGTAGCATCGAATTTTTGTTCAGCTTCTTCTTTACGACGGCGGTTATAGTAAAGAACATTCATATCAAATCCGAATTTTGCTCGTTTTGCAACGGCTTCTCCAATTCGGCCCATACCGATAATACCAATTGTGCTATGGTGTACATCTAGTCCGAAGTGTTCTTTTCCGATTTCAGCGTTCCATTCACCATTTTTTACGTAAGAATCGAGTTCGCAAACGCGGCGCCCAGCTGATAGCATAAGGGCGAAAACGAGATCAGCTACTGTATCATCTAATACGTATGGTGTATTCGTTCCGATAACATTTCGGTTTTTCATCGCTTGTAAATCAAAATTATCGTAACCAACAGAAATATTGCTCACTACTTTTAAGTTAGGAGCCACTGTCAGTAATTCTTCATTAATAGCAGATCCGAAATTTAATAACCCATCTTTATCTTGTATTTTCTCTAATAGAACATCACGAGGTACTTTCTCATTTTGATCCCATTTTTCGTAATCACAGTGTTCTGATAAATAGTTTTCTACAAATGTCGGAACTGGTTCAGCAATATAAATTTTTGGTTTCACGGTTCCATCCCCTTTCGCTTTATCACGCATTTTTCCACTGATTAAAGTTTCACTTTACCCCGCTTTAACGAGCAGTAAGACTCCAACCTAAAAAGACGGTTGAGACAAAGAAGTGAGGTGGGAGATCAACTGCTCGTAAAAGCCCGATTGGTGTGGGCTGATAATCAGCGGGGTGAAGCATTCCGCTGATTAAAGTTTCACTTTATTTTGACATAATTCAATAGAAAAATCTTCTTTTCAAACTGGAAAGGGTATTTGTATAATTTAGACACAAACGAAAAGGAAGGATGATTTATATGGTGACAGAAAAAGAATTAGAATTATTAGCTTGTCTTGAAAAGAGTAGTCGATTATCTGTAGATACATTAGCGAAGCTGTTAAATATAGAAGTAGAAGAAGTAAAGAAGATGGTTGCGAGATTAGAAAATGAAAAGATTATTGTGGATTATGTAACACATATCGATTGGACGAAAGTGAAAGAACATACAGGTTTAACGGCAATGATCGATGTGAAAGTTACGCCAAAGCACGGCGTTGGGTTTGATGCGGTTGCTGAGCAAATTTATCGTTATTCAGAAGTGAAATCCGTTTATTTAATGTCAGGGACATATGATCTTTCTATTACATTAGAAGGGAAAACGATGGGGGAAGTAGCGATGTTTGTTTCTGAGAAATTAGCAACAATTGAATCTGTCGTTTCTACAACTACTCATTTCATTTTGAAGAAGTATAAACATGAGGGCGTTATTTATGAAAAAGACGATGATGATAAGCGAATTGTGGTGACACCATGAAGCAATTTGAACTATCTAGATCAGCAGAATCTTTAAAACCATCTGGTATTCGAAAATTTTTTGATTTAGCAGCAAATATGAAAGGTGTTATTTCCCTCGGGGTAGGAGAGCCGGATTTTGTTACCCCTTGGAATGTAAGGCAAGCATGTATTCGTTCTTTGGAACAAGGGTATACGTCATATACAGCAAATGCAGGATTATTGGAGCTCCGTCAAGAAATAGCAAAGTATCTAAAAAAACAATTTGCAGTATCTTATGATCCAAGTGATGAAATCATTGTTACAGTTGGAGCGAGCCAGGCGTTAGATGTAGCGATGCGTGCCATTATAAATCCTGATGATGAAGTGCTCATTGTTGAACCAAGCTTCGTTTCTTATGCACCACTTGTGACATTAGCTGGAGGAGTTCCGGTTCCTGTGGCGACTAAGCTAGAAAACGAGTTTAAAGTACAACCAGAACAAATTGAAGCAGCTATTACAGCGAAAACAAAGGCGATTTTACTTTGTTCACCAAATAACCCGACAGGTGCAATGCTAAATAAATTCGAGCTTGAAGAAATAGCAGTGATTGTTGAGAAGTACAATCTAATTGTATTATCTGATGAAATTTATGCAGAGCTTGTATACGACGAAGCATATACAAGTTTCGCGAGTATTAAAAATATGCGCGAGCATACGATTTTAATTTCAGGATTTTCAAAAGGATTTGCGATGACAGGATGGCGTCTCGGTATGATTGCAGCTCCTGTTCAGTTTTCAGAATTGATGCTCAAAATTCACCAATATTCCATGATGTGTGCACCGACGATGTCTCAGTTCGCAGCACTTGAAGCGTTACGTGCGGGGAATGATGAAGTAATTCGGATGAGAGATAGTTATAAGAAGCGTCGTAATTTTATGACGACATCTTTCAATGAAATGGGCTTAACGTGTCATGTGCCGGGCGGAGCATTTTATGTTTTCCCTTCTATATCTTCAACAGGATTATCTTCAGCGGAATTTGCAGAACAGTTATTGCTGGAAGAAAAAGTAGCTGTTGTCCCTGGTAGCGTATTTGGCGAAAGTGGTGAAGGGTTTATTCGTTGTTCTTATGCGACGTCGCTTGAACAACTTATGGAAGCAATGAAGAGAATGGAACGGTTTGTTGAAAATAAAAAAAGGACAAAACGTAATACGTTTTGTCCATAAAAGGGGGGGAATACTAGAAAGCCATGTGTTAGTAGTCTATCCCAATATTGGAGAATTATACTTCTTTAAGGGAAATTTTTCATGAATTTTGAATGAGTTCTGTCATAGTGGTATAATTTACTAATATAAGGTATGCGCATTCTAGATATTGTTATCTAGAATGTGTACTAACCAATCGGATATTTAAAATAAATATATCTGCTTTGCTCTCTATAATTGTAGAGAGAATGGTAAACGTATGGGAGTGTTTCATATGTCAGAACAATATACAACAGGAGTGGTTGTAACAGGGAAAGTGACTGGAATTCAAGATTACGGTGCGTTTGTAGCGTTAGATGCAGAAACACAAGGACTTGTGCATATATCTGAAATTACAAATGGATATGTAAAGGATATTCATGACTTTTTAAAGGTCGGCGATACAGTAGAAGTAAAGGTACTTTCAATTGATGAAGAGCACAGAAAAATGAGTTTATCGTTAAAAGCGGCGAAAAGAAAACAAGGAAGGATTCTTATACCGAACCCATCTGAAAACGGATTTAATACGCTGCGAGAAAAGTTGGCAGAATGGATTGAAGAGTCCGAGTTAACAAAGTAAAAGAGGAACGCATATGAGCGTTCCTCTTTTACTTTATCTTATGATATATATTTGCAAATATGATTGCATGCAATCATATTCGTATGTCGGAGGTGAAAGGACATACTGATTATCGAATTTCGTTTGTTTCTGGGTGCGTACCAAGATTTTCAGATGGTTTAAACAGTAAACCAAGGTTGATAAGCCCAGATATACCAACGATGCCGTAAATAATACGTGCAAGAGCTGAATTTTGTCCACCGAAAATGGCTGCTACTAAGTCAAACTGGAAGAACCCGATTAGTCCCCAGTTCACAGCGCCAATTACAGTAAAGACTAATGCGATACGTTGTAAAGTACTCATGAAAAAGCCCCCCTTAATTGTGAAGCATGAGCAAGCGATGAGTTAATTAACTCTTTTATAGAATGGGGTAGTTATGTTGTTTTTATACATAAAAAATGTTTGAAAGAAGATGTATATACATCTATACCGAAAAATGCGAATTTTTATGCAAAAAATGAACTTTTTCTAAAAAATATATATTGGTTACGTTTACAATGTTTGAATCGCTTGATTTACAACTTCAGTTTCGCTAAAGTGAATACAGAAATACATATCCATAATTGGAGGGAAAAAGATGAGTACACATGTAACGTTCGACTATTCTAAAGCGTTATCCTTCATCGGTGAACATGAAATCACTTATTTACGTGATGCAGTGAAAGTAACACATCACGCAATCCACGAAAAAACTGGAGCTGGGAACGATTTCCTTGGGTGGGTAGACCTTCCGCTTCAATATGACAAAGAAGAATTCGCTCGCATTCAAAAATGCGCAGAAAAAATTAAAAATGACTCTGACATTTTACTTGTTGTAGGTATTGGTGGTTCTTACCTAGGAGCACGCGCAGCAATCGAAATGTTAAACCATTCTTTCTACAATACGCTTTCTAAAGAACAACGTAAAACTCCACAAGTGCTATTTGTTGGACAAAACATTAGCTCCACTTACATGAAAGATTTAATGGACGTATTAGAAGGTAAAGACTTCTCTATTAACGTTATTTCCAAATCAGGTACAACAACAGAGCCAGCACTAGCATTCCGTATCTTCCGTAAGTTATTAGAAGAAAAGTATGGAAAAGAAGAAGCTCGCAAACGTATTTATGCAACTACAGATAAAGCGCGTGGTGCATTAAAAACATTAGCTGATAACGAAGGTTACGAAACATTTGTTATTCCAGATGATGTTGGAGGTCGTTTCTCTGTATTAACGCCAGTTGGTTTATTACCAATCGCAGTAAGTGGCTTAAATATTGAAGAGATGATGAAAGGTGCAGCTGCTGGTCATGATGACTTCGGAACATCAGAACTAGAAGAAAATCCAGCTTACCAATACGCAGTAGTTCGTAACGCTTTATACAATAAAGGAAAAACAATTGAAATGCTTGTTAACTATGAGCCAGCACTTCAATACTTCGCTGAGTGGTGGAAACAGTTATTTGGTGAAAGTGAAGGAAAAGATCAAAAAGGTATTTTCCCATCTTCAGCAAACTTCTCAACTGATTTACACTCATTAGGTCAATACGTTCAAGAAGGGCGTCGTGACTTATTTGAAACAGTTCTTAAAGTAGGTAAATCTACACATGAACTAACAATCGAATCAGAAGAAAACGATTTAGACGGATTAAACTACCTTGCTGGTGAAACTGTAGACTTCGTAAACACAAAAGCATACGAAGGTACATTACTTGCACATAGCGACGGGGGAGTACCAAACTTAATCGTAAATATTCCTGAATTAAATGAGTACACATTCGGTTACCTTGTATACTTCTTCGAAAAAGCATGTGCGATGAGCGGCTACTTATTAGGCGTGAATCCATTTGACCAACCTGGAGTAGAAGCATACAAGAAAAACATGTTTGCTTTACTTGGTAAACCAGGATTTGAAGAATTAAAAGCAGAATTAGAAGAGCGTTTAAAATAATAAAAAGCGACCGGATTCCGGTCGCTTTTTATTATTTTATCGAAAAGTTCATCAGTATATTCAAACTAAAGTGGGTATGCTAAAGGAAAAGTCTAGGAGGGATGGGCTTGATTCCGATTCAATCAAATTTAGAAGGACGTACATATGCGTTATATAAGTTAGAAGAGATTATGAAACCACTTGGATATAGCATTGGTGGTAATTGGGATTATGATAAAGGATGCTTCGATTACAAAATTGATGAAGAAGATGGGTATCAATTTTTACGAGTTCCATTTACAGCCATTGATGGAGAACTAGATGTACCAGGCGTAATAGTTCGTCTTGGAACGCCGTATATTCTTTCGCACGTATATCAAGACGAACTAGATGATAATGTGAATACTTTAACAGCTGGAACAAGTGGAATGGATCAATTTGCTGAGCCGAAAGATCCAGATGGAGATGTGAAAAGAAAATATATCAATATTGGGAAAGTGCTCATGCAAGAATTAGAGCGTCATTTTACTAATGGTGAATAACAATGAGTATGTCGCTTTCAATGAGAACAAAGGAATGAACTGGATTAATCATATATTGTTCGTCGCGCTTTATACCTAGTAAGAGAATGTTTTGCTTTAAAAGAGTATAGCTACAATTGGCAAAAGTTTGTCCGGTGCAGGATGGGGGAAGCTCCATCAGTTGTAATTTATTATCAGAGATTTCGTCGTAAAGTGAAAATAGTACACCTGAAATGGAAGGGAATAAAAGAGAAGCGGTAAATACATAGCTCGTTAATTTATTTCCTTCTATAATTTCTGACACGCCAGCTCTCGTTGCATTTTGTATTTGTTCAGAAGTAAGAAGTTCAGCGATGCAGTGAATGTTTGGGTTGAGCCCTTTTGCAGTTAAAATATTTAAAATGGACTGTGTATCCGCTGAGCTTTCGTTTTTTTCTTTATCAGCTGTTATTAATATGGTGTGTGCCGTTGCAATATTAGCCTTTAATAAAGTTTGATCGTGATGCGGACAACCTTTTATAAATTCTAAATGATGAAATGGTTTTGGGAGTAAAGAAAGTGTTTCATCAATTAAAACGATATCAAGGTTTGGTTGTAATACGTGCATTTGCTTTACAACATGTTTTGCACGCTCATTCCAGCCAACGATAATCATATGACCGTTAGAAGTAGCGGCTTCTTCACCTTTAATTTTCATATATTGTTTATTAATCATTTCAGTAGCAAACAGCACCATATAATAAGAACAAAAGCCAGTTCCTAATAAAATAATACTTATACCTATTAGTTTTCCTATCGTCGTATGGGGAGCAAAGTCGCCATATCCAACTGTAAAAATGGTAACGATTGACCACCAAATTCCGTCAAACCATGTAGTGAAATGAAAAGGTTCTAATCTATGTATAAGAAAACCGGAAAAAGCAGTCAGTACAATAATAAAACAAATTAAACGAAAAATAATGGAATCACGAAATGTATCTACTAAATTCGGACGGGATTTCAATTGCCTATTCCTCCTTACTTTGTAGGACTACATTCATTGTTGCCATTATAGAAAAAAGAAAAACTCTCTAATTAAAGAGAGTTTGTTTTACGTTACATACTTTCCACTTCAGTTTGTTGGACACTTTCAAGATGCTGGAGAGCATAGTAAACATCAGCAGTATGTCTTTTTTGATCAATGGACAGTTTAAGATGTAAATAGTGAGAACCGTTTTCTAATGTTTTAAGCTTCATATTCTTAACTTTTATATCCATTTCTTTTATTTCTTCAATTACGATTGGGATATTGTCCATATTTCGTACAACAAGTTTCACAGCGATATCACGTTGACGAAATGATCTAGGGCCTACATATTTCATCGCGAGTGGTATAAGTTCGACACTAATCATAAGGAAACACATTCCGAATATCGCTTCAATATAGAATCCGGCCCCAACAGCAATACCAATACCAGAAGCACCCCAGATCATAGCGGCAGTCGTGAGCCCTGCAATGCTATCGTTGCCTCTTCTTAAAATTACGCCAGCACCTAAAAAACCAATTCCTGATACAATTTGAGCGGCAAGTCGAAGTGGATCCATATTCATATGATCGGTATGTGGTAAGTTATAAGCTGCTTTAATAGAAACAATCGTTAGGAGGCAACTAATAATAGAAATAACTAAACACGTTTTTAAACCAAGTGGTTTCCGTTTTAATTCACGTTCTAAACCAATGGCAAATCCTAAAATAGCCGAGAGACCTAGTTTGATTAATAAATCGGTATAGTCCATATATATTCCTCCCTGTATGATATGCTATATGAATAAAACGCTTATTATAGAAAGAAACGTCTTTTGATAGAGTAACTTTATATAAAATATATGTAGGAATTGCTCATACATGAAAGAGATATTTCGTTTAAGTATATGATATAAAAAAAGAAATGTGGGCAGTTTTAAAAAAAGTTTATAAAAGGTGTTGCATTTCATTTTTCACCATGATATATTAATAACCGTCGCTGATGCGGAAACGCAGAAAACGACAAAAAAGAAATTAAAAAACTTAGTTGACATCGAAAAACGAAGATGTTAACATAAGGAAGTCGCAAATGAGCGACCAAGTAGTTCTTTGAAAACTGAACGAAACAAACAACGTGAAACGTCAATTTTTATTTTAGATGCTAGACAAACTAACTTTATTGGAGAGTTTGATCCTGGCTCAGGATGAACGCTGGCGGCGTGCCTAATACATGCAAGTCGAGCGAATGGATTAAGAGCTTGCTCTTATGAAGTTAGCGGCGGACGGGTGAGTAACACGTGGGTAACCTGCCCATAAGACTGGGATAACTCCGGGAAACCGGGGCTAATACCGGATAACATTTTGAACTGCATGGTTCAAAATTGAAAGGCGGCTTCGGCTGTCACTTATGGATGGACCCGCGTCGCATTAGCTAGTTGGTGAGGTAACGGCTCACCAAGGCAACGATGCGTAGCCGACCTGAGAGGGTGATCGGCCACACTGGGA
>NZ_WEIJ01000013.1:0-104108 GCF_009183795.1 Bacillus sp. B1-WWTP-T-0.5-Post-4
ATTAGGCACGCCGCCAGCGTTCATCCTGAGCCAGGATCAAACTCTCCAATAAAGTTAGTTTGTCTAGCATCTAAAATAAAAATTGACGTTTCACGTTGTTTGTTTCGTTCAGTTTTCAAAGAACTAAAAGCGGGTGAAGAGAATCGAACTCTCGACCAGAGCTTGGAAGGCTCTTGTTTTACCACTAAACTACACCCGCGTGGTCGGGAAGACAGGATTTGAACCTGCGACCCCCTGGTCCCAAACCAGGTGCTCTACCAAGCTGAGCCACTTCCCGTAATTGGCGCGCCCGAGAGGAGTCGAACCCCTAACCTCTTGATCCGTAGTCAAACGCTCTATCCAATTGAGCTACGGGCGCTTATTCATGATGTTTTTTCGTCGTTGTAATTTGGCGACTCAATTATCTTATCATACTACATTTTCAAATGCAAGTACTTTTTTAAGATTTTTTTGATGCGGCCGAGAGGACTTGAACCTCCACGGGGTTTCCCCCACTAGGCCCTCAACCTAGCGCGTCTGCCGTTCCGCCACGACCGCGCGGAAAAAACAAAAGTGAGCCATGAAGGACTCGAACCTTCGACCCTCTGATTAAAAGTCAGATGCTCTACCAACTGAGCTAATGGCTCGTAAATGGCTGGGCTAGCTGGATTCGAACCAGCGCATGACGGAGTCAAAGTCCGTTGCCTTACCGCTTGGCTATAGCCCATCGAAATAATTATCTTCTTTTCAAAGACAAATGTTATTGTAACATAATATCCAATAAAAAACAACTGCTATATAGCAGAAGTTAAAATGGCGGTCCCGACCGGGGTCGAACCGGCGATCTCCTGCGTGACAGGCAGGCATGTTAACCACTACACCACGGGACCATTTGGTTGCGGGGACAGGATTTGAACCTGCGACCTTCGGGTTATGAGCCCGACGAGCTACCGTGCTGCTCCACCCCGCGACAATACTATTCATATAAAATTATATGGTGGAGGATGACGGGATCGAACCGCCGACCCCCTGCTTGTAAGGCAGGTGCTCTCCCAGCTGAGCTAATCCTCCGAAGTGGTGACCCGTACGGGATTCGAACCCGTGTTACCGCCGTGAAAGGGCGGTGTCTTAACCACTTGACCAACGGGCCAATATGTATGGCAGAGAAGAAGGGATTCGAACCCTCGCACCGCGTTAGCGATCTACTCCCTTAGCAGGGGAGCCCCTTGAGCCACTTGGGTACTTCTCTGTATGGCTCCGCAGGTAGGACTCGAACCTACGACCGATCGGTTAACAGCCGATAGCTCTACCACTGAGCTACTGCGGAATAATGAAGACAATTTGTATCTTATAAAAATTCTCTCTGTAAGTCAAGAAGTTTTTAACAACATCTTGTTCAAACGTGACATGTTTATAATATACTGGATTGCGTTTTTACTGTCAAGATGTTTTCGATATCGGTTTGAGTTTCCCTTTACACTTTCCACAGACATATCTTTTTGTATTTATTTGACGCCTTCTTACATATTGAAGTGAACACTCCATACATTCATACTTATAAATCTTTTTTTCCTTCTCTTCATTAATCATTCGTTTACAAAAACGTGGTGCATCAACTTTCTTTAACAACTCACGAAAATCCCTGTCCCTGTGCTTATACCCTCTTCCTGCAATATGTAAGTGATAATGACAAAGCTCATGTTTAATAATCCCGACTAACTCTTCTTCACCATACACTTCGTAATATCGATAATTCAATTCGATATTATGACTCTTCAATAAATAACGCCCACCAGTTGTACGTAATCTATTATTAAACACTGCTTTATGTAAGAACGGCATCTCAAAGTATTGTAGTGACACTTCTTCCACTAGTCGCTGAATTTCTTGCTCATCCACTCTCATTCCTCCTAAACAAAAAAATATTTTTACACTTTTCTCCCTTCTTATACATATATTAAATAGTACATATACCCATCCTCATGTAAGAAGCGTGGTTTCTAAAAACAAAACATGAATAGAAATCCACTCACCAACCTCTCATCAATAGCATTTTAGATTTTTGAGAGCAGGATTAAACAAGGAGGGATTCCTATGCCTACGTGGCTAAAAAAACAAATGCAACGTGCATATTTCGAAAAAAACCGGTATCAAATTAAGTTATTAAATGAATGCTGGTTTTATTATAGCAAAATACATCAAAGCTCATAATCCATTACACTTTTTATTCCATAAAAAAAGAGCAGTTTCATCTGCTCTCTTCTCTTACTATTCAATCGGCAACATAGATAGTGCAACGCGTCCTTTTTTTGTATCAATATCATCTACCCATACTTTTACAATTTGCCCTACTGATACAACATCTAGCGGATGCTTTACAAACTGTTTGCTAAGTTTAGAAATATGTACTAAACCATCTTGCTTTACGCCAACATCAACAAAAGCACCAAAATCAACAACGTTACGAACTGTTCCTTCTAATTCCATACCACGTTTTAAATCTTCTAATTTCAAAATCCCTTTTTTCAGAAGTGGTTTAGGCAACTCATCCCTCATATCGCGTTCTGGACTAATAAGCGCATCTATAATATCAACTAACGTCGGCTCCCCAACTCCTGTTTCTTGAGATAACTTAGAAATCTCTACTTCTTCCAATCTCTTTTGTAATTGCGGTTGTCCTACGTCATCTATCGATAACCCTAGACTCTTCAATAATAATTCAACATTTTTATATTGCTCTGGATGAATACCTGTTCGATCTAATGGATTCGCTCCTTCTAGTATACGTAAGAAACCTATACATTGTTCATACGTCTTTGCACCTAAACGTGGGATTTTCTTTAATTCCGTGCGCTTCGTGAATTTCCCATCTTCTTCTCTCTTTGCCACAATATTTTTCGCAACAGTTTTCGATAAACCTGAAACATATTGTAACAATGCAACCGAAGCCGTATTTACATTAACCCCAACTTGGTTAACAGCTGTTTCTACTACAAATGTTAATGATTCATTCAGTCTCTTTTGAGATACATCATGTTGGTATTGTCCAACCCCAACTGATTTAGGATCAATTTTCACAAGTTCAGCAAGTGGATCTTGCAGACGTCTCCCAATAGAAACGGCACTTCTCTCTTCAACTTGTAAATTTGGGAATTCCTCACGGGCTAAATCAGAAGCTGAATATACACTAGCACCCGCTTCATTTACAATAATATAAAAGACATCTCGGTTCACACTTTGTAATACATCTACTATAAACTCTTCTGTTTCTCTAGATGCTGTCCCATTACCAATTGCAATCATTTCAACTTGATATTTATCTATAATAGAAAGAACTTTCGTTTTTGCATCATCATATTTACGAACAGGTGGATGCGGATAAATAACATCGATATGTAGTACTTTCCCCGTATCATCTACTACAGACAATTTACAACCAGTTCTATATGCCGGATCTACCGCTAGCACGACTTTCCCTTTCATCGGAGGTTGTAATAATAAGTTACGTAAGTTCTCAGAGAAAATATGTATTGCTTGTTCTTCAGCTGTTTCTGTTAATTCTTTACGAATCTCTCTTTCGATTGAAGATTGAATTAATCGTTTATAACCATCTTCAATCGCTAATTGTACATAATGTGCACTTTTCGAATCGTTATCACGAATTACTTTCTTATTTAAGAAAGTTACTATCTCATCTACTGGCGGAACAACAGCAACTCTCAATATATCTTCTTTCTCGCCACGATTCATTGCTAATACACGATGTGGTACTACTTTTTGCAATGGTTCTTCATAACTGTAATACATTTCATATATATTCTTTTCATCTTTTTCTTCATCTTTCACGGACGAAGACATAACACCTTTTCTAAAAGTAACATTTCGAATCCAACTACGATACGCAGCTTCATCTGAAACCATTTCTGCAATAATGTCTTGTGCACCTTGTAAAGCTTCTTCTGCAGATTGCACTTCTTTCTCTACATTAATAAATTCCACTGCCTTTTTAGCCGGATCTTCTTTCTTATATAACAATAACCATTCAGCTAATGGTTCTAATCCTTTTTCTTTAGCAATTGTCGCTTTCGTTCTTCTTTTCTCTTTATATGGACGATATAGATCTTCTACTTCTTGCAACTTTGTAGCTTTAACAATTTGCTGTCGTAGCTCTTCTGTCAGTTTCCCCTTCTCATCAATAAGACGAAGAACTTCTTCCTTCCTATCTTCAAGTTGCATCATATATTGCCATCTCTCTAAAATCGTACGAATTTGCACCTCATCTAAAGAGCCTGTCCATTCTTTTCGGTAACGAGCAATAAATGGAACTGTGTTACCTTCTTCTGTTAATTGAATAACATGACGAACTTGCTTTTCGGTAAAGCCTAATTCTTTCACTAACATTTTCATTAACGCTTGTCGATTATCTACCATTTCCATATACAACCGTAACCTCCTCTATAATAAAAAAAGTTGCCCTTCAAAGAGAGCAACTTAAACTGCCGATTTAAAAATCTATTAGTCCTAAACTAATTTGTAACGCTTCATCTACACGACTCATCATCACTTCATCCAAATGAGTGATTTTGTCCGTTAAGCGTTGCTTATCGATTGTTCGAATCTGCTCAAGTAAAATAACAGAATCTCTCTCAAAACCATACTTTTTCGCATCAATTTCCACATGAGTGGGTAATTTCGCTTTTTGAATCTGTGCAGTAATAGCCGCTACAATCACCGTTGGACTAAAACGATTTCCGATGTCATTTTGAATGACAAGAACCGGACGAACGCCTCCTTGCTCAGAACCAACAACTGGGGAAAGGTCTGCAAAATACACGTCGCCGCGTTTTACAATCAAAATATTACCCCCCGCTAACTAAGCGTTCTACTGTATGAGCTGCTTCATACTCTGCTAAGAAAGCTTCAGATGCAATACCAAGATTAATTTTTCCCATTTCAATGTACCCACGTCGCATTGATTCATGTTGGTAGCGTTTCTTCGTCTTATGTTGACGCAATAACAATTGTGTTGCCTGGCAAATTAGTTCATGGCGATTCTTATTCTCTTGTTTTCCAATTCCGTCCAATTCCGTTACCATTTGCTTTGGCAACCGAACCACGATTTCAGTAGTTACACTTGATTCGGACACAAAAATACACCTCCACCGTCAACTACACACCCAAATATATATATGACACCTATTGTAATAATACCATTGTATGGAGCCTGTTGCAAAGACTTCCTTATTCCTTGCTTATGTTTTCCAATTCACAAACAAAACATTCATCTTCTTAAATTTTTTATCTCATAACTCACTAAAAACAATAGAACTCCTCTTCAAAACTTACGTGCAACTTATATAAAAAATGATTATAAGTAAAAAGCTTCTCATCAAAAAGAGCTTATTATCCAGCAATGAACAGTCACCCCAATGACAAGAAGCAATCATACTACCTTCTATATATTGTTCAAGTAATTAATTATCTCTACAACCTTACCATTCCGTATAAATATTCTTGGCACACGGAAACTGATCGTTGCAATAATTTCATAATTAATAGTCCCTGAGTATTCCGCAACCTCTGTAGCGCTAATATACTCATCTCCTTGCCTTCCAATAAGCGTAACTTTCGTACCAAGTGGCACTTCACAAGGAAGATGAATCATGAACTGATCCATTGTTACTCGCCCTACAATCGGTACCCTTTTACCATTTATAAGCACTTCAAATCCTTGTAACCTTCTAAGCCACCCATCTGCATAGCCAATCGCTACAGTCGCAATCCATTCTTCAGTTTTCGTTCGGTAGGTGACATTATAACTAATTCCATCACCTTTAATTACCTGTTTAATATGAGCGACTTTCGTATGAAGTGATAGCGCCGGTTCTAATTCAAATGGTAAAAAAGGACGTATTTCTACAGAAGGAGATAATCCATACATTGCAATCCCAATTCGCACTGCATTAAATGTAATCCCTTGAAAACGTAACGTCGCAGCACTATTAGCTGTATGAACAAACTTAGGATCCACTCCGAATTCTTTCAACCAACTTAACTGCTCTAAGAACGTGTTATATTGCTTATCAAAATACGAAGTCTCAACCTCATCTGCCGTTGCAAAATGCGTGTATACTCCTTCTAACTCTAAAAACGGTGCACCCTCTAAACTCTTTAAAAATTCTTTTAGCTCTTTTCTTTCACGTATTCCAATTCTCCCCATACCACTATCAAAGTTAATATGGAATTTCATTACAGATGAACCATCCCAAAGTTTAATTGCTTCGTCCACCCATTCTTTTTGAAAAACAGTTAGCGCTACATCATTTTCAGCAGCTACATTTACATCACGCGGCGGCGAGGGACCTAACACTAAAATCGGCTCAGTAATACCAGCCCTCCGAAGCACTAAAGCCTCATCTAAAAAAGCAACAGCTAACCTTGTTGCACCTGCTTCTAATGCCGTTTTAGCCACCGGTACATAATCGTGCCCATATGCGTTTGCTTTAACTACAGCAAAAATCTCTACATTACTTGGGATGAACTCTTTAATATGTGTAACGTTGTTATAAATGGCATCTAAATCCACTTCCACCCAAGTGTCACGGTAAAATGGTGCTTCTTCCATAAATACACTTCCTTATACACGATATGCGAAGCTTATTCTTTTATATGCTTCTTTTATGAAATCCACCTTCAAACTAAGAAAAGACGTGGTGCACATATATCACCACGTCTAAGAAGTTTACTTCACCTGCTTCGCTGTAACTGAACGAGCAACCATTAACAGCTCCTTCGGCTCTAAACCTTTAGACACGAGCATATATTCTACTCCGTTATGCGACCACGTTACAGAGTCTTTTGTTAATGCACCAATCGTAAACCCAAGATCAACTGGTTCTCCACTTACACTTACCGCTGATGATGCCTCTGCAACTTTTGCCTTTTCTTGTATTAAAGTAAAGGATTTCTTATTTCCAGTGTATGTGAGTATCGCACGCTTGCCACTGTCTGTCTTCAACTCTTTTTCATCTTGCAGAGTCATACCTTGTGGTGTATCAAGTGGATACAAAATAGCAAACGGTTTGTCTTCTTTCGCTGTTGTTTGAACATCTACCTGCGCTCTAGACATATTTTGTTTCGTATCAAATGCACCTTTATCAAATTTCGCATCGAATTTCACTTTAGAGAAATCTACTTTCACAAGAACATTTTGATCATTATCCATTAACTTCACTGAAACTGGAGTCAAGTCGCTCTTATTCAATGTAATCTCTTGTCTCGGCAACATATTTTGATGTTGATAGTTTGTTTTTGTTTTAAAAATATAATACTTATCTGTTTTCTCAAAAGTAAGGTTTTTCTTGTCCTGCAAAATATCTCTTACAAGTGATTCATATAAATAAGCCTGGCTACTATTTTGCGGCCAATCACTTTGAAAACGGAAGCTCTTATTAAGTGCTGGCGTTAATACAAATACACCTTCTTCATTTCTCAAAATAATTTGGCTCTGATCTTTTTTTGCATTTTTTAAATTCACACGATAAAAAGACGGTTCCTTATGCCAAATCTCTACGTTATACTCTTGAGGCTCATTGCCTGTTTTAATAGATAATTTTGCCTCAGCTTGATAACTTTTCATCCCTTTTACTTTTGATTCTAAATCTCTCACGACATCATCTTGCTTCTTTTCCATACAACCCGCCAACACAAAAACGGTCAATAAACCGACAAGAACTAAAAACAGACGCCTTTTCATCAATTCAGCCCCTTTGCCCCTATAAATGAATGGAAGATGTACCTTCCTTATCGCTACCTCAAATATATGAGACAAAGATATAAAATATGCAGACTAGCGTGACGAGCTTTCTAAAACAACTTGAGCAACAGCAAATTCCTTACTATGACTAATTGATAAATGAACAATATGCTCTGTACTTGTAATCAGAATTGGCTTACCTCTTTCATCATTTTTCACTTCAATATCTAAAAAACTCACTTCTTTTCCGATACCAGTACCTACAGCTTTTGAATACGCCTCTTTCGCTGCAAACCTTCCAGCTACAAACTCTGTAAGGCGACTTCCTTTCAGCTCCATAGCAACATTACGTTCATTTTCCGTTAAAATACGTTCCATAAATTTAAGCTTTCCATCTAGCATTTTTTCAATACGATTTAATTCAATAATATCGATACCAATCCCTATAATCATTTCAAAATCCCCTTCTTCTATTTAACTTTCTTCTTTCATATTGATAAGAATAACAGAGAATCTTTCTGATGCAAAAGGGGTGATAGTAACCGTATGCTAATAAGATCCACTCATATTTCTTTACAACCGACTATTCTTACCTTACTGCTTATTCATTTAGTCATGATGATATTAGGCGACTTTTTTCTCTTACCACTGGCAGCCTCTAATGAATATATCGCGAAAGGAGAATGGTGGCGTGTCATAACTTCTCTTCTCGTACACGTAGACTTACAACATTTTCTTTCTAATAGTATTTTTTTGTTTGCTCTTGGTTCTTCTATCGAAAAGCAACTCGGACACTTTTCTTTTTTTATTCTATTTTTTCTCTCTGGAATTTCTGGAAATATTTCTTCTTATATTATTATGCCGCTTGAATATATTCACGCAGGTGCATCAGGTGGTATTTTCGGACTATTAGGTGCACAGTTATTTTTATTGTACAATCGATACCGCTCTTCAAAACCAAAAGAAATTGCCATTTTCTCAATTATGATACTTCTATTACTGCTATTTACTTTCTTTAACCCTTCTGCCAATCCGATCAGTCATTTAACAGGTTTAATAACCGGTGGCATTTTAACCCCTTTTTTAACAAAAAAAAACGATGGTGCAAAGCTTATTTAATATAAAAGCTTGCACCATCGATAATTTCTACATCTACTTGTTCACTTAAATCTCTCATTAATTGAAATAAAGACTCATCCTTCATCTTCGCCTCAATCATACAATCAATTTGCGGAACACTTCCCTTTATCCTTCTTAAAAAAGATAAAAATGCGTCTACATTAATATAATCTGCATGAGCTCTTGGATCTTTTCCCTCTCTAGGGCTAGAGATATGCATTTTAATCGGCAACAAAGACGTTTCCCACGTATGAACAACACGTGCCCAATCTTCATACCAATCTTCTTGCTCATTATTCATCATATGGTGATGCAAGTCAAATACGACGGGAATATCTAATTTTTCTCCTAAATATAATGTTTCCTCTAACGTAAAGGTTGTATCATCATTTTCTAATATAATCATTTCTTGAATACCCCTTGGGACATTCGACCAATTCTCTATAAAGCGCTCTAATGCAAGTTCTTTATCTTTATATCCTCCTCCAACATGCAGTACACATCGTTGCTTATGTTCAATCCCCATGCCTTTTAATAATTTTTTGTGCATCTGCAATGTTTTTACAGATTGTTTAAAAACACTCTCCTCAGGTGAATTTAGTACAACAAAATGATCTGGATGGAAATCAATTCTCATATTCATATGAACTGCATATTCACCTAGTTTTTTTAAATTTTCTTTTAACGGACGAATATAGTTCCACTCTAGCAATTCCTCATGATTCGCTAAAGGAATGAGCTTTGAACTGAGCCGAAAGAAAGATATGTCATGTCCTTTATTATGCTTTAATAAACGTAAACAATTTTCTAAATTGGAATTAGCAATTCTTTCAAGCTTACGAATTGCAGCATCACGATCATCTAATTTCTGAAACTGTGCATACGTCATCGTTTGAGATGGAGATGCATTCTTCAAATGTACACTCATCGCAACGTAACCAAGCCTTACAAGCATATAACAGCCCCTTTTCTATCATAACTATTATGTAGTATGCACAATTATAGAAATAAAAAAAGAGAATGCCCGCAAAGGGCATTCTCTTTTTTATTAAGCTTGTGGACGGCTATGATGTTTTCTTTCGCCGCGTCCATTTGAAGAACCAGGGCGACCTTGGCCTTCACCTCTACGACCACGACTACCACCATCACGATTACGATCGCGGTTACCATCACGATTGCGATCACGGTTTCCGTCACGATTACGTCCATCACGGTTACGGTCACGATTACGTCCATCGCCACCGCCGCGTGCATCACGACTACGATTACGGTTACCATCACGGTATCCGCCTCCGTTACCGCCGCGTTTTTTAGAACCGCCGCCTCTTGAAACAACAGGTGGTTCTGATGTTAAAGCGATCGGAGTTGTATCCGGCTCTTTAGTCATCATTTTTAAAGCAGCAGCTACTACTGTTACAGAGTCATTTTCTTCTAACATTTCTTCTGCAATACGCTTGTAGTATGCTAAGTTTTCATTTTCAATTGTGCTTTGAAGCTTTTCAGCGATTAAACGTTGTTGACCTTCTAATGCCTCGTCAAGTGTCGGTGCATCCATACGGTCCATTTTACGTTTTGTTGTACGCTCGATATTTTTTAATTGTCCTGATTCACGTGGTGTTACAAATAGCATTGCAATACCTTTTTTACCTGCACGACCAGTACGACCGATACGGTGAACGTATGATTCTGGATCTTGTGGAATATCGAAGTTATATACGTGCGTTACGCCTGAAATATCAAGACCACGTGCAGCAACGTCTGTTGCAACAAGAACTTCAATAGAACCTTCTTTAAATTTACGTAATACAGACATACGTTTCGCCTGAGTTAAATCACCGTGAATACCTTCTGCAGCATAACCACGTAAGTTTAATGCTTCTGATAATTCATCAACACGACGCTTTGTACGACCGAATACGATTGCAAGCTCTGGAGATTGAATATCTAATAAGCGTGTTAACACGTCAAACTTTTTCTTTTCTTGCACTTCTAAATAGAACTGCTGAATGTTTGGCATTGTTACTTCTTTTGCTTTTACTTTAATGTGTTGAGGCTCAGTCATGAAACGCTCAGCAATACGGCGGATTGGATCCGGCATTGTCGCTGAGAATAGTAATGTTTGATGTGTTTCTGGCACATCTGTTAAAATTGCTTCAATGTCTTCAATGAAGCCCATGTTTAACATTTCATCCGCTTCGTCAAGAACAACTGTCTCTACGTTTTGCAGACGAAGTGTTTTACGGTTAATATGATCTAAAATACGACCCGGCGTACCAACAATAATGTGTGGGTGTTTTTTTAGAGCACGAATTTGGCGGTTAATATCTTGACCACCATAAATTGGTAAAATACGAACGCGTTTATGCTTACCAATTTTGTATAATTCTTCTCCAACTTGAATTGCTAATTCACGCGTTGGCGCGATAACAATACCTTGAACCGATTCTTTATGTGTATCCACTTTATCTAATAGTGGTAATCCGAATGCTGCTGTTTTCCCTGTACCTGTTTGCGCTTGCCCAATAATATCTTTACCTTGCAATGCATGTGGAATTGTTTCAGCTTGAATTGGTGTAGCCTCTTCAAAGCCCATACTTTCAACAGATTGCAGTAAAGAATCACTTAATCCTAATTCTCGAAATGTTGTCAATGTTACTTCTCCTTTTCTATCCTATACTTATCATTTAAAAAAAGGCGTTTTCCGAATTTGCGGAAAAGCCCTTTTCCTGAATGCTCACGTATATAAACGGGCGTATATTCTTCACGAAAATACTTCTAAACGTTATTACACTTTATCAATTATAAGTTTTGTATGTGTAAAAAGCAAACCCAACTGTTACCTTATTTTCATATTCAGAGTTTTTTTCTTCACTTTTATTTTTTTATATTTACTGTAAGCGCTTATTATAAGTTTCTTCTATTTTCGTAACTATCATCCCTATTTATATACACCAATTATTTCAACATCGTAATTACTTCTTCTAATTTCATACCGCGAGATGCTTTTATTAATACAACATCTTTCACATCGACTACTGCTTGTAAATCTTTTACTAACTCTTCTTTATTATCATACGCCTTTACACGTTCATTAGGGAAATTAATTTTCGCTCCTTCAGCAATTTGAGCCCCTAATCTACCGTATGTGAATACATGTGAGATTTTTGCTGGATCAATTAATTTTCCTACCTCATAATGGAACTGTACTTCTTGATCTCCAAGTTCTAACATATCACCGAGCACAACGATTTTTTTAGCAAAACCATCTAAACCATTCATTAAATGGAATGCTGCTTCCATAGCCGTCGGGCTTGCATTATAAGCATCGTTGATAATTGTTAAACCACTATTTGTTTTCACAATTTCCATACGCATGCCCGTCATTTGAAGTGTTACTAAACCTTCTTTCATCTCTTCCCACGTTACACCAAAATGTTTCGCAATTGCCATTGAAGCAAGTGTATTATACACATTATGTTTTCCTAACACCGGTAAGTAGAATGAAATATTTTCATCTCTATTCATTTTGAAATGTGTCCCAGTTGCTTGTAATGTTACAGTCGTTGGATAATAATCGTTTGCTCTTGCATCACCAAACGTAACCGTTTCTGCTGCTAAATTCATTCCAGGAACACGATTCGTTAATAAAGGCTCATCTCCGTTATATACGAACACGCCACCTTCTTGTAATCCTGTAACAATTTCTAATTTCGCCTCAGCAATTGCCTCACGAGATCCTAAATCCATTAAATGTGCCTCACCAATATTTGTAATGATAGCTGCATTAGGACGAGCTAACTTAGATAAGAATTCAATTTCGCCTCGGCTTGACATACCCATCTCTAATACTGCTACTTCTGTATTTTCTTCTAAGTTTAAAATGGTAAGAGGTAATCCGATATGGTTATTGAAGTTCCCTTCTGTTTTTTGCACTTTGAATTTAGTCGCAAGAAGACTTGTTACAATATCTTTCGTAGATGTTTTACCGTTACTACCCGTTACACCTACAACTTTAACATCCAATTGATCGCGATAGTTTTTCGCTAACATTTGCAATGCCGATAGCGTGTCTTCTACAAAAATAACCGGAAGATTCTCAGGTGGATTCGCTACATCTTTCATCCATAATGTAGCCACAGCTCCATTTTCAACAGCTTTATCTACAAAAGCATGCCCATCGAAGCGCTCCCCTTGAATCGGAACATACAAGTTTCCTTTTTCAATTTTTCTCGTATCAATAGACACGCCTTGAATAGTAATTCCCTCATATTGCTCTGCTAATTCAGTACCATTTACCATCTGTTCCACTTGCTTTAACATTCGCTTTATCATATATAAACGCTCCTTACATAGAGGAAGCACTATTCCTATGAATAGTGCTTCCTCCTTTTTTGTTAGATTGTATATTTAATTTTTTGTTTTTCTTCGTGACGTTCAATCGCTAAACGAATTAGCTCTTCGATTAATTCTGGATACGGTAACCCAGTATGTTGCCATAATAGAGGGAACATACTGAACGGTGTAAATCCTGGCATTGTGTTTACTTCGTTAATATACACTTCTCCATCTTTCGTTAAGAAGAAATCAGCTCGCGTTAAACCTGCACCGTCTAATGATTGGAATGCAATAATCGCATCACGCTTAATTACATTAGATTCTTCTTCTGTCATTTCAGCTGGAATAATTAGCGCCGTATCACCATCGATATATTTCGACTTATAATCATAGAAGTCCTTTTTCGGAACGATTTCACCTACAACTGAACATTTCGGCTCATCATTACCTAGTACCCCAACTTCTACTTCACGACCTACAATATTTTCTTCTACAATAATTTTGCGATCAAATTGGAATGCCTCTACAAATGCATCCTCAAGTTCTTCACGATTTTTACACTTATTAATACCAACACTTGAACCAAGGTTCGCTGGTTTTACGAAGCAAGGATATCCTAACTTATCTTCTACTTTAGAATAAGCTTCCTCACGATTTTTTTCCCATGCACTACGAATGAAGGATGCATATTTTGCTTGTTTTAAACCAGCCTCTGCAAAGATGTTTTTCATAACAACTTTATCCATACCAGCAGATGATGCTAGAACACCATTTCCTACATAAGGGATATTCATTAATTCTAATAGTCCTTGAACCGTTCCATCTTCACCGTTTGGTCCATGTAGTAATGGGAAAATAACGTCAATAGCGTTCTCCTCAGAAGCTGCAGATGGGATAATTTCTGTACTTAATGATAACGGAGAAATCGCATTTTCTGCACCGCTCATTTTTAAAGCTTCAACATCTGTTACTTCGCCTTCAATACGCTCACCGCGTATCCATTGACCTTGTTCTGTAATATAAATTGGATGAATCTCGAATTTATCTTGATTTAACGCTTTAATAGCAGCAAGAGCCGTCTGTAGCGAAACTTGATGCTCAGCTGATTTTCCACCATATAATAAACCTAATTTAATTTTCGTCAATGAAATCACCCTAACCAATTGTTTTCATTTTTCTATTTTAGCACTTTTTATAAAAATAGGTAGTTCCTATTTGAAATAAAATGTAACTTCCATAAATAATTAAATAACATCACTTATTGGTTTTTCATTTCATTTTCTATATAACTACACAAAATAAAATGGCAATCTAATCTAGTTATGTACCTAAAATATGTAGAAATCCCCTTTTTTGTGTATGTCACCTATTCACTAAGAAGATTGTTTGGTTAGTGTGTCTTTTTGCCTTTGCTCCACAAGGCGATCTAAAGAAACATATACAATACCTGCAACTACACATCCTACAGCTAAAATTGTAAATAGAAAGTGACCAAGTAATCGATCTAATAAAAAACCGCCCAAAAGTGGACCAAATGCGCTTCCTGTAATCCACTGCAAACTTGCAGCTCCCATATAAGTCCCTCTCAAATGCTCAGGGGCCAAATTTGCTACAAATGTCATCTGTACAGGCGACATAATCATCTCACCTAACGTATATATAGCATAAACGAACAGTAGTATTATTAAAATAATTGTAGCATTTGTATTAAATTCTCCAAACCACTTCGGTAACCACCCTATAAAAAATAATCCAATCCCGAATAAACATGCACCATATAACATCGTCTTCCCGACTGGTTTATCCGTAGCCCATTTTGAAATTTGAAATTGGAATAAAACAACTAATAGTCCGTTTAACGCCATTAAATATGGATATGGATTATTCGTTCCAAAAATATGCTTCATTTCATTATCAAAATGTAGTGGCAACATGCCTTCGGTTTGAGAAAACCCCATCGAAATGATAATGCCTGCTAATAAGTAAATCATTAATGCCTTATCTCGCATTACAATTTTCCAAACTGCCCCAGCTTCCTTTTCTTTATGTTCTTCCTTATCTGTCCTTTTTGGCATCGTCTCTTGAATAAGAAGTAATACAAGTAACGCATAAAATAGCATTGTAGAAGAGGCAATAATAAACACAAGGTTCTTTGACAACACAACTACTGATGCTCCCATTATCGGACCAATCGCAGCACCTATATTGTGTCCCATTCGTAATAAACCATATGCCTCTGTTCTTTTTTCTGGTGCCGTTACATCCGCGACCATAGCTGATGCAGCTGGATGAAATAAAGAATTACTCAACCCTAAAAAAATAGATAAAATTGCATATGGAATAAATCCTTCTATAAATAGAAAACCGAGCATTAATAATGCATTACTTGCCATAGAAAATATCATAATAGGCTTTCTTCCATATATGTCAGCAATTCTCCCTCCTATAAGTGATCCAAAACTTGCAGCAATTGGAGAAAGCGCCATAATAACCCCAACTTCCAACAACGAATCTACCTTATCTTTTAAATATAATGCAAAAAAAGGCATTAACATCATCATTGCAATTCCATTTAACGTCTCTCCAATAAATCGAATCCATACGTTACGGTCCATCTCCCTTAACTCACGCCACGTATTTTTCATCATTTCACCCCTTTAGTTAGCCAACAATTATCTTATAATAAGTTCAGAAAAATGTAAATTTTCAAATAAAAAAATCCATTCTAACAGAATTAGAATGGATTTTTTCGCTTATAAATTCGCAACATCTTCTTCTTTTTTACTATTATTTAAAGCACTATGTTTTCGGCTATATAAGAAGTAAACCGCTATACCAATAACCATCCATATCCCAAAACTAATCCATGCTGTCCCCGATAATTGAAGCATTAAGTATAAACAGAAAATCACTGTTAATGCTGGTAAAAATGGTACAAGCGGAGCCTTAAATGCCCTTGGTAAGTCTGGATGAGTTCTTCTCATTACGATTACCGCAACAGCTACGAGTGCAAATGCTGACAATGTCCCCATATTTACAAGATGTGCTAAAACATTTAAATCTATTAATCCTGAAATCAGTGCCGCAATAATCCCCGTTGTCCATGTATTTAAAAATGGCGTTTTAAATTTTGGATGAACTTTAGCAAGACGCTTCGGTAGTAAACCATCTCGGCTCATCGCATAAGAAACACGAACTTGCCCATACATCATAACTAGCATTACTGTTGTAATTCCTGTAATTGCTCCTACTGAAATTACCCCCGCTAAACCATCTTGTCCAATAAATTGAAGTGCAAAAGCAACTGGATCTGATATATTTAGCTGTCCGTATGGAACAATTCCTGTCAAAATAAGCGAAACAACGATATAAAGAACTGTACAAATTAATAACGATGCAATAATACCAATTGGTAAATCACGTTGCGGACGTTTCACTTCTTCTGCCGCTGTTGAAACTGCATCAAATCCTATAAATGCGAAGAATACTGTAGCCGCTCCAGCCATTACACCATCTAAACCAAATGGCATAAAAGGCGTCCAGTTTTCAGGTTTCACATAATTAAAACCAGCAAAGATAAAAATAAGAACAACTGCTATTTTAATAAATACCATAATGTTATTTACTCGTGCACTTTCACGAACACCCCTAGATAAAAGAACTGTCATCACTAAAATAATTAGAACTGCAGGTAGATCAATTATTCCACCCTTACCTGTACCAGGAGCCGAGGAGAGAATAGTCGGAATATGAATTCCAAACCCCTTTAATAAAGATTGAAAATATGCAGACCAACCGTTCGCTACAGCAGATGTAGCAAGTAAATATTCCAGCATTAAGTCCCAGCCAATTAAAAATGCGAATACTTCCCCCATCGTCGCGTATGTATACGTATACACACTGCCCGAGACAGGAACTGAAGAAGCAAATTCAGCATAACAAAATGCAGCAAAGGCACAAGCTAGAGCGGCAATCGCAAATGATAATATAATAGCTGGCCCAGAATGTTTCGCTGCCACAACACCCGTTAGAACAAAAATACCAGTTCCAACAATTGCTCCGATTCCAAGCATAGTTAAATCTAGCGCGCCCAATGTTCTTGCTAACGTTTTTTGCTTACTTTCTTGCATTAACTTTGCAATTGGCTTCTTTTGAAAAATTTGCTTCATCTTTCACCCCTCCAAGTTTTAAATTTTCTGAAAATTTTTAATTCGCTTTTTTATTTTACTCATTACGCTTTTCCTAGTCAATACTTTTGTCGAAACAAGTAGAAATTCTTCTGAATATGCACAATCCTTATTATTCTTTCTATATATCTTTCCATTATTTTTTTGGTATTATTATACATGTCGATTCCGTAAAAAAGGCATGCCCCCTTATTGAGAGCATGCCTTTTTTACTTATTTCACAGTATATGAACCTTGTTCAATCCAGCTATACATATACTTTTCATCTTCTGTTTCATGTGCTTGTTTTACAATACGAAGCGGACGGAATGTGTCTATCATAACAGCTAATTCAAGCGTCTCTTTCTTCCCTATACTTGCCTCTGTTTTCCCCGGATGCGGTCCATGGGGAATCCCGCTCGGATGAAGTGTAATAGAACCTTCTTCCACACCTTTGCGACTCATAAAGTTTCCTTCTACATAGTAAAGAACTTCATCACTATTAACATTACTATGATAATATGGTGCCGGAATTGACTCTGGATGATAATCGTATAAACGTGGTACGAAAGAGCAAATAACAAAATTATGTCCTTCAAATGTTTGATGTACTGGCGGTGGCTGATGAATGCGCCCTGTAATTGGTTCAAAATCCTCTACATTAAATACCCACGGATATAAATAGCCATCCCATCCCACAACATCTAACGGGTGGTGTCCTAAAACATGTTTATGCATATAGCCTCTTGATTTTGTCATTACGACAAACTCGCCTTTTTCATCATATGTCTCTAATTTTTCTGGACCACGAAGATCTCTTTCACAAAACGGACTATGCTCTAACAATTGTCCGTATTCATTTCGATAACGACGCGGCGTTGTAATTTGGCTATTCGCCTCTACAACAAGAAACTTAGTCTCTCCTTCATCTGGAATAACACGATAAATCGTTCCAATTGGAATCGTTACATAGTCGCCTTTTCTATAGTGAATCGTTCCAAACATCGTTTCAATTTTCCCTGTTCCATAATGAACAAATAACATTTCGTCGCCATCACCATTACGATAGAAATAATCCATTTTTTCTGTTGGACTCACTACTCCAATTAATAAATCTTCATTTCCAAGTATGAAATTCCGTCCACTTATTGCATCACCACTTTTTTTACTTTCTTTCGTTCGAAAGTGGCGATGAGAAAGAGCAACATCCTCTTCATACTGCAACTGACAAGAATGCGATAATGCAGAATGACCTACTTCTGTCGGCATATAATGATGATACAAAATAGACTGCGTACCAGAAAAACCTTTTGTTCCCATTACCTGTTCACGATAAAGCGATCCATCTTTTTTACGAAATTGTACATGTCGTTTATGAGGTAGTTCTCCCATGTGACGATAAAACATGCCCATCACCCGCTTCCTTTTCTTTTTTGATCGTATTACGTAGTGTACCTAAACCAGTAATCGACAGTTCTACAACATCTCCATCTTGTAGCCACTCTTCTGTACCCAGTTCTAAAATACATCCTGTTCCTACTGTCCCAGAACCAATCACATCTCCTGGATATAACGTAACGTCCTCTGAAGCACGTTCAATCATTTCAGCAAATGTATAGTAAATATCTTGGAAGTTTCCTTTTGATAATAGTTTTCCATTTACATGAGCAGTCATTTCTAAATTATATCGATCACCATTACGATAAACGTCTAATTCCTCTTTCGTAACAAGATGTGCTCCTAAAGAAGTTGCAAAGTCTTTTCCTTTCGCTGGACCGAGACCTACTTTCATTTCTGTTGCTTGTAAGTCTCTCGCACTCCAGTCGTTCATAATACAATAACCAAAAATATATTCCTCTGCTTGCTCACGAGAAATATTTCGCCCTTCTCTTCCTATTACGCAAGCAATCTCCAACTCATAATCAAGCTTTTTAGACTTTTTCGGACCAATTACAAAATCACTGGAACCAATTACAGCACGATGATTAGTAAAATAAAAAACCGGAATATCATACCATTCAGGCACAACATCTAATCCTCTTCGTCCGCGAGCTGTTTTTACATGTTGTTCAAATGCGTAAAAATCTCGAATACTACTCGGATTAGGAAGAGCAGCTGTCAATTGTACTTCTTCTAAAGCATATATACCCTTATTTGGATTCTTAATATTCCGCACTACTTCTACATACTCATCCGCTTTCTCTAAAAAAGCAATCATAGAAGAAGGGATTTTCCCTTCACTAGCAAGATTCATATCTATTACTTTGTCACCTTCAAGCCATCCAGCCCGTAGTTCTTTTGAAGGAAGACGAAATGTAACAAATTTCATCCTGATTCCTCCTTATAAAAATGAAATTTCCACCAGCAAAGGGACTTTTGCTGGTGGATATAAATCTTATAAGTTTCCGCGACGCTCTTGTTCTCTTTCAATTGATTCGAATAACGCTTTAAAGTTTCCTTCACCAAATCCACGAGAACCTTTACGTTGAATGATTTCAATAAATAAAGTCGGGCGATCTACAATTGGTTTCGTAAAGATTTGTAGTAAGTAACCTTCATCATCACGATCTACTAAGATCTTTAATTCTTTTAACTTATCAATTTCTTCATCGATTTTTCCAACTCGTGCAGTTAACTCATCATAATAAGTATCAGGTGTATCTAAAAACTCCACCCCATTTGCACGAAGCGCTTCAACTGTTTTAACAATATCACTTGTTAATAAAGCAAGATGTTGTACACCAGCTCCATTATAGAATTCTAGATACTCTTGAATTTGTGACTTTCTCTTTCCATCTGCTGGTTCGTTAATAGGAAACTTAATACGACTTCCATTCGTCATAACTTTCGACATTAACGCCGAATACTCTGTACTAATATCGTCATCATCAAAATGAATCATTTGTTTAAAGCCCATAACATTCTCGTAATAACTAACCCACTCTTCCATTTTTTCAACATTACCAACTACATGATCAACAGCAATTAAACCAGACTCTTCAAATGGAATATTAAATTCTACCTTTTGGAATCCTGGCATAAATGCCCCTTTATAATTTTTACGCTCTACAAGCGTATGAATTGTATCACCATACGTACCAATAACTGCTTTTTTCAATGTACCGTCCTCATCTGTTAATTCCTGCGGTGGAGCAATTGCGACGGCACCACGTTTCACTGCTTCTGAGTATGCTTTATCAACATCATCAACAAGTAGTGCCACATCCTTCACGCCATCACCATGAGTCTTTACAAACTCTGCAATACGATTTTCACTACTTAAAGCTCCAGACACAACGAAACGCATATTTTTTTGCACAAGAACATAAGATACCTTTTCACGGTTTCCAGTTTCTAATCCAGAGTAAGCCACAATTTTGAATCCGAACGCTCTCGCAAGATAATAACTCGATTGCTTCGCATTCCCTACGTAAAATTCCAAATGATCTACATCACGTACTGGAAAAAAGTCCTCCATTTGTGCAGCTAGCGTATCCATAGATTTTTGTTTCATAATATCTTCATCCCCCTGTAAATAGATTAAATGGTCCATACTTAAAACCAACCGAAAACGCTTCCAACATTAATTAATAGAAATTAGTTAGCAAGCTAACAAATTCTGACCTTTAAAATTTTCTATCTTTTCTGTCAAATTCCTCTTTTTTTCTTACATATAAAATTCGACTTTTTTCTCTTTGAAATAAAGCGGGATTTTATTCAGTGGATTTTTGATTATTCGTTGAATCAAGTTTCAACCGCAGCGTTTAATTAGCCATGAATGCTGGATAATGAGGTAACTTTAATACTTGAGGGGATATAAGAAGAATATAAAAAAGACTCCAACATATTAACTACTTACTAATACGTTAGAGTCTTTATTTTTTTTGAATGATTGTATTTATATATCTCATACTAATACATTTGCAAGGAATAGAATAAATGATGTTAATATTACTGCTCCACCTAAGGATCCTAATAAATCTGTTTTTGTTACTTGAAACACTTGTTCACTGTTCATATCCCTCATTCTCCTTCCTTTTTTGCTTGATTTAAAACTTCTATTATACTAATACACTTGATAAAAATACGATTAATGCTGTTAATACTACCGCTCCACTTGCTGATCCTACGAAGTCACCTTTTGTTACTTGTAATACTTGCTCTTTCATATCTTTCATTCTCCCTTCTTTTTCTTTTGTTACAAAGCTTCTATTATACTAATACGCTTGATAGAAATACGATTAACGCTGTTAATACTACTGCTCCACTTGCTGATCCTACGAAGTCACCTTTTGTTACTTGTAATACTTGCTCTTTCATATCTTTCATTCTCCCTTCTTTTTTTCTTTTGTTACAAAGCTTCTATTATACTAATACGCTTGATAGAAATACGATTAACGCTGTTAATACTACCGCTCCACTTGCTGATCCTACGAAGTCACCTTTTGTTACTTGTAATACTTGCTCTTTCATATCATTTATCCTCCCTTTTTATAAGTTATCTATATGTAATTTCTAAGAAATGTTTATTTCATAGTTTTTATGTTAACGTTACATTAATTTTGATAACGTAACGTTTGTAACATTAATGTAACATAACTATTATTACGTTGCAATATAATTACGTAAAATTTATTACACTTTTTTTACGTTTTTTTATAATAACCCTCAAAAACCTTTATTTAATGCGTTTTTCACTAAGTTCACGTTTGTAACATTCGTGTAACATTACAGTCATAAAGTGAAATGTAGTCATATTCCTCTCTATTTTTGTTATAAATCGTTTATTTAGTGACACTAAACCTATCTAATCTTTTACTTACTTTTAATATGAGATAAAATACCGTCTTTCCAAGATAAGTTTATATGTTTCCTCTATATAACTATGTATAATGAAAACAAAGAGGTGGTCATTTTGAAATTAATCGCATTAGATATGGATGGTACACTACTATCATCTAATCTTGAAATCTCCAAAGAAAACCTACAAGCAATCCAAACTGCACAAGAAGCTGGTCATATTGTAATGATCTGTTCTGGTCGTGCGAAAGAGGATGCTTTAAAGCTATTGGAAGAATATAAATTATCTCTTCCAGTCGGAGCAAGCAATGGGGCTATTGTTTATGTGGATGGAAAAGTAATTAACTCGCGTTGTATACAAAACGACAAAGTGTACAAACTTGCAAAATTACTAGAATCTGAAGGTTTCCCATATAAGCTATATACGAATAAAGGAGTTTATTCTCCATATACATGGCAAGATCAAGTGATGCAAGCATTCGAAGAAAATAAGCATGCGCTTGATGTTACATTAGAGGAACTTGAACGAATTACAGAAAAGCAAAAGAAATCGAACCTAATTACTGATTTCAAAAAAATAGAAGATGTTGTAAATAACCAAGAACTAGAAATATCTAAATTCTTCATTTTAACGTTTAATGCAGCGCATCGCGCACAACTATTAAGTATATTACAAGAAGATGCTGATATTATGGTTACAGCATCAGCTCCTACTAACTTAGAAATTATGGATAAGAATGGACATAAAGGAAACGGGATACAGCAGATGGCAGCTCATTTTAATATCCCTATTGAAGATACAGTTGCTATTGGTGATAATTTTAATGATGTACCGATGTTAGAAGTAGCAGGCTTATCTGTTGCAATGGGCAACGCTGAAGAAGATGTAAAAAAGCTATGTGATGTTGTAACACTAACAAACAATGAACATGGTGTTGCTCACGCAATCGAGCAATTTGTATTGAAACAAACTTCATCTAGTAAATAAAAAAGGACTCTTTCAATTTGAAAGAGTCCTTTTTTATACGTGATGACAAGCAACAAAATGCTCTGCACCAACATTACGGAATTCTGGTACTATTTTTTTACAAACATCCGTCGCAAATGGGCAACGTGTATGAAAACGACAGCCCGAAGGTGGATTTGCTGGACTTGGAATATCCCCTTCTAGTATAATTCGCTCTCGCTTCACTGTTGGATCTGGTATTGGAACAGCTGATAACAATGCTTTCGTATAAGGATGTAGCGGATTGGTAAATAACTCATCACGCGGTGCTGTCTCCACAATCGTACCTAAATACATAATTCCGATTTTCGTACATAAATGTTCTACTACACTTAAATCATGCGAAATGAATAAATAAGATAATCCCTTTTTCTCTTGTAACTCACTAAATAAATTAATAATTTGTGCTTGGATAGATACATCTAGTGCCGCCACAGGTTCATCAGCTACAATAAATTCCGGATTTAATACCATAGCTCTTGCGATTACGATACGCTGACGTTGTCCACCAGAAAACTCATGGGGATACCGGTCAATATGATAAGGAGCTAACCCACATAACTCCAATACTTCAATTACCTTTTCACGAACATTTTCTTTCGTCGCTAATCCGTGGGCCAACATTGGCTCTCCAAGCGCTTCTCCAATTCTCATTCTCGGATTTAATGAGCTAAATGGATCTTGGAAAACGAGCTGCATATTAGGGCGATGTTTTCTTAATTCATCCTTGGATAAAGAATGAACATCTTTCCCTTTAAACTTCACTTCTCCCTCCGTTTTTTGAACGAGGCGTAAAATTGTTTTTCCTATTGTTGTTTTTCCGCTCCCTGATTCGCCAACGAGACCAAACACTTCACCTTTATTAATAGTAAAACTTACTCCATCAACCGCTTTTACATGCCCAATTGTTCTACTAAATACGCCACCCTTAATTGGAAAATATGTCTTTAGATTTTTCACCTCTAATAATGGTTCACTCATTGTTCCGCACGCTCCTCATATAGCCAGCAAGCTACTTTATGATTTTCATCATTTACATTTAGATTTGGGGCTTCTTTTCCACATATTTCCATACAATGCTCACAACGCCCACTAAAGTAGCAAAACTCACCTAAACCAACTAAATTCGGAACTTGCCCTGGAATAGAATATAGTTTATCTATTCGTTTTCCCATTACTGGTTTTGATTTCAATAATCCTTTCGTATAAGGATGTTTTGGATTTTGGAATATCTCTAGTACTGGGGCTTCTTCAATAACTTTCCCGCCATACATAACGACAACATAATCAGCCATTTCCGCTACGACACCTAAGTCATGTGTAATTAATAAAATCGACGTTTTAAATTCTTCTTTCACTTGTCTTAGTAGATCCAATATTTGAGCCTGAATAGTAACATCAAGAGCTGTTGTTGGTTCATCCGCAATTAATAACTTAGGATTACAACTAAGTGCAACAGCAATCATAATACGTTGTAACATCCCGCCGCTCAGTTCATGCGGATAAGAATGGACGATTTCATCAGCGCGGGCTATGCCAACTTTACGAATTAACTCAATTGCCTTCTTATATGCTTCATTTTTACTAAGTAATTCATGCTCCCTTAACGTTTCTACAATTTGCTCTCCTACAGTGAAGACGGGGTTTAGCGATGTCATCGGTTCTTGGAAAATCATCGCAATATCATTCCCTCGTAAACTACGAAGCTCTTTCTCTTTCATTCCTAAAAGACTTTTTCCTTCATATAAAATATCTCCACCTACTACACTGCCTGATTCAGCAATAAGTCCCATAATAGATAACGCCGTTACACTTTTTCCACAACCAGATTCACCTACAACACAAACAGTTTCACCTTCTCGAACAGAAAAACTAACATGATTCACAGCTTTTACTGTCCCTTCTTCTGTCTGAAAGTGTGTTTGTAAATCTTTCAGCTCTACTACCGCTTTACTCATATCTCCTCACCTACCGTCTCATCTTTGGATCTAATGCATCACGAAGTGCATCACCAAGTAAATTAATTGATACAACTGTTATAAAGATTGCAAAACCAGGCGGAATCCATAACCATGGACGCTTTTGGAAATCGATTAATGAGTTAGCTGCGCTAATCATGTTCCCCCATGATGGTGTAGGTGGAACGACTCCGAGACCTAAGTAACTTAGTGCGGATTCACTTAAAATAGATCCAGCCACACCCAAAGTTGCTACAACAATAAGTAATGGAAAGACGTTAGGGATTAAATGATGAATAATTTTCCGAGAATCCTTTAATCCTAATACGTCCGCCGCTTGCATAAATGCTTGTTCCCGCAATGTTAAAATTTGCCCCCTCACAAGACGGGCAAGTCCTGGCCAACCTACTAAACTTAAAATAATCATTACAACATATAACCGGTATTCTGATGGTAATTTCCATTCTGATAAAATTGCTCCCATTATAATAAGTAGCGGTAATCCTGGAATAGACATTAACACATCTGCAACACGCATAATTAGATGATCTACAATTCCTCGATAAAAGCCAGCAATGGCTCCTAACAGGGCACCCAATATAACGGATAGTAACATCGATGCTAGGCCAATTGTTAATGAAATACGGCCTGCTTGCATAAGTCTAGTTAAAATATCTCGTCCCAACTGGTCTGTTCCGAGCCAATGCGACAGGCTGGGTGGTTTATTAATTTGTGTTACTTGCACTTTCCCCTCAGCATACGGTGAAAAGAATGGACCAATAAAACTAAATAAAAACATAAATATTAAAACGTATAATCCGAACAACGCCATCTTATTTTTCTTTATCTTTCTATACGCTTGGCGCCACGGTGATGATTCATTTCTTTGTTTCTTTTCTTCCTTTTTCTTTATTGTTGTTGTAATAGTCTCCATATCTTTCCCCCCCTACTTCAGTCGAATTCGTGGATCAACAAGCGCATACACAATGTCCGCAAAGAAATTTGCCATAATTGTTAAACATGAAAGAAACATCGTAAATGCCATTAATACCGTATAATCACGGAAGTTTAATGCTTCTAACTGAATACTCCCAATCCCTGGCCAATTAAAAATCTGTTCAATAATAATAGCCCCTGAGAATAAACCTGGCAATTCAAAAGCGAGTAATGTAATTGCTGGCAAAATTGCATTTTTTAATGCATGTTTATAAATAACTGTTCTTTCTTTTAAACCTTTTGCACGTGCAGTACGAATATAATCTTGTCTTACAACATCCAGCATTCCCGTTCTAAAGTATCTTGTTAATGACCCTACACCAAGAAGCGTTAAAATAAATACCGGCAGGATCATATGACGTAATACTTCTAATATGTATGTAATACCCGTCGAGTTACTTCCAATATCAATCATGCCACCAATTGGTAATAAATTTAAATCGACCGCTAATAATTTAATCAAAAATAGACCTATAAAAAATGATGGAAATGACATTGCGGCAAAAACACCAATTGTTACGAGTCTATCAAACCATGAATGCTGTTTTGTCGCTGAAACAACACCAATAATAAGAGCGATAATCCAAGTAAAGAATAAAGCTGTAACTGCAACAATAAATGTATTCCAAATGAACTTATTAAGTAATGATGTCACTGGTTCTTGATATTGTAATGAGAATCCAAAATCGCCGTGTAATGCATTAACTAACCAATGAAAATACCTTTCAATAATCGGTTTATTTAAACCGTACAACTCTCTTAATTCTTGAGCTCTCTCTGGTGTTAATTTTGGATTTGAATCGATATAATCACCCGGTAAGAGTGCAAATAAAAAAAAGATAATAATAGACGTACCAAACAATGTAGGAATCATTTGTAGAAACCTACGAATGATATATGTTTTCACCTTTTGTCTCCCCAATCCTATTTACTTAAAAATAGAAGAACATTTTTTCAAAACAGCAGCTATTCTTTTGCTGTATGAAAAAACGTCTTCTATTATTTAGGTCAACCCTTATTGTTCAATGGATAACACTGGTAAGTTAGAGCTAATGCTATCATACTTTTCCGGATCAATTCCTTTTATACGTGCATTATGAGCATAAAGTAGTTTACGATAGTTTAATAGAATAACTGGTGGATCATCACTTAACTCTTTATACAGTTCTTTATAAACAGCTTTACGCTTTTCAATATCTGTCGTCTCTATGCCTTTTACAATCAATTCATCTACTTTCGGATTACTATAACCTGTATCACTTTTTGGATTAGTTGATAAATAATCACTTACAACTTCACTTGGATCACTAATACCTGGTGTTGAAACTGCCGCTAAATCATAGTCACCCTTTCCTACTTTTGAAAGCATCGTATTAAAGTCCATCAACTCTGGATTTAATTCAACACCGATTTCTTTGTAACTTTCTTTTGCAATTGGAATAAAGATATCATTTGTTTTACCTGTATTTGATGCGTAGTATGTTAATTTTAACTTTTGACCATCTTTTTCACGAACTCCGTCAGAACCTACTTTCCAACCAGCCTCATCCAATAGTTTTTTAGCCTTTTCTACATCGTGCGGATACTTATTAATACCTTCTTCTGTATATGCCCATGAAACTGGAGCAATTGGCACGTTAGCAACAGAACCATATCCTTGTAGAGCTGTATCCACATACTTCTTACGATCTAATCCATAAGTAAGTGCTTGACGTACCTTCTTATCTTTCAAATATGATTTCTTATTATTTACATAGATATAAGCAATATCACTTGATGATTCAAGATTAATATTTGCAAACTCTAATCCTTTTAATTGGTCTATATTCTCAGGATTTGCTCTAAATCCACTATAGTCCAGTTCACCTGTTTGGAATAATTGGAATCCAGTATCACCTGATGTGATTTTATAAATAAAGTTTTTAATTTTAGGTTTACCTGCATAATAATGTTCGTTGGCAACAAAGCGTACCTCTTGACCAGGAACATATTTTTCAAATTTATATGGACCCGCTGCAATTGGTTGCCCATATAACGCTTTTAAATAATCCAAACTTGTATTTTGTTTATAATCTTTTCCATAATAAGCCTTTGATAATACCGGTCCACCTAAAGTAGTTAGTGCCTGTGAATTAACTTTTTCAGTTGTAATTTTAATTGTCTGTGGATCAATAACTTGAATTCCTTCAATAGAAGTTGCTTTTCCTTCTTTATATTCTTTTCCACCTTTAATAGCATACTGAGCAATATCCAATCCACCTTCATACGCTTTATCATGAAGTAGCGTCAATGTAAATGCTACATCATCCGCTGTTAAAGGCGAACCATCACTAAATTTTAAATTTTTACGTAAATGGAATGTATATGTTAACTGATCAGCAGAAATATCCCATTTTTCTGCAAGGTCCGGAATAGGCTTACTTTGTTTGTCTGTTGTTACTAGTGACGCAAAAATAACAGACGTTACATTTCCATCCCAACCATTTTCTTGGAAATATGGAAGGAAAACTCCCCCCGGCTTAGAAATGGCTGTGATAAAAGTATCTGTTCGCTGATTTGCTTTCTCTGGACTTTTCTTTTTATCTGTAGCTGGAATTGTTTCAATCTTAGCGTCCTTTAAATCCTGCTTTTTCACCGGCTCTGTAGAAGCCGCGTCCTCCTGTCCCCCACAAGCAGACAACACAAGCGAACTACTTATTAATACCGAAAATACACCAGCCCATTTTTTTGTCTTTTTCTTCATTGTCCCCACCCTAACTTTTTATGATTATACCCTCTGAACGAATTACCTTATGTATGCCTCCCACAGCAACATTTATAGCCAATCGGAAAAGTCGGTTTTAATCGTAAAAAAATAGATGTTTTTGAGGGGTAACAATCTTATTCCGACCTTTCCGATATACTTTATGGTTATTAGCTTATATCGTTCATTATGTTTTGTCAATTCTTTCTAAATAAATATTTTGAGAATTTTTCCAAAATTATCACTCTACATTTATACTTTAAGAAAACTCAGCTATAATTCGTATTAAAACTTAAAAATCTACTTCTATTCCTTCAGCATGAAACATAGAATACTAATAACCAATTACAAAAAAGGGGGCGAAAATATGGACAACCTATTCCAATACGTCCTGCACTACGTATTATTAACAATTATGATAGTCGGAGCGCTATTACTATTCCCGTTCTTCCCAAAGTTCGTCCTCTTTTTAGCTTTTTTTATCATGCTCGGGATCGCTATTATAATTTCAACGAGAGAAGATGCCACGCAAAAAGAGAGCAGAGTTCAGCGCGTAAAGCTGTAACTTTGCTCTCTTTTTGTTTTCATTCACTAGTCTCTGTTACACATATTTATTCCGCTATTTGCCGGGCAGTAAGACCCCCTCTGATTAAAGTTTCACTTTATCTCTCGGGAAATAATTAGCCTTTGTTTTTGTAATTACTCCTATCGAAAAACCACTAATGACATTTATTTTTCAGCTTATCATTTTCATATGTTTCACAAACTATGCAAATTAAGGAAAATGGATTTATCTAAGTTACTGTTTCACGTGAAACACATCGCTTCATTTAACCTTTAAAGCAAAATATCATTATGAAAAAAGCCACTTCCTCCAGCAAAACTGAAAGGAAGTGGCTTTCTACTCATTACTCCACCATATTCTCTAATTCATTATATAAATCTGCTCGTAACAACTCTTTCTTCGTTTTTTCCTCATATAATTTTTCAAGTCTTTCAACATCAGCTACATATTCCATTTCACTTTCTAATGCATATATATCTTCTTCTATATGCATTAACTCGTTTTCAATCTCCGCAAAACTTCTAGAATCTTTCTTTTTTATAGAGATTGCTTCAACACTTTTTCTTCCATGGTGCTTATGCTTTATTACTTCCTCCTCAAGCTTTTCTTCCCACTTTTGACGAGCCCATGCATAGTTTCCTGCGAACTCAAATAATTTGCATCTATCAATCCAGTACGTCTTTTCAAATAACTTATTTAAAAAATATCGATCGTGTGAAACAGCTAAAATCGTTCCGTTATATTGCTCAAGGGCTTCCTCTAAAACTTCCCTTGATTCAATATCAAGATGGTTTGTCGGCTCATCTAAAATTAGAAAATTGATGTCTTGATACATAAGTTGCGCAAGTCTTAATCTCATTTTTTCTCCACCACTAAGTTGCGTTACTTTCTTAAATACTGCTGGACCATAAAACAAAAACTTAGCTAATATATGTCTTGCTTCTCCCTCTGTTACAGCCACATTCTCTCTGAATGCTTCCAATACATTACTCTTCATATTTTCATATGCATGTTGTGATAAATAACCAATTTTGACACTACTACCAATTCGAATTTCACCAACGTCTGGATTTATTTCTTCTAATAGTAGTTTTAATAATGTAGTCTTTCCTGTACCATTACGACCAACGATAGCAGCACGCTCTTGAAAACGAACATGTAAATTCGCTTGTTCAAATAAAGATCGGCCAGCAAAACCTTTACTCACTTCTTTCATTACAACAACATCTTTTCCGCTTCTCTCTTGCCCTTCAAACTGAAGACCCATCTGTTTTCTTTCTAAAATCGGCCTCTTTAATTTCTCTATACGCTCTAACGCACGTTCCATATTCCTCGCTCTTTTATGCAATCCTTCATTCGGAGGATTCGCTTGATTTGCCCATTCACGTAGGCGCTTAATTGCTTCTTTCATTTTCTTTATTTTCTTTTGCTGCTCTTGATAAGCTTGAAACTCTTGAAGTAATCTTTCTTCCTTCTCCTCAACGAACTGAGAATAATTCGTATGGTACACGTGAATCTCTCCATCTTCCAGATCAAAAATTTTCGTTACAACTTCATCAAGGAAATAGCGATCGTGTGAAATAACCATAACTGTTCCATTATATTCTTTTAAAAATTTCTCTAACCATTCAACTGCAAACAAATCTAAATGATTTGTTGGTTCATCTAATAGAAGTAAATCTGGTTTCTGCAATAGCATATATGCAAGGCTTACTTTCGTCTGTTCTCCTCCACTTAATTCCGTAAATACTCTTGGAAATAAGTCTGTTACTTGTAAGCCATTTGCTACCTTCATTATATTTGCCTCTATTTCATAACCACCGAGAAATGCAAATTTTTCTTGAATTATTCCGTACCTCTCCATTAGCTTTTGCAAAGAAGATTGTTCCTGCTCCTCCGCCATATTTTTTTCTAGAGCATGCATTTCTTTTTCTAATTCCTTTTCTACTTTAAAAGCGGAACTCAATACATCATATACAGTCATGAACTCATCAAACTTCGGAATTTGTGCGACATGACCAATACGTGTACCTTTCTTCATATGGATGGCTCCTGCATCCAAACTCTCCATTCCCGTCAGAAGCCCAAAGATTGTTGTCTTCCCACTACCGTTACGACCAACTAACCCAACACGTTCACCATTCTTTATTTCAAGCGATATATTTTCAAATATGATGTTTCCACCAAAAGATTTCGTTACATTATTTACACTACAAATAGTCATTTTCCGTACTCCTTTCAATATAAAAAACCATGAGAAAGAAACATTCCCCATGGTTTTCGGCATAGAAAAAGGAAGCCAAATAGCTCCCTTTTCACACGTTTATTAAAAATGGGTGAAGAGATTTCTATCGTTCAATAGTCACTATGCAATTGTTAAAAAAGGGCATACGTATCCCGTTAACAACTACATCATGAAAAATCGCACGACAAAAATAGATAAAATCTAAAAATTTGGCACGCGCAGCTAAAGAACGTTTCATCTCATTCACCCCTTTCGTACGGAATTTAATACTTACTTCTTTATTATACTTTCCAATTTCATGTTTGAATAGTCATTTTTCTGAAAATAATGAAGATAGACTAAACATTTCAATAAGTGACATCAAATCTTACAAAACTGTTATGTTCACGTAATGGAAAGCGATAGTACAAAAAGATGCCTCCCTATACAATAAAGATGTAAACAAGCGAGACAAACAAAAGGAGGAAACAAACATGATAAAAGAAATCGTAAAAGCAATCTTTGAGGTATTAGTGAACGGACAAGCAGTTGTAAAAGAACTAAATGAACTATAAAAAGGAGTGAAGAAATATGATGAACATGGTGAAAATGATTTTACACGCTTTAGTCGATGCAAAAGCAGTTAGCCAAGAATTAAACCAACAATAAAAAGGGGTATATGAATATGAAGAAAGCCATTATTATAATTGCAAGCACAGCAATTACCTTATACACAATAAAAAAGAGAAAAAAGAAAAATAATGAAAATGTTCTATATTATCCATACACGCTATTAGAGAAAAAATAAAAGACAAGGTACCCTATCGTAATGAGGATATCTTGTCTTTTATTTTTCCCCTATTCCTTTAGAGGATTTCCTTCTCCTTTTCCCGAATGTATTAAGCGGGATTTTTACACATATTTTAAAGGGGCATATATACAAATGGATACACAACAACTATATTTTTTAAACGATATCGGTAAACAAAAACCAGAAAGTATTCGGAATAGAAGCGCTGCATGTCCATTTTGCGATAAAGAACAATTAACGGATATTTTAGCAACTGATGGTTCTATTATTTGGTTAAAAAATAAATTTCCTACATTACAAGATACATTTCAAACAGTGTTAATCGAAACCGATAATTGCGAAGATCATATCGCAACATATACAAAAGAACATATGAGAAAATTACTGCAATTTTCTATTCAACATTGGTTACACTTACAGAAGAACGAAGAGTTCGCATCTGTGATTTTATATAAAAATCACGGTCCATTTTCAGGTGGAAGTTTGCATCATGCACACATGCAAATTATCGGAATGAAATATGTAGATTATCTTGAAAATATTGAAGAAGAAAATTTCCAAGGGTTAATTGTTCAAAAAAATGAACGCATTGAGCTTAATATTTCAGAGCGTCCCATTATTGGCTTCACTGAATTCAATATAATCATTGATAATATTTCATATATAGATGAAATGGCAAATTACATTCAGCAAACTGTACGTTACATACTGACAGATTTCCATAAAGGATGCAGTAGTTATAACTTATTCTTCTATTACTTAAATGGAAAAATTATTTGTAAAGTTGTACCTAGATTTGTCGTTTCACCATTGTATGTAGGATATAAAATACCGCAAGTTTCTACAAAACTAGAAGAGGTGAAAATACAACTCACGCAGTATTTCACGAAAGAAAAGAATGAAATTATTCATAAAAAAACAGAGTAGGTATAGAAAACCTACTCTTTTATTACACCTTTATTTCGATAGTACACATCTTCTAATCCGATGTTATACTTCATGTTATTATCCGTCCACTCTGGCCCTAAATTCCCTGGCCATCCAGATGTATTCGCTATATATTTCAGTAATGCAAAATCAGTCAAACCTTTTTGCACCCCACGCTTATATCCTTTCATTAAATGCGGCATTGCAATTTGCGCATTTGTACGTGGATCTTTCAGCTCATCATCAGTTAAATGTTCTGGTGCAAGCCCGCCGCCGCGGTGTAGTTGAAACAATCCGAATGAAGTTCCATTATCTCCAACACTTCTTGGATTTAATCGACTTTCATGCTCGGCAATTGCAAGAGGTATCCATTCTGGAAGATTTACTTTCTTCGCTTCCTCTATAATGATTTGTTTCATCTGTTTTGCTTCTTCTGAATCAACATAGCTTGTTCCATTCACTAGCTTATCCATTCCTTCAGACTTTCCTTGGAAATATAAATATACTCCAAGAACAACTAAAAATCCTACAAAGAATTTCTTCACTACCTCTACCTCTTTCTCCGCTGAAATTTGTCCCCTTTCAGCCTTCCCTTTACAATTACCTACATTCTATTACTCTTTTATCATAGCAAATAACTATACATATTATCATCATGCTTTAGACCGATTTTGTGAAAAAACAGCTGGTAAATACGGGCAAAAATGTAACTTTCATAGACTATAACGCATTTATTGTATATAATTGTAAACTGAACTCTATATATAGAATAGGAGCGTACAAAATGAAAAAATGCCTAACACTCTTGTTCAGCATTTTACTACTCATCCCTACCTACACCTCTGCACAAACATCATCAAAACCAAAAGTACTTGTTTTGTATAGTACACAAGACGATAAAGTTTCAAATAATGTCCAAATCCTTAATACTCAATTAGGACATTTTACAAATGATATAACCGTAAAAAAATTAAAAGAAGCAACTTCAATTAATAACGTATCCTCCTATACACATATTGTTTATATCGGTGAAACAAAAGAAGCGTTTTCTGATGAAACGAAACAATTTCTAGAAAACTTCTCCGGCCCTATATTAGTATTAGGACAAAATGTTGAGCAATTATCTAAGCGTTTTTCTTTCATTACTTTGAAGAGTGATGATATACGAGTTAATAAAATTGAATATCCAGACAAGAAGCTAAAAAATACCTTAGAAGAGGAACGATTAATTCAATTATTTGATACGAATGGAACTTTGCTTGCTAACGCCTTAAGCTCAAATAACACTAATCCACTAATTGTTCAGCATGAAACATCTTATTATGTTGCAACACCTAACCTCTTTGACTGGATGTCTCATTACGTCGGTGAAATGTTATTTTCTTATTTCGGCCAAAAACCAACGAAAAATAAAGTTGAAGCTTATTTACGCCTTGAGGATGTTCACCCAGCAGCAGATATAAATCAATTGAAAGAAATTGCTGAATTACTAAAAGAGAAAAAGATACCTTACATGATTACTGTTATTCCGGTATATAAAGATCCAGATACAGGAAAGATAATACATTTAAAAGATAGACCAGAACTAGTTGATCTTTTACGCTCTATGCAAGATGATGGTGCAGCAATTATTATGCATGGTTATACTCACCAATTTTATGACAGTGAAACAGGTGAGGGCTTTGAATTTTGGGATGTAAAAACAGATCAACCAATTCGCCAACCGAAGCATGAAAAACCGAAGACAAAAGATGACTTTCCAAATATAGAGGCATATAACCAATATGTAAAAAAAGGGGAAGAATTCGAGGAAAAATATACGAAAGATCATATCGAAAAAGGAATTCAAGAACTTGTAGATGCTAAACTATATCCTGTTGCCTTTGAAGCACCTCATTACACGATGTCTCAAAAAGGATATGAAATATTATCAAGGTACTTTTCAACTTATGTAGGACAACTACAGTTAAATGATACAACTTGGAAATCCATGCACTCACCATATTATACAAGTACTCCGTCATTTTTACATGGAATGAAACTATTGCCTGAAACAGTCGGATTTATTGAAGAAGATACGCCACAAACTATTGCTAAAATGAAAGAACGTGCTCTATCTGTTTCTAAATTATCAGATGGAGTTATTGGTGCATTCTATCATCCTTACTTAGGTGTGAAACCATTAAAAGAAGTATTAAAGGATCTAGAAAGTATTCCAAATATAGAATGGATTGATTTACAAAAGGAAAAGAATGAAGTAAAAATGAAAGATATTCATATTACGACGAATAAAGACGGCATTCACGTTGAAAAACCAACCAGTGCGAATGACATAATTGATTATATAAAGCAATATGGCTTCTTCCTTATACTGGGGTTCGTTATCATTGTCTTTCTTTTATTATTAAAACGTGCGAAAAAATTAGAATCCTAATACAAAACCACCGAGCGGAACGCTCGGTGGTTTTTTTCATATATCAAACCGTGGCATTTTATTAAATAAATTCAACTTTTACTTTTTCCGTTACATTATGAAAATTATAATTCTCCTATCCTTTCAAATAAAATCGACTTGTATTTTCATATATTGTTTCTGCGACCTTATCAATGGATATGTTTTTTATAGAACTAATTTCCTTTAATACCTCTCGAATCATTCTTGGATGCGTTATAACACCCTCTTGAAATTCCCACGGTCCATCTGTTTCTACCATCATATATTCAAGCGGATAATACGAAACGATTTTTCTAATCTTCTCCTTATGTAAAACATCCGGTGTAATCGAAATATAATAACCATTTCTCATCATCCGTTTCATTGTTTCATCGCTTCCTTTAAACCAATGGAAGTGTGCACGTGAAACTTTATATTTCTCTAGCAAATCACATACAATGTCAGCATCTTCATAAACTGCGTGTAATACAATCGGCAAATTATACTTACTAGCTAGTTCTATAAATTTTTTCAATACAGCTATGTATGGATCTGCAGCAATTCTTTCATCTTCTTTTCTCAAATAATAGGGCAAACCTACTTCACCAATCGCAACAATTTCCTCTGCGTTCTGTTCAATAAGTTGATAAATCTGTTCACACTCTTCTTTATGAATCTGTTGCTCTGGATGAAACCCTATCGCTGGATATATAAAGGGATACTTCTTCGCTAAAGATAACGTTTCCTTACAAGATTGATAATTCATAGATACTGCAATAAGCCCCTTTATTTCATTACTATTTTCCACCTCTTTCAGTAATCTGCTCTTCTCTTCATCCTTATATTGATCAACATGTATATGACTATCAATCCATTTCATCTTTATGCCCCCATAAAAAAAACAAGAAAGGACTTCCTTTCTTGTTTTAGCATCTATATTATTTAACAATTAAGTTTGTTATGATATCAAATAATCCAATACACACTACGGCAACAGTAAAGTAGCTACAGAAATCTTTAATTGGTAACTTCACTACTTCTTCTTTACGCATCCCATTCTTCTCCCTTCTTACTAGATCCCTAATTATTTTTCTATCTGTATCTATTATGCAAAAAATATGACAAATTTACTATCGAATTAACTTACGTAAACCTTACAATGTTGTAAGGTTTAAAAAAGGATCCCCATCTTTATTCAGATGAGGATTATTAAAAATTAGTTGGTTTTTCATTCTTCATTACAAACAGAAAGTAATACATTGAGACTTTCTAGTTACACTATATGAAAATTACTATCTTTTAACTATCGAATTACATTACAGAAGGCTTACATGTTTGTAAGTTATGTGTAATGTAATTCGATAGTTCCCCTTACTTATATTTCGTACAATAAAGTTAGGAAGTAAGCCAAATAAGAAGAACACTCACATAACCAAATTACATTGCTAGTAGCTACTCTTCTTATACCTTTCACCCATGCTACTACAATGTACCCCCTTCCTCTTTATATAATAAAAAAGCCTTAGTCTATATGGACTAAGGCTTTTTTGTTAATCTTAAAAATACCCTTACCCAGTATTTTTATTTTCGACAAAAAATAGCTGGGGGTATATTTTACTATCTCATCGTTAAAAGTTTGCTCTTCGCATTTATAGGAATATTTGCAACCTCAATCTCTTCAATCGATTCACCGTAACGTCCTTTTGCAAAAACCTTTAATGCTTCATCTCTCTTTAACATATGCTTAACCGTTTTCTTTATTTTCTGCTCTCTACCACGTTCATCGAATGCAATAAATTCATATTCATACCACTCATCACCAATATGCTGACCAATTGTATTCACAACCGTATAGTATTCTTTCGTCTTATAAAATGGATTATATTTATCGATAACCGGTCCAAGTTTCGTAGGCAGTAACATTACTACTATCACTATCATCGCTATTATAGTAGTGATCATTTTTTTCTTCATAATAAACATTCCTCCTCTGCAGGATATATATACATCCATTTTAAAAAGGGGGAATAAAATCTACTATTGAATCTCATTACATTACACTTACATTTTTGTAAGAATTAAAAAAGGTGAACGAATTTGCTCGTTCACCTTTTAGCTTGCTTTAAAGCCACCGCCAAGTACATCACGTACATCATGTATAACAACGAAAGAATCTTCATCTACCCGACTAATAACTTGTTTTAACTTAACAAGCTCTTGTTTATTAATAACAACATATAAAACTTCTTTATTTTTACCAGTATATCCGCCGCGCCCTTCTAATACAGTAACACCGCGTGTCATATTTTTCGTAATAGCTTCACGAATTAAGTCTGGTTGATTCGAAATAATCGTAACAGCCGTTTTTGTGTCCATTCCTTCTACAATGAAATCAATCACCTTCGCTCCAATGAACACAGCTACAAGTGTATACATTGCCTTTTCTTGCCCTATTATAAATACAGAACCAGCAATTACAACAATATCAATAATTAGTACACCTTTACCTACACTCCAACCTAAATATTGATTTGCTAACTGAGCTAAGATTGCTGATCCTCCCGATGTACCTCCGGCTTTGAACATACAGCCTAATCCAATACCCACAAATAAACCAGCAAATAAAGCTGCTAATAATGTATCACTATTTACATGATACTCAATATGTTCTGTAACGTATAAAAACAAAGATGTTTCTACAATCCCTAAAATTGTATAAATCATTGTTTTCTTATCAAAAAATTTATAACCAATAGCTAGTAAAATTGCATTTATAGCAAAATTCACAATCCCTGGTGACCAATCAAATAAGTAGTACGTAACAACCGTTAAACCAATAATTCCACCTTCCGATAAACGGTTTGGAATTGCAAAGTAATTAATACCAATTGCGAATAATAATGAACCAATTGTAATTAGTGTTATTTCCTTTATACGTTGATTAACCATAGTTCATACCCTCCCCCCATTTGACATTGTATCACTATCTCCTAGAGATTTAGAAGTGGTTTTTATTCCGCATTTTCCCTCTTAAAAATTGAAATATTATGTTTAAACAGAGGGTTGATTAATTATTCATATTTGCTCTAACTACATGGACAAATCGCTCCACATTCCCTTTCTGAATATGCTTAGCTCTAACCGTTTCATGATTATAAGTAAACTCAAAGTACGAATGAAAATCTATGCTATCTATATGCAAATATGGGTACTCTTTAAATGTTGAAGGATAGTACGGAAATTTCCCGTAAAAAAGGAGACGTCTAGTAGTGGCAACAAAAATTCCATGTTGGTAACATAACATAAAATTATCCTTCTCAAAGATCCCTACTACAAAGGCTAACATTTTTTCGTTATCCTCTATATACTTGTTCACACTTAATAAAAGTTCATTCATGCATATCCCTCCAAATACTATTCTTGAAAAGAATCCATGGATTGTTACAAACCGGTTTAACTCCTTTATAAAGTATGAAACGCGTTTCCTGTCAAAGGTATTTCAAAAAAATAATCCGTTATGCGATTATACACATAACGGGTTAAAATTAAACTGTAGAGCGTTCCACAAGTTCGTATGGAATTTCCAGCTTTTCTTGTTCAGAACTCTCTTCATTCACTTTTCTATGCAACATTTCAAAAGCAGTTTTCCCTATCTCCTTTAAATTTTGATCAATAGTTGTCAATTGTAACACTTGCGAGATAGGTTGATTATCAAAGCCAATAATCGCTAAATCCTCAGGAACTTGAATCCCTAATTTTTCAACCTCTGTCATAACCCCAATCGCAACTTCATCGCCTGCTACTATTAATGCTTCAGGAAGATCCTGCATCTCTTTTAACTTATGAGCCACTTTCACACCATCTTCTAGTGTAAAACATTCTGTAAAAATCCATTCTTCATTAACCTCTTCGTCTATAGATTGCAATTGCTGTTTATAAACATCAAAACGCTTTTGACTACTCGGCCCTAATTTTCTTCCCGTACAATAACCAATTTTTTTATAACCTTTCTCAATCAAATAATCCATTCCTAATTGAAAGGCCGCTGAATGATTCGTATATACACTTGAGATGTTTGAAATATCATTATTATCTTCACAAGCAATTATTGTGCCGTAAGAAGCATACGGTTCTATCGTTTCCCAATCATTTGCACGTGAACAAATAATAAGACCATCCAATTGTTTTGTTTTTAACATATGTAAACTTTTCATTTCTTCTTTTTTATTATAATTCGTTTGGCAAAGTAGCACCCTGTAATTATGAGTTAACGCTCCCTCCATCATTCCCCCTACCATTGCATCAAAGCTCGGGTGATTAATGTAAGGTAGAATTACACCAACAATATTCGTCTTCCCTTTTGATAAATGAACAGCATTTGCGTTTTGCGAGTAATTCAATTTCTCAACTATCTCTATAACCGCTTTTCTTTTTTCTTCACTTACATATGGGTGATCATTCAACACTCTCGAAACAGTCGTAACTGAAACTCCCGCCATCTTTGCGATATCTTTAATATTAGTCATACACTCACCTCTATCTTTAACTTAATGAATCCCATGAACATATGTCAAATCTTCTTATCATTACACCTTCATTCGTTTCTCTTACAAAAGTGTAATTTTTCTGTAAGCTAATTCGATAGTGACTTTCCGCAACATTTCATACAATTAAGTCAGAAACAAGGTAACAACTATTCGAAAAGGAGCGGATTAATATGATGAACAAAATAAAAACGAACAATTTCTTACATACAATGGGCATGGTATTTTCCGCTCTTATCGACTCAAAAGCTGTTGCTTCTACATTAAACAAGTAAGGAGAATGTATTATGAATAACATCACTTTTAACAAATTAGATTTTTTAGGACTAGCTAGTGGCTCGATTCTTCTTACTGCTTTTATTTACGCCGCTACGCTTGTATAACTTTGTGTCCCCTTTCCCCTTTATATAGAAAAAGACGACCGTCTATGCCCGGTCGTCTTTTCTTATTTTTGATTTGATTGCAAAGCTTCTTTTAACTCCTCAAACTTCTCATTTAATTGATCTGTCATCATTTTCATAGCAGTTTTTCGATCTATTTGTTCTCCAGCCTCAATTTGAATCGGATCTCCAAAAATCAATTGTGCCTTTTTCCCCTTTATTAATTCTTTTACACTTGATGGACCAACATAAGCTGCCGGCACTAAAGGTACATTAGAACGCATCGCAATTGTCACAGCACCCGCTTTTAATGAAACATCTTCCGCTGATCTCGTTCCACTCGGAAAAATCCCTACTACCTTTCCTTCTTTTAATAAACGTGATGGAATTTTAAGTGTACTTGGTCCCGGATTCGCGCGATCTACAGGGAATGCATTTACATTTTTAAAGAACCAATTTTTGAATTTCCCTTCAAATAATTCTTTTTTTGCCATGTAATGAATTTGAGTTGGGTACATCCCTGTAGCTAACATTAATACATCCATAAAACTTGTATGTGTACACGCAACAACATACGGACCACCTTCCGGTAACTTTTCTCTTCCTTGCACTTCTACTTTCCCAGCTGTTTTAAATATATATTTCAACAAAAATGTAATTGGTTTATACATTGGTTTCGTTCCTTTCTAAACATCCGAAGTATAATCATATTCTTATAACGATTATAACACTAAGTTTTAGGAGTTGGTAATAAAATTAAGTATGAATTGTTAAATTTCAATTCTTACAAAAGTGTAATTTTCTTGTAAGCTAATTCGATAGTTACTTCTCACTATATTTCATACAATTAAGTCAGAAACAGGGCAACAACTATTCGAAAAGGAGTCGATTGATATGATGAACAATATGAAAATGAACAATTTCTTACATACAATGGGCATGATATTATCAGCTCTTTTCGACGCAAAAGCTGTTGCTTCTACATTAAACAAGTAAGGAGAACTCATTATGAATAACATCACTTTTAACAAATTAGACTTTTTAGGATTAGCTAGCGGCTCTCTTCTTCTTACTGCTTTTATTTACGCTGCTATGCTTGTATAACCTTGTGTCCCCTTTCCCCTTTATATAGAAAAAGACGACCGTCTATGCCCGGTCGTCTTTTTAATTTTTTCTTTCTTTCAATTCTTTTAAAAGCTGTATTAGCTCAGCTTGTTGTTTTATCTTTTTACGACCATTTCGATTAATTGCTGCAAGCTCACAGGCAACTCCGACGGCGAAGAAAAACAATAAACTTTCTAACATGTGAAATCCTCCATTTGCCTATTAAACAGCTTGACGTAATTGTTCTTCTTGTAAAACTCTCTTATTTATATTTTCTTCTTTTCTCTGACAAACGTTATTGCGAATAAGCGCTGCAATAACAAGTACAGTCCCTATAATATCAAACATTGTGATTTGATACCCTTGCATCATCATAATAGCTAAAGTCGTAATTGGTACAAAATTAATAAATAAAATCCCATTAATGGATGATAAAATTTTCACACCATAGTTCCAAGTAAGTAGCGCTACAATACCTGGCAATGTCATCATAAATAACAAATCATATTTCACAATAGAAATCGTTCCCATACTCGGAACTGAAATATATCCAAGCGACGTAATAATTACCGTTATAATCGCTGTAACAGTCGTACCGAATACACACGTCAACGTAGAATAACGTAATGTTGACCAATCACTACAAGTTTGACCACCCATCGTATAAATAACCCACCCTACAACACCAATAAATATAAATGCTAATGGGAACATATTATCTTTCAATGTTACAAAGAAACTCATGTCACCTTTTGTAATAACAAACACAGCTCCTACAAAAGCAATAACCATACTCGTTATCATATACTTCTTCGGTTTTATATGCTTATATCCCCATAAAATACAAATAGAAATCATCGGCATAAGTGCTTCCATAATGGAAGCTACCATTACACCCGACTTACCCATTAACATTTGCCCTAAAAATATGAGGACATTATATACTGTAAATGCCATCGTTCCAAAAAAGACGAGTAACTTTCCTCTTCCCTCTAAACAAAATGCCTGTTTTCCTTCTTTCACTAACAACAATACAATCAGCATTATCGCCACTGCTCCATAGCGAATAAGCGAAAAATAAAATGGATCTATGTATTCTAGTGCATGATCAGCAACTGGAAACATCGCTCCCCATGACATACTCGCAATTAAACACGCCAAAGCCCCTATTATCATTTGACCTCTTCTCACCGCAATCCCCCGTTTCTTTCTATTTGCACAAAGAGAATTGTAAAAGAAAAAATATATCACGTAAAATGATTCAAAATGATGTTAACTATCATTTATAATGATAGTTAACATCAAGGGGGATTACAAAATGGAATTACGAGACTTACAAATCTTTAAAAGCGTTGCCGATCAGGGTAGTGTAAGTAGCGCAGCAAAGGAATTAAATTATGTACAATCAAATGTAACTGCACGTATTAAACAACTAGAAAACGAATTAAAAACCCCACTCTTTTACCGCCATAAACGAGGAATGACTTTAACAGCTGAAGGAAGAAAAATGCTCGTTTATGTTAGTAAAATTTTGCAAGATGTCGACGAACTAAAACAAGTATTTTTAGATAGCGAAACACCTTCTGGTATATTAAAAATCGGTACAGTCGAAACAGTAAGTACACTGCCTACCATTTTATCTTCTTACTATAAAAGTTATCCGAATGTCGATTTATCATTACAAGCAGGTCTAACAGAAGAATTAATTAGAGAAGTACTTGATCATCAATTAGATGGCGCCTTTATATCAGGTCCTATTAAACATCCACTAATCGAACAATACGATGTTAGTACAGAGAAATTAATGCTTATAACACAAAATAAAGCCTTTCATATAGAAGAATTTACAACAACCCCTCTACTCGTTTTTAACCAAGGATGTGGATACCGCTCCAAACTAGAACGTTGGCTTAAAGATGAAGGTTTGCTACCAAAAAGAATTATGGAATTCAATATATTAGAGACAATATTAAACAGTGTTGCACTCGGTCTCGGAATTACACTCGTACCACAGTCTGCTGTCCATCATCTTTCTAAAGCAGGTAAGGTACATTGTCATGCCATCCCTGAAAAATACGGCAGTATTTCAACGGTTTTCATACGCCGTAAAGATAGCTATATGACGAATTCAATGCGTAGTTTTTTAAAAACAATTGAAGACCATCATCATATCAATATGCTGTGAAAGACATTCTTACATGAATGTCTTTTTTTCTTACAAAAGTGTAAGTCTTTCGTAAGCTAATTCGATAGTTGCAAGTATCCATATTCCCTATAATTAAGACATAAGCAGGGCAACAACAATTCGAAAAGGAGCGGATACGCATGATGAACAATATGAAATCAAATAAATTTTTAAATACAATGGGCATGGTGCTATCCGCACTTGTCGATGCAAAAGCTGTTGCAACTACATTAAACAAATAAGGAGAGATTATAATGAACAACATTACTTTCAACAAATCAGACTTTATCGGACTTGCAAGTGGAGCTACTCTTCTTACGGCTTTCATTTATACACTTGCTCAAGGTCTTATTTAACACTTTGTTTCCCCAAACCCCTTTATATATAGAAAAAGCTGCTCGTCTTATAGACAAGCAGCTTTTTAGTTTGTCCCGCTTTAATGGGCAGTAAGACCCCCACCTCAAAATTCAGCGAAAGCAAAGAAGTTAGGTGGGGGTCGGGCTGCCCATTAAAGTCCGATTGGTTCAACTAATAATCAGTGGGGGATGAAGAACCCCCCCACTGATTAAAGTTTCACTTTATTTCATATACAATTTGACCTGTTTTCGTAATATCATATCCGCCAATCGCATTTAATTCATTATGAAATTCTTCCGATTGCAGAATGTCTTTCACAACTTCAATCAGCTCTTCATTTTCTTTATTCTTCAAAATTACTAAATCATACTGTTCTTTCATGATTGGAATAAAGTCCACATTTACAATTTGCGAAAACTTTTCTGAACCTACTCCTACATCAGCTTTTCCATTTGCAACTTGCGTGGCAACACCAAGATGATTCGATTCTTCCCATTCATATCCACTAATATCAGCTTTATTTAATTTTTGGATTCGTAATTGTTCATCCACTAACACTCTAATACCAGAACCCTTTTCTCGATTCACAAACTTTATAGTGGACCCGGATATGTCAGCCCATGTCTTTATTTTCTTCGGATTTCCTTTTTGAACATAAAACCCTACATTTCTGGACAATAAATTAATCATAAGACATGGCTGTCCTACTAAAATACGTTTTACGTAAGGAATGTTATATGTACCCGTTTCACCATCAAACAAATGCAAACTAGCGATACTTCCTTCTCCTTGATACATTTTCACTAAACTCGTTAAGCTACCTTGATACGCTCTTAAAACATTAGAACTTGGCAAACGATTTTCTATACGTTTAGCTAACATATCTAACGTTAGTTCTTGACCACTAATAATACACGTGTTCAAGATACTACTACCATCGTTTTTTACAGGATTAACTTGTACTTTCCCTGTTTTCATTTGCTTTATATATTGATCTAAATCTGCTGCATCAATGCGCATCTGTCTACCAACTCTATAAGAAGGAAGTTCTCCTTTTTTAATTAAGTCGTATACAGTTAATTTTGATACTTTTAATCGCTTTGCTACTTCTTCCGTTGTGTAGGAATGATGATCCATAGACGATTCCTCACTTTCTCCTTTCATTGTAACAAAGAAAAGAATATTTCTCCTATTTTTTAAAAATAGACATATGTTCAAATTATATTCAATTATAACTAGTTATATTTAGTTATATTTAGTTATAATTAGATGTGTCAAAATGAAAGGGGATTTTTTTATGAATAAATTTATATTACGTTCCATCGGGGCACTTATACTTTCTTTCCTTCTTATATTTAGCGCTGCTTGTACAAGTGGGGAAAAGCATACAAAGTCAGCTGCTAAAGAGGATAAAACAGTTGAACTGACTATCTCAGCTGCTGCAAGCTTACAAGATGCATTAAAAGAAATCGAAAAACAATATAAAGAAAAAGAGCCAAATATCAAACTTTCTTTTAACTTCGGTGCTTCTGGAGCACTTCAACAACAAATTGAGCAAGGTGCACCTGCTGATTTATTCTTCTCAGCAGCAGAAGATAAATTCCAAACCCTTGTAAAAAAAGGATTCATTAATGAAAAAGAAGGGAAAAATCTTCTTGGAAATGAACTAGTTCTAGTCATCCCTAAAGATAGTTCTCTTACAAAATTTCAAGATTTAAAAAATGAGAAAATCAAAAAAATTGCACTTGGTACACCTGAATCTGTACCTGCTGGCAAATATGCAAAGGCTTCTCTAACACACGAAAACCTTTGGAATGATGTTCAAAATAAAGTCGTATTTACAAAAGATGTTCGCCAAGTGTTAACATATGTAGAAACAGGGAATGTCGATGCTGGTATCGTATACAAAACAGATGCTCTCATTTCGGATAAAGTAAAGATTGGTGAGACAGCAGCAGCTACTTCTCATGAGCCAATCCACTATCCTTTAGGTGTTATAAAGGAATCTAAACATAAGAAAGAGGCGACTTCATTTTATGAGTATTTGCAGTCAAAAGATGCACAATCTATCTTTAAGAAATATGGATTTACAGTCCTGTCGTAATTACTATGAGCATTGATGCTATTTTATCGCCTGTCTTTCTATCTTTAAGAGTAGCTGCATGCGCCACTATTCTCGTTACAATTTTAGGGACGATTGTCGGGCGAGCACTAGCTCGCTCCTCATGGCGATATAAAGTACTATTAGAAACCATATTTTTATTACCAATGGTACTTCCACCAACTGTTATCGGCTTCTTTCTCATTATCATCTTTGGAAACAACAGCCCGATCGGAAAGTGGGTTGAATCATTATTTCAGCAGTCTATTATGTTCACATCTACTGCTGCGATCATTGCTTCTACAGTTGTTGCATTTCCGCTTATGTACCAATCAGCGAAAACGGGATTTTCTATCGCAAATGTACAAATTGAAGAAAGTGCTCGTGACCTTGGCGCAAGTGAATATCAAGTTTTTCTGCACGTTACACTTCCGCTCGCATTTCCTGCCTTACTAAGCGGGATGATTTTGAGCTTTGTCCGCGCGCTCGGTGAGTTTGGTGCTACACTTATGTTTGCCGGGAACATTCCTGGTAAAACACAGACAATCCCAACTGCAATTTACATGGCTATTGATGCAAGTAATATACAACTCGCATGGACACTTGTAGTTATTACTATCGGTATGTCACTCGTATTTCTACTATGTATTCAACTTATTAATAAAAGAATTACTAACTCTTAAAGCAGCTTTTTTCAAAGCTGCTTCTTTATTTCTTAGGAAATAAAATATACCACCGGGAAATAACTGAATTTTACCTCTTATTAAAATATACATTTTATTTGAATTCACTTTCTAAAATAGGCAATTTCCTGTTATTATATGGAGGTGTTTCAAAAAATGAAGAAATGAAAACGCATTTATATCGTGAATTCTTCATCCTGTTTTAGCGATCGGTAATCTTCTACTCTATTAGTGGGGCATTACCGATCGTTAGAACGATATGTAACTATATTGGTATAGCAAACCGAAGGGAGTCTTGTAATGGACATTTTATTAGCGCTTCTTCCTGCAATTGCATGGGGAAACATCTTATTAGTAAGCGTAAAAATGGGCGGTGGTGCATATAGCCAAACGGTAGGTATGACAATCGGTGCTCTATTCTTCGCAACAATTATGTATGTATTTACTCAACCAGCTTTAACAATGACAATCTTAATTGTTGGTTTTATTTCAGGTTTATTCTGGGCTTTAGGACAAGTAAACCAATTAAAAACAGTTGAAAAACTAGGTGTTTCAACTACTGTAACGATTTCTACTGGTATGCAACTTGTTGCAACTTCTATCTTTGGGGTTATCGCTTTCCGTGAGTGGACTACTACTACAACGATTATTCTGGGAACGATTGCAATCCTATTAATCGTAGTTGGTGTTGTATTCACATCATTAGATGATAAAGAAAATGCTCAGCCACCTGGACAATTGAAAAAAGGACTTCTTACTTTAATTGTTTCTACTTTCGGCTATCTTGTATATGTAATTATTATTCGTTGGTATAATATCGATGGTTGGTCTGCTATTTTACCACAAGCAGTTGGTATGTTTGTTGGGGCGGTTGTACTGACATCTAAACATAAACCATTTAACAAATATGCAATCCGTAATGCTTTATCTGGTTTACTATGGGGAACTGGAAACTTATTCTTACTTCTTTCACTACCACGTGTCGGAGTAGCAACAAGCTTCCCATTATCTCAAACTGGAATCGTTATCTCAACATTCGGTGCGATTGTATTCTTAGGTGAAAAGAAAACAAAACGTCAATTGATCTTTATTGCACTAGGTAGTGTTTTAATTATTGGCGGCGCTGTATTACTTGGTATGACAAAAGCATAATCTTATATTCTATTAGTAAACCCCTGGAGCATATGTGCTTCAGGGGTTTTTCAATTCTAATTATTTTCTAGATATAGTTATTTGTATGTTCTTGTCCCTTATAATTGCTCTTCCACTCTAGCAAACCAGCTACACATATAAAGAGATTAATAACAGCTAATATTAGCATGAATTTCCGCCTTCTCATTATCCATTCCATCTACGATAAGTCTTTTCTTTTTACAAAATTCTCTTAAAGATGTTATCGTTTTTTATAACATATCTCTACTGGAAAGGAATAAAGGATATGCTCACTAAACATCGAATTCTATTTATTGGTGCTGGTCGTATGGCAGAAGCTATATTTTCCGGATTACTTAAAACAAGCAAAGAATACATTGAAGAAATTATCGTTTCTAACCGAAGTAACGTAAAAAAGCTAGAACAATTACAAGCACGATATAATGTGTCTACTGCAACAGATTGGAAGCAGCATGTTACATCTGTTGATACGGTTGTTTTAGCAATGCCACCTTCTGCTCATGAAGAGTTATTAGCTGAGCTATCTCCGTTAATATCAAATCAACTAGTCGTAACGGTAGCAGCTGGCATTGGACCATCTTATTTAGAAGCTAGACTCCCAAAAGGCACGCCTGTTGCTTGGATTATGCCTAATACAGCTGCTGAAATTGGCAAGTCTATCTCCTTATATACAATGGGACAATCAGTAAACGAGATACATCAAGAAACCTTGCAACTACTTTTAAAAGGTATTGGTACTTCGCAACTTTGTACTGAGGAAGAAGTTCATCAGCTTACTGCAGTTACTGGAAGTGCACCAGCCTTCCTTTATTACTTTGCTGAAAGCTTAATTGAAGCAACAAAAAGTTATGGAGTTGATGAAGAAACCGCAAAACATCTTGTGATTCAAATGATTTCTGGCTCTGCTTCTATGCTTGAACAAACGCAAAATCCAGCTAACCTTCGCGAACAAGTAACAACGCCAGGTGGTTCCACAGCTGAGGGTCTCAAAACTTTATACGAATATAATTTTTCAGAGGCAATTCAAAAAGCAGTAGAAGCAACAAACAAAAAAGCTAGGGGGAAATAATATGATTTTAACAAGTTTAAAAGACTATACAACATTACATAACGGTGTAAAAATGCCTTGGTTTGGTTTAGGTGTTTTTAAAGTAGAAGATGGTTCAGAAGTAATTGATTCTGTAAAAGCAGCAATTAAAAATGGCTACCGCAGCATCGATACTGCAGCAATCTATCAAAATGAAGAAGGCGTTGGGCAAGCGATTCGTGAATCCGGTGTTTCACGTGAAGAATTATTTATTACCTCAAAAGTATGGAATAGCGATCAAGGATATGAAACAACACTTCAAGCATTTGAAACTACATTAGAGAAATTAGGTCTAGAATATTTAGATTTATATTTAGTACATTGGCCTGTAAAAGGGAAATATACTGAATCATGGAAAGCATTAGAAACACTTTATAAAGATGGCCGTGTTCGCGCTATCGGTGTGAGTAATTTCCACATTCACCACTTACAAGACGTATTTGAAATTGCTGAAATTAAGCCAATGGTCAACCAAGTGGAATACCACCCACGTTTAGCACAAGAAGAGTTACATGCATTCTGTAAAGAACATAATATCCAGCTTGAAGCTTGGTCACCATTAATGCAAGGACAACTACTAGATAATCCAACATTACAAGAAATTGCGACAAAATATAATAAATCAACTGCGCAAATTATTTTACGTTGGGATTTACAAAACGAAGTTGTAACAATTCCCAAATCAATTAAAGAACATCGCATTATTGAAAATGCAAACATCTTCGACTTTGAATTAAGTGCTGATGATATGAAAGCAATTCAAGCTTTAAATGAAGATCGTCGCGTTGGTCCAGATCCAGATAACTTTAACTTCTAGTAGAAAAACCACTGCCATATGCAGTGGTTTTTTCATTTAAGAAAACTGAAAATTTAAACTATATTTCATTTAGTTGACACTTCATTATTCAAGGTGTAAGATTTTGAATTATCAAAGAAACACAAAAATTAATAAAATTTATTCGTTTACTCATTGTATCAAGAGAGGTGGAGGGACTGGCCCTTTGAAACCTCGGCAACAGGTTCATTTTGAATACTGTGCCACTTCCTGCAAGCTTTATGCTTGAAAGATAGAATGAGGGACTTCGTTTATATACGGGTGCATAACTTGTACGTAAAAATCCCTCTTTCTCAATATGAAAAGAGGGATTTTTTATTTTTCATTTCCCTCATCATCATCCAAACTTAATTATTTAGGAGGAAAATCAAATGAAAAAGAAGTTTGTACCCGGTATTGCATCAGTTGTAGGAGTAAGTATTTTATTAACTGGTTGCGGTAGTTATAAAAACGAAGCAAGTGGAGCAAATGCAAAAGACGAGGCACCTAGTAAACAGGTTTTAAATTTATCTTCACCTACTGAAATACGAACAATGGATACGGCTCGTGCTACAGATACTGATTCTGGTCAAGTAATGAGAAACGTATTTGAAGGTTTGTATAATCTTGGTGAAGGTAACAAACCTGTTCCTGGTGTTGCAAAATCTCATGAAGTAAGTGGCGATAAAACGAAATACACATTCCATTTGCGAGATTCAAAATGGTCAAACGGCACTCCTGTTACAGCTAAAGATTTTGTGTTCGCTTGGCAACGTGCCGTAGATCCAGCAACAGCCTCTGAATATGCATTTTTATTCTTTGATATTAAAAACGCAACAAAAATTAACAACAAAGAACTTCCAGCCGACCAACTTGGTGTAAAAGCAGTTGATGACCATACGTTTGAGGTAGAATTAGAGCGTCCTGTTCCTTATTTTATTAGCTTAACAGCGTTCCCAACATTTCTACCAATTAATGAGGAATTCTTTAAAGTACAAGGTGATAAGTACGCTTTAGAAGATAATACAATCTTGTACAATGGAGCTTTTACACTAAGCGATTGGAAGCACGAACAAAGCTTTAAATTTAAGAAGAACCCTACCTATTGGGATAAAGATACTGTCAAACTAGAAGAAATCAATTTTAATGTCGTAAAAGAAAAATCAACAGAAGTAAATTTATTCGAGTCAAAACAATTAGATCGTATAAAACTAACATCTGACTTCGTCGATAAATATAAAAAGGATGCTAACTTTAAAGAACGTCCAAACGTAGGCGTACAATTTTTACGTATGAATCAACAAAACAAAGTACTTCAAAACGTTTCTGCACGCCAAGCAATTGATCAAACAATTGATAGAAAATCCTTTGTAAATACGTTATTAAATGATGGCTCTACACCAACATTTGGTCTCGTTCCAAAAAACTTTGCAAAAGGACCTGAAGGAAAAGACTTCCGTACTGCAAACGGCGATTTAACAAAAGTTGATACAAAATCTGCACAAGAGTTATGGAAAAAAGCTAAACAAGAGCTTGGTTCTGAAAAGATAACATTAGAATTATTAACGAGTGATGCTGACCTTGATAAGAAAACTGGTGAATTCTTAAAAGGACAACTAGAAAAGAATCTAGATGGATTAACAGTAAATATAAAACCTCAGCCGCGTAAGCAACAAGTTTCGCTTTTATTAAAAGGTGACTACGAAATCGGAATTGATGGCTGGAGCCCTGACTTTGCGGATCCAATTACATTCCTTGAGCTATTTACAACGAATAACCCTTATAACTTAGATCATTACTCTAATAAGGAATTCGATGAAACAATAGCAAAAGTGAAAACAACTTTAGCTGGTGATGAAAAAGCTCGCTGGGAAGCATTACTAGCATCCGAGAAAATATTATTTAAAGACTCTGTTATCGCTCCTCTTTACCAAAAAGGCGAATCTTATTTAGAACGTTCTTATGTGAAAGGAATTGTGCAAGTAGACTTTGCAGTTCAATTAAACTTCAAGTGGGCAAAAATTGAAAAATAAAGTGAAACTTTAATAAGTGGGGGTTTCTTCATCCCCACTTATTATTAGCCCACACTAATTGTTTTTTTAGCAAAATATATTAAAAATAGGTTCTCTCACACATGAGAATCTGCTTTTTTAATATATTATTCTAAGAAATTAACAATCTATTTTTATTATTGACATATAGTTCTTTTCAGTGTTAATATTCTAAATAATCAAAGAAACAAAATATTTAACCATCAAAATATAATGTCTACTACGTTGAAACATATAACGATAGATTATAGTTCAACATGTATATACATATAGAACACCTGATTACCTATAAACAAATATTTATAATAGGTTTTATCTCCTTCTATAGCTACTTCAAGACACGGACATTATGACGTTACGAACAACACATTTAGGGAGGAACGAACAATGAAGAAAAAAGTTGTACCTGTTGTTGCATCTGTTTTAGGGGCAAGTCTATTACTAACTGCTTGCGGGGGAAATAAAGATAATGCAAGCGGAGCGAAAGCAAACGATAAAGCACCTGATAAACAGGCAATTAACTTATCATTCGCTTCAGAAATTCCAACAATGGATGTTGCAAAAGCAACGGATGGGGAATCCATGAACGTAATGCGTAATGTTTTTGAAGGGCTATATGCAATGGGAGAAGATAATAAACCGGTTCCTGGTGTCGCTGAGTCGGTTGACATTAGTCCCGATAAAACAAAATATACATTCCATCTCCGTGATTCAAAATGGTCAAACGGTACTCCTGTTACAGCAAAGGACTTCGTCTTCGCTTGGCAACGTGCCGTAAATCCTGATATAGCAGCTGAATATGCATTCTTATTCTTCGATATAAAGAATGCGAAACAAATAAACCAAAAACAATTACCGGTTGATCAATTAGGTATTAAAGCTGTCGATGACAAAACTTTAGAAGTACAACTAGACCGTCCTGTTCCCTACTTCTTAAGCTTAACTACATTCTCAACATTCTTACCAATTAATGAAGAGTACTTAAAGTCTCAAGGCGATAAATATGGTTTAGAAACAAATCATTTAATTTATAACGGTGCTTTCACATTAGATAACTGGAAACATGAACAAAGCTTCCAATTGAAGAAAAATCCTAACTATTGGGATGCTAAAACTGTAAAATTAGAAGAAATCAACTTCAATGTCGTTAAAGATAAGTCTACAGAAGTGAACTTATATGATTCAGGACAAATTGATCGTGTTGCTTTAACTGCAGAGTTTGTTGATAAATATAAGAGCGATCCAAACTTCAAAGAACGCGCTGAAGTCGGCATTCAATTCTTACGATTAAATCAGAAAAATGAAACATTAAAAAATCAACATGCACGCCTTGCTATTAACGGCGCAATGAATAAAAAAGCTTACGTAGAAACAATCTTAAATAACGGCGCTGTTCCAGCTGAAGGAATGGTTCCTGCGAAATTTGCAAAGAGCCCAGAAGGCAATGACTTCCGTAAAGAAAATGGAAATCTAGTCAAGGATGATGTGAAAACAGCGAAAGAAAACTGGAAAAAAGCAAAACAAGAACTTGGTACTGACAAAGTAACAATCGAACTATTAACAAGTGACAATGCTTTAGCTAAAAAGACTGGTGAATATTTAAAAGGTGAATTAGAAAAGAACCTAGATGGATTAACAGTGAATTTAAAACCACAACCACGTAAACAACAGCTAAAACTACTATTAAGTGGTGACTATGAAATTGGTATTGACGGCTGGGGCCCTGACTTCGCTGATCCAATTACATTCTTAGATTTATTTACAACAGATAGTGCTTATAACTTCGATAAATACTCTAACAAAGAGTACGATGAGCTAATTCATAAAGTGAAAACAGATTTAGCTGGCGATGAAAAAGCACGCTTTGAAGCAATGAAGCAAGCTGAAAAAATTCTATTACAAGACGGCGCTGTCGCTCCTTTATACCAACAAGGCCGTTCTTACTTACAACGCTCTTTCATTAAAGGACTTGTAACAACTGACTTCGGTGGTGAGTTTAACTACAAGTGGACAGAAGTTACAAAATAATAAGTGCTAATAAAAAGGTATCCATTGAGGATACCTTTTTATTTTATACTTCTTTAACTACAGAGCTTCTTCTTCCCTTTACCATTCCTTTTATAGCTAAAGTCATCACTGCTACTGATTGTGTAACCAATACAATAACTAATAATGAAATAATATTTCTCTCTAAACTAACTCCTCCAAATATTATTGTATAATAGCCATTCGCTGCATATGTTGCAGGAAATAATTCACTGATTGTTTGATATGTTTTAGAAAGCATTTCATGTGGCACAGTTACAACCATTTGTGTTAATGAAAGAAATGCGAAAAAGACTATTGTCAATAATCCTCTTTTCCTTCTTTTTGCATTGAACCAAAACTCATCATAAATATAAACACAAACATCAAATATGTTCTCCACGTCAAAGAAGGTATATGCCCTGACCAAAGATAGCTAACTAAATAATTAATTCCCATAATACAAGACGATATTACTAAACTAATACTTATTAGTTTTACATATTTGAGCATATCTTTTCTCCTTGTTTTTTATTTTTCTACTTCTTCAAATTGCAGATTCACCGGCTCTTCTAAAAGTGTTTCATAAAAGTTCTCTGCCAAATCTGTTGAAGGAATTTTTTCATCTACTTCATCAAATCGAATACTATCTAGCCACACACAACCTTCTCCTGATAATAAAACACCAAATGCAATACCAAGTGCTTCTTCTTTTATATCTAATACAACCGAGTACGATTGCCAGTTATTCGTATTTTTAATGGGGCGATTTTGCATATTATCCATAGCGAGCGGTTCTGTATCTTTTCCATCTACTCGCATCCACAATCCTGCCCAATCTCTTACATTTTCACTCTTAACAAATGCTGTAAAACGTAATCTCTTCCCTACATATTTATCCGCTCTGAACATTTGCATTAATGTTGAAAATCCTCCGTGCGTAACATTCTCTTTTGCTTTTATGTATGCAGATACTTTTCCTTGATGGACAACTTCATAATCTAAACCCATCTCATATTCAGCAGGATGACTCCCACTTAAGATCCATCCTTTCGGTATACCTTTTTGCATTGAAACACCCTCTCTTTCTATATAAAATGACTGAAAGTACTTTCGATATTTCTTTGGTGGCAATTGAAACATTCTTTTAAAAGCTCTCGTAAATGCCTCTTGTGAGGAAAAACCGTATTGCAGTGCAATATCAATAACAGCTCTCTCCGTTGACACTAAAACTTGCGCAGCATGAGTTAACCTTCTCTTTCGAATATAATCCGTTACACTCATCCCAACATATCTTTGAAAGATGCGATGAAAATGGTACATCGATACGGCACTGTGAGATGCCACTCTTTCTGTTGTAAGCTCCTCATGTAAGTGATTCTCTATATATTCAATTGATTTTTTTATTATCTCTTTATATTCTTCATGCATTTTAGCCCCTCCCTCACAATTTCAATTTACCATATACATACAAATCGTTTTTGATTTAAATTGCGGATTAGCCCTCGTGACTGCAGGATAATAATTTATTTTCAACACATACATAATTACATGTTTTTGGGAAAAACTTGTATAGAACGAATTTACATAAGGAGGAATTTATAATGAGAATTCTACTATCAGTTTTATTAGCTCTTATGCTAGTACCTGCATTAACAGGATGTAAAGCTCCTGCCAAAGAAGACACAACTTCTAATAAAAAGACGACTGAAGAAGCAAAAAATGAGGCTCCTGCAGATTTAAAACTAAACTTCAATGAATTCGATTTAAAGGCAGACTATCAAGATACAAAGAAGGACTACGAAGCAGACTATAAAAATGTAGCAGCTGACAAGAAAATGGAAGCAAAAATTGAAGATCATAAAGCAGATGTAAAATTAACAGGAGACGAGGCTATCACAAAATTAAGCCCACTTCTACAAGAATTAAAATTTGATAAAGATACTGCTGACCAAGAAGTAATCGATCAAGTAGTGAACGTATTCAAACTTGATAAAGACTATCAAAAATTTGATTTAGAAGTTGTCTTCTCTGATGGAACGAAAAAAGAATATAAAAGAGAAATAAAATAAAGAAGTAGGCGGTTGCCTACTTCTTTATTTTTTAATTTTTGCGTATCTTAATTCTGGACTAGAACCAATAATGAATTGGACACCGGATACTGATGATTTTTGTAAATAGGAAGCACTTGGGAAAATAATTGGGATTAATGGTGAATCTGTAAACATAATATCTTCCGCTTTATGCAATAATTCAAAACGCTTATCCTCGTTTTGTTCAACTTTTGCTTCTTTTATTAAAGCGTCAAATTCTTTATTATGCCATTTTGCATAGTTATTTGGACCATCACCCGCATATAAATCTAGTTTAGTAATTGGATCTAATAAAGAGCCGCCCCATCCCATATAAGCTAATTGGAAATCACTTTGCTTGTATGTGTCGATGTAACTCTTCCACTCTTTATTTTCTAATTTAATATCTACGCCAAGATTTTTCTTAAACATTTCTTGCATTGCTTCTGCCACTTTTTTATGTTGTGTATCTGTAGTGAATTTTAATGTTACTTCAGGTAATGTAGACCAGCCTTGTTCTTTCATGCCTTCTTCTAATAACTTTTTCGCTTCCGCTGGATCAAATTTAACGTAATCACCTTTTTCTTTACGGAAATCACGGCCACTTTGTGTTTTTGCTCCTTCTGGAACGAATGCATATGCTTCTTGCGCATTATTTTTATACAATTTTTCAACGATAAATTTACGATCAACCGCTAATGAAAATGCTTTACGTACCTTCGCATTTGTAAACGGCTCTTTTTCTACGTTAAACGAATAAATATAAGAAGAGAACCCTGCAACACGCTTATATTCTTTATTTCCTTTTTCTTTTTCGATCATCTCTTGTGGTAAACCACTTAGTAAATCTAATTCTTTGGATTTAAATAATTGATACGCTGTTTTAGAGTCTGGAATAATACGAAACTCAATTTCTTTTAGAGTTACCTTTTTATCATAGAATTCTTTATTTTTTTGTACTGTAATAGCTTGGTTATGCTTCCACTCTTTTAACGTGAATGGCCCATTCGTAATTAACTCTTTTGGATCTGTTTTTAATTTATTATTATCATCAATCGACTTTTTAGCTAATGGAATAAATAGTGAGCTTGCTAGTTTTTGTTTAATAGAAGCAACTGGGTGTTCAAGGGTTACCTTTAATGTTTGAGGATCAACAACTTGAATACCAACTTGTCCCTCTTCACCTTTTCCAGTATTATACGCCTCTGCCCCTTTAATAAAATACATTTCTGTCGCATTCATAGAACCCGTTTTCGGATTTAATAATCGCTTCCATGCAAATTCAAAATCATTTGCTGTAATAGGAGAACCATCTGACCATTTAATATCTTTCTTCAAATGGATTGTATATTCAGTTCCATCAGCATTTACTTCTTCTTTCTCCGCTAATTCATTTTGATATTTCCCATTATTATCTTGCGTATATAAACTTGAAAACAACTGTCCAATTATATAACCTGACGTGCTATCTGTTGCAATAGCAGAATCAAGTGTATATGGATCACTACTAATATTCGTTACTAATCGATCTCCTTCTCCCTTACCAGCACTCGCCTTTTGCGTCTCTTTCTTACCGCAAGCGACAGAAGTAATCGCTAAAACAGTCATAATGACAAACAGTAAAAACTTCTTCATCCTACATTCTCCTTTAACCTGAAATTTTTGGTGTTGATGCTAATAATGTTTTTGTATAAGAATGTTGTGGATTACGGAATACTTCGTCCGTATTTCCAAATTCAACAAGTTCTCCTTTGTATAAGACAGCTACTTTTTCACATAAATAGTGAACCATCGGTAAATCGTGAGCGATGAATAAATATGTATAACCTTGTTCTTTTTGGATTTTTTGCAGCAGATGTACAATTTGAATTTGCAATGAAACGTCTAATGCTGAAATCGGTTCATCAAGAATCAATACTTCCGGCTCACACAATAACGCTCTTGCAATAGCGATACGTTGACGTTGTCCTCCGCTAAATTCATGCGGATATCGATCAATATATCTTCTATCTAATCCAACACGCTCTAGCGCATCACCCGCTACTTTATCCTTTAATCCTTTATCACCTAAACCGAATGAAATATAACCTTCCGTTACGCTATCGCGTACTTTCCAGCGCGGATTTAATGCTGCTGCGGAATCTTGAAAAATGAACTGTACTTTCTGTAAAAAATCTCGCCTATGAGCTGATTTCAGCTTGTGAACGACTTGACCGTTATAATCAATTTCACCAGACGTTGGGCTCTCAATCCCAGCTATAAGCTTTCCAAGTGTTGTTTTTCCTGAACCACTTTCACCAATAATGCCAAGTGTTGTTCCTTTCGGGATAGAAAGTGATATATCTTTTAACGCTGTGATTTCTTTACTTCTACTTCCATATGTTTTTGTTACTTGCTTTACAGTAATTAAATCTGTCGTCATGAGGCATTCACCTTCTCTTTTGATTTCGCTTTATTATGCTCCAGAACATGCTGCCAGCAATGTGAACTATGCTCCTTAGAATACGTTGTTCTCTCTGGGAAACGATGAATACATTCTTTTATCGCTACTGGACAACGATTTACAAAAGGACAACCAAAGCTATTTAATGTTTCAATGGAAGGTGTCGTTCCTTCTATTGCACGTAATACCTTTTCGGAATCATCCATATTCGGAATTGCTTGTAATAAGCTTTTTGTGTATGGATGTTTAGGGGAACCTATCACTTCCTCTATCGTTCCTTTTTCAACAACACGTCCTCCATACATCACAACTACTCGATCCGCTACTTCACGTACAAGTGCTAAATCGTGCGTAATTAGTAAAATACTCGTATTTTGCTTTTCCTTTCTTTCCTTTAATAACTCCATAATTTGCTTTTGAATTGTTACATCTAATGCTGTCGTAGGTTCATCCGCAATAACGAGTTTGGGGTGGCAGGCAAATGCGATTGCTAAACAAATACGTTGCCTCATGCCTCCGCTTAATTGATGTGGGTACTGTTCAAAGCGTTTCTCTGCTTCATGTATCCCTAAATCATTTAATAAGTTAATCGCAATTTCTTTTGCTTCTTTTTTCGATTTCTTTTCGTGTTGCAAAATCACCTCTGTAATTTGCCTTCCTACCTTCATCGTCGGATTTAAAGATGAAAGTGGGTCTTGAAAGATAAACGAAATATCTTTCCCTCGAATTTGATTCCATTCTGATTCTTGTAGATTCGTTAATTCCTTTGATTCAAAAGATATATTTCCATCATCAATATGAATTGATTCTTGATTTAAGCCGATAATAGATTGTGCTGTAACACTTTTCCCTGAACCACTTTCTCCTACAAGTGCAACTATTTCACCTTCGCTAATAGAAAAGGAAACATGCTTCACAATTGCTTGGTTACTATTCTCTTTTTCAACGGCTAACGTTACGTTTTCTAAAGATAAGAGCTGTCCCATGTTTTTTCTCCTTTCGATTCCGTTTTACGATTTTTGGATCAATTGCATCTTGTAAACCATCACCAATCGCATTAAATGCGAACATAATGAGCGCAATCATGATTGCTGGGAAGAATAGCTGCCACCATTCTCCACTCAATAATGTCCCAAGTGCATCATTCGTCATCGTCCCCCAGCTTGCTGCCGGTGATTGCACTCCTAGTCCGATAAAGCTTAAAAATGATTCTGAGAAAATAGCTGCAGGAATTGTAAATGATAAATTTACGATAATAATGCCCGTTAAGTTCGGAATTAAATGCCCGTATATAATTTTCATATGGGATGTACCTAATCGCTCCGCTGCAATAACAAACTCTCTTTGTTTTAAAGATAAGACTTGCGCCCTAACGAGACGTGCCATACCAATCCATCCTGTTAATGCAAGGGCGATGATAATGGTAAAAAGACCTGGTTTCATAACAATTAATAGTAAAATAACAATTAATAAATACGGGATACCGTATAACACTTCGATTCCTCGTATAATCCACTCATCAATTAATGTCCCAAGGCGATTGCGCCCTCTCACATATCCACTAAATCCTCCGATTAGCACACCAAGTCCTATATCAAGAGCAGCTGCCACTAATCCAACTGTTAATGAAATTTTCCCGCCAGCCCAAGTACGTGTCCATATATCTCTTCCCAAATCATCTGTTCCGAACCAATGCTCACTACTAGGCGGTAAATTTGTTGCCTCTTTTACTTGTTCACTCGCAGTAAATGAAGTTAAACTTTCGCCAATAAGCGAGAAAACAATAATTAGCAATAACGTCACTGTTCCTAAAACTGCGATTGGATTCGATATAAACTTACGAAACACTTCTTTCTTTCTGCTAATCGTTTGCTGATTTTTATTTATCGTTAATTCTTTTTTCTCTTCTTTCGTTAATAACTGTTCATTAATTTCATAAGCTCCCATTTTAATATCCCCCCTCCTTATGTAATAGAACGAATACGCGGATCAACAATACGATGAATAATATCTGTAATGAAAATACAAGCAATTAATAATGCACTATAAAAAATCGTTGTTCCCATAATCACCGGATAGTCTCGGTTAAAAATACTATCTACAAAATATTTTCCTAGGCCAGGAATTGAAAAGATTTTTTCAATAACGAAAGTCCCTGTTAAAAGTCCAGCCATTAACGGTCCCACAAATGTAAGTACTGGAACAATCGCATTTCGAAGAGCATGTCTTATAATAATCTTCTTAATTGGTATGCCTTTTGCTCTTGCTAGCTTAATATAATCACTCTGCAGTACTTCGATCATATTAGAACGAACAAACCTTGTAATAACTGCGATTGGCCCTAACGCTAATGCAAAGGATGGCAATACTGTATGTTCGAATGTTCCCCAAGAGGCTACTGGTAAAAGCTCAAATTGGATAGCGAATACTTGTATAAATAGTGGTGCTAAAATAAAGCTCGGAATAGAAATACCGAGGATGGCAAGTAAACTTACACCGTAATCAATTACCTTCCCATGATAGAGAGCAGCAAATGTACCTGCAGCAATTCCGACTAGCAATGAAATAATAAGTGCTTGTAAACCAATAATTGCTGATGGACCAAAACCAGTTGTTATAATTTCTGATACACCTTGCCCGGTTGATTGAACAGATTCACCAAAATCAAAATGAACTACGCCGTCTAAATAAGCAACATATTGATTCCATAACGGTTCATCAAGGTGATACTTCGCTCTCATGTTTTGGATCACTTCTTCAGGAAAGATTTTTGCATCTGATGAAAATGGATCCCCCGGAATAATATGCATAATTAGAAATGTCACCGTCGTAATAACCCATAGCGTGAACACCATAACTGATAATTTTTTAATTACATACACCCTAATAACCCCCTAAACACATATATTTACTTAGTTTTATAAACGTACTTTTTCCATTACTCCCTTTTCTCTTTTTAGAATACAAAAAGCCTTGATCTTAAAAAATAAGATCAAGGCTTAATAAACAAAGGCCCATCACTTATCTTTCAAGACTTGCTTGCTGGAATTAGCACGGTGTTCTTATTACAGAACCCGCTGCTGAGGTGTCATAGGGCCAGTCCCTCTACCTCTCTGGATAAGTAAATTGCTATATTATTATTTAGTTCAAATTGTATATCTCGAATTATAATTCTGAAAAATTGAAAAGTCAATCTAATTGGATAAATTTAGAAAAGTCAGTTTTTAATTCTTTTATCGAAATTACAGTTTTCGGCTTATAATAAAAAGAAATGATATTAAAGGAGTTATAAGATGGACCCCTTACTTCTTGCTACTATAGGATTACCCTTAACAATCGTTATACTTGCCATCATCGGCTTCTATAAACTCTTTATTAAAAAGAAACGTATTACTTCTTTTTATACTCCTTTCGATAATATTACCGGGCAAACTATTTCCGAATTTCACGAAGAACAGAAGGTATTAGTATCCGAGGATGAAGACGGAGATGGTAAGAAGAAAAAATAACCTTGCACAGGCAAGGTTATTTTTTCGTTTCTGCTTGAAAACGTTTATAGTATGTCGATGCTGTTGCAAAGTTAATTTCTATATCACGAATCAACGATGAATCTTCTTCTTTCGCTAACTTCTGTAATTTTTTCATCGCTTGTTCTGATTCATTCAAGAAACCAACATATACCTCATGTTCTTGCTCTTTCGACTTCGGAACACGAATTTCTTTACGTATATTATCAATATCTTCTAACATGTTTGTCGTTACCTTTTGCACATTTTCTTTATATGTATCCTTCGTTATTTCCTTACCGCCCTTTTCCTTTGCCACTTCAAATAGCTGCAGTGCGTTATTAATTTCTTTATTCATTTTCATATCGTATTTTTCATGTACTGCACGGTATTCTTTCATCTCTTCTGTTTGCTCAGTGGATTGCTCTACCTTTTCTTTCGGTTCTTTCGTATCTTTATTTCCATTACATCCTGCTAGAAGGATCATACTTCCCATTACAGCAATACCCAAAACCTTCTTCATCTCTTCTTCTCCTTTTATCTACAGCTACTACTCATTATAGTTTCTTTTATCTCCACTTGTTATTATACCGAGAACATCCTACTTTTTACACTTAAGACGACATCGTAATATATATACCAACATGTTTGTCACAGTATCGTCACTTTATACAAATAACTTTTGCACTGCTTTACTACATCACCTTACAAAACTGTATGAGGTATTTCAAAGAAATGAAAAAAGAACTGATTCAAACATTCCCTTTGAATCAGTTCTTTTTTGTTAAGCCTCTAAATTTTGTTTTTGCTGCAGTTCAAACTGCTTCTCACTTCTTCTGGCCATAAATAGATAACATAACACTGCTCCTACTTCACAAAGCGCAATAACAACACCCATCGGTAATGCTGTATTACTTCCACCGATACCTACTAGCGGTGCAACAAGCGCTCCTGAAATGAACTGTAATAAGCCTAATAAAGCTGATGCTGTTCCTGCAGCTTGTTTTTGATTTCTCATCGCTAATGAGAACCCAGTTGTTGAGACAACCCCAACACTTGATACGACAAGGAATAACGAGCATAAAACACCAATTAACCCTATCCCTAGTAAGATTGTCAGTAATAAAGATAAACCACCAACAGCTGCAATAATGATACCAGAGACAAATAATGTCTTCTCATTCACTTTCCCCGCTAAACGACCCGTTACTTGACTAGCAATAATAATACCGATGCCGTTAATCGCAAAGAATAAACTAAACTGCTGTGGTGATGCTCCGTATATGTTCTGCAACACAAATGGTGAGCCCGAAATGTATGCAAACATTGCCGCTGTTACTAATCCTTGTGACAATGCATATCCCATAAACAGACGGTCCTTTAACAATTTTCCGTACGTCGCCAAAGTCCCTGACAAACCACCTGTTTCTCTTTCTTCAGGAGGTAATGTTTCACGTAATACAAAAATAGCTGAGATTAACATGAATACGCTAATTGCTCCAAGAACGATGAAAACACCGCGCCACGTTGTAAACTGTAATAATTGCCCCCCAATAATCGGTGCCAAAATAGGTGCTGCTCCGTTTACTAACATAAGCAGTGAGAAAAACTTCGTCATTTCAGAACCTGAATACATATCACGTACCATCGCACGTGATATAACAATCCCGGCTGATCCTGAAGCTCCTTGTAGGAAGCGCAATAACACTAATGTCCAAATAGATGGCGCAACAGCACAAAGTAAAGAAGAAGCAACATAAATAATAAGAGCAATAATAAGAGGTTTGCGTCTTCCGTAAATATCACTAATTGAGCCAACAAATAATTGTCCTACTGACAGCCCAAGCAAACAAGCTGTTAATGTAAGCTGCGCGAGGGATGCACCTGTTTGCAAGTCATCCGTTAACTTCGGTAATGAAGGCAAATACATATCAATAGATAATGGCCCAATCGCCGTAAGTGTTCCTAATACAAGAATCATCCATAACCTGTTTGCCTTTACAGGTTTATATATTTCGTGATTAACTTCATTCACTTTTTCAATTCACCCTTTCCTATACAAACTGAATCGTAACAATTATAGTTACATCATAAACATACGTCAAGTACAGCGCATTTTCCTCTTTCATAATGTAAAAAAAGCGATAGAAATTCTATCGCTTTACTTTTTCACATTGCTATTCGTAAATTTAGATACTGAGGACATCATCTCTCCCGTATCTAAATATGTAATTTGAATTGGGTCTCCTACTTCTGTAAACATAGCATATGGGAATTTCTTCACCGGTATCATAAATACCTTTTGTTCATTCTCTAAAAGTACGTACACGATTGTATTTTCACCTGATTTTTCTTTATATACACGTTGTACAATACCTTCTTTTTGCGCTTCTTTTCCTGTTGAGGTTGGTCTAAATGTATCACCATTACCGCTCATTACGTTTTTATAATTCTCAAGCGCTTCTTTCTGCGAAGAACCTGTCGCAAATATTTTTGCATTAGCAGCATATACAACTGTATGTGCACGTACTAGGCCTCCATCATCAACAACCGGAATAATCCAAGCTGGTTTACCGTATACGTTATAAATGACAGGCATTGTCCCATGCCATTTCTCTCTCTTAAAGGAATTATCCACTACTTCTGTAGCTGCTGAACCATCCATAATCCCCTTTACTTCTTTTCCATTATAGTAATATAGCTTGCCTGTACGTGCATCTACTAATGAATAGCCTAGGGCTGAATCTACTCCTTCTTTTGGAGAAGTAAAGTCTGTAAAATAATACAGTGTTCCATCTTTACCAAAGATCGGGGTCACCCCTTCTTTCGTTCCCCACTCAGTCGGAATTTTCATATCTGTTTGCGAGAATTTCGTATTCCAAAATCCGTGAATATATTTACCAAAGTACGTATTTAACGTAGATGCAGTCTCATGATTTAATACACCATCAACAAATTTAGGTGCCTTTCCTTTATCATATCTTTTCACTTCACCTGTTTGTGCATCTACTACGACAACACCTTCTACCTCAAATCCAGATCTTCCTGAAATAAATTCACCATACGTCATTGTATAATATGGTTTTCCTTTATCATCAACCTCAAATTTAGGTTTTCCTTTAAAGATTAAATTTGGTTCTGCTTGCCTTACCACACGCTCTAAATTATTACCAAAAAACATGCTTGGCACATATTTCATTTTATAACCGAGGTGCAGTTTCGCTTCCGCATCAGGATTCGTACCTGACATCGTTACATACCCTGGAATTGTCTCAGCTTTACGCGCTTTAAAAAATCCTGAAACTTCAATCGGCGCTACATATAAAGCCTCGCCGTTTACCATTTGTGGCGTTAATTCTCCTAGCTCAAAATAAGCTACTTTTGGAATATCACCAAATACTTTTTTCATCTTATTCTCCGCTGTCTTTGGCGGCACTGTAAACGGCTGGTCATTTTCAGTAAATGGCTCTGAAATATCTTTCTCTATCTTAACAACAGAATCATATTTCTTTTGCGAGATTACTATATCGTGCAAATAACCAAAGTAGCCGTAACTTGCGAGTAAAATAAACATTAGAAATCCTTTTAATGTACCTTCTAATTTCCCTATTTGATCTTGTGAAAATAAAACAAGCCCAATTAAAATTGCTACTGCAACAGAATAATGAGTAAGAATCGAGTCTACTCGATCATCAATTAGCCAAAAGTATTCATAGATTGCAATACCTATCCAAAATAAAACAGGAATAACTAAAATAGATGATTTCTTACCCTTTACAACCTTCTTATCTCCCTTCTTATCCACTGCTCGAAGCTTACTACTACTTCTTGTCCATGGAATCAAAAACAAAGTAAGAATAGCTAAAACTACAAATTTCATCAAAGGCACTGTCCCCTTTTCTTTTGTATTCCCTTTTAGTATAACAAATAAAGGGTATTAAGGTGAAAATAGGAATAGTTATATTTTTTTACTACCTAATACAATCCCGCTCACTACATATAGAATAGATGCAATATAAAAAATTGTACCAATCGTAAAGAAATCTACTAAATATCCCGTGGCAATAACCGCTACTGCTCCGCCAATGGATGTCCACACATGGTATTTTCCAATCTCATAACCAGCCTTTTCCTGCGCAACCTTTCGTGCTAATGAAGTCTTCTCAGTATTACGCTGCACAGCACCTAAAACTCCCATTACAATTTGAAGAATATACACATGCCATACTTCCGTGGCAATCGGAAAGCAAAGCATTAAGATTGCCATGGACCAAGCGTATATGATTAATAATTTTTTATCACCTACTTGATCAGATACCTTTCCCACTAGTGGATATACAAGCGCTGATGTTAAAGCAAATAAGCCATACGCCCAGCCAAATTGCGAGAAGCTATTTCCAACGTTTCGAAGTAATAATATATAAAAAGGAAATACCATACTTCCTGCCATCATGATAATACTTTGCGAAGCCACAAATCTTCTATATGTCATTTCGTATACTCCCTATAAAATAAATTAACAAATCGCTCTTCTGAATCTACTTCCTTCTTTTTCTTGAGAAATTCTTCAATACGAGGATATGCCCTCTTTAACTGCTCTTTCGTTGGATAAGAATAGTACGGCAAATAGTAACTACCGTTATGCTTTAAAGTAACATCAATCATCTTCCGAATGACATCCTCTGTTCTCTTTATCTCACTCTCTGAGCGTCCCTGGTTAATCAAAAGAACCAGCGCAAACATATCATCTTTCGCATAGGACAAAACTGCATTTTCATTCTTTTCCACGTAACGAATCGTAATGTTGAGTAAATTAAACTCTTCTTCATTTAATACGTTACGTAAATCATCTATATACTCTGTGAAAGCATCTATAGGCACAAAGTATTCTTGTAACACTTCGGTCCTATTTGGATTTTCATATTCCATAAAAGCACTATCTGATCTCATAACATTATTACGCGTCTCATACTTTCCATCTGTACGTTCAAAATAACCTCTTTGTATATCCCAAAATGTATTCTTTCCCCAATCACTATAACGTGATAACCCAAGTAAAAATTTCGGTGCAGCTATAATATTTTCTTCCTTTAATTCACTGTACTCTTCTCTCATATTTTGATTTTGTGCCAAAGTATAATCCGTCACATACATCTCTTTTAAAAATGAATTTGGAGCAACAGAAATACGTGCTAAGTGCATACGAACATTCTCATCTCTTTTCACTTTCTCTTTGAAATAAGATGCGTATTCTTTATAATCTATCATTCTCGTGTGCATTTCATATAATTCATCTTCTGTTAACTTCAGCGTCATATCTAAAATAACTCCAAATAAACCGTAACCCCCAATGACATATGGAAATAACTCTGCATTTTCTTCTCTACTTACATTACGTACCGTGCCATCTGCCATTAACAATCTAAATGAATCTACTGTATCAATCAGTGCCTCATGACGAATATCACGCCCGTGTACATTTACACTTAATGAACCGCCAACAGTAAAAATATTTTGAGACTGCATGACCTGTACCGCAAGGCCATAAGGATTTATTTTCTTCTGAATATCATTCCAGGTGACACCACTTTGAACTGTAATCCGCTTCTTCTCTGGATCAAATTCTAATATTTTATTATATCCTTTCATATCGAGCATCGTGCCATTCGGATAATATGTCTGTCCTCCTTGGCTATGTTGCATGCCTGCAATGGAAATTTTCTCTCCTGAAACTTTTGCATCTCGCACTAATTTTATTAACGAGTGCTCTTCCGTAGCACTTTCAACACGTTTTATTTTCGTCGGAAGCAATTTACCTACATCACTCATAATAGGATGATCAATTTGTTTTTTATACGTATGTACAGACGTTGCAAGCAAAACCGTATATGCGACAATGACCACTGCTATCTTTCTTTTTTTCAAAGGACACTCTCCTTATTAGCAACAAAAAGAGATACCCGTTCTTTCAGGTACCTCTCTTGACAGTGATTACTTTGCTGCTGGCAATTGTATTGGATCAAATTTATCATACGATGTAAACTTTGCATCCGTAATAATATGCGCTTTATCCTCACCATTGCTACTCATAACCATATCTATCTTTGCTGATTCATATTTAAAATCTTTTGTAATAATATATTCCCCATCTATTTCTTCTATCTTTGCATTTTGGCCTTGTAGCATTTGTTTCTGCTTTTCATCCATACTAGCTAACATACTCTCTGTCTCTTGCCCTTTTAATGCAAACTTCAGCTTATAATTATCTCCACTTTTCTCCATCTTCACTTTATTTAAAATTTCCGATGGAATCTCTAAATTATCTACCATTCCTTGAGTCGCGTTCATTCCGTTAGCATTTAATTGTTCCTCTGGTACAGACATAACTTCACCCGTATTAGGATTTTTCAACTGACCAGCAATTTTGCCACCCACATCATAAACAACAACCTCTGTACCAGAAACATTCATTTCAGAACGAGAATTTTTTTTCTTCGGCTCTAGTTGCATTTTGGCCTTTATTACATTCATCTCTGTTCCTTCAGCCTTTATTCCCACATCATATGTCATCGTTACATTTTCTTCGTTTTTAAAAGCTTCATTCGCTTTATTAAAAACATCCTTCGCTGTTAATTCCTTTTCTTTCTGCACAGCTTCTTTTTTCGGTTCATCAGTCTTTTTTGTTTTCTCATTACTACACCCTACTCCTAGACCGACTGCAAGTACTAAACTTGAAATTAAAATAAATTTTTTCATAACGTCCCCTCCTTCCCAAAAATAATATCATCTCTTTTCCTATGAAATCTATATAATTCGTAATATTTATCTTTAAATTTATTTCCTATATAACAACATGTTTGAGAAAAAGTTTAAATATGATGTAAATAATAACAACTCATTTCAGGAGGTCAGGATGAAAGCGATTATTTGCACAAAGTATGGACCACCTAATGTTCTCCAGCTTCAAAATGTAGAAAAGCCTAAACCTAAAAAAAATGAAGTATTAGTTAAAATTCACGCAACAAGTGTATCAACTGGAGATTGTAGAATACGTGGCTTTAATAGCCCCCTCTTATTTTGGATTCCTATGCGGATCATATTAGGTTTCAGAAAACCGAGAAAACCTATACTTGGCGTAGAATTATCCGGTGAAATCGAAGACATTGGAACAGATGTAACACAATTTAAAAAAGGAGATCCAGTTTTTGCATTAACAGAACTAAACCTTGGTGGCTATGCGGAATACACATGCGTGCATGAAAGTGGATTAATAGCATTAAAACCTACCAATGTGACATATGAAGAAGCTGCCGTTATTCCTTTTGGCGGAACTTCAGCATTGCACTTCCTTAGAAAAGGACAGATAAAAAAAGGGCAACGAGTACTTATATACGGCGCCTCTGGGTCAGTAGGGACAGCTGCCGTACAACTTGCGAAATACTTCGGGGCGACTGTCACAGCCATTTGTAGTAGTTCGAATTTCGATTTAGTAACAGCTTTAGGGGCAGACAACGTAATTGATTATATGAAAGAAGATTTTACTAAGCGGGGCGAGCACTATGATATTATATTTGATGCAGTTGGAAAATATAAAAAGTCTCTTTGTACAGATGCATTAATGCCTAATGGAAAATATGTATCTGTGAACGGAATGATGGCAAAGGTCAGTAAAGAAGATATGAACCTACTAAAACAACTAGCTGAAACAGAAAAGCTAAAGCCTGTTATTGATAGAACTTACCGATTAGAAGAAATTGCTGAAGCTCATATATATGTAGAAAAAGGACATAAAAAGGGGAACGTTTCGATTACCTTAAAATAAAATATATTCTGAAAATATCATTGACAATTCTTTTTGTACGATTTACTATTAGTACCATATTCAAAACTACATACACATACTCTTATCAAGAGTGGCGGAGGGACTGGCCCGATGATGCCCGGCAACCGAGCTTATGACGTATAAGCTAAGGTGCTAATTCCTGCAAAACGAGTTTTCGTTTTGAAAGATAAGAGAGGAATCTATTTCGTCTATTCGGCACCTCTCTTATTTTGGGAGGTGCTTTTTATTTTGGAACGTATATGAAGGGGGATTTATAGATGAAAAAGGTATTATTAAGCATTGTAAGCGGAGCAGTATTATTATTAGGCGCATGTAGCGTGAGTTCAAATAAAGAGGTAAAAGCATTAGACGAGAAAAAGATTACTGTCGGTGTAACAGGTGGACCACATGAACAAATTTTTGAAAAGGTAAAAGAAGTTGCAGCAAAAGATGGTCTCGAAATTGATATAAAAGTATTTAATGATTATGTAGCGCCAAACGTATCATTAGATGAAAAAAGCCTTGATGTAAATAGTTACCAAACGAAATCGTATTTAGATGTATTTAAAGCTGAACGCAATATGAAATTAGCTGAAGTATTTTCAACAGTAACATTCCCTATGGGCGTATATTCTAAAGATATAAAAGATGTAAAAGACTTGAAAGAGGGCGATGCAATTGCTGTACCAAATGATCCAACGAATGAACTTCGAGCTTTAAAATTATTTGAAAAAGCAGGGGTTTTAAAAGTTGATCCAAAGGCTACAGAAAAAGCGACTGCAAAAGATGTAATTGAAAATCCAAAAAAATTAAAGATTGTCGAATTAGAGGCATCTCAATTACCAACGCAACTAAGTGAAGTGAAAGCAGCTGCAATTAACACAAACTTTGCATTAGGTGCAAAATTAAGTCCAGCGAAAGATTCTATTTTCCGCGAAGGAAAAGATTCACCCTATGTGAACTGGGTTGTTGTTCGTACTGAAAATAAAGATGATGCCGTTGTAAATAAATTAAAGAAAGCTTATCAATCTAAAGAAGTAAAAGAGTTTATCGAGAAAAAATTTGATGGTTCAGTTTTACCATCTTGGTAGGAGCTGACGATAATGATTGAATTAAAAAACATATCCAAAGTATTTACAACAAAAAAAGGGAATGTTGAGGCTCTTAAGTCTACTTCCCTTAAAGTAGAAAAAGGCGAGGTATTTGGAATCATTGGGTATAGTGGCGCTGGTAAAAGTACATTGATTCGATGTGTAAATTTATTAGAAAAACCAACGACAGGAAATATCATTGTAAACGAACAAGACTTAACAACGTTATCGACAAAAGAACTAGCAAAAGCGAGACAAAGAATCGGAATGATCTTTCAAGGATTCAATTTACTTAAAACTGTTACCGTTTATGAAAATATCGCATTACCGTTACGGCTTGCTGGCATTCCAAAAGCAGAAATTGAAAAAAGAGTAGAAAAGTATTTACGCATTGTCGATCTTTTTAATCGAAAAGATGCGTATCCAAGCGAACTTTCTGGTGGTCAAAAACAGCGTGTTGCAATTGCTCGTGCGCTATCACATGAACCTGAAGTGTTATTAAGTGATGAAGCAACGAGCGCATTAGATCCCGAAACAACCGATTCTATCCTTGATTTGCTATTAAAGATTAACGAAGAAATCGGAATTACGATTTTACTCATTACACATGAAATGAATGTCATCCAGCGTATATGTGACCGCGTTGCTGTTATGGAACATGGATCTGTAGTCGAAAGTGGGACTGTAAAAGATATTTTCACAAACCCACAACATGTAACAACGAAGAAATTTGTAAATAGCGCATTTGCAGCGAAAATTCCAGAAGAGGTACAGAAAGAACTACAAAGTACTGGAGAAATTGTAACACTTTCATTTATTGGCACTACTTCAGGGGAACCTGCCTTAGCCGTTGCCACAAAACGTTTCCAAGTGTATCCGAATATTTTATCCGGTAATATTACGCAGTTAAAACATGAAGCATATGGGAAACTAGTCGTTCATATGCAAGGGGAACAAAATGAAATCCACCGTGCTTTATCATTTTTACAAGAGCAAGGAATCATCGTAGAAGGAGGTAGAACAGACTATGGGAAACAAGTCCTTTTTGGATGAGTGGGGTAAAGTCATATGGGAAGCTACGATCCAAACCTTTCAAATGACATCTATTTCATTACTCATCTCGATCCTTATTGCACTGCCACTTGGTGTTACACTTGTTTTAACGAGACCTGGTGGACAGCATGAAAATAAAATCATCTATCCTATTCTTAATACGGTTATTAATGTTATTCGCTCTCTTCCATTTATCATTCTATTATTCTTTATTTTGCCTTTTACAAAGTTTCTAATGGGAACGTCCATTGGCGTGCAAGGTGTTATCGTACCGCTTGTCGTCTTCACAGCCCCTTATATCGCACGTTTAATGGAGACAGCTTTACTAGAAGTCGATCGCGGTGTCATTGAAGCCTACCAAGCGATGGGCGTTTCTACTATAAAAATTATTTGGCACGTTATGGTGAAAGAAGCACGTCCCTCCCTTGTACTCGGATTAACAATCGCAACGATCGGCTTAATCGGCGCAACAGCAATGGCTGGCCTTGTAGGTGCTGGCGGGCTAGGGGATTTAGCATACCGCTTCGGACATTTACGCTACGAGCCTGAAGTAATGTATGCAACCGTCTTTATTTTAATTATCCTCGTTCAAGGATTACAGTCTTTAGGGAATGGTGTTGCACGAAGATTGAAGAAAGATTAAAAAAAGAAGGCATCTCACCAAGGTGAGATGCCTTCTTTTTTATCTTTTAAATCCACCTTCTGAATGAATAACTTGCCCAGTAATCCACTCGGCCTCTTCACTTACTAAAAATTTAATGAGTCTAGCTGCATCCCTTGGCTCACCAATTCTGCCAAAAGGAAACAGCGGCTTTAACCCTTGTTTTATCTCTTCAGTCATCCATCCTGTATCGGTTGGTCCTGGATTAATTGCATTCACTGTTATTCCTAAATGAGCTACCTCTGCTGACAACGTACTAGTAAGAGCATCAATAGCTCCCTTCGTTGTCGCATAAGCTAGTTCTCCTGCCATAGGACCTTGAAATTGCCCCGAAGTAATATTAACAATTCTACCACCATATTTCTTATCAAATCCCCGGGAAAATTGACTACTGAGCAATGTAGTCGCACGAACATTTACCATATAATGCTTATCTAATTCTTCAGCAGTCAACGTAGAGAAATCATTATTCGTAGAATATGCTGCATTATTAATTAATATATGAGGGTACCCTAATTGTTCAGTAACTTTATTTATAAGATCTTTCGGTGCATCATTCTGAGTTAAATCTAACTCCATACTTGAGACTTTAACACCGTTTTTTAGTAACTCTTCTTTTAATTGTATTTGTTCATTTTTATCAACGCCCCAAGGCATCTCTTTATCGTAAGCTGTCCAATACGTAAAAAATATATCGTATCCTGATTCAGCTAATTCTTTACAAACCGCTGCGCCTATACCATCTAGACGACTTACCCCTGTAATAACTGCTACTTTATTTTTCAATTGGTTCATCATATACTCCTCCAAGTTTAAAGGACGCATATTTTATATAAGAGATATAAACTTTCCCACAAAAAAGACAGATACATAAAATAGGCACCTATCCTTATAAAAGGGATGTACAATCCAAATATGCATTCCTTGAATGATTTACAGATAACTAAATAAACCCTCGCTTATGAGAGCAAAATTCATCTATCTAGTTTCTAATCATTACAAGTTCATCCACATATCTAGTCTTTGCCTCCTTTTGATATATCTCTATTATTAGTCTATCAAAAAAGATGAAATGTTACAAAAAATAAAACAATTACTCAAAACATATATTCGTTCACACTTCCTCCATTGTGAATTTATTCACAATGGATATATAATAAACATGTAAATACAATATTGGAGGGATTTCAATGGTTATCAATTTTTTAAGAACTGATAAACGTGCTACTTTCATATTATTACTTTTACGGCTTTACATAGGATATACATGGCTCGCTGCTGGGATAGGCAAAGTCTTCGGACAATCTTTTGACGCAAGCGGTTTTCTAAAGGGTGCTATTGCTCAAGCATCAGGTGACCATCCTGCAGTACAAAGTTGGTGGGCAGATTTCCTTCAACATTTTGTCCTTCCAAACGCAGACCTATTTAGCTTTTTAGTTCAATGGGGAGAAATTTTAGTAGGTCTAGGTTTGATTTTAGGCGGATTAACAAAAACAGCTGCATTTTTCGGAATCATAATGAATCTTTCATTTTTATTAAGTGGAACCGTTAGTGTAAACCCAAACCTGCTTATTTTGACTATGTTCATTTTAGTTGCAGGGCAGAACGCTGGACGTATTGGATTAGATGGCTATGTTTTCCCTAAACTTTTCCGTAAAAACAACCACAGAACATATAAATTAAGTAAAACTGCGTAGTAACAGTTTACTTTTAAAATATAAATAAGAAAAAGAGCCTGAATATAGGCTCTTTTTCTTATTTATCCTAATTTAAACTTTTAACGAACCACGAAAACCTCTGGCAGCATAGTAAGAGTCTGCTCCATTGTGGTACACGAAAACATGTCCAAAGCGATAATCGCAAAATAGAGCACCACCAAGCTCTCTAATATCTGAAGGTGTTTGTACCCAACTCGATGATTTCATATCAAAATCTCCAAGTTGTTGTAACTCTCGATATTGTTCTTCCGTTAATAACTCAATGCCCATAGCATTGGCAACATCAATAACGTTATTTTCTGGTTTATGTTTTTTTCTTGATTCTAACGCTTCAAGATCATAACAAAGACTTCTGCGGCCTTTAGGACTCTCCTTTGAACAATCATAGAAAGTATATTCGTCCTTTTCTTCATCATAACCAACAACATCCGGCTCACCACCAGTTACTTCCATTTCGTTAAGTGACCACATTTTTTCATTATTAGTAGTCAGCTTCGCTTCAACTTTAGCCCATTCAAGACTTTCATGGCGGTTCATGTTTTTCTCAAAACGAGCTTGCAATACTTTCAATAACTCTTCACGTTTTTCTACTAGTAAGTCATTTTTATTTCCTGTCATATTAGTCCTCCCTGATGTATGTACTGATAGTAGTTTAAGTATATATTTTATAATAAATCATCTCAATATGAAGACCGTTTCAACCTTATGTCTTGTACAAACATCCATTACAAAGTCCTAAAGCCCTCCATACTCTCCTCAAGAATATAGTGTGAAAACCACATCAAGTTCTGCTTCATAATAGCCACATGAACTCCTGGTTGGTCAGAACTATATGCCATTCCTTTAAATATAATTAATTCTGTATCAACTTCCATATCCATTAATCCTTGATATAGATCATATGCATTTGTAATTGGAATTCTTGCATCCTTTTCCCCATGTTGAATTAAGGTAGGCGTACAAGCTGATTTAATATACGTCATAGGTGATGTCTTCGTATATATCTCTGGATCATTCCATGGAGTATTTCCTAAATACATTCTAATAAAGTAAGGTATATCTGTATTTACATAATGGGTACTCCAGTTAGTGATTCCACCGCCAACTGAAATAGCTTTAAACCGACTACTAAACGTAGAACAGAAAGCTGATACATATCCACCGTTGCTCCATCCCATAACTCCTACTCTATCCTTGTCTACCATCCCTTTTTCTACTAGTTCATCCACTCCAGATATAACATCATCGTAGTCAGCAATCCCCTGTTTTCTATAGTTAGCTTTTAAAAATTCATTACCATAACCTGAACTTCCTCTGTAATTTGGTTCTAAAACGATAAAGCCTTTTTCAACAAACTGTTCAATCGGATATTTCTCATTGAAGCAGTCTGAAAATATCGGAAAAGATGCCCAAGCCGGACCGCCGTGAATTACTACTAATAAAGGATATTTTTTATTAGTGTCAAACTCTACTGGCGTTGATAAAACACCTTCTATTTCAAGACCATCACTACTTTGCCATGAGATGATTTCCCTGTTACTTCTAAGTTTCCCTTTGAAAAAGCTATTTTCATCCGTTATTTTTTTATCGTCTAAATAGATTTCAAAGGTTTCATTTGTTATTGCCTTATTGTAGGATATATGTTTGCCATCCTTTGTTATAGAAGCATCCATTATAAAGCCATCTACTTTTTCGCTTAATATTTCCACAGTGCCATCTTCGGCTAGCAAACCAATAAGATAATTCGTTTTATTCTGCCACCTAATTAAAACCCCTTTAGCTGTCCACTGTAATGGCATAACCGTACTATCAAAATTTATTACAGGTTGAATTACCTTTCCGGTATTTATATCATATATCTCTAACGTACTATCTTGTATATGGTTTCTATAGTAATCCTTCTCTCTTATGCTTGCTGTGTAACATATTTTACTGCCGTCAGGAGAAAAGCAAACACTCCCTCCCAACAACTTATCCACATTCAGCTTTTGTAGCTCTCCAGCTTTAATATGGAGTATGTATAGATCTCCATTTATATAATCTGCCATATTTGAGCTTGGTGTCGCCATAAATACAACCTTTTTACCATCCTTTGAAATATCAAATTCATGGATATGAAAATCCTTACCATCCGTTAATTGATAAACAACTCTGTTCTCGTGTTCATCTGTATCACTTTGTATCACCTTTTCTATTTCAATGTAATATAAACCATTATTCTGGTGTTCCTTACCTATATGTTGAAAATCTCCATATAGGTCCTTACGTTTCTTTATCTCCTCACATTCTTTTGACTGCGTAACATAATAAAGACCCTTTCCAGTAGGACCCCATTTGAATGTACTGACTCCTTCTTTCTCATCAGTAATTTGAACATCTCTATAACCATCTAGTGACTTAACAAATATCTGATTTTCCCCATCACCAACTGGACTAAGATATGCGATGCACCTAGCATCTGGAGACCATAATGGGTGTGTACTATCTATATCACTATTTGATAATGGGTAACTCTGCTTCTTATCTTTTTCATATATCCATACATGATTCCTATATATATTGTCTTTCCAATCAGCCGTCTTCTGAACAAATGCTACGTTTTTACCATCATCACTTATGTTTGTACTTGATACGGTTGGTAATGAAATAACCTCTTCTATACTTAAATATGTTTTTTCATTCACTTTCATCAATATACCCCCTCGAAATGTCCATAAATCTCTCGTCTCTTTTTGTCGTAATAAAGGAAATTGTTCACGAATACTTAAAATGGTAACGGAAAATTCAGATAAATAAAAGTGAAGTCGATAAAGTAAAACTTTAATTTATGGAGTTCTATCCACTTACCAATTCTAGATGTTCTTTTTCGACACAAAAACACCCCTTTTAGATACAAATTTGTAAATTTATTTTAAAGCTATAACTATATGTTGGTTTGGAATAAAATTTGATAGAAATGAAGTCACAAATCTTTATTTAACAACAAAAAAATTCATTTTGAAAAAACGATTGATCAAAATAGAATTACTCTTTTTAACTAAGTATGAGATTTTTATAAAAAAATTTTAATCAAAACTCACTTAGAATCTTTACTTGAAGGAATAAAGCTTCGCATCTTTTTTGTGAACATCGTTAAACTAAGATAAATTTTGACCGTATCTGTAATTAATTGTAAAATATTATACGTAGAAAGGTATTATAAAATAAATATAGAAGGGGTATGTTTTTTAGTTTTAAAGGGGCTAAAGCACATCTATTTTATGTTTTCAAAGGGAGAATTGAAAAATCATATGAAGAATTTCAAAAAGAGTACAGGTAAAATTTTACTAGCATCCGGATTAGTAGTTTCTATGTCAGCTTGTAGTGTAACAAATTTATTTGGAGAAAAAGAAAAAACAAATGCTGAATCTGGTAAACAAGAAAGTAAAGAAACTAAGACAGAAGGAACAAATTCAACTAAGTCAGAAGGTAAATCATCTGAAACAAAGGAAAAATCAACTAACTCAAAAGAAGAAAGTAAAGATGTTAAGATGATTATGGTTTTACCTGAGGATTACCCACAACTTATGGTAGACATTGAAGAAGACTTATTAAGACGTCTAGATTACTATGATGCCTCTGTGAGGGATAATAAAAAGGGAAGTAAGTCAAATGAAGAGGTACGAGATAGTATTAAAGACTTAGATAAAGTATTTAATAAAATAGAGCGTATAGATGCACCAGGAAAATACAAGGAAGATCATAAGGAAATTGTAAAAGCTGTTCAAAAGTTAAAAGAATCTTTTAAAGAAGTATCGAAGTTATTTGATTACTCTAAAACACTTAAAGATACGGATGATGCAATCATAGATAAAGCAAACAATAAATTAGATGAAGCAAAACGCATTTGGAAACCTGTATTTAATAAGTTAAAAGCGGAAGCTAAGGGTGGTTCAACAACTACTTCTACAACAAGTGGTACTAGTTCTTCTAACTCACCGAGTTTATCTAGTGGTAATACAGTTAAAACATACAGTACCCAAGATAAAACTGGTATATTCAAAGGGAAAATTGATACACCAGACGAGGATTCCGCTAAGTTTAAGAATGTACAGAACAACTATAAAGACGGTACAGAGCTTGTAGGTAATTGGGGTATTGATTACGGAGACGGAGTCAAAACTACGTTAGTCCTAAAAGCAGATAAGACATTTGAAACATATGCAAATGGTTCTTATCCCAATAAAGATAATTACTTAACAGGAACATACCAAGCAGACGTTTCTTCCCATCAGTTAACGCTAATGGTGGAAAAAGGAACTCAAAATGGTCAAGAAGTGAAATTGGAAAGACCTATTTATTCATCATATGAGGTTAAAAATTTAGATGGTAAAGCGTTACAGATTTTCCACATAGACGAACAAGTAACAATTTGTTATGTAAAACAATAAATAACTAAAAAAACTCTGTAAAATGATTTTTACAGAGTTTTTTCTTAGTTTTAATTTATTTCAAACGCATAACTATTGTTTAATAATAATAAAGTTGTTTAATTTCGTTTCTAGAAATGCAGTAACGTTCTATTTATTAATTTGGTAGGAGGTTATTAAAGTTGTTTCAAATTTATTTTCTACTTTCATTTGATGACTTTTTAGGAATAATAAAGTTATTTAATTTTTTAGGTTCATTAGTATATGTTTTACGAACAATTTTATTTCCTCAATCTCCGAATAATTGCTAAAAAAACTTATTCCTTTTTAGCCTATCAGCTTTCTTTTATCACATGCTTCTAAAAAAGCAATCTTCAAAAAGTTTTGCTCTGCAAATTTATTATTCTCTGCCATTGTCTTTATCAATTCAAGTGCCTCTTTCGGGGACATATAACTTGAAAATTCTTGAGTTACTTGACTATACCAATAGTAAGCTCCATTACCCTTAATAATCTTATCTTTATATCTCTCTTCGATACCAAAAATATCTTTCCATGTTTCTGTCTCTTCTTTAAAGTTTTGTGATTGAATATTTAATTCAATATCATTACCTTGTAAATTTTCAATATTACTAGAGTTAAGTTCCATATTCACGCTTATATCAATAACTTCCTCCGTAAAAGGAAAAAATGCCTTTCTTCGTATTTTAGATGATTTAGCTTTATCTACGCTATACAAAGGATTTTTAGCTAACTTATACGATGAGTTACACTCATGACAAATTGGAGCTAAATTTTTCATATTTATTGAATTGAAGGCATAAGTACTCTTTGGTAAGAAGTGATCATATGCTTCCCTTTTAGAACTAAAACTCCCTTTGATTTCGTTTAAACCACAAAATGGACATATTCCTATATTATTAGTACCAACTAGCTGTTTATAATGATCATTTATTGTTCCTATTTTCTTTTTAACATCACTTAAATGTATAACATGCTCAAATAAATTAATGAAAAAAGTTTTTAACTCACCGGCTAAGTCTTTATTAAATCCTTCAATATCTTTATAAGTTAAGGGCTCATACCCATCGACATTAGCACACAATTCTTCAATTGAATTATTTTTTATATACCCCATTCTCAAATCATTTAACTGCTTTTCACTTAAGTTTTTGAAATGATTATAAATCCTAGAGATAGGACCTAACAAGTAATCATTAGTTACCCGCCCTTTTTGTATATCTAAAAGCAAGTCCTTAAACTCTGGCAAATCATTTAATTTTTCTATATCGAATTCACCTTCTGCTTTAACCCAGATTTCTAGAAATAAAAAATCAATATACTCTTGCACCTTCTCTAAACTGTGAGAAATATATTTATAGCCAAAAAGCATTATTTTCCATCCCCATGATTAAGAATCTTATTTATAAATAGAATTTTTTCAACAGAATCACCTAATAGTATGTGTGCATCACTTACAATTCCTGCAACGTTTTCACCATTTAGATAACGATTTTCTAATTTATTAATCTCACTTAGTGCATGATCCCCTATAGTTTCACGTCGTCCAAATAAGTCCATGGTAATTTTATGAGTTGATGCACCTAGAGTATTAAAACTTGGGCGAGTAGCTTTAACTACTTGATCTATATTATCCCGATTAAAAAGTAGTACATATTCTTTACGACTATCTGAAACTAAAAAAGGTGTATGAGTCGTTATAAGCATGTCACGTACTGTACTTTTATTCTTCTCTTTCTGAAAACATTCACGCAAACAAGAAATAAACTTTGCTCTCCATTCTGGATTAAAATGCGTCTCAGGTTCATCTAAAAGAAATAAACAAGGCTCATCTTTAAAAAGTAAAGATAAACCTAAAGCATGTATAAATTGATGTTCGCCATCTGATAATGATTTAGTGTAGATTATATCTTCGATTCCGTCCTTATCTAATCTAAATTCTTTTATTCGAAAAATACTTTTCTCATCTAAAGATATCGATGTCATGTCTTGCTTTAAATAAATATTTTTTGATTTGTACAATCTATCTTTAGTATCTTGATTAATTATGTAATAATTTAATGTATATAATATTTGCAACGCCTGAAACAGTTCTAAAGCACTATTATTAAAATGAAATTTAAATGCTTTTTTAGTCTCCTCGTTAACATAAAAATCAAGTATTAAAAAAGTCTTCAAACCCTCTTCATCATATATAGTATTCTTAATTGTAGAACATTTTTTCAACTTTTCAATTGTTGTTAAAAGATTTGATGTAAGTTCTTTTCTTATTTTAGTATTTCTCTTATCCTTAGCATCAAGTGTGTATAAAAGTTCATCATGTATTTCCTCATACCGATGCTTTCCTATAACAAGGCGGAACTCTTTTACACCTCTTAAATTCAATTCTTTTTCAAAAGGAGCTAAAATTTCCTTAGGCTGTAATAAAAGATTACTCAATAAAATAGCTTGACTTAAATGATCATCTAAATAAATTAATCTACCTTCGGGTGCTTGTCCATAAAAAATATCCTTGATAAGAAAGTCTTTATATTCATCAAAATGAATAAACCGCATTTTATAAAATGGTAAACTCAAAATTTCATTTTCACCAGAAGAATATCCTATAATATACTTAGGAAGTAACTCCTTGATTTCACTTGCACTTAAGGAACCACTTCTTAAAGTCTCTTCATTACTAAACCTTTTTTGATTAACCCAATGTATCTGAGGTTTTTTATTCTCCTTTTTAACAATTTTTATATGAGCATATCCAACTTCATTTTTATGATTTAACTCATTTGGGACAGCAATTAGATATTCTAATTCAAAAGCGTCTGGGGTAGCTTTTTCACCTCTAAAACCATCTGGGTTTTCCTCTTCATCATATCTAAAATTTTCAGGACGATATTTGAGATAAATACATTCAATATGATAAAAAATAGAGGCTAGTGCTTCTAAAACATTAGATTTCCCACTACCATTTGGTCCAACTAAAATATACGGATTAAATTCATGAATTTCCTCATCCATTTGTGGATTAAAAAAATGTACTTCAAATCCTTTTTGAAGACTTCTAAATTTATCATCTATTTTTAGTCGTAGTAACTTCATCGATTCACCTTCAATACAACTTCATTTTTTATCTCATCAAAGTATTGAGATAAAATAGGAGAAGGACCTTTTAGCAAGGAAAAAACAATATTTTTTATCTCATCATGATCAGGTAACTCTTGTAATCCACTTTTTTCTAAACTCTTTATCAATTGAACCATACTTAGCTCTTCGCCTTGTTTAGATTTAATAATGGATATAATATCTATTTGCTGATTTTTATTTTTATTTTTTTCTTTTACTTCCTTTTGAATAAACTTTATACTTTCTAATCCTTCAATAGAAATTTTGTTTAAATTTATTTTACCTAGAAATACTTTATTCTCTAATTTTTTATATAATATTTCTAATAATTGAAGACTATCTTCATATTTTTTCTTAATATCTTCTATTTTTTTTAATATAGCTTCAAATTTATTTTGATATGATAAAGGTGGTACCTTAATCTTCAATTCCTTTATTATTCCTAAATTCAACCCACTCATAACAGCTCCTCTATTTCTTTTAAATAGTTGCATTTTTACCAGAGGGCTTGAATGGATTGCAAATGAAATAAAGTATGGGTTTACTAAGGATTCATCAAGAGTAATAGCTGCAAGATGCTTGGTATTAATAGCCAAAGGAATATCCTCTGGAATAACTGCCGATTTCCCAACTGTACCCATAATAGTGATTATAATATCTCTTGGATGAATTTTGTATTTTTTCAGTTCTTCATACTTTTCATGGCTTATAAATCTAGCTTCTTTCCATTCGAACTTATTCTTTACTGCATTATCAATACCTAAAACAGCAACAGCACCAGTTGATGTAAATTCACTATGTTTTAAATTACTACCAAAAGGACCTGTACGAATACTATTTTTTTCTTTTTTTGCAATTTGCTTTATATCTAATAAAGGCCATTCTTGATACTTTTTTGATTTAGAACCAAACATTTTCAAAAAAGTACTTAGTAATAAATCGTCCAACAGCCTTATACTTTCTTTTCTTTTTTTTATTAAGGAATCGCTCTGCGAAAGAACCTGAGCTATTCGATATTGATCGACATATTTAACAACTGGAATTTTTAAATTGGTTAATGCATTTCTATTAATATGAGGCATAACAGCACCATTTGAGGTTCTTTGAAAATAATTAAATTGCTTTTTAAGAAAAACACCAATATATGGTGGATAATATTTATCTTGCTCCTTAATTCTTAACCGCCCAATCGTGCTTCCTATAAAACCTGATTTCCCATACTCAACTATCCCTGCATTAGCACCGTCCCAAGCTATTAAAATATCACTCTTCTCTACAAAAATTCCTGCTTCATCATTTGTATATTTTATATTTTCATCACTTCTTAAATCCTCTGTAAAAATTACCCGCTTTGAATCTCTAGAAGGGTTTTCAATCAAATTATGTTTTTTTCCTTTAGTAATATCAATAATATCTCCTAGTTTAATCCATTTCATCGAATATACTCCTTAATTCAATGAGCTTTTCTTCTATTTCTTTCTCTAACTTTTCGATATCAAAAATTATATCCTTAGGCTCCTCATAAGTATCGTCTACAATTTCTTCTTCTTTATACCTAGAAATACTGAAATCATAACCTAAATCTTTAATTTCATTCTTTGCTACTAAAAAGCTTTTATCTGTACGACTATTTTTTTTCTTCTCGCTTTTTTGATGATATTTACTAACGATATCCTGCAAATCTCCATAACCCGATTCCTTCATACGTTTGTCATCGAGTGTATAACCATCACTTTGCATGTCATAAAACCATACATGCTCTGTTTGACCACCTTTAGTAAAAATAAGGATTGCTGTACTTACTCCAGCATAAGGCTTAAAAACACCACTTGGCATATTAATAATTGCTTTAAGTTCCGTTTTTTCTAATAACATTTTTCTTATAGCTACAAATGCTTTACCTGTCGAAAAGAGAACTCCTTGAGGCACTATGACTCCTGCACTGCCCCCAACCCGAAGCATATTATAAATACGCTCTATAAATAAAAGTTCTGTTTTTGTAGTTTTTACTTTTAATTTTGAGTTTATATCACTTTGATCTACACTACCTGTAAAAGGAGGATTGGCCATGATGATATCATATTTATTTTCTTCATTATATGCTTCACTTAATGTATCCTTATAATCTATATTGGGATTATCAATACCATGCATCATTAAATTCATTAAACCCAAACGAACCATAGTTATATCAATATCATAGCCATACAAACTCTTTCCAAGAATATTTTTAATATCCTCTGACAATAGACCACTTACAGAACTACGATAAAATCCATCCTCATCTTGAATAACGGTATCTTTATTCTTATCAAGTTTAGTTGCAATATATTGGTAAGCTCCCAGTAAAAAACCTCCCGATCCACATGCAGGATCCGCAATTTTATTACCAATTTCCGGTTCCAAAAGTTCATTTATAAGTTTAATGATATGTCTGGGTGTACGAAATTGACCGTTTTTACCCGAGCTAGAAATTTCATTAATAAGGAGTTCGTATACATCACCTTGGATATCTTGAAAACTTTGATTTCTTTCAATCGAATCTTTTTTAATTTCCTCAAAAATTTCTTCTATTATTTGAATCGTTTCTTCTAACAATTTGGGTTTTGAAATTGCAAACACAGCGTTCTTCATATGCTTAGCAAAAGGAGCCGTCTCCACACTTAATGATTTTAGAAAAGGAAAAACTTTAGTATTTATATGAGGAATTAGATCCTCAGAATTCATTCCTTTAAAATAGCTCCACCTTAATGTTTCTTTATCAATTTCCTCTTTTGTACCAGGAACCATAAATTTGCCTTCAAACTTCGATTTATAATATTCACCACTGGATTGAGCTTTATTCTTATTTTCTAAATCGAGATCATCAATTCTTTTAATAAAAAGAAGATAAGTAATTTGTTCAATGGCTGTTAAAGGATTGGATATACCATTACTCCAGAATTTCTTCCAGAGCTTATCCACTTTTTGCTTTAATACTAAATTATTTTGTAACATGCATAAAACCCTCTCATTTTATAGGACAATCGATTACAATCTTTCACTAATTCATACGATTTGGAAATAGGCTAAGATTATATATAATCAAGTTTCTGAAAACCGAACACACTTTCTATTTTACCATAAAAGTTAAAAATCAAACCTCCTTTAAACTAATTAAACTACAGACGTTTATTTAAGTTTTTATCATATCTTGAGCTCTCTGTCTTAAGCACTGCACTGTATTATTAGTAATTTTTTGAGGATAACTGATTTTATTTCAAACATAAGTTTCATTATTTTTATTATTTATCCCTTCTAGGAACTGAAATAATAAAAAACAATTAATAACTACAGACATTTCAATTATATACAAAACCTCTCTCGGTTCAATATTCTCTAATATAAAATTTGTATTTAATACTAGGCATATTCTTCCTCGTCATTCTTTCAAATACTTTAGTTAATTTTTTACTTAATATATGATTTTTATTAGTCTAATTTATAATTATACTATAAATGCTATTTAATAAATCAGCTTTAATGATATCCATATGTTTTGTTTTTTTCGATTCGTTGATACATATTCTTTTTTTCCTCTTTCGTTAAAGTGATATTGATGCATCTTTAAATATAAATCTGATGAATTTTCAATATCAAATTCCACTAAATATTTCTTCTACATTGCTTATTACATACTACTAAATATTTAATTCTAATCGACGCTTCCATTCATTAAGATCTTGATTTACATGTTTTAATCTTTTAAAATTAAGCATCGTTAACAATCTCTTATCCCAACTCCCACTATTAAATACGAGCCCTTTTAAAAGCTTAGAAATAATTTGCTCTCTATTTCTTTCATTTGTAATATCTATAATTAAAGTAGATAAATTTTTATCATCAGGAGTTGCTACTTCCAACACATAGTATGATTTATTCTTATTTCTATTTTTTATATTAACTAGTCCGCATACCCTTCTTTCGCAATTTGGTAAAAAAGAAAATTTCCTACCTAATGGTAAATAAATGAAATTCATTGCAACCTCATACTTATGGGTATGCTTAGCTAACAGTTGAATCATCTTTATAAACAGCTCCAACCCTTGCCCTCTAATATCACTCGTAACTTCTAACACCTTAAACTCAATAGGTTTGATATGTCCCCCATAAATTGATTCGTCTAATCCTACTACTTGTTCTGTCTTAATACCTCCACCTTTTCCATCATTAGAAATATACATATCCCCTTGATTCACTTGCTGTTCAGAACCATAAATTTTATGCACTTTAGGAGCATTCTTAAATTGTAATTGTGTGCCAGATACATCAGTTATGGGTTGATTAATATCTTGTTTAGATCTATTATTAACATTTTCATTTAATACTTTTTCCCCGGTATCTTGAATAGATTTACGGTACTTTCTCTTCTCTGGAGCTGTTACTTGCTTTTTAAATGCTTTATGCTTTACTTCTATATCTGTAAAAGGTGTTTCAGCCATGTCTGATCCTAACCATTCTAAAATTAAATAGTTATTATCTTTTTCAATGCCTCTGAAACGTATAAAGACATCAGGGTTTACTGGTAAATTCACTTCTAACTTTAATTCTTGCTGTTTACTTAATTTCCCATAAACATTCGTATATATTGACTCAAAAGATGTTTTTAAACCCATGTTAAAATAAAGCCATGCAAAATACCTAATAAAATCCTTATCTCTTGCTATACCGTTAGGAATTTCATTAACTAAATCTATAGAGGCAGTATTGTTATTTAATTCTGCTCTATTTACAAGTAGTTCTAACCCATTTGGTCTCATCATAGCATTTGCCATAATTTTATTAATTGCAAATACAGCACAAATAAATTCAGTTTGCGGAAGATAATATGTTTTATCTTCCACTGAAAACTCAAAAGCTAACTGATGCATCAATTCCTTATTTGCATGTAGATAATAACTAAACTTCTTACAAGCATCTAAAGCAGAAACCACTTTACATTGATTTAACTTTGGAATCATCACATCATAAATAATTCCTTTTCGTTGAGTATCTAAATAAATTCCATCTCGATATTTAGCTCCAACTTTTAGTAATGGCATTGTTGCAATAGGAAACTCTAATATCTCAATTTGACTGTTATACTCAAAAGCTACTCGAATAAACCATTGGTTATTTTTCAAATTAACATCGCCTAGCCACTTTAAAGTAACTAGGTTATTTCCGAATGTCCATGGTCTTAGCTTCAAAGAAATCTCTCCTTTGTTGATAGTACGTTAGCTCATATTTAAGTGCAACTTCAACTTTGTTAACTGTATTACTTCTTAAACCTGCTAATCGCCGTACTTTCCATTCCATTACCTGTTCATTATTACTTTTGTAAATAACCTTACAGGCCCATTTAATACGCCTTATTTGATATTCTTCTCGCGTTTCTAAATGTATCTCTAAAAATCTCTTTGTTTCCGGCATTTTATCTAATAATTTCTCTAGTAGTGAAAGGTGTCCTATTTCTTTGCCTACTCGACTTTTATTGACAAATACAGGCTTTTCTATTGCATATAATTTTTGAACTGCTTTTTTTACCATTACTAATATCTCTGAATCCCTCTTTACCCAATCAACTCGTTGATTTAGTAATTCTTTTTTTATACCTTTGGGAGAATGCTCTTTGAGCCATTCCTTATTATTACGGTAATGCCATGCATATAAGGCTGGCGTTAATTTTCTCAATTCCGTAACAGTAAGATTAGGATTATTTTTTAACAAAGTTAACCATTCAATCTCTTTTAACTCAACTAGGTTCTTTAAAGAACTAGCTGGTTTTATTATCTCTAGTAGTTCTACTTGCACATATTTTTTGACAGTAGAAATATCACATTGTAATTCTTTTGCAATTCTATACAGACTCTTCACTTCTGTATATAACTCTTTTAACCGTCTCTCCCATACATGACCAAATTGTTTAATTCGTCCAATTTTAAATTGATCCACTTCATTTTCATCTGGTCCCTTCCTCGAATAAATAAAGCCACATTCACAACTAAATGTTCCTATAGGTTTTCTTGTATCCGTACAATTTGTTATTTTCAAATCAGTTACAACTCGTTCTTTAAAATGCTTAGCTGCTGGATTTAAACAGTAATATGGAGATTCCCCAAACGGATGATATTGCTTTCCTACTAACTTTGGTAATTGTTCAATAGATACGCCTAAAAAATTAAGCATTACTAAATGCTGTACCGGATGAAAAGTTTTACGATGTTTTCTGGCTATACTTCGAATCCATGATGTATCTGCATCAATATCAAAGTTACAATCTACTAATGATAAAAATTGTTCTCCATAATACAATTTAAATTGCTTACATAAATACTGCTGATTTATTCTTCCAATGTGATTTGCATAACCATTAATCTGTAAAAGATACTGATAAACTTGCTGAAGATCATTAGTATCCATAACAAAATCCAGCGTCATAAGCTTTATACTCTCTTTTGAAAGATTAATTAAGTGTTCTGCCGTTTTATCAGAATAAACCGCTCTTACCTGTGGTTTATCTGAATCTAACTTTTCCGCTGAAATAAACTGGTGTTTTTGTGGATTACGTGACTTGATATTTGAATCTAGAAGTGGATCATGATGTCTATAACAATAGTATACCTTTGGTAATTGATGAAGTGTATGCCAATAAGTCTCCCCATACTTTATTTGATCTTCCTCAAAACATTTCGGACAAAATCTAATATACTGCCAACCTTTAATTGTGGAAGCAACGAGTCCAAGAAACATATGAACAGCTCCTGGTTTACCGCCATTTTGTATATATTCTAAAGCTTTATTTTGGATATTATCAGGTTGAAAAAAAGTATAGTATTTATAAAACGTATGATTTTCAATCAACGTATTGAAACTAGGTGGATTAAAGTGCTCTATTTCTTTGTGCACTTTCACTAAATTTGAGGGTAAATCTAATACAGCTACCATATTTGTAGTCCCAAATAAATCTTTCATTGTATGTTTAGGACTTTGGTTTCCAGAATGGTCATGATAACGAGCAAACCAGCTATATAAAAGTTCATTAGGATAAAGCTTTGGGAAATAAGCAATCACGCTAACCCCTCCTAGATTATAAACTCATCCAACGGTGATTTAATATAACCAGCTCCCTTTAATGCTTCATAATTAGATTATTTATTCTTTTTCGCGCTTTCAAAAATAGTAAGAAGTTCAGTTTTCACTTTAGGCTTTGATGCTTTCTTGAGCTTTTTGTTTTCTTCCGTAAGCTGAATTGCATAAGTCATTAATTGCGACAAAGAACTGCCCTGTTTATCTTTGATAGCTTTAACTGCTACTTTTTGAGCGACCTCAACATCAATCCCTAACGCAATTAATGAACTCATAATGATTTCTGTTGTAGTAATATTTTTAGATTCTCGTTTTTTTGCTTGAATCTCTTTTTTCTTCTGAATTGTTGCACGTAAATCGATTTTCGACTCACGCATTACGAGATATTCTTCAATATCCATCGGCATGATGTCTGCATACTTTTCAAGTTCAGAAGTACGCCCATCCCTAAGTGCCTTTAACATTGGTTGAACAAGTTTCGGGTCATCTTTAGCTACTTGCTTAATCGCTGCTGGAGTAATTTTTTCAATACCTGTTTCAATTGCACGTCCTTGAGCTAGTGCGAATAACTTAACTGCAATATCAATAATCCCTTGGCTTTCGTTATAAAGTGTTTCATTTAATTCAGGTGTCAATTCTGTTTTATGTTGTAGCCATTGATATCCCCATAAGCTTTCAATTAATAGCTCCCAATCATCATCTTTTTTCATCTGTTGCCAAACCATATCCCCTTGGCCACTCCCTCGACGGGCTTGTCGAAAATCTTGTTGCAATACTGCTTTAGCTCGCATTGTACCAATCATCATAACGGGCACTCCTATTTCATTAACGAGTGTAACAAAGAAATTCATCATCTTTTCAGAGTTATTATCTCTAGTTGCTAATAGATGTTGAATTTCATCAATTACAATAACCCCTATACAATGTAACCTTGCAATCTGCCCCATTCGAGTTACCATTGAGCTTATAGAATTACGCCTACTTCCGAATTTCTCATGATAGTTTGTACCAAGTAACTGATCCATTTTTAAAAAGAAATCCAAGCATAAGGACTTCAAAGAACCGTCGTGCGGACAATTCAACTTTAACCAGACAACTTGCATAAGATTTAATGGATGTTGATGCAATATAACTTGAGGATAAAGAGATAAAATCCTTTCAATAGCTGTTGTTTTACCAATACCGGAAAACCCCATCAACGTCATACTAGAAGCTGTAGAACGAATATCTTGATTACCATTTAAAGCACGAGTATATTCAGGGAGTTTAGGATTTCTACTTACATAAACGTGGCGAATTAGCCTTGAAAAACGTTGCTCTAAGTCTAGATGTTGCATCACCGGTTGAAAAAATCTGTTTATTCTGGGAATAGCATGGTATCGTACATGTGTAGGTAGATGCGCTTCACTTTCATCAAAAGACGGATAGTAGCTTAATTTTTCATACGCTTCTTCTGGTGAAAGTATTAGTGGTAAAGCTTCAATTAACGGATTGCCCCGAAAATCAATTACATCTTGTTCGATATAGACTGCTTGCGCAATATTACGGAAGTTTACTTGGTCATTCATCTTTATCTTCCTTCCTACACTTTAAGAATTCTCGTACATTTGGTCGTTTAAATTCCGTTTCAACAAAAGTTTGCGGAAATTGAATTACTTCTGTTTGTTTGATTTCCTTTTCGAACAATCGTTTCGATTCATCCTTTCTTTGACGTTCTTTTTCTTCCTTACGATTAATACGTATTGCTCCAACTTGTTCAGCTTTGCTCAATGAGGTATCTTGTTGAGATTGTTTTGCTTTTTCTGCCTTCTTTACAATGGCTTCCACATCAGCTATATAATCAATATCTTTTTGTAGTTGCTTATGATTTTGCTCTTTCTCTAAACGTTTTTCCTGTTTTCGCCAATATATGATTTCATCGAGACTTAATCTTTCATAACGTTTTGACACATCTAACATATAACATTCTTCAAAATATCCTAAAGAATCATCAACAACATAAACATGACTCATATTGCGTGGATCATATGCTAACTCAATTTTCCACGAACCTTCCATACGAGCATTCTCAAACCAAGCCTCTTTTAAAGCTTTATCACAGCTATATGAAATACCTTTAAACTGAATACCTTTATGATTTACTATAGCAATCCCTCTAGGTAGCAGTTGCATTTTCACAAGTTCTTCTGGAAATACCCTTAGTTTCCCCGTGCGATTTTGAATACCCCAATTCCATAATTCCAGAGGAATCGACTGGACATCATCTGCAACTAAATCTTTATCTCTCACATAAGACTTTAAATAATGCTTTGTATTGTACTGTAGAATTTGTTTAATCAAAATTTGTGTAAACTCTTTCAATGTCAATTTAGCATCCAGACGATAATCTTTTGCGCCTCGTTCTTGAAAATCTACATCAATGTAGCCCGGCAACATTGGCTTAACCTTTTTCTGAATTAAATCAAATTGCTTTTCAACAATCCCCTTCCAATCCGCTCGGTAGGACGCTGCATTTTCAACATGTAAATTAAATGCTTTTACCAGCCGTTCAACATTGTACCCTTCAAACTCACCTTTATCCGCTAACAAAATTTCTGGTAAATAACGACAAGGCCAATCACCTTCATTTATTTCAATATCATACTCTGCACAATAAGCTTTTTTATCAGCTACTACATTTGTTAAAGCCATCATTGCTCCTACCCACGAAGGACCTTCTAAACCAACATACACGCCTACGGCCATTCTACTAAAAACATCCATTACTAAATACACTACAGGACGCCCTATAATCCAATTACGATTTACTCCCGAAACTAAATAAACATCTGCAATTGTTGCATCAATCTGGTAGCGTGAACCTGGGCCAAATACTTCTGACAGTGATGTACTTAACACCGCTCTATGATCCTTGTTAAATCGCTTTTCACCTTTTCTAGCTTTCAATACTTCAGGAGCGTTATATTCTTTTTGATACCAATAACGAAATTGACGTATTGAAGGAATCATATTTTCATCTTCTAAAATAATTCTCTCCACACCATTTTCATAGTAAATATCTTTAGCATAAAACCCCTTAATCATATATTTATACGCATCAGTCATTTTGTTTTGTTTAGATGCCAAATAATACTTTTCTAATGCTACCCTAAATATCTTCTTTGTTTCTTCATCTACATTAATGCCTTCAACTCCATATTTAGAAGGGCGACCTCGCTTTTTTTCATTAGATGAACGCTCTTTCCCTCTGGCACCAGAATTTTTATAATCCGGTAAAAGAGCATCTATTGTTTTACCTCTAGACCAATATTTATATAAATATTTACGAATAGCCGGGTACGAGATATTATGCTTCACACACGCTTCACGTATTAACTTTGTACGAAATGATTTTCCATAAATATTTGGCTCATTTTCAACAACAGTTTTTATTTTTTCCCAAGCCATATCTCTTGCTTCATAGTGTTTCATTTCATAGTCCTTTGAAACATGCTCTATAAATATATCACCTTTTACTTTTATCCAATCACCAATAATAATAGCTTCCTTTAATTCTGAAATGAGCTTTTTCTCTGGAAATGCCTTTGAGTTCTCTAACTCTATTACATATAAAATCACACTATCAGGATCAATCCACAAAATTCGATATTTACTCTCTGTACTTTGCTCTTGGAGAATTTCATTTACATAAAAATGCATTATCCCCACCTCGCAGTAGCATTTTGTTTTAAAATCACTATATTTTTCACATCTTCTTGGAATCCAACAATTGGTTTAGTCATATCAATTTTAAGTAATCGCTTTGCTAGCGCATGCTTAAATAATGAAATTCCAGTTCCACCTTCAAAATTATATTTAACATCGAATAATTTTAAATTAGACAATAAATTGCCCTCAAAGTTCTCCCACTCAGACAAAAACAAAACTAGTTCATCATTATCAACTTCATATCTTTGATGCAAAAACTTTAAATTACTGAGAAGAACATTAGGGTATTCTAGCTCAGTTACAATTCCCCATTCAATGCCTTGCTCTTCCCAATACACTCTTTCTATTTCGAATTTTTCAATAATTATAACGTTATTTAGGTCGTTACTACATTTTATTGTCCGTGCTTTATAGGCAATACCTTTGTCATCTCGAACAGTTAAAAAGAAATCAGTCGTCATAACAATAGGTATTTGCTTATCTACAGGATGCTTAATATTTAATGTATCAGCAATTTTTAATGTAATTTCTCTATCCAATGGAAACTGTTCTCGAATATCGACTACATTTTCCGCCCAATCACATAAACAAAAATAATTAAATTCCATATCAGATAAAAAATGATGCTCTCGCTCCGTTTTCCATCCCATTACACGATGAACACGACCACTGGATGGAACATCTTGAATGGTTAACCATGGCTTATACGTTGATAATTCGCCCTGCCCGCGCCCCTCTTTTACATAACGAGCTATCTTTGCTTCTGTCCAACCTATTTGGCGTTTTGGCACAATATCACATCCTTTTATTTAGGATATATAACAATAACTTTCGCTTTCTTTAAACCTAAACATTTAGCAATCGTTAATCGATGTTTGCCTTCTCCTTGGATATAGTATTGATTGTTTAAAACCGTTACCAAAGGATATCCAATATACGGGTCACTTAAAATAAATTTTTCAAACTGCTCTTTACTTTTGTATTTAGAAAAATTTATTCCTTTATTAACTAATATCTCCAACGCCTCTAGCCAATTACTCACTCTATCTGCATCTGTTCGGCACATACCAACTAATTCATCTAAATCAATGATTTTCAATTCTTTCTTATTTTCATCAAATTCATCAGCAGACAAATACTCTGCTTCATACGGTATTGATTTTATCTTTTAATGATGTATCGGTTTTTAAAATCTTAAGTTTTTCACCTAAACTCATCTTTATCCCTCCAAAATAAAAAACATCGGTACGCTTATTTTAATTATAAGCATACCGATGTTTAGTGTTCAAACTTTAAACAACTTTATTTGTTTTTAAACGACTTTATTGTCACTTTACACTATATTTATTAACCTACCAATCTCCTACTCAACAGTAACAGACTTAGCTAAGTTACGTGGCTTATCAACGTCACACTCGCGGTGAAGCGCTGCGTAGTATGAGATAAGTTGTAATGGAATAACTGCTACTAGCGGTGCTAGCGCTTCGTGTACAGCTGGTAATACGAAGCTGTCACCTTCCATTTCTAAGCCTTTCATTGAGATGATACATGGGTTAGCCCCGCGTGCTACTACTTCTTTCACGTTACCACGAATTCCAAGGTTTACGTGCTCTTGTGTAGCAAGTGCGATAACTGGTGTACCATTTTCAATTAAAGCGATTGTACCGTGTTTTAACTCTCCTCCAGCGAATCCTTCTGCTTGGATGTAAGAGATTTCTTTTAGTTTTAACGCACCTTCTAATCCTACGTAGAAGTCTACGCTACGTCCGATGAAGAAACAGTTACGCGTTGTTGCTAAAAATTGTTTTGCTAATGCGTCCATTTCTTCTTTTTGATCACAAAGTTCTATCATTGCATTTGCTACAAGTCCTAGTTCGTGTGTTAAATCGAAATCAAGAACTTCACCTTTTGCTTTAGCAATATCAGCCGCTAAAATTGAAAGTACTGCAAGCTGTGCTGTGTAAGCTTTCGTTGATGCAACTGCAATTTCTGGTCCAGCGTATAACGGAAGTGTATAATCAGCTTCACGAGAAAGCGTAGAACCAGGCACGTTTGTAATCGTTAATGCTTTATGGCCCATTTCATTTGTTTGCACAAGTACTGCACGGCTATCAGCTGTTTCACCACTTTGTGAAATGTAAATGAAGAATGGTCTTTCTGTTAATAATGGCATGTTGTAAGAGAATTCACTTGCAACGTGTACTTCAACTGGCATTTTTGCAAACTTCTCGATAAATTGTTTTCCAACAAGACCTGCATGATAACTCGTTCCACATGCAATGATGTAAATACGATCGCTATCTAAAATCGCATTGCGGATGTCTTGATTTAATTCAATTTCGCCATTTTCATCTTGATACTTTTGAATTATATTACGGATTACAAGTGGTTGCTCATCGATTTCTTTAAGCATGAAATGAGGATATGTTCCCTTTTCAATATCACTTGCGTCTAATTCCGCTGTAAACGGTGCACGTTCAATCGTTTCACCTTGTAAGTTTTTAATTGTAATACTTTCTTTCGTTACGATTACGATTTCTTTATCCATTAGCTCAATAAATTGATCTGTAACTTGTAACATCGCCATAGCGTCGCTTGCCACAACATTAAAGTTGTCACCAACACCTACTAATAGCGGGCTTTTGTTTTTAGCAACATAAATCATGTTTGGATTTTCAGCATCAAGTAATCCGATTGCATAAGAGCCATGTAAAAGAGATAGCGTATTACGGAACGCTTCTTCTACACTTAATCCTGTGCTCACTTGTTGTTCCATAAGCTGTACGATAACCTCTGTATCTGTTTCACTTACGAACGTTACATCTTGTAAATATTCCTTTTTCACTAATTCATAGTTTTCAATTACACCGTTATGAACTAATGTAAAGCGTTTTGATGTACTTTGATGCGGATGCGCGTTTACTTTACTTGGAACACCGTGTGTAGCCCAGCGTGTGTGTCCGATACCCACGCTTGCTGCTACGTTCTCATCTACGATTTCACGAAGTTTTGCGATACGGCCTTTTTCTTTGTATACAACAACACCGTTCTCTGCTTGTACTGCAATCCCTGCTGAATCATATCCACGATATTCTAGCTTTTCTAAACCTTTTAATAAAATTTCCTTTGCATCTTGCTCTCCAATAAATCCTACGATTCCACACATGTTTAGTCGCCGTTACAAATGCTTACACTGCTCTGCGAACATGTAACGACATAGTCCGATACCATTTTTATTTATACTAAAAAACGGATTACATATTGCTAGCCCTGTAAGCTTGTAACGGCTTTCACCTTCCTCTCGATTGGGTTTAAGTCCGTATATACTTATACAGCTAGTTTTCATCCGTTCCTCTTCTCTCATCACACTTTCACCTTTGTCCACTAAGTCACCTTAATGATTTAAGTAAAAGCTTGCGGTTGTGATGAACAACCGGGAGTCATCCGCCGAAATCTCGATAAACCCCACCTCGTCAACTACACTATTTGTAGTTCTGGCGCTTTTATAATTTACAATATTTCCTTTGAGAAAAAGAACAAGACCATCTTATAACAAACATGGATAAACCGTCAATGAAATTTTTTTCATCGTCTATAAAACATATGAAAAAGGAGCACTTTTTGTGCTCCTTTTTCATATAAATTCAGCTAATTATTCAGCGCCAACTTCGGCTTTCACAACTTCTACAATGCGATGTACATATGCATCACAAACTTCTTGTGTTGGTGCTTCTGCCATTACACGAATAAGTGGCTCTGTTCCAGATGGACGAACAAGAATACGGCCATCACCGTTCATTTCTTCCTCTACAACACGAATAATTTCTTTAATTTTTTCATTTTCTAATGCTAATTTTTTATCTGTTACACGAACGTTTACTAACAATTGTGGGAATTTCGTCATTTCTCCTGCAAGCTCAGATAATGGCTTTTTCGTCATTTTCATGATGTTTACAAGTTGAAGTGCACTTAACATTCCATCACCAGTTGTAATGTAATCAAGTAAGATAATATGGCCTGATTGTTCTCCACCTAGGTTGTAACCTCCACGCTTCATTTCTTCCATTACGTAGCGGTCACCAACTGCTGTTTTATCACTTGTAATATTATTTGCTTCAAGTGCCTTGTAGAAACCTAAGTTACTCATAACAGTTGAAACAACTGTATTATGTTTTAATTGACCAGTTTCTTTCATATATTTCGCACAAATGAACATAATTTGATCACCGTCAACGATGTTTCCTTTTTCGTCTACAGCAATTAAACGGTCGCCATCGCCATCAAAAGCAAGTCCGATATCCGCACCTTTTTCTTTTACCAATTCAGCTAAGCCTTCTGGATGTGTAGATCCTACACCCTCATTAATATTCATACCGTTTGGAGAAGTTCCCATTGTTGAAATATCAGCTTCTAGGTCTGCAAATAAGTATGGAGCTAGAGAAGAAGTTGCACCATGTGCACAATCTAAAGCGATATGTAGGCCAGAGAAATCTTCTTCAACAGTTTGTTTAATGTACTGTAAATATTTTTGTCCACCTTCAAAGTAATCGCTCACTTGTCCAAGATTAGTACCTGTCGGACGTGGTAGTTCATCAACTTCTTTGTCTAATAAAGCTTCAATCTCAGCTTCTTGCTCATCTGTTAATTTAAAGCCGTCTGAACCAAAGAATTTAATACCGTTATCTTGTACCGGATTATGAGATGCAGAAATCATAACACCCGCTTGTGCATCTAGTGCTTTTGTTAAATAAGCAACGCCCGGTGTAGAAATAACGCCAAGGCGCATTACTTCTGCTCCAGTTGATAATAGGCCTGCTACTAAAGCTCCTTCTAACATATGACCAGATACACGTGTATCACGACCGATAATTACTTTTGGACGATCTGTATCTTTTGTTAATACATAACCACCAAAACGTCCAATTTTGAAAGCTAATTCAGGTGTTAACTCCTTATTTGCAACTCCGCGTACTCCATCTGTACCAAAATATTTACCCATTATGATTCGCTCCTTTTTCTTGCTCTTTTTGATTATCTACTGTTGGTTCTTGACTCGTTTCTTTATCTTTATCTTGATTTTGATTTTGGTTTTGGTTTTGGTTTTGATTCTTTTCCTGTTCTTTTTCTGAATCAGGTTCAGGATTTTTTGGTTTCTCATTTTGATTTTCTTGATCCGTATTTGAATCGGGTTGTTGACCGTTACCCTGTACTTCTTTATCTGGTTTTTCTTTCTTCACAATAGTAACTTTAGCACTTTTTTGTTTTGGCTCTATTGAAATATTACCAGGACCGCTCACTTGAATTGAAATATCTTTCGTCCCTGAGGATACATTTTGCAGATTAATTACCGCTGTTATTTGAGCAGCTGTTATTTTATCTACTATACTTGCTTCTCCTGAAATATCAACACTTATCTTTCCATCTTGCGGCGAAAGTAGCTGAGCAGTAACATCTTTAGACAGTCCATTTTTCTGGATTGGGATACCATCAATCGTTTTTGTTTTCTTTTGTTTTGTTTTTTGCACTCCCACCGAAACCTTCACTTGATTCGGTTTTGCACTTGTTACACCCTTGGGTAATAAAACAGAGGCATCGAATGTTGTAGACTCTGTCAATTGACTAAGATCTACTTCGACCCCCTCTAGAGATTGTATATTATCCAAAATATCTTTTGGACCAGCTATCGTTACTTCTCTCGGTTCAACACTGATATTTGTAACCGCCAATCCTTCTGCTAAACTCCCCTTCTTCGTATACATTACAGGAACAGTTTTTTCAGTATTATTGGCTGTAGTTTGCGTTGCCACATTCAACGTTACACTAATCTTAGATGGACTTGTTCTTACATTTAAACGTTTTCCTTCTTTATTGTATAATGTAACTTCGGGAGTTTTTGTAACAGTTTTATTAACACCTTTTAAATCAACATACGCTTTGGCAGATGAAATGCTTTCAATTTCTTCTTTCGTCCCAACTACCTCAACAGTATCCGGTTTAAGGCTTGATTTTTCTAGAGTAGCCCCCGCTGGCATCTGATCCTCATTTGATAATTTCAGATCTACATGAACATATTTTCTCGCCTTTTCATGAAGAGTAACTTTAATTGTTGATGGCTGAACTGTTCCTTTCACATCATCTGGAAGCCCGTTCGTTTTTAAAGAAATCTCATAAGTTCCTTTTGGACTATCTCGCAAATCAACCGGTATGTCAAATTGTTTTTTTGCTTTTGCTGTAGCAACTGATGCTTTTGGGCCTTCTAATTTTACTTTAACGCCCTCTGCCGGAATACCACTTACAATATATTTTTCCTCATCATACTTAAGATTAATAGCATAATTAGTTAATGTTTCTTTCGTATCATTTGCAAAAGGTAATATACCTGATGTCGTATTTTTTTCAGTTAACGTCGCTGACATAAAAAGCATACACGCCAATAGTAATGAGATCCCTTTTAAAAACCAATGATTCTCCATTAACTTATCCATGACGCTTTCTCCTCCAATTCCATAAAGACGAAGAAGTCGTTTTTTCGTTTCCACTAAATTCAGCTAATAACATATCTTTCAGCTGTTCTGTCTTCAAATCACGATGCAACTTACCATTTTTCGTTAAAGAAATTTGACCAGTTTCTTCAGACACAACTACTGTAATACTATCAGTAACTTCACTAACTCCCATTGCAGCACGATGTCTAGTTCCTAATTCTTTAGAAATAAACGGACTTTCTGATAATGGAAGATAGCATGCTGCTGCTTTAATTGTACTTCCTTGCATAATTACCGCTCCGTCATGAAGAGGTGTATTTGGAATAAAAATATTAATAAGTAATTCCGATGATACGTTTGCATTAAGCGGAATACCCGTTTCCACATAATCACCCATACCGGTCTCTTTTGACAAAGTAATTAATGCACCAATTCTACGTTTCCCCATATATTCGGTTGCTTTTGCTATCGCTGTTGCAACCATTTCAGGTTCATCATCCTCATGCGTTCCAACACGCGAAAATAAACTCCCGCGCCCTAGCTGCTCAAGTGCTCTTCGCAATTCTGGCTGAAAGATAATAATAACGGCTAAAAATCCCCACGTTAATACTTGTTCAGTTAGCCAAGATAGCGTACGCAATTCAAGGAAAATACTGATCATCTTAACGACGATAATAACTGTAATCCCTTTTAAAAGTTGAACAGCTTTCGTCCCTCGGATTATAAGAATTAGCTTATATATAATAAACCATACAATGGCAATATCTAATGCCGTACTAAGATATTTCAAAATGGTCGTATCTTCAAAAGGCATGCTATCCCTTCCTCCTACTTACGAGCAATTCTATCCATATATTGAAATATTGTTTTATGCTCTATCTGTATGTATTTCCAACAACTAGTTAATTATACCATACATGAAACAAACGACAATTACAAACAACCCCCTTTAGCTCAAATTGGTAAGATGTCAAACATTTTTATTGTACAGTATAATATAAATCATTATTATACGCTTATTTTCAAATAAAAAAAGCAACTTCTCAGTTGCTTTTCTTACATTTATTTTAGTTTTTCACCGAATAAAGAACCCATTAAAGCAACTGCTGTTGTTGCCGTTCTATTTCTCTCATCTAAAATCGTATTTACCTCAACAAATTCAGCAGATGTGATAATATCAGCTTCTGCTAACATTTCCATCGCCAAATGACTTTCACGATAAGATAGACCGCCAATTACAGGCGTTCCAACACCTGGTGCATCATGAGGATCAAGACCATCTAAATCTAATGATAAGTGTACACCATCGGTATGAGATAAATATGCGATTGTTTCTTCCATCACAGCCGTCATCCCCATACGATCAATTTCATGCATTGAGAACACTTTAATACCTTCATTGCGAATGAAATCTTTTTCTCCTTCATCCAATGCACGCGCACCGATAATTACGACATTCTCTTTTTTCACCTTTGGATATGCTCCGTATAAATCTACAAGTGAAGAATGTCCATAACCTAAACTTGCTGCAAGTGACATACCATGAATATTTCCAGATGGTGAAGTTTCCTCTGTATTTAAATCACCGTGTGCATCATACCAAATAACGCCTAAGTTTTTATAATGTTTTGCTACACCAGCTAATGTACCGATAGCAATACTATGGTCACCACCTAATACAAGTGGAAAACGACCTTCTTCTATAATATGATCCACCTTACTTGCTAATTCATTACATACAGTTGCAACTTGTGTAAGGTTTCTTAATTTTGTATTTTCATCTATCTCTTTTTCTCTCTCTATACATATATCTCCCATATCTTTAACGTCATATCCAATTTCTTCAATTCTTTCAATTACCCCTGCATAACGGATCGCGCTCGGTCCCATATCAACTCCACGACGCATCTGTCCTAAATCCATTGGAACTCCAATAACTGAGATTTCTTTTTTCATAGATAGTATCCCCCTTTTATGCCTTCACTAAATATTTTAAATCTTTTATATAGTCTGACTCAACTCGACATTTTTCTGTATGGATATACAATTTATTCACTTATATTCACGTTGAAAACCAAATTTTAAGACTATTCTATGTATAAAGTTAACTTAATGAAACAATCGCAATCACTATTATTAAATAATAATAATAAAACACTCCTATATTTAGAAGTGTTTTTCTGATGCTATTTTCCATACTGTTGCAATATTCTTCGTTGTCATTTCAATATTTTCTTCTGCTACTTTATATGCTTCTTCTAGTGTCATCGGTCTCGTTGTAATACTAAATACCGCATCTATTCCTTTCTCGTACACAGCTGAATAATCAGATGATACAGACCCTCCAATAGCAATTACAGGCACAGAAAAACGTTTTGCACGCCCCGCAACACCCACAGGAGCCTTTCCATATGCAGTTTGTTTATCTATTCTACCTTCACCAGTTATAATAAGATTTGCATCTTCTATATGTTTATCGAAATTTGTATAATCTAATACAATTTCAATGCCCCTACGCAAGTCTCCCTTTAACACTGAAATAACAGCCGCTCCCATTCCTCCCGCTGCCCCTGCACCAGGTATTTCAGATACATCAAAAGATACATATCGTTTAAGCATATTCGCATAATGTTGTAAATTTTCATCTAGCTCTTTCATCATCTCTATATTTGCACCCTTTTGTCTCCCAAATACGAAAGATGCTCCCTGCATTCCGACTAATGGATTATCCACATCACATGCCGCTTCTATCTTTACCCCCTTTAAGCGTGGGTCCATTCGTGAAAAATCAATAGTAACAATCGAGTGTAATGTGCCTCCAGATGGATCTATTACTTCACCCTTGCCATTTATAAACCTTACTCCTAAAGCCGCTAACATACCTGCCCCGCCATCATTTGTAGCACTTCCTCCAAGTCCTAAAATTATGTACTCCACTCCTTGATTTAGCGCATGTAATATAAGTTCTCCTGTTCCTTTTGTCGTTGTAATAAGTGGGTTGCGCTTTTCAACTGGAACGTGCTGTAATCCTGATGCTGCTGCCATTTCAATAAACGCTGTCTTTTTATCTTTAGAAATGCCATAAAAAGCTTGTATACCTTCTCTAAGCGGTCCTGTCACACTAATTGATATAATTCTCCCCCCTGTAGCATCAACAAGTGATTCAACCGTCCCTTCTCCTCCATCTCCAATTGGTATTTTCACATACTCTGCATTAGGAAAAATTGCTCTAAAACCTCTTTCAATAGCTCCACATACTTCTATAGCTTTTAGGCTTTCTTTATATGAATCAGATGCAATAACAACTTTCACAATTATCTCCCCATCCCTTATTTTTACGTTTTCTTCATTTTAAACGACAAGTATAAAAGTTGTCTTTTTAAACACAAAAAAAGCTTACATCGTATGATGTAAGCTTTTTTATTTAGATGGAGCCTAGCGGGATCGAACCGCTGACCTCCTGCGTGCAAGGCAGGCGCTCTCCCAGCTGAGCTAAGGCCCCTTATTAATTAAGCGGAAGACGGGATTCGAACCCGCGACCCCAACCTTGGCAAGGTTGTATTCTACCACTGAACTACTTCCGCAAAAATGATGAGCCATGAAGGACTCGAACCTTCGACCCTCTGATTAAAAGTCAGATGCTCTACCAACTGAGCTAATGGCTCGTAAATGGCTGGGCTAGCTGGATTCGAACCAGCGCATGACGGAGTCAAAGTCCGTTGCCTTACCGCTTGGCTATAGCCCATTAATATTTACTAGTATGGTTATCTTTTCAAAAAAATAAACCCTCTCAGGTTATTTTAAAGAAAATGGTGGAGGGGGGCAGATTCGAACTGCCGAACCCGAAGGAGCGGATTTACAGTCCGCCGCGTTTAGCCACTTCGCTACCCCTCCGACATTTTAAATATATATGGTGGAGGATGACGGGATCGAACCGCCGACCCCCTGCTTGTAAGGCAGGTGCTCTCCCAGCTGAGCTAATCCTCCAAAAGTGGTGACCCGTACGGGATTCGAACCCGTGTTACCGCCGTGAAAGGGCGGTGTCTTAACCACTTGACCAACGGGCCAAAAAAGTTTTAAACCTATTCCCAAGCTTCCAACCGGGCTTGAACCGGTGACCTCTTCCTTACCATGGAAGTGCTCTACCAGCTGAGCTATGGAAGCATAATGGCTCCGCAGGTAGGACTCGAACCTACGACCGATCGGTTAACAGCCGATAGCTCTACCACTGAGCTACTGCGGAATAATATTAGCCTGGCAACGTCCTACTCTCACAGGGACAAGGTCCCAACTACCATCGGCGCTAGAGAGCTTAACTTCCGTGTTCGGTATGGGAACGGGTGTGACCTCTCTGCCATCATTACCAGACTTTTATCATTATAAACATTTCTTTCGAAATGTCAAGAAGAAATTTTAATATATATTCCTTCAAAACTAGATAACATCGCTACATATTATATGGTTAAGTCCTCGATCTATTAGTATTCGTCAGCTCCACATGTCACCATGCTTCCACCTCGAACCTATCAACCTGATCATCTTTCAGGGATCTTACTAGCTTACGCTATGGGAA
>NZ_WEIJ01000014.1:0-95750 GCF_009183795.1 Bacillus sp. B1-WWTP-T-0.5-Post-4
GGGCTGGGGTGGTGGTAGTTCATGGGGAGGCGGATTTTTCCCTGGAAGCTTTGCAGGAGGAGTGTTAGGCGGACTGACAGCTGGTGCATTAACAGGTGCAACAAGTGGAGGGTATTATCCCGCTCCATATCCAGTAGCTTATCCATCACCATACCCTGTAACGTATCCAATGCCATACCCAGGTTATCAGCAAATACCATATTCGTATTAAACTAAAAAAGAGGCTATCCTCTTTTTTAGTTTAATACGGTATTTATTTATAAAATACTTCCAAAATTAAGGTGAAAATATGTTAATATTTTGTTATTGTAATTCAAAAACATATACATTGATGTAGAGTTTTATATTATTATTCGTGAATAGTTATGTAGTATGCTCTAATTTCTATTTCGTTATTAAAAACAAAGAGATCAGATGTGAGTGGTATTAGTTGGAAACAAGGCTTGCATAGAGACACTTAAAGGGATTGCAGTATAATAAGGCGCGAAATAATTAGGGAGATGAGAAGCTACTATTTATAATTAGAACGGTATAATATTGCTTTTTATTACAAATAATATTATGTTATTTTAATCGGTCTATTCAAAAAGATAATTTATGTAATGGGCTAGTATTAGAAAATGAAATATCTCTATTTCTATGAAGAGAAACAGGTTGTGTTTTAGTCAGATAGAAGCAAGGAGAGATGCGCATGCTAGAACAGAGAGGTCATGCATTATATGACTCTTCATTGCGAGATTTAAAGTTAGCATTAGATGAGTCTTCAATTGTTGCAATTACAGATCGAAAAGGTCTTATTACATATGTAAATGATAAATTTTGTGAAATCTCTAAATACAAAAGAGAAGAATTAATTGGGAAAGATCACCGTATTTTAAATTCAGGACATCATCCAAAAACCTTTTTTCAAGACTTATGGAAGCGTATTTTGAATGGGAAAGTATGGACAGGTGAGATTCGGAATCGAGCAAAAGATGGTACATATTATTGGGTCAAAACAACAATTGTTCCATTTTTAAATGAAAAAGGAGAGCCATACCAATTTATCGCAATTCGAAATGATATTAGTAGTAGAAAAGAAGCGGAACATAGATTGCGGCTAAGTGAAAGTCGTTATAGGGAACTTGCCTATCATGATGCTTTAACGAGTTTGCCTAACCGTTTACAATTAATAACGACCGTTAACGAATTGATTGCAGATAAAAAAGAATTTGGTATGATTTACTTTGATTTGGACCGTTTTAAATTAGTAAATGATACATTAGGTCATATGATAGGGGATTTACTTTTAAGTGAAGTTGCTTCAAGGTTGCATTATGTACTAGGAGAGAAAGATGTTCTGGCTAGGCTAGGTGGCGACGAATTTGTGCTGTTAACAAAAAATCATAGACAAGATGATATGAGTCAGTTAGCGACATCTGTGTTGTCATGTTTTCAGGCACCATTTATGCTGGAAGGCCATGAAGTATACATTTCAGCTAGTCTGGGACTTTGTTCTTATCCACAAGACGGACAAGATGTGGAAACGTTATTGAAAAACTCTGACTTAGCTATGTATAGTGCAAAAGAACAGGGGAGAAACGCTGCGTGTTTCTTTACAGATGAGCTACGCGCGAAAATAAATCGTAGAATGAAAGTTGAGTTTGCTTTGCAAAAGGCAATTCGTGATGAAGAGTTAGATGTAGCATTGCAGCCTATTATTGATTTGAAAACGAAGAGATATTCTGGTATAGAAGCTCTAGTACGTTGTATGACAGAAGACGGACCTATTTCACCAAGCGAATTTATCCCTGTAGCTGAAGAGTCTGGACTTATTATAAAACTAGGAGACTGGGTATTAGAAAAATCATGTCGCTTGTTTAAAACATTGCCGAATTATCAAGAAGGACTAAAGTTATCTGTGAATTTATCTATACAACAATTAATGCAGAAACGTTTTATTTTATCAGTACGTAGCATTTTAAAGAGAACTGGCTTTCCTCCGAACCGTTTAATATTAGAAATAACGGAAAGCATTGCAGTCCGTCATTTTGATTATATTATTGCTACATTACAAGAATTAAGAAATATGGGTGTTTTAATTGCTTTGGATGATTTCGGGACTGGCTATTCTTCCTTATATTATTTAAAACAACTACCACTGGATATTGTAAAAATTGATCGTAATTTTATTCGTGAATTTCATTATGATCACGCACAACCAGAACGAACGATTGTAAAATCCGTTATTGAAATTGCTCATAGTTTAAATTTAGCAGTAGTTGCTGAAGGAGTAGAAACAGTAGAGCAAGAGAGTTTGTTACAATCAATGAGCTGTGATTATGTACAGGGATTTTATTATGCGAAACCTTTATCTGTAGGAGAGCTAAAAGAAAAGTTAATTACAGATTTTTAATAAAAAAGAGAAGCCAGCAGCTTCTCTTTATTTAATCCGTTTTTTGTGAGTCTTTCATTAGTACTGGATAAAGAATAAGACCTAATACGAACAATCCAATTCCTAAGAAGAATGTTTTTAAATCAGCAGTTCCCGTTTTGATAACCCAAATGGAGTATATCAACGCTAATGTCGTAATGATTCCATCTTTTACTCGAGATCCTGGCAGTATATCATACGTTTCTCCTGTAATAACTAATTTTAATTGGTACAAGGTAGAAACAAGGTATGGAATTAAATAGGCTAATGTTGCTACGACGATAGCGAAACTATACGCTTCTGAAACAGTACCAGAAATCGTTGAAAATAAGAAAATTTGCGTCATTACATTTGTAATCAATAGTGATTTTGAAGGACTACCTTTTTTATTTGTTTTCCCGAAAAACTTAGGGAAAAGTCCATTTTTTGCTGCCTGGTAAGGTACTTCTGAACTAACAACAATCCAGCCAACTGTAGATCCAAATAAAGATATAAGAGCGAGTAAAGCCATTATATATGCACCTTTATTTCCAATTGCTAAATTTAATGCGTCTACTAATGGTTTTTGAGACTCTTTTAAAGCATCTTGCGGAAGAGCTCCCATTGTAAGTAAAGTAATTGACATGTAAATAAGAAGAGCGATAATTAATCCGAAAATCGTAGCTTTTTTTACATCGCGCTGTGATTTTGCACGATTAGAAAGCATAACTGCTGATTCAATACCGATAAATGCCCAGAGTGTTGCAATAGCAGCTGAATTGATTTGTCCACCTAATGAGATTGATTGTCCTGCTTCATTCATAAAGGTTTGACCGTCTCCGAAATTAGAGGCGTTGAAAATGAATAATGTAATTACAATAAACATTGTAAATCCGATAATTTTTGCAATGGTAGCAAGTAGATTCATGTTTCCAGCTCGATCAATATTTTGAGAAAGAATATATTGAATTCCCCACAGCATAAGGCTACATACGAGGAAAGTTAATCCTTTTCCGAGTTCCAGTGAAAATCCATTTATTGAAAAAAGAATTTGCTTACTTTGTAAAACTGGAAAGAATGTTGATAAATATCCAGCAAAGGAAATAATAACAGATGCTGTTGCAGCCCAGTTAGCAGCCCAATATCCCCATGCCATACTATATCCTGCAACTTTACCAGCTTTTTTTGAAGGAAACATCGCTTGAGCATAGCTTTGTGGTCCAGCTTTTAATTCTGGTTTCCGAATCGCTAAATTTCCAAATACAAGTGCAATCATAAATACGCCAAGGCCTGTAATACTCCATGCGAGTGTAGAACCCATTGGCCCTGATACTTGTGCTAAATTTGCTGGAAGCATAAATACGCCACCGCCAACCATATTCCCGATAACAAATGCTGTTAAAACCCATAATCCCCATTTTTTCGTTTCCATTTTTGTTAACTCCTTTGTAGTAAGTTTTGCTTAAACATCATTTTTTACTAGCTTTTTGACAATAAAAAAAGAGCCATGTAGATAAAAAAATACCTACATGGCTCTTTCGCCAAAGCGTAGGTACAACGGGAATAACCCTTGTACCTACGCGTAATTTTTCCGCTAGGTTTCAAGGGTTACGTATGATGATGATGTTTTTGTGCAAATGTAACTACAGTTGTTGTATAAGTAAGCATAGTTCTTTGCTCCCTTTCTCCTCTGATTTTGAAGTTAGTATACTACATGTTTTTTTGAATGAAAAGAAAAATATAAAAATTTTTATAAAAATACGTTTTAAAGATTAAATATTTACCTATATTTTTCTTGTACTGGAAAATAAGTGAGAGATTGGCAGAAGAGTGAAGCATGTTATAATACATATAGAATTAGAAGGTGACAAGGGGCTATTGTAGATGATGAGTAAGTATGAACAAATTTATACAGAAATCAGTAAATCTATTGATAATAAACAATTAAAAGAGGGATGCAAAATCCCATCAGAAACAGAATTAATGAAGCAGTATGAGGCAAGCCGAGGCACCGTAAGAAAAGCTGTAGATTTACTGCAAGAGCGTGGATATGTGCAAAAAATTCATGGGAAAGGTGTTTTTGTTTTAAAGCGAAAAAATATTGAATTTAATTTTGGCGGTATTGTAAGTTTCCAAGAAGAAAATGAACGTTTAGGACGTCATTGTATTACGGAAGTTGTGGAAATGGACAAAGAAAAAGCCACAAAAGACATTGCGAAATTATTAAATGTAAAAGAAAAAACAGAGATTGACCATATTAAACGTGTACGAAATATTGATGGAGAAAAAGTAATTTTAGATATAAATCATTTTGTATCTGAGTTTATTCCAGGATTAACGAAAGAAATTGCAACTGCATCGATTTATAAATACATCGAGAAAGAGCTTGGGCTACATATTAGTTATTCGCAGAGAGTAATAGAAGTACAGCCATGTACAGAGGATGACAGAAAGTATTTAGATTTAAATGGAACAGACTATGTTGTCGTTGTGAAAAACTTTACACATTTGTATGATGGAAGTCAGTTTGAATATACAGAATCACGCCACCGTTTAGATATTTTTCACTTTTCGGATGTGGCGCGCAGGAAGTAAAGAGGTGGAACAAAATATTGTTTCATCTCTTTTTTTTATAAAAAAAACACACACTCGTATATACGAGTGTTGACTAACTTATATATACGAGTTAATATGTAATTGTAAACGGTATCAAAAAAAGAAAAGAGGGACGGGAATATGGGGAAAGACTATCGTAAAACAGCAGAGGAAGTGTTGCAGTATATTGGTGGGAAAGACAATATTGAACAAGCTGCACATTGTGTGACGAGGCTCCGTATCGCTTTAAAAGATGAAAGTAAAATAGATAATGATAAATTACAGTCTGTTTCATTAGTGAAAGGAGCGTTTCATAACGCTGGTATATTTCAAATTGTAATTGGTCCAGGGGATGTAGATCGTGTTTACGCTGAATTGATAACGCTTGCAGGTATGAAAGAATCGACTGTAGCGGACGTAAAAGACTCTGGAAATCAGAAGTTAAATCCAGCTCAAAAGTTTGTGAAAATATTTTCGGATGTATTTATGCCGATATTACCAGCGATCGTAACAGCTGGTTTACTAATGGGTATTAACAATCTATTAGGCGCAAAGGACTTATTTTTTGATGGGAAAAATTTATTAGATGTTTATCCGAACTTAGGCGGGCTTTGGGATTTAATTAATATGATGGCCAATACAGCATTCGTATTCTTACCAGCACTTGTCGGTTGGTCAGCAACGAAGCGTTTTGGTGGTAGTCCAATACTAGGGATTGTTATGGGATTAATGCTTGTGCACCCGGCCTTATTAAACGCTTGGGACTATGGAAAAGCAGCGACTGGTTTAGAGGGTCAAAAGATTGAGTACTTCAATATTTTAGGACTATTCCAAATTGAGAAGGTAGGATATCAAGGACAAATTTTACCCGTTTTAGTAGCAGCATTTGTATTAAGTAAAGTGGAAATTTTCTTAAAGAAACATGTACCAAATGCAATTCAATTATTAGTTGTACCAATTACAACAATCGTTGTGACAGGTGTGTTAGCACTAGGAATTATCGGTCCGGTTACACGTCATATTGGAGATTTATTAACAGTAGGATTAGTAGGTGTATATGAAACAGTACCAGTAGTTGGAGCAGTATTATTTGGAGCGTTATATGCACCGCTTGTAATTACAGGTATGCATCATATGTTTATTGCAATTGATTTACAATTGATTGCACAACATGGCGGGACATTTATTTGGCCGATGATCGCTCTTTCTAACATTGCGCAAGGTAGTGCGGCACTTGCGATGTTCTGGATTTCTAAAAATCAAAATGATAAAAGTATGGCATCAACATCAGCCATTTCAGCATACTTCGGTATTACAGAACCAGCGATGTTTGGGGTGAATTTACGAAATAAGTTCCCGTTCTATGCAGCGATTATAGGGTCTGCTGTGGCAGCGATATTCATTACATTAAATGGTGTATTAGCGCCTGCTATCGGAATTGGCGGATTGCCAGCATTTATTTCTATCATTCCGAAATCGATTCCAATGTTTATTGTAGGAATGATTATTGCAGTTGTAATCCCGTTTACTTTAACATGGTTATTTGCAAAAAGAGTCAAACAGAAGTAGGAGGAAGTTAAACATGAAGGATTGGCATAAAAGTGTAGTCTATCAAATTTATCCGAAGAGCTTTAATAGTTATTACAATAGAGAAACCGGGGATATAAAAGGTGTTACAGAGAAACTAGATTATTTAAAAGAACTCGGAGTGGATTATATATGGTTAACACCGATATACCAATCACCACAAAATGATAATGGATATGATGTAAGTGATTACTACAGCATTGATCCATCTTACGGAACGATGGAAGAGTTTGAAGAACTTTTAGCAGAAGCGAAAGTACGTAACATTGAGATTATGCTTGATATTGTTGTAAATCATAGTTCGACTGAACATAAGTGGTTTAAAGAAGCGAAGGAAGATAAAAATAGTCCATATCGTAATTACTATATTTGGCGTGATGAAAAAAATAATTGGCAGTCTAAGTTTGGTGGATCTGCTTGGAAATATGATGAGAAGACGGAGCAATATTATTTACATTTATTTGATGAAACACAAGCTGATTTAAATTGGGAAAATGAAAAACTTCGTGAAGAAGTATATGATATGATGCGTTTTTGGCTGGATAAAGGAGTAACAGGATTCCGATTAGATGTCATTAACTTAATTTCAAAAGACCAATGTTTCTTAAACGATGAAGGTAGTACTGCGACAAGTGATGGACGCAAGTATTATACAGATGGTCCGCGTGTTCATGAATATTTACAAGAGATGAACCGAAATGTTTTTGCAGGAAAAGATGTCATTACAGTTGGAGAAATGTCATCTACGACAATTGATAATTGTATTAAATATTCTAATCCTGAGCGTAATGAATTAAGCATGACGTTTAGTTTCCATCATTTAAAAGTAGATTATCCGAATGGTGATAAGTGGACGAAAGCAGAGTTTGATTTTATTAAATTAAAAGAGATTATGTCTAGCTGGCAAATTGAAATGCAAAAGGGCGGAGGATGGAATGCGTTATTTTGGTGTAATCATGATCAGCCTCGCATCGTGTCACGCTTTGGTGATGATGGAAAGTACCGAAACGAATCTGCAAAAATGTTAGCGACAGCCATGCACATGCTGCAAGGAACGCCTTATATTTATCAAGGGGAAGAAATCGGTATGACGAATCCTAAATTTGAGTCCATCGAGCAATATCGTGATGTGGAATCGTTAAATATATACGATATAAAGCTAAAAGAAGGGCTATCAAAAGAAGAGATTATAGGGATTTTAAAGCAAAAATCTCGTGACAACTCCCGTACTCCAATGCAGTGGAATGAAGAGATGAACAGTGGCTTTACAACAAGTACACCTTGGATTTCAGTGGCTGAAAACTTTAAAGAAATAAACGTAGAGAAGGCATTAGAAGATAAAGAGTCCGTATTTTATCATTATAAAAAGTTAATAGAACTTAGAAAAACGTATGATGTTCTTACAGAAGGAGAATATGCTATTTTGGATGAAAATCATCCTAAGATTTGGGCATATACACGTACTGTAAATGATGAGGTATTACTTGTTATCAATAACTTCTATGGAGAAGAAATAACGTACTCTGTACAAGCGCACGTTCAATTAGATGGAATGAAACAAGAAGTACTACTGTCGAATTATAAAGATGCCAGCAAGGATATTGCAAAACTTAACTTAAGACCATATGAATCAATTGTGTATCGATATACGAAATAAAAGGTTGTATGCCTATGCGGCATACAACCTTTTATTTTAGTACACCACTATACAAAATGTTTACCTCTACCTCAGGTTTGAATTTTACTTTTGCATAATCTTTATTCCAATTTTTCTTCTTCCATAAGTCAGGGTGGTAGGCGATAAGGTGTCTGCCGATACCGAAAGCATCACAGTTTGCTTTTTGTAACTTTTTCGTTATCTTTTTAGCTTCTTTCGTAAGTTGTTTAGACAATTCTTTATTTAGTTTTTTTCTTTCATCCATTTTGTAAAGATTATCTCTCGGAGCTTCAAGCGCTATAACTTTTAGTTGGAGCTTAATGTGAGCATAAACATTTCCTTTTTTATCTGTTGTTATTTTTAAGTCGCGTTTTAACTTTCGATTGCTAATTTCCATTGTTAAATAATCAGATGTTTTCTCTGATTCATCGCTAGTAAGCTTTTGGGTTATACGGGCACTTGTTCCCATTTTTCCAGTTAATAATACGAATAAAACAGATTGTTTCAAAGATAAATGCCCAGTTAATTTATCATTATTAAATAAAGCTAGACCGTTTGTAATCACTTCTTTTCCTTTTATTTTTATAGAAGGGAGGGTAAAGTCTTTACCGGGATCTAACATTTTTGTAGCAGCTGTTTCTAAAGTTTCTTTTGGAAACACACTCATATCTTCTAAACTTTTCACTTTTTTCTTTAGAAAATCTCCAATTAGTAAATTTCCTACTTTCTTTTTTTCTAGTATCTCGGATGTTTCACCATCTACTGCAATAAGTTTTACTAAAGCAGTTGGGTTTGTTGGGTCCCGAAAGCTGACATCTAAATAAGGTAATATACCTTTTTTTAGAATTTTGGTTCCAAGTAATTGAACACCATATTTAAAATAACGAATATTTCCGGTTACATTTTTTTTTAGGGCATCGCTTGTATCCCTTATGTTATGCCCGGTGGCTGAATGTATTTCATTCTCGAATGAAGATTGTTCGCCGCTTGAACTTTTTACGAGCTCAATTGTTTGCTGGAGTTTATTCTTTTCTGTAATATCAGATCCAATACTATAAGCTAATCTCGCTTCTCTTAATGGTTCTTGATCCCAACAGCCAGAAAGGAGGGAACTAGTACATAATATAAAAAGTAATTTAACTCTTTTTTGGAACATACTGTTCTCCTTTCTTATTTCTTATTACTGAATAAAGTAGAAATAAAAGAGGGAGGACAACGATGAAAATATACGTGAACTTATCAGTGAAAGTTGAAATTACTTTTAATTCTTCAGGTGTATCTATAAATAAGGCTACACTAAAAGCAATAATACCGACGATTGGAACAGCTTTTTTATGATTAGCAAGATTGAATATATGCCCAACTCCGATTGAAGCAGAGCAATAATAACTAGCAATAGAAGCCACAACTGTTATCATCCATATTGGTATAAATAGTAAATCAGTCCGGTCTATAATCCCGATATGTAAGGAGCGTAATAAGTAAGCAACTGGTTCTGGAATAAGCTCGATTTGTTTTGGACTAAATACGATAAAGCAAATCCAAACAGTAAAAGTATAAAAAAGTGTTACAAATCCATTAGCGATAGAAATGGCCTTCAGTTTTGCGACAGAACTGCCATTTACTTTTGGAAAAGCGATAAGAATGATTTCAAAACCATACATAGCTGTAATTGTTTCCTTGGATGCTTGAATTATATTCCACCAGCCGGCTTCTGTAATCGGAAAAATATAAGAAAAATCAGCTCGTGAAAACCCTAGTGCAATTAAAAGAGCCATGGGCAAAATGAGAATAGAAGCCATGACATAAAATCGTACGATGACTTTAAATGTATTATAGGCTATATAGCAGCAAGCTATCGTAAATAGTAAGAGAATTGCGTACCAAGGGGTCGCTTGCAAAACCCACACTTTAATGACATTACAAGCATTTAACATAACTGTCATACCGATAAGAGTAAAATAAAAAACATAAGCAAAGCCTAATAGTTTTCCAAACTTATTACCAAATAGCATACAAACACTTTCATACATATCTGCATCAGGGAATCGTTTTAAGAAAAGCCACATTAGTAAAATAATAAGCTGAATCGCAAGCCCGGCGATGAGCGCGGAAATCCATCCACCACCTTTTGCTATTGGGTGAAGACGGTTAGGCAGGGAAAGTATACCCACTCCAATTTGGCATTGAATAACGAAAAAGGTAAATTGAACTAGCGAAATTTTACTTTGCGTGTTTGTCACCGTTCTCATCCTCTCTCGTTACATGTTGGCGCTGCATTTTTTTCGGTTTTGGATCATGTGGTCGTTCCCAAAATGACCAAATTGGTAGTCTTACAAAAGAATCTTTCATATCTTTAATCCGCATTGGTGCAACAGGAGAAAGATATGGTGTATGAAAAGAATGAAGCTGACATAGGTGAACGAAAGTTATAATTAGACCGAATGATATTCCTACATATCCAAATATGGCAGCAAGGAGCATTAATGGAAAACGAAGAATTCGAACAGCTGAACTCATATCGTTTGATGGAACGAGAAAAGATGAGATTGCAGTTAAAGCTACAACGATAATCATCGTATAAGAAACAAGTCCGGCTTTTACAATTGCATCACCAATTACTAAACCGCCTACAATACCGATTGTTTGTCCAACTCTGCTTGGCAAACGAATACCAGCTTCCCGTAATAACTCGAAAATTAGCTCCATTAAGAGAGCTTCAAAAATAGGAGGAAGTGGTACTTTCTCTAATGAAGCTTTAATTGTATACACAAGTTCAAGCGGCAATACATCAGGATGAAAGGCTACGGTTGCGATATATATAGCTGGTAAGAGAAAAGCAATCAAGAAACTCACTAAGCGAATCATTCGGACGAAAGAACCGACAATCCAGCGGTTATTATAATCGTCTGGTGATTGATAGAAGGCAAATAACGTAACAGGAACGATAAGCGCTGTTGGGTCTCCATCAGATAAAATAGCAACTCGTCCTTCCATTAAATTTGCTGCGACTCTATCTGGACGCTCTGTATTTAATTGCTGTGGAAATGGTGAGAAAGATGTATCCTCTATAAATTCTTGTATATATCCCGGAGGCATAAGTGCATCTGTCTTAATCGTTTCTAACCTTCTTTTTACTTCTGTAACTAAATCGTCATTCGCTATGTTTTGCATATAAGCAATTGCCACTTTCGTATGCATTTCTTCACCAAGTGTGAAATATTTAACGACGATATTTGGACTTTTTATGAGTTTACGAATGGAAGCTAAATTGGTTGCTAAATCTTCTACAAAACCAGTATGTGGTCCACGTACAATGCCTTCATTATCAGGCTCAGCTATATCTCTCTTTAAAGATAAAGCTGTTTCAAAAATACAAAAACTGTCGACTTGTTCATGAAAATATAATGATTTTCCTTGTAATAAAAGTTGCACACCGTAATTTAAATTTGTTTCTTTTTTCATATTTAATGTGGCAAAAGCTTTATCTAAAGACAAATCCGACCGAGTTAATAAAGGCTCAAGAGCTAATTGATGGATTAAATTGGGGTCTGCTAAAGATTCGATATATAAGATTATTCCTTTTCCGTTTTGAAAAGGGAGATCTAATTTTTTTATATCATCAGAATGAGAAAGTTTATTTTCAATGTAACTAATGTTCTCCGGAAGTGATGGAAACATATGCTTTTGTTTTTTACTCTCTTGTTGTTCTTTTTTCTCTGTCATAATTTCCACCTCTTTTAAAGTGCAATTGTTTCTGTTAATTTTTGTCGTTTGTGAGAAATTTATGCTTGAATTATTTTTTTAAAAGAGGGTTGAAGGTTACGTTACATTGTCTTTTGTGCATTATTCAATTTCATAGCAGTACTTCTAACATTTGTGTCGAATTAAGAAGATATATAGGAGGGATATATATGGAAATAGCTGTAGAACGTGTTTTTACGAAAGAGATTTTAAAAAGAGCAGCGAATTTGTTTCATGTAACAGTAGAAGAAAAGCCACTTGGAGATTTTGAGAATTATATTTTTAAGGCGAAGGGTGATAATGATGAAGATTACGTATTACGTTTAACACATTCTTCTCATCGTTCTAAACAAGAGGTAGAGGCTGAACTAGATTTTTTACGATATGTTGCGGAGAATGGGGCAAAGGTAGCAGGACCTCTTTATTCAACGTCTCGAAATCTCGTAGAAGAAATCGTAGCAGAGGATGGGACTTTCTTTTTCGCTTCTTTATTTATATATGCAAAAGGTGAGCAAGTAAAAGGAGCAGAATCGCCTTATTGGGGAGATGCTTATTTTGAAGCGTGGGGAAAAGCGATTGGGCAACTGCATCGCCTTACAATGGATTATCCTAAAACAGACTACCGTGATACGTGGGAAGAAGACGAAAGTGGAATTGTTAATGAATTAGAAGATGGTCAAGTGAAAGAGATTGCAGCGGTATTAATGGATGAAATTAAGGCTCTTCCAGTTGAAAGAGAAACGTTCGGTCTTATGCACGGTGATATTCATCAAGGTAATTTTCATTATGATGGTAAAGAGCTAACAATCTTTGATTTTGATGATGCTGCTTATAATTACTTTATACATGATTTAGCGATGGTTTTATACTACTCTGTTCTATTTACACCGTGGACAGCAGAAGAGAAGACAGATTTTGCTCGTAAACAGTTACAAGTGTTACGAAAAGGATATGAGTATGAGCACAGGCTGGCGGATAGTTGGTATGAATCGTTACCACTATTTTTACGTTTACGTGATATAGGTTTATATGGAACGCTTCAAAAGAAGTTTAAAGGGAAAGATATGCCTGATAACTTCTTGAAATTATCAGAAGAGCTATACGAAAGAATTATTAAAAGAGAAGCAATTGTGAATATATAATACATTTAGTTCAAAACAAAGTATATAAAACAAATATATACTTTGTTTTTTTATACAAAAATATGTTTACTTTATTAAAATAATATTGTCCTAGATTCGGTATGCACTTATAATTTTATATATATTCTGAATATTCTTTATAAAAAAGGAGGGGGAATGTTGGAAACTTTCGTAAATTGGTTAAATAATATTGTTTGGAGTCCAGCACTTGTTTATTTATGTTTAGGAGTAGGTTTATATTTTTCTATTCGAACGAAGTTTTTACAAGTAAGGCACGTAGGAGAAATGGTGAAGCTGACATTTCAAGGAGAAAAATCAGAGGCTGGTGTTTCTTCATTCCAAGCGTTAGCACTTTCGTTATCAGGACGTGTTGGAACAGGAAATATCGCTGGGGTAGCAACAGCCGTTGCATTCGGTGGACCAGGAGCTGTATTTTGGATGTGGGCAGTAGCCTTTTTAGGAGCAGGATCAGCTTATGTAGAATCAACACTCGCGCAAATATATAAGACGAAACATCAAGGACAATTTCGTGGTGGACCTGCTTATTACATTGAAAAAGGTTTAGGTGTGAAATGGTATGCTTTAGTATTCGTTGCAGCGACAATTCTTGCAACGGGGCTTTTACTACCAGGTGTGCAAGCAAATAGTATTGCTGTAAGTTTAGAAACTGCTTTTGGTATTAATACTACCGCATCAGGGGCTATATTAGTTGTCGTATTAGCTCTTATCATTTTCGGTGGAGTAAAGCGAATTGTTAACGTAGCGCAAGTTGTCGTACCGTTTATGGCAATAGGCTATATTTTAGTAGCTTGCGTCATTGTTGCTATGAATATTGAAAAATTGCCAGAAGCATTTATGTTAATTATAAGAAGTGCATTTGCATTAGAAGCTGCTTTCGGTGGTATTATCGGTTTAGCAATCTCTTGGGGGGTAAAACGTGGTATTTATTCCAATGAAGCAGGACAAGGGACTGGACCACACGCAGCAGCAGCAGCCGAAGTATCACATCCAGCTAAGCAAGGTTTAGTGCAAGCATTTTCCGTTTACATTGATACATTATTTGTTTGTTCAGCAACAGCATTTATGATGATTATTACAGGCATGTATAACGTATTTGATGCAAGCGGAAAAAACTTTATCGTTAATAAACTAAATGGTGCTCAGCCAGGACCAGGATATACACAGGCGGCGGTAGAATCTGTTTTTCCTGGATTTGGAAACGGTTTCGTTGCAATCTCGTTATTATTCTTCGCGTTTACAACAATTATGGCGTATTACTACATTGCAGAAACGAATATTGCATACTTAAATCGTGATAAAGACCGTCCTTGGATGTCTATGGTACTAAAGTTTGTATTTTTAGGAGCTGTATTCTATGGCTGTATAAAAACAGCAGCAACAGCTTGGGCTTTAGGCGACATTGGGGTAGGAATTATGGCATGGGTAAATATCATTGCGATTTTACTATTACAAAAACCTGCATTAGTCGCATTAAAGGATTATGAAAAACAGAAAAAAGAAGGAAAAGATCCAGTATTCGATCCAGGGCCATTAGGAATTAAAAATGCTGATTTTTGGGAGCATGAATACGGGAAAGATAAGAAAGAAGAAGTATCTTAACAGAATAGAAATGAAGAAGCAAAGGGGAAACCCTTTGCTTTTTTTTATGGACAAATTGAAGCTAAAAGTTATTTTTGGGACTATTTTTGAATATAAAAAGAATGTACATGCATTGTTAGGGGAAGGGGGAGTATGTTGATAGAATTTCGTAATGTAAATAAATATTATGGTAACTTTCAAGTTTTGAAAAATATTAATGTGCAAGTGAAAAAAGGGGAAGTGGTAGTAGTTGTCGGGCCTTCAGGATCAGGAAAAAGTACATTGCTTCGATGTATAAATCAATTAGAGGCAATTACAGATGGAGAATTAATTGTACAAAATACAGAGGTACACAATAAAAAAACGGACATGAATGAATTGCGGCGAAATATTGGGATGGTCTTTCAACATTTTTATTTATATCCACATAAAACGGTTCTTCAAAATATTACATTAGCACCGATTAAAGTAAATAAAGTTTCCAAAGAAGAAGCAGAGAAAACAGCAATGTTTTATTTAGAGAAAGTAGGAATCCCGGAGAAGGCTAACGTATATCCGCATCAATTATCCGGAGGACAACAGCAACGGGTGGCAATTGCTAGAGGACTTGCAATGCAGCCGGAAATTATGCTATTCGATGAGCCTACGTCTGCTCTTGATCCAGAGATGATTGGAGAGGTACTTGATGTTATGAAAGCACTGGCTAAAGAAGGGATGACAATGGTCGTTGTCACGCATGAAATGGGATTTGCTAGAGAGGTAGCAGATAGGATCTTATTTATGGATGATGGTCAAATTATTGAAGATACAACACCGGCGAACTTTTTTGCAAACCCTGAACAAGAAAGAGCTCGTTTATTTTTAAGTCGGGTGCTAAATCATTAGAGGAGGAATTTCATGCTTAAAATGAAAAAGTTATTTACTTTAATCGTATTTTCATGTTTATTCGTGCTTGTTGTTGCTGGATGCGGAAGTAAGAAAGATGAGGCAAAGGAAACAAATACGAAGCAAGGCGGGGCTGTTGAGCAAATTAAGAAACGAGGGAAATTAGTAGTTGGGGTGAAGAATGATACGAATTTATTTGGATTAAAAAATCCTTCAACAGGGCAGGTAGAAGGATTCGATGTTGATGTCGCGAAGGCACTGGCGAAAAAGATTCTTGGAGATGAAAAGAAGCTAGAGCTGAAAGAAGTAACGTCTAAAACACGTATTCCAATGCTGAAAAATGGTGATATTGATGCAATTATTGCAACAATGACAATTACGGAAGAACGCAAAAAAGAAGTGGATTTTTCAGATGTATATTTTAAAGCAGGACAATCGTTACTTGTGAAAAAAGGAAGCAATATTAAGAGCGTCGATGATATAAAACAAGGCGTTAAAGTATTAGCTGTAAAAGGATCAACATCTACAAATAACATTCGTCAAAAGTCACCAGAAGCGACTGTATTAGAGTTTGAAAATTATAGTGAGGCATTTACAGCGTTAAAGGCAGGTAAAGGTGATGTGTTAACGACAGATAATGCGATCCTTTACGGAATGGCAAAACAAGATTCTAATTATGAAGTAGTAGGAAAAATTTTCACAGATGAACCGTATGGAATTGCAGTGCAAAAAGGGGCAGATGATTTAACGAAAGAGATTAATACTTTAATTAAAGACATGAAAGTAAGTGGGGAGTATGACAAATTATATGAGAAGTGGATTGGACAAAAACCAGAAAAGTAGATAGTAAAAGTGAGAGGATGAGAGTACTCATCCTCTTCTTGTAAAGAAAGAGGGGAGAATATGTGCCTGATTTTTCTATATTAACGAATAACATTGATATGTATTTAGAAGGGTTTAAATATACAGTTATGTCTAGTGTAATTGCATTGATAGGTAGTTTTATTTTAGGAGTAATTTTGGCAGTAATGCGTATTGCACCTATTCGCATTTTAAATTGGATAGGATCAGCTTTTGTGGAGTTTGTAAGAAATATTCCACTTGTATTAATTGCATTTATATTCTATTTTGCTTTACCTGTAATAGGAATTACTTTAAATGGTTTTGTAGCAGGAACAGTTACGCTTACGGTATATACGGCAGCTTTTATTGCAGAAGTAATTCGCGCTGGTATTTTATCAGTTGCGAAAGGGCAGCTGGAAGCTGCTCGCTCTTCAGGGCTAACGTATGTGCAGGCGATGTATTATGTTGTCTTACCCCAAGCAATGAAAATTGTAATTCCTCCTTTAGGAAACCAGTTTCTCAATTTAGTTAAAAACTCTTCAATACTTGGAATTATTGCTGGTGCTGATTTAATGTATCAAGGAGATTTAATTTCAACGAAGACGTTTGTTACGTTTGATGTTTATATATTTGTCGGGATGTTTTATTTAATATTAACAATTCCGCTCAGTATGCTAGTGCGTTATTTAGAAAAACGCTTAGCAAAGGAGGCGGTGTAAATGGATTTTAAGGGAGCAATTACAGGGGATCATATTCTATTTTTATTAAAAGGATTACTTATAACGTTAGAGGTAGCGCTCGTAGCAATTGTACTTAGCTTTATTATCGGTAGTGTAATAGGAATATTGCGCTACACGAAAATACCTGTCGTCTCACAAATATTAGGAATTATCGTTGAAGTGATTCGAAACTTACCACTACTGTTAATTATATTTTTCACGTATTTTGCACTTCCAGAAGCAGGCTTGAAATTAGAAATTATAACAGCTACAATTGTTGCTTTAACAATATTTGAAGCTGCAATGATATCTGAAATTGTTCGAAGTGGTCTATTATCTATCGAAAAAGGGCAAATCGAAGCAGCGAGGTCTTCCGGATTAACGTATGTTCAAGCGCTGTGGCATATTATTTTGCCACAAGCATTAAGAAGAATGGTCCCGCCACTTGTCAGTCAGTTTATTTCATTGCTGAAAGATACAGCGCTAGCAGTCGTTATATCACTACCAGAGCTTATTCATAATGCTCAAATTATTAGCGGGCAAAATGTGAATTACATGATTCCGACGTTTATAGTAGTAGCTTGTATGTACTTTATAGTAAATTATAGTTTATCAATTTTATCGAGAAGATTAGAACTCCGTTGACTCTTACAATATATGTAAGGGTTTTTTCCTTGTTTCTCCTTATTTTCCTCTAAATAGAATCTAAATCTTGCAATAATTCGATTTTTATATTATTTTATCAGAAAAGTTTTAATTTTATATAGAAAATGTAATCGCTTTCGTGTATATTTTTATTATCAGAAAATTTTAACAAGATATAGGGGTATTGGTAGGGGGAGGATTTAGATGCAGCAACCAACGAATGAGAAATTACATCGTACGATGAAGAGTAGACATTTATTTATGATCGCACTAGGTGGTGTAATCGGAACTGGTTTTTTCTTAGGTTCAGGTTACACCATTAATCAGGCTGGACCAGGGGGAGCCATCCTTTCATATTTAGTAGGCGGATTTATTATGTATTTAACAATGCTTTGTCTTGGAGAGTTAACGGTAGCGATGCCGGTTTCAGGTTCTTTCCAAAAGTATGCGACGAAGTTTATTGGACCAGGAACGGGCTTTATGATTGGCTGGTTATACTGGCTCGGCTGGGCAGTAACAGTGGGTCTAGAATTAACGTCAATCGGTTTAATGATGAAAAGATGGTTTCCAAATGTTGATGTTTGGGTATGGTGCCTTGTATTCGGCGTTATTTTATATGCTTCAAACGCAATTTCGGCGAAAAGTTATGCTGAATTAGAATTTTGGTTCTCTAGTATTAAAGTAATTACAATTCTTGCATTTGTTGTGCTTGGTGGTAGTGCATTATTAGGATTTATATCATATGACGGAAAAGAAGCAGCACCTCTTTTCTCTAACTTTGTAAGCGATGGTGGACTTTTCCCGAATGGACTAGCTGCCGTATTACTTACAATGATTACAGTTAACTTCTCGTTCCAAGGAACAGAGTTAATCGGAATTGCAGCGGGAGAAAGTGAAAATCCAGAAAAAACAATTCCACGTGCAATCCGTAATACAGTATGGCGCATTATGTTATTCTTCATTTTAACAATGACGATTTTAGTAGGATTAATTTCTTGGAAAGAAGCAGGCGTAATTGAAAGTCCATTCGTAGTCGTATTTGATAAAATTGGTATTCCATACGCAGCTGATATTATGAACTTCGTTATTATTACTGCGTTATTATCTGTAGCGAACTCTGGATTATATGCAGCGACGCGTATACTATGGTCACTTGCAAATGAGGGAATGGCACCAACTTCCTTCCAGAAAGTAAATAAGCGTGGTATTCCAATTACAGCGCTAGTCGTAACGATTGCGGTAGCTGGATTATCCCTATTCACAAGTTTCCTTGCAGAAGATACAGTATACATGTACTTATTATCGATAGCTGGTTTATCGGCTGTTTCAAGTTGGATCATTATTGCTCTATCGCAACTTCGCTTTAGAAGTCAGTATATAAAAGGCGGAGGAAAGTTAGAGGACTTAAAGTATAGAACACCACTATATCCGATTGTTCCAATTTTAGCTTTAATTACAAATAGCATCGTTGTTATTAGTTTAGCGTTTATTCCTGAACAAAGAATGGCGTTATACTGCGGTATTCCATTTATCATTTTCTGCTATATATATTATTATTATATGAGTAAGAAACAGCAGAAACCGATGAAAGTGGAGATGGACAAAACAAATGAAACTAACAATCAAACACGATGATATAAAGGCAGATTTATCGTACGCTCAATTAGCGATTGGAAAAGAAAACGGGTATTCACCGTTACAATTACTCATTTCTTCTATTGCAGGATGTAGTGCAATTGTCTTTCGAACAATTTTAGAAAAGAAACGTATTACATACGATACGTTTACGATCGAAACTGAAATTGGTAGAAGTGAAGCTTTATCCAAACCAGTTGAAAGTGTTCATTTGCACTATAAAATTAAAGCGGAAAACATTACAGAAGAGCAGTTGGACAAAGCATTGCAGCTTGCAGTGAAAAATTGTACGATTGTTCAATCTGTAAAAGATAGTATAAAGGTTACGGAAACAATTGAACTAATAAAATGAAACATAAAAACGTGAGAGCCGTATTCTCACGTTTTTATGTTTTTAGAAAGAGGGGAAAGTGTAGTGGACTGTTTAGGTTGTAAATTAGCAAACGAAGAGGAAAAAATATATAAAATATATGAAGATGACTATGTAACATGTTTTTTAGATCATGAACCTTTCTATACAGGACATACTTTAATTGTGCCAAAGCAACATGTTGTAGAAGTAGACGAATTAGATGATGTTGTAGCAAAATCCATTATGGATGCTTCTAAGCTGATTGCAAAAGCGATTAAGGTATTATATAAACCTGACGGAATTACGATTTGTCAAAATGGTGGAATCTTTAATGAACTTACGCACTATCATATGCATGTTGTACCGAGATATAAAGAGCGTTCATTTGCTGAGTTTTATACGGTAAAGCCGGGAGAAAAGAAGAATCATAATTTGGAAGAAATAAAGACGTTGTTAAAAGAAGAGATAGAGAAAATACTGCACACTAAAAAGGCGTAAGAGAATTTCTCTTACGCCTTTTTAGTCTTCATACATACTTAAAACTTCTTTCGCACGCATACGTAAACCATCTATCAATTCTGTCGGTTCTAAAACTTTTGCATCTTTTCCGAGTCTATAAAATAAAGGGGTAATAAAATTGATTTCTCCTTTATCAATTGTTGAATTTATATATCCTGTCCCATCCTCGTTTATTATAACGAATTCCTCAAGATAAGGGACGCTTTTACATTGGCGTACGCCTTCTGTTGTCAGTAAAACATGTAACTGAGTAGGGATGTGTACTACGTTAGAGTTAGAGGCAAACCACTCTTCTAAATTCATGAATGTATCCTCATTTTCTTCCGTTGATAATATGGAAAGAATACGATCGATGCGATACAGTAATACTTTTTTTCTACTGAAGTCATAGGACGGTAAATACCATAGCCCGTCATGAGCATATACACCGATAGGATGAACGTGTTTTGTTTTTAACCCCGATTTAGATTCGTATTGAAAGTGTAAATTTTTATTTTCAATAGCCGCGGTTAACACTTCGTTTAAAAGAGGTGTATCAATTGTGCGCTTAGGATTCCAAAAAGCGATGTAAGAACGTATTTTATCAACTTTCGTTTTTGCATCATGTTGTAGGGAGCTATACAGTTTATGTGTAACGGAATTGATTTCTGTGTTAAAAGGTAAGTCGCGATAGTAACTTAAAGATTGAAAAGCAAAAAAGATAGAGACTGCTTCTTCTTCCGTAAATAAAATAGGCGGAATTACTCTATTCGTTAATACTTTATAGCCGCCGTTACGACCTTGTTCTGCGTAAATGGGCAACCCCATATCACTTAAATCTAAAATGTATCTATGGACAGTACGAACGGAGATATTAAATTCATCAGCTATTTCTTGCGCTGTAAATGTCTTTTTGGCAGAAGCAAATATAAGAATATCTAATAAGCGTTTAGCTTTTGACAAATGTATCACCTTTTTTCTTTTTAACATGACATAAATTGTCATGTTTTATTGTTAGTATATTGTTTACATCATATGTTATCAAGATGAGATGCAAGGAGGAAAAGATATGTCACGTGAAATAGTTTTATTTATTGCGGCGAGCTTAGATGGATATATTGCGAAAGAAAATGATGATTTAGAGTGGTTAATGGAAACAGAAGGAGAGGGAGATAACGGTTATACAGAAATGTATGAAACAATTGATACAATAATTATGGGAAAGAAAACGTACGACTATGTAGTAGAGCATACGGAAACATTCCCGTACTTAGATAAATCATGTTATGTTTTTTCTCGTTCAGAAAAAGGTTCAGACGGAAACGTAGAGTTTGTAAATGAAGATGTAGTGGAGTTTACAAAAAGGTTAAAAGCAAAAGAAGGATCTAAAATATGGATGGTTGGTGGAGGAGAGCTACTGAGAGAATTCTTTAAGAATAATCTAATTGATGAATATGTTGTCACGATTACCCCTCACATATTAGGTTCTGGAGTTCCGTTATTTCAAGACAAGAACCCAGAAATTAATTTAACTTTGACGGATACGAAACGTTTTGGGCAATTTGTAAATTTATATTATAAAGTAAAATGATAAAGAAACACGACTACTGATGGTAGTCGTGTTTCTTTACAGATGGTAATGAAATGATAAAACAAGATCCATGATCAACTTCACTCGTGACAGTAATCGTCCCGCCGTGTAGCTCTACAATTTCTTTCACGATAGATAGTCCTAAACCAGTTCCACCTGTAGCTCGTGATCTTGCTTTATCAACTCGATAAAAGCGTTCGAAAATGTGAGGGAGGTCTTCAAGCGGAATACCTTCGCCTTCATCTTCAATTGCAATGGAAATATGTTTATGTTCTTCTGTAACAGAAATGTTTATATGAGAATGCTCTTTTGAATGTCTATAAGCGTTATTTAAAATATTCACAACAACTTGTTCGAATCGTTGTTCATCTAAGTTTACTAGCAGTGTAGGAGGACAAGAGAAAGAAACTTTAATGTACCTTTCTTTATACATGGCGTTTACTTTTTCACATATACGCGTAAGGAAGGTGTGTAAATGCACTTCCTTTACTTGAATAGAAAAGTTATGTTGTTCCATTTGTGCAAGTGAAAATAAATCTTGAACTAAGTTTGTAATGTAATCAGACTCGTCTTTTATAATTGATAAATATCGCAAACGTTGTTCAGGAGGGGTACTTTCTTTTAAAGCAATGTCAGCATAACCTCTTACGTATGTTAACGGTGTTCGTAATTCGTGAGCAACACTTGCTAGAAATTCACTCCGCTCTGTTTTCATATAATGCAAATCATTTGCGAGCGTTTGAATAGATGATGCCAGTTCACCAATTTCATCATTACGAGTAGTCGTTAACGAAACGGACAAATCGCCTTTACTCATTTTTTCAGTTGCATGTTTCATGTGTAACAATGGTTTTGTTAATAAACGTGATAATAGGAAAATTGTGATGACTGTGAGTAGAAATGTGATGGCACCAGCAATAATGAATTGTTTCGTTAATCCATTAACTAACTTTTCAATTGATTCTGTTCCAAGAAACATGTACACATAGCCTTCATGTTTTCCATCTACTACAATGGGGCTAACTGTACATATATAATTAGATGTTTTCCAATGATTTTCTATAATCGCTCCATTATGGTCTGTTCGAGTTTGCATTTTACTAATATGATCGTTTATAGTCGTGTTTATTTCGTTAGATTTAGCTAGTATTTCTTTATTTGCATTTGTAATAACGACAGTTGTTTCAGCTTCAGATTCCATTAATGCTACGTGAGAGATGGTTTGCTCATCGTAATATTTTTCAAGTACATCTCGATGACTATTTCCTCGCTTTAATAAAGCTGTCATTTCTTCATTTACTCTAGTGTTTACAAGACTATAATAGAGCAAAATAAAGAGAACACTTTCAATTAAAAGTGTAACAATTAAAAAATAAAATCCGAATTGAATTGAAATTCGTTTCATCGTTTTGCCCCTTACTGTTCAGTATTAATCCATCGATAACCTACTCCATACACGGTTTTTAAATGATGATCAATAGGGAAATTTGCTTTTCGCAATTTATCACGTAAATTACGAATATGTGAATCGACTGTGCGATCTTCTGTATTTGTGTTTAATCCCCAAATTCGTTCGATGAGCTGATCACGGTTTAATACGTAGTTCACATGGCGTAAAAATAATCCGAGTAAAGAAAATTCAATTGGTGTGAGAAGGAGTTCTTCATTATGGACAGAAACGAAGTGTTTTGTTTCATCCCATACAATACCGTGATATTGGATTTGTTTATGTTCATTTGTACGTCTTAAAACGGCTTCAATTCTTGCGAAAAGTTCTTCTTCATGGAAAGGTTTCGTTACGTAATCATCGGCTCCAATTTTTAATCCTTGAACGACATCTACTGTTTGATCACGAGCTGTAACCATAATAATAGGAATGTTACTAAAAGATCGGATTTTTTTGCACGTTTCCCATCCGTCCATCTTTGGCATCATAATATCGAGTAAAACAAATTTAAAGTTTCGATTTTCTATATGTAAAATAGCTTCTTCTCCTGAAGTCGCACATACGCAGTTATATCCAATTGGTGTAAGATAAAGCGTTAATAATTCAAGCATTCTCGGTTCATCGTCTACGAGCAGTATATCAATCATAGAGAGCCCTCCATATTTATAATCGTTACTTAAAGTGTAATGCAAAATCATGAAGAAATGGTGCAGATTATGATGTGTCTGCATAATTTCTTCAGAATTGCTTGTTATTGTGGAGTTGAAATTACATTTTAGGTAATCATATTGGCTCAAAAATGATTAATACGGAGGCGGTATAGTGAAAAAAATGACCCGAATTTTTGGGATAACAATAATTACAGCAGTTGGTCTTGCTGCATGCGGACAAACGAATACAGACCATAAAAACCATGAATCTACAAAAGAGAAGAAAACAGAGCAAAAGGAAATGAAAATGAATCAGGAGGTAACGGCGCCAAAAGAAATGAACCAAGGTGCATCTAATGATTTATTAACGACAAGTTTAAAAAATGTAACGAGATTAAACACAAATGATCCTTCGCAAATGGCAGTATTAACTTCGCAAACGATATGGCCAGCAACTCATAAGGAGAACCAGCCAGGTGCTGTTATTTTAGTACCAGCAAGCGAGTGGCAATTTGGTATTGCGAGTGCAGATCTTATTCATCATCCGAATAACGGGCCGATTTTATTTATAGAAAAAGAAAAGATACCGGAAATGACGTTAAAAGAAATAAAACGATTAAATCCAATCGGAACGAAAGATGGAACACAAATTATGGTGATGGGAGATGTAGGTACTAGCGCGCTTGAACAATTAAAAGGTTATAAAGTAAAACAAATAAAAGAAACGGACCCAGCTATATTTGCGAAGGATGTTGATAAGGAGTATGCCGATATAACAGGAAGCTACCCAAATAGTGTTATTATCGGTTCGTCTGCAGAAGAAGGACGTTTATATACAACCCCCGCTGTAAATTGGATTTCTCATATGCCGGAACCACTACTCTATACAGAAAAGAATAAAGTGCCAGAAGCGACAATAGAGGCACTAAAAATGAGAAAAGATAAAGCAAATATATATGTATTAGGGCCAGAAAAAATTGTTTCAAAAGAAGTAGAAAAAGAGCTAAGCAAATACGGGAAAGTAACGCGTATTAGTGGAGAGACCCCTACAGAAAACTCGATTGCGTTCGCTAAATTTAAAGATGAAAAAACAAAATTTGGCTGGGGATTCACAAAACCTGGTCACGGTTTATCATTTGTTTCAAGTAAAACACCAGATTTAGCAGTTGCTGGGGCACCTTTTTCACATATGGGTAAACATGCACCTGTTGTATTATTAGAAGAAGGTAAAGCTTCACAACCAGTGTATGACTTCCTTGCAAGCATTCAGCCGAAGTTTAAAGATGATCCAACACTTGGACCATATAATCACGGTTTCTTATTAGGAAGTACGAGTGATATTTCATTTGAAACACAAGGAATACTAGATGAGAGGTTAGAAATTGTTCAGGAAAGTGGTCAAGGACACGGTGGACATTAATGAAATGAAAAAAGATGCTACTAAGGTAGTGTCTTTTTCTTTAGGAAACTTTTACATAGCAAAAAATCTTCTACTCGTTATATAATAGCTTTCGTGCAGTCGGCTAGATTTTCTTATGGAGAAAATCAAATTATAAAGGAGTAGAGGAGTGGTATTTTGTTTCAAACGATAAAAAATGACTGGTTTTCTAATGTGAGAGGGGACGTGTTATCAGGAATTGTCGTTGCTTTAGCGTTAATCCCTGAAGCGATAGCCTTCTCTGTTATTGCAGGCGTGGATCCGACAGTTGGACTATACGCAGCCTTTTGTATTGCAGTTACCATTTCATTTGTTGGCGGGAGAACTGGAATGATTTCAGCTGCAACAGGTGCAATGGCATTATTAATGGTAACGCTTGTTAAAGATCATGGTTTGCAATATTTATTTGCTACAACAATATTAACAGGTATTGTCCAAATTATTTTTGGCGTGTTCAAACTGAGCTCATTTATGAAGTTTGTTCCGAAATCTGTTATGAGTGGTTTTTTAAATTCACTTGGAATTTTAGTTTTTACAGCGCAATTGCCACATTTTAAAAATGCAACTTGGCAAATGTATGCACTCGTTGTATTAGGACTTGCAATTATATATTTATTTCCACGTATTACAACGGTTGTACCTTCTACGCTTATTTCAATTATTATTGTGACGAGTATTGCACTTATGAGCGGATTACAGTTGAAAACAGTAGGAGATATGGGAAGCCTGCCGAAAGAATTACCGTTCTTTAGTATTCCTGACGTGCCTTTTACACTTGAGACATTAGGGATTATTTTACCGTATGCAGTTATGCTTGCAATTATCGGTTTACTAGAATCATTATTAACAGCTTCAGTTTTAGATGATATGACGCATACGGAAAGTAATAAGCATAAAGAGGCACGCGGACAAGGGATCGCAAACATTGTTGCTGGTTTCTTCGGAGGAATGGCAGGTTGTGCAATGATCGGTCAATCTGTTATTAATATTAAATCAGGTGGACGAGGTCGCCTATCAACATTTGTAGCGGGCGGATTTTTAATCGTATTACTATTCGTTTTAGGAGATTATGTCGTTCATATTCCGATGGCAGCTTTAGTTGCAGTTATGATTATGGTTTCAATCGGAACGTTTGATTGGAACTCTGTAACAACAATTCATAAAGTACCAAAAGGAAACTCATTTGTTATGATCGTAACAGTTGTGATTGTCCTAATTACACATAATTTAGCATTAGGTGTAATTATCGGAACAGTAATTAGTGCAGTTTTATTTGCATTCAATATGGCAAAGATTCACGTGAAACATTTATATATTGAAAATAAGAAAATATACGAAATTCACGGTCAACTTTTCTTTGCATCTACAGCCGATTTCATAACTAATTTTTCATTTAATGAAGATGTAAAAGAAATTGAAATGAATTTTACTCATGCGCACGTATGGGATGATTCAGCAGTGGCATCAATTGATAAAGTTATCATGAAGTATGAACAAAGTGGTGTGAAAGTAAGTATAACAGGATTAAATGAACGTAGCTCAAAACTTGTTGCAAATTTAGCTACTTATAATAAAAGAATTGCTAGTTAAAAGCCTCCTTTTTAGGGGGCTTTATTATATAATACGAGTAGGATAACGAAAAGGGGATTCAGCATATGTACAAACAAATTATATTAGCATGTGACGGTTCTGAACATGCACTTCGAGCAGCGGAACATGCAACATATATTGCAAAATGTAGCGAAGAAACAAATGTTGAAGTTGTGTACGTAGTAGATAATAGAACGGCAAAATCAGATATTATACAAGGTCAAACAGATTTAGAAACAATATCAGCTAGTCGAAAAGATAAATTAAAAGAGATTGAAGGTTTATTAAAGAAAGAGAACATTTCTTATACAATTACGATATTACATGGTGATCCTGGAGATACAATTGTTCAATATGTAAATACAGGAGATATAGATCTTGTCATTGCTGGAAGTAGAGGGCTCAATACACTGCAAGAAATGGTGCTGGGAAGTGTAAGTCATAAAATAGCAAAGCGTGTGAAATGTCCAGTGATGATTGTAAAATGAAATAGAATGTAACGAAGATCTTAGTATAACTGAGGTCTTTTTTTATGTATAAATGACTCTTATTTGTGGAAATACTAGATATATAAGTTGAAAAGATGTTAACTTACAAATTTGTAAGTTAGTTGTTAGAGAAATCGATGTTATGAAATTTTTCCCATTGGTAAAATAAAAGTATCAAAGGGGAGATAGGGAGGATGGAAGCAATGAAATCATTTCAAAATTTGTCATATAGCCAAGGTGTCAGTCTTATTTGTTTAGGGGGATTTGCTGCATCTGTTACGTTAGCTGTTTTAATAAAGGTGTTTCATCAAATCTTTTAATCTTATAGTAGGGAAGGAATTGGTTGTTATCATTAGTAGGAACAGCAATGAAAATAAAAAATAGCTCTTAGCATGTATGTAAATGCTAAGAGCTATTTTTATGGTTGTTATATATTATTTAAGCTTGTTTTGATTTTACTGACCCTGTATTTAAAGTAAGAGCAAGGAAGAACATTGCAAGTACGCAAGATGCAAGTAATAAGATGAATCCGCCATCCCATCCGAATGCATCTACGATAAAGCCCATAGCTGCACTAGCGAAAGCTGCTCCGCCTAAGTAACCGAAGAATCCAGTTAAGCCTGCTGCAGTTCCAGCAGCTTTCTTTGGTGCTAAATCTAGAGCGTGTAGACCAATTAACATAACCGGTCCGTAAATTAAAAATCCAATTGCGACAAGTGCGATACTATCAACCATTGGATTACCAGGAGGGTTTAACCAGTAAACAAGAACTGCTATAAATACACCAACCATAAATAAAATACCAGCAGGTGCACGACGTCCTTTAAATAGTTTATCACTCATCCATCCGCAAAGAAGTGTACCTGGAATACCAGCCCATTCATATAGAGCGTAAGCAGTACGTGAGCTACTATGAGTAAAGCTTTTTTCTTCTACTAAATAAGTAGGAGCCCAGTCTACAACGCCGTAACGTACGAAATATACGAAAACGTTCGCAATAGCGATGTACCATAAAAACTTATTGTTTAATACGTATTTAAATAAAATTTCCTTTACTGAAAGCTCGCGTTCGCGATCTTTTACTTTTTCATCTGGTGGATATTCCCCAGTATGTTCTTCAATAGAAGGTAGTCCGCAAGATTGAGGCGTATCTTTCATCGTAATTAATACATAAATACCAACTAAAATTGAAAGAATACCTGGGAAGTAAAAAATACTTTTCCAGTCATCTGCGAAGAAGTATAAGCCTAATGTTACAAGGGAAGGCATAAGCGCTCCGCCAACATTATGAGCGACGTTCCAAATGGACATTTTTGTACCACGTTCGCTAATAGAGAACCAGTGAACCATCGTACGACCACAAGGAGGCCATCCCATACCTTGTACCCATCCATTTAAAAACTGAAGTACAAACATAAGTATAATGCTCGTTGTAATGAAAGAAAATGAGCCGAAAATAATATTAATGATACCTGATAAAAATAGCCCAGCTGCTAAAAAGTAGCGAGGATTACAACGATCGGATACGATACCCATAAGAAATTTACTTAATCCGTAAGCAATAGAAACTGCTGAAAGGATAACCCCAAGTTCCCCTTTACTAAAGCCTTGCTCGATTAAGTATGGCATTGCTAGTGAAAAGTTTTTTCGAACAAAGTAGTAACCTGCATAACCGATGAAGATACCTAAGAATACTTGTAAACGTAATTTACGGTATTCGCTATCAACGCGATCAGCTGGTAAGCGTTCCGCGTGGGGCGCAGGTTTAAATAATTGTGTGAAAAACATAAAATGAAAATCCTCCCCTAATTAATTCGAAGCGTTTTAAGACAGAGAACATAAAAAGGCCATGAAATATAAAAAAGTTTCCTTTTTTATGATTCATAGCCGTGTACTCCGTTTCTCCGTGACTGTCAATATTAACTTCGTCGAAAATTATACAACTTTGTGACAAAAATGTAAACGTTTTTATGAATAAAAGTATTGACGGATTTTATTCGCGGGATTAATATTTAAATACATTAAATATTTTATTGTTTAAATAAGAGGTGGATAACATGCCAAATGATATGACGCATATCGATAAAATTCAAGCTCTTGCCTTTTCGATTGGAAAGAAAATGCAAACGGAGTTATTAGAACAAATGCAAGCGACAGGACTTACACCACCGCAGTTTTATATTTTAAAGATTCTAGATCATTATGGGGCTTCAAGAGCGACAACATTAGCGAAAAAGATGTATGTGAAGCCTAGCGCGATTACAGTGATGATTGATCGTCTAATCGATCAAGAACTTGTAGAACGCTATCACGACAAAGATGACCGTCGCGTTGTCATCATCGAGTTAACGAAAAAGGGGAAAGCTAGAGTAGAAGAGGCAATGACAGCTCGTAACGAGCATATTGCAAAATACTTTTCACATTTAGAGTTGCAAGAAAGAGAAGATTTATTACGTCTCTTTGAGAAGTTAGAAACCATTATTTGCGGGACACAAGAGAAAAAAGAGAATAACTAAGAGGAATTGAGGAGATTACATGGAGCAACAAGAAAATCAAAATAGAAAGTTGTTGTTAATCGGTTTAATTATCGCGATGCTATTTGCTGCATTAGATGGAACAATTGTCGGTACAGCAATGCCACGTATCGTCGGTGACCTAGGTGGATTAAGCTTAATGACATGGTTAACAACAGCTTATATGTTAACATCAACGACAGTTGTACCAATTGCAGGTAAATTAGCTGATTTACTTGGTCGTCGTAACGTATATATAACAGGGCTAGTTATTTTCATGATTGGTTCGGCGTTATGTGGTATGGCAAATGGTATGACAGAATTAATTATTTTCCGTGGTATTCAAGGTCTTGGTGGCGGTATTATGATGCCAATGGCTATGATTATTATTGGAGATATGTTCACGGGAAAAGAACGTGCGAAATGGCAAGGTATTTTTGGGGCGTTATACGGCCTTGCTTCTGTAATTGGACCACAAGTTGGTGGTTGGATTGTAGATGCAGTGAACTGGAGATGGGTATTCTACATTAACTTACCGGTTGGTATTTTAGCAACAATCTTTATTGCAATGGGATTAAAATCACATAAACAAACAGGACCAATTAAAATTGATATCGCTGGAATCTTTACGATGATTCTCGGTGTTGTAAGTTTATTACTTGCGCTAACGTTTGGCGGAAAAGATTATGCATGGGATTCTTGGCAAATTATCGGTTTATTTGCACTAGCTGTAATTGGTATCGTTAGCTTTGTTATCGTTGAAACGAAAGCTGAAGAGCCAATTTTACCAATGCACTTCTTTAAAAATCGCACATTTACAATACTGAATGCGATTGGATTCTTTATGAGTATTGGAATGTTCGGTGCGATTATGTTCGTACCATTCTTCATGCAAGGGATTGTAGGAGTAAGTGCTGCTGAATCAGGAACAATTATGACTCCAATGATGATTACAATGATTGTGATGAGTATTATCGGTGGGCAACTTGTATTAAAAGTTGGTGTAAAACCACAAATTATCGCAGGTATGCTTATTATGGCCGGTGGTTTCTGGTTATTAACAACGATGGATATGCACACAACGAAGCTTACAGCTACTTCTTATATGATGGTTATCGGTTTAGGAATGGGTCTTGTAATGCCTACATTAACATTAGCGTTACAAGAAAGCTTCCCGAAAAAAGACCTTGGTGTCGTAACGTCATCAAGTCAATTCTTCCGACAAATCGGTGGTACATTTGGTATTACAATTTTAGGGTCAATTATGAATAACACTTCAGGTACGACATTAACAAAAAATTTAGTACCTGTATTAGATACATTCCCGAAAGAAGCGGGACAAATGGTAACGAAATTTAAAGATATGATTCACACAGATCCACAAGGTTTATATTCAATGCTATTTAGCCCAGAGGCATTAAAACAAATGCCAGAAGCGTTCGCTAACAGCATTGTACCTATTTTGAAAAACTCTTTAGTAGACTCGCTTCATACTGTATTCTTAACAGGATTAGTATTTATCGTAGTAGGTGCCATCTTTACGATTTTCTTACAAAAAATTAAATTATCAGATCGTAAAAAAGATGCTAAAGAGCCTGTTGTAGAAGAAAAAGAAAAAACTGTATCATACTCGTAATGAAGAAGCATCGCCTTATGGCGGTGCTTTTTTGAGTATAACCTTAAAAGCTTTTTAGTGAGAAATGATTGACGTATTTTTAGAAATACGTTATATTATTTTCTGTAAACGGTTACATGAAATGAGGAGAAAAGAGAATGAGTACGATCAAAGACGTTGCGAAATTAGCGGGAGTATCTGTTGCGACCGTTTCCAGAGTTCTAAATAAAAATGGATATGTTCACGAAGATACATTAAAAAAGGTAGAACGTGCAATTGAGATGTTAGATTATAAGCCTAGTACAGTAGCGCGTTCACTGTATAATAAAAAGTCTCGTTTAATTGGCTTAGTTGTTCCAAATATCGTGAATCCATTCTTTCCGGAAGTTGCACGTGCCGTAGAAGATGTAGCACATAAACAAGGTTACACAGTTGTCCTTTGTAACTCTGATGAAAGTTTAGAAAAAGAGAAACAATATATTGATGTACTTAGACAAAATAATGTAGATGGATTTATTGTAGCAACGAATCCACAAAATAGTGTTAATTACATGAATTTATCTGTTCCAGTTGTTGCGATTGACCGTATGTTTAATGAGCGTATTCCTACTGTATATGCAGATAACTATGCAGGAAGTCAGGCTGCGACAAAGTTGTTACTAGATAAAGGATGTAAACATATTGCACATATTCGCGGTCCACGTGATGTGAGTACTGCAAATGAACGTTTTGAAGGTTTTGTAGACGTTATTACGCAAAATAATCTTTCATATATGATTGCAGAGAGTACGTTTGATCCAGCAAATAGTGAGCGTGTAGCGATGGAATTATTAGAAGAATACCCGCATATCGATGGTATTGTCGCTGGGAATGATTTAATTGCGATCGGTATTGTAAAGGCGGCACTTCAAAAGGGGATTGCCATTCCAGATGATTTACAAATTATCGGATTTGATGGCATTTCTTTAACGGAAATGATGTATCCATCTATTACGACAGTTGCACAACCGATATATGAAATGGGGAAAATTGCAACAGAGTTGTTGTTAGAGCAAATGGAAGGAAATACATTAGAAGAGAAACATTATCGTTTGCCGATTGAAATTATAGAACGAAATACAACGAAGTAAGGAGATGAAACAGATGCCAAATATTGCAGTAGTAGGAAGCATTTCAATGGACTTAGTGGCTGTTTCAAAAAAACGCCCGAAAGCAGGAGAAACAGTAATTGGTGAAGCGTTTCATACAATCCCAGGAGGGAAAGGGGCAAACCAAGCAGTTGCTGCAGCTAGGTTAGGAGCAAATGTAGCAATGGTTGGAGCGGTAGGAAATGATGATTATGGAACAGTAGTTAGAAAAAATCTAGAGAACGAACGCATTTTTATCGATTATGTGGTACCGGTTACAGATGGAACGACAGGAATTGCTCATATCGTTTTAGCAGAAGAAGATAACAGTATTGTTGTCGTACAAGGGGCAAATGCTCTTGTAAATAAGTCAGTTGTAGATCGCTCCAAAGACCTTCTTGTAAAAGCGGATATGGTTGTTCTTCAACTAGAAATTCCACTTGAAACAGTAAAATATGTATTGGCTATTTGTGAGGAACATAATATTCCTGTTATGTTAAATCCAGCGCCAGCACAAGTTTTATCAGAAGACATTTTAGAAAAGGCAACTTATATTACGCCAAATGAACATGAGTGCCGCATCGTATTAGATGATTTTACATCACCAATTGAAGATTTATTGGCGAAGTATCCCAATAAATTATTGATGACAGAAGGTTCTAACGGTGTTCGTTTCCATAATGGCACGGAGATTGTACATGTTCCTAGCATTGCTGTTGATGTAGTGGATACAACTGGAGCTGGTGATACATTTAATGGTGCGTTAGCAGTTGCACTTTCTGAAGGAGAGACACTTCAAAAAGCAATTCGTTTCGCGAATATTGCCGGTGGTCTTTCTGTAACGAAACTTGGAGCACAGGGCGGTATGCCAACGAGAGATCGAGTACGTGAAGTGCAGGTGATTGTTGGATGAAAAAGCATGGTGTATTAAATAGTGAAATCGCGGCAGTCCTTGCTTCACTTGGGCATACAGATACGGTTGTAATTGCTGATTGCGGGTTACCGATTCCGGATGGAGTAAAACGAATTGATTTAGCTGTTGAGATTGGAAAACCGAGTTTTTTAGAAGTGTTACAAGTTGTAGCTGATGATATGGTAATCGAAAAAGTGACGTTAGCAGAAGAAGTCATTATAAATAATGCGGCAGTAAATAAAGAGATCGAGCAGAAATTAACAGAGCCAGCATTTGAGTATGTATCTCATGAGCAATTTAAAGAGCATACAAAGAAAGCGAAGGCGATTATTCGTACAGGCGAGGCTACGCCTTATGCAAATGTAATTTTACATGCAGGCGTGATTTTTTAATAAAGGGAAGTGATGGGAATGCATATTGAAATGAAAAACATTTCAAAGGCGTTCAATGGAAATCCTGTTCTGAAGAATGCACAGTTTATGATTGAAACAGGAGAAGTCCATGCATTGATGGGGGAAAATGGAGCGGGTAAATCAACGCTCATGAAGATTTTAACAGGTGTATACAAAAAAGATGGTGGGACAATCACAATTGATGGGCAAGAGCGCACCTTTAAAAATGCGAAAGAAGCTGAAGAGTACGGCATCGCATTTATACATCAAGAACTAAACATATTGCCGAATTTAACAGTAGCTGAAAATATGTTTCTCGGTAAAGAGTTAATGTATGGGAAAACAGGTATTTTACGCACTCGACAAATGAACGCGATTGCGCAGCAGCAACTAGCGGAGTTAGGGTTGCATGTAAGAGGCGCTATGTTAGCAGAGGAATTATCGGTTGGACAACAGCAAATTATTGAAATTGCGAAAGCATTAATGACAAACGCGAGCGTTATTATTATGGATGAACCTACTGCGGCACTGACGGATCGTGAAATCGAAACGCTCTTTACAGTAATCAATAAGTTACGTAAAGAAGGTGTTTCATTCGTGTACATTTCGCATCGTATGGAAGAGATTTTCTCAATATGTGATGCTATTACGATTTTGCGTGATGGAGAATACGTGGGAAAGAGATTAATTCCAGAAACATCATTTGATGAAGTAGTGAGTATGATGGTGGGGCGCAGCATTGGTGAACGTTACCCAGAGCGAAATAGTCAAATTGGTGATGTCATTTTTGAAATGCGTAACGGAACGAAGAAAGGGAAATTTGAAAATGTTTCGTTTCAAGTGAGGAAAGGTGAAATCCTTGGTGTAGCTGGTTTGATGGGGGCTGGTCGCACTGATATTATGAAAGCGATATTTGGTTATGAACCTTTAGACTCTGGACAAATTTTTATAAATGGACAAGAAGTAAAGATTGATAGTCCAATAGATGCAATTAGACAAAGAATTGCTTTCATTACAGAAGATAGAAAGTCTGAAGGATTAGTGTTAGATTTTTCAATTCGAGAAAATTTAGCTTTACCGAATTTAGAAAGTCTTTCAAAGGGAAGTGTTCTAAGCAACGAGCTAGAACAACAGTTTACAGAGGATATGATGAAGCTTCTTAATGTGAAAGCATCTAGCGGAGAGCAGGCAGTGAAATCTCTTTCTGGTGGAAATCAGCAAAAGATTGTAATCGCAAAATGGTTAGGCATTCATCCGCAATTACTCATTTTAGATGAGCCAACAAGGGGTGTTGATGTTGGAGCGAAAAAAGAAATTTACTCTATTATGAATAAGCTTACAGAGCAAGGCGATGCCGTTATTATGGTATCATCTGAGCTTCCGGAAGTTTTAGGGATGAGTGATCGAGTTCTTGTTATTCATGAAGGAAAAGTCGGCGGAGTTTTAGGGAAAGATGAGGCATCACAAGAGTCTATTATGGCACTAGCTACAGGGGGAGAGTAAGGATGGCTAAGAAGGGGAATGTATTACAACAACTTGGTTCTTTAATCGGTTTAGTATTAATTATCGTCGTAATTACAGCTTTAAATCCAGCGTTTATTGAAATTCCAAATTTATTTAATATACTGCGTCAAGTATCGATTAATGCGCTTATTGCATTCGGAATGACCTTCGTAATTTTAACAGGGGGTATTGACTTATCGGTAGGTTCTATTTTAGCATTATCAAGTGCACTTGTAGCTGGAATGATGGCAAGTGGCATGGATCCGTTCCTTGCAATGGCAGTTGGACTATTAGCAGGTCTTGTAATGGGAATTGTAAACGGTATCATCATTGCGAAAGGAAAAGTAGCTCCATTTATTGCAACTTTAGCAACAATGACTATTTTTCGTGGGTTGACGCTTGTTTATATGGACGGACGTCCGATCACTGGTCTTGGTGATCATTTAATGTTCCAAATGTTTGGCCGTGGTTATTTTCTTGGTATTCCGGTACCCGCTGTTACAATGATGATCGCTTTCGCAGTACTGTACTTCATTTTGAAGAAAACGACATTTGGTCGCCGTACATTTGCAATTGGTGGAAATGAAGAAGCAGCAGCACTATCAGGTATTAATGTTACGAGAATTAAAGTAATGATTTACGGTCTTTCCGGAATTTTGGCAGCGCTTGCAGGTATTGTCTTAACATCACGATTAGATTCTGCACAGCCGACTGCAGGTACTTCTTACGAATTAGATGCAATTGCAGCAGTTGTATTAGGTGGAACAAGTCTTTCTGGGGGAAGAGGATGGATTGTTGGTACATTCATCGGTGTACTTATTATTGGTGTACTAAATAACGGTTTAAATTTATTAGGTGTATCTTCTTTCTTCCAACAAGTTGTAAAAGGACTTGTAATCTTACTAGCTGTATTAATTGATCGCAGAAAAGAAGCGTAATGGAGGGACAGTTCATGAAGAAATGGTTACTTATACTCGTTGCATGTATTATGGTCGTTACTGCTGGTTGTTCAATGGAACCACCAGAATGGGCAAAGGATTCTAGCGATAAAGGTCGAAATAAAACTATTAAAGTTGGATTCTCTGTTTCAACTTTAAATAATCCCTTCTTTGTAACTTTGAAAAAGGGTGCAGAAAAGAAGGCGAAAGAAAGCGGCATTGAATTGATTGCTGTTGATGCACAAAATGATGCAGCAAAGCAAACGAACGATGTTGAAGATTTAATTCAAAAAGGTGTCGATGTAGTTGTTATTAACCCGACCGATTCAGATGCTGTTGCTTCAGCGGTAAGTGCTGCAAATGCAGCGAACGTTCCTGTTATTACAGTAGACCGCGTTGCAAATTCAGGTAAGGTTGTTTCTCACATTGCCTCTAATAATATTGAAGGTGGTCAAATGGCTAGTGATTACATTCGTGAATTAGTCGGCGAAGGAGCAAACGTTGCTGAGTTAGAAGGAATCCCTGGATCCTCTGCCGCTCGTGAACGTGGGAAAGGATTCCATAACGTAGCCGATAAGTCTTTAAAAGTAGTTGCAAAACAAGCGGCTGATTTTGATAGGGCGAAAGGATTATCTGTTATGGAAAACATTTTGCAAGCAAATAGCGATATTAAAGCCGTGTTTGCTCATAACGACGAGATGGCATTAGGTGCACTTGAAGCGTTGAAGTCTGCTGGAAAAACAGATGTAGTAGTTGTTGGATTTGATGCAACAGAAGATGCTGTGAAAGCGGTTAACGATGGGCGTATGGCTGCAACAGTCGCTCAAAAACCAGAATTAATCGGAGAGAAGGCGATGCAAACAGCAAAAGAGATAACACAAGGTAAAAAAGTGGACAAATCTATTCCGATTGAATTAGAGCTTATTAAGAAAAAAAAATAAATATAAAATGAAAATTAGGAAGGAAGAATAACAAATGAAATTCTTTATTGATACAGCAAACATTAACGAAATTAAAGAGGCAAATGCATTAGGCGTATTAGCTGGAGTAACGACAAATCCATCACTTGTAGCAAAAGAAGGCGTAGATTTTCACGAGCGCATTCGTGAAATTTGCAACGTTGTAGAAGGTCCTGTAAGTGCAGAAGTAATTAGCTTAGAAGCTGATAAAATGATCGAAGAAGGAAAAGAATTAGCGAAAATTGCTCCAAACGTTGTTGTAAAAGTTCCAATGACAACAGAAGGTTTAAAAGCAGTAAAAGCATTCTCTGACTTAGGAATTCGTACAAACGTTACATTAGTATTCTCAGCAGTTCAAGCGTTACTTGCAGCTCGTGCTGGTGCAACATACGTTTCACCATTCTTAGGTCGCTTAGACGATATCGGTCATAACGGTATGGACTTAATTCGTCAAATCGCAGAAATCTTTGCGATTCATGGCATCGAAACAGAAATCATTGCAGCATCTGTACGTCACAGTGTTCACGTAACTGACGCAGCATTAAACGGTGCACATATTGCAACAATCCCAGCAAACGTAATTGCTTCATTAGTGAAGCACCCATTAACAGATCAAGGAATTGAGAAATTCTTAGCTGATTGGGAAAAAACACAAGAGAAATAATAGAAAAGCAAGAATCCTAGTTTAATTGACTAGGATTCTTTTTTATTTAAAAGAATTTTCATGCAATTTTGCATATTGTCTTTTAAATTTGTTATATAAGATATTTAATATATATCACATAACTCTTTATTTTTCATATTTCGATATAAAGTGAAATTTTAATCAGTGGGGACTTTGTTCATCCCCACACTGATTATTAATTGAACCAAGGGATAAAAAGATAGAGAGTCTGACCAGAAAACTGGAGGGCATGATTCTATAACAGAAAGCTTAACGTTTATAGAATTATGCCTTTTTATATAGGGAGGGTAGTAAACGGGGATTTCGACAAAAATGTACTTATTTATCTGAATTTTAAGTTTTATAAAAGGAGAGAAATGGAATGAGAAGAAAAGCGCCATTTAAAGTGTTATCGTCATTAGCAATTGCGGCAATTATCGGATGCACATCTGTAATGAGTGCTCCATTAACATACGCAGAAACGCCAGCAAAAGAGAAAGATAATGTATCTACAACACCAATTGATTACAATTTAATTCAAGAAGATCGTTTAGCGGAAGCACTGAAAGAAAGAGGAACAATTAATCCAGCATCTTCTAAAGAAGAGACGAAAAAAGCTGTCGAGCAATATATTGAAAAGAAACAAGGAGATCAGGCGAATAAAGAAATTCTTCCAGATGCTCACTCACAAGAAACGTCTGATTTCACAAAAAAAGTAAAAGAGAAAAAGATGGAAGAAAAGGAAAATGTAAAAAAGGCTGAAAAAAATGTTAGCCTTGAGCAAAAGCCAGAACCAAATAAAAAGCAATTGAATGGGCAAGTTCCAACTTCAAAAGCAAAGCAAGCTCCATATAAGGGATCTGTTCGATCGGATAAAGTATTAGTGTTACTCGTTGAATTTAGTGATTATAAACATAATAATATTGATCAAACACCAGGTTATATGTATTCGAAAGACTTTAGTAGAGAACATTATCAAAAGATGTTGTTCGGTAATGAGCCGTATACTTTATTTGATGGTTCAAAAGTAAAAACGTTTAAACAATACTATGAAGAGCAGTCTGGTGGTAGTTATACGACAGATGGATATGTAACGGAGTGGCTAACTGTTCCAGGAAAAGCATCTGATTATGGAGCTGATGGTAGCAGTGGTCACGATAATAAAGGTCCAAAGGGTGCACGTGATTTAGTGAAAGAAGCTTTGCATGCAGCTGCTGAGAAAGGACTAGATTTATCCCAGTTTGATCAATTTGATAGATATGATATAAACGGGGACGGGAATCAAAATGAACCTGATGGTGTAATTGATCATTTAATGGTAATCCATGCTGGTGTTGGTCAAGAAGCTGGTGGCGGTAAATTAGGTGATGATGCGATCTGGTCACATCGTTCAAAATTAGCAGTAGATCCAGTAGCGATTGAAGGTACGAAATCAAAGGTAGATTACTTTGGTGGTAAAGTAGCAGCACATGATTACACAATTGAACCAGAAGATGGAGCTGTAGGTGTGTTTGCACATGAATTTGGACATGATCTTGGATTACCAGATGAATATGACACGAAATATACTGGAAATGGTTCACCAGTCGAAGCTTGGTCATTAATGAGTGGAGGTAGTTGGACAGGGAAAATCGCAGGAACAGAGCCGACTAGTTTTTCACCACAAAATAAAGATTTCTTACAAAAGAATATGGGTGGCAACTGGGCAAAAATATTAGAAGTAGATTACGATAAAATTAAGAGTGGTGTGGGAGTTCCTACCTATATTGATCAAAGTGTTACGAAATCAAATCGTCCAGGAGTTGTACGTGTTAACTTACCAGGTAAAAGTGTTGAAACGATTAAACCGGAGTTTGGAAAGCATGCATATTATAGTACAAGAGGCGATGATATGCATACAACGTTAGAGACACCATTCTTTGATTTAACGAAAGGAACAAATGCAAAATTCGATTATAAAGCAAATTATGAGTTAGAAGCAGAGTGCGATTTCGTCGAAGTACATGCAGTAACAGAAGATGGAACGAAAACATTAATTGATAGACTTGGGGAAAAAGTAGTCCAAGGAGATAAAGATACAACAGATGGGAAATGGATTGATAAATCATATGATTTAAGTCAATTTAAAGGCAAAAAAGTGAAACTACAATTCGACTATATTACAGATCCGGCTGTAACATATAAAGGTTTTGCGATGGATAATGTAAATGTAACTGTTGATGGACAAGTTGTATTTTCTGATGATGTAGAAGGACAGTCTAAAATGAATTTAAATGGTTTTGTTGTTTCTGATGGGACAGAGAAGAAAGCTCATTATTACTACTTAGAGTGGAGAAACTATGCGGGATCAGATAATGGTTTAAAAGCAGGAAAAGGTCCAGTGTATAATACAGGCCTTGTCGTTTGGTATGCAGATGATAGTTTCAAAGATAACTGGGTTGGGATGCATCCAGGTGAAGGATTCCTGGGTGTTGTAGATTCTCATCCAGAAGCGCTAGTTGGTAATTTAAACGGAAAACCAGCATACGGTAATACGGGCATGCAAATTGCAGATGCTGCATTTTCATTTGATAAAACACCAGCATGGAGTGTAAATTCATTAACACGTGGTCAGTTTAACTATTCTGGATTACAAGGTGTTACAACTTTTGATGATTCAAAAGTATATAGTAACAAGCAAATTGCAGACGCAGGAAGAAAAGTTCCAAACCTTGGACTTAAATTCCAAGTTGTTGGACAGGCAGAAGATAAATCGGCAGGCGCTGTTTGGATTAAACGTTAATAACATAAAAGCACATTCTTCATATGAAGAGTGTGCTTTTTGATTTGTACAGTAAGTTATTATTTTAGTTTATCCCGCATTAACGGTCAGTAAGATCCCCACCTCAAAATTCAGTGGAAGTAAAGAAGTTAGTTGGGAGATCAACTGCCCGTAAAATCCCGATTGGTTCAACTAATAATCAGTGGGGAGGAACAAAACCCCCACTGATTAAAGTTTCACTTTATGTAATACAAGTGTTTATTCATGTGTACTGTATCAAATTATGTGGGGAAAGGAAATATTTCCGAGGAAATTGTCGAAGTATCGTCAGTATTTATAAACTTTCTGTTTAAAAGAAGAGATGTATTATTGCCTCTACGGCTCAATTTATTTACATTGTTATTTGGTTATACACAAAAGTAATATATTGGGCAAAAAGAGTTCTATTCGATAGGGCTCTTTGGTTTTGTATTTGATATACAAATATTAACCTCAATTGTTTGGAAATGTATCTTCTTGTTTAGCGTCATTTGGACTTTAACTACAGTTTTTGTTTTTCGTTTATATGAAGAAGGAGATGAGCGGTTACCTTTTATATTTAAATTAATTGGCATTATTCCAACGCTTCCATTATATTACGAGTTATATCAATATGCATTTAAAAAAAGACAACGATGGATTATCCCATCATTGTCTTTTTTACTTTGCTTCTTACATAAATCATCCCAGCAAATGTTAATAAAAATGCTGTCCCGATAATGAAGCTGACGCTAGGTGATGCTCCGATTGCGCCGACTGTAAAGGAGCCAGCAACAACTCCTAATGAGAAGAAGGCATAAAATAATCCGAATGCCTTTCCGCGATTATCGTCTGTAGTATTTTCAACGAGTAAAGCGTTAATAGATGGAAAGAGGATTGCGAATCCAATTCCATAAATCATCATTACGATAAAGAGCATACCTTTTGTAGCAAATAATCCGAGTAAAGATAATGCGAATGCCATAACTGCAATTCCGATTAGCATTAGTTTCGAACGATTAAATCGATCATAAATACGATTTGTTGGAAGTAAGAAGAAGAGGATAGCAGTTATACCAAATACACTTAACATCATGCCTGTTGTGGATGCTTTAAGCGCTAATGCCTCAACTTTTACTGGTAACATGTAAGTGACAATTCCTTGTGAAAACATTAATGTGAAAGCACCAATATATGCTTGTAATAACGGTTCTGATTTTAAAAGTTCAACCATATCTTCTTTGTTCATCATTTGTGTTCTTGATGTATCTTTTCTTGATACGTTATTTGGTAAGAAGAATAGAGATACGATCGTACCAAGAGCCATTAAAATAGAAATAGTAATGAAGACCCATTCTACGCCAGCTGTTGCTTTCATAATACCGCTGAAAGCAGGTCCTACGATTGCCGCTGTTCCAACAGCAGCACCAGATAGAGCCATTGCTTTTCCTTGTCTTTTTGCATTTGTTTGTTTTGATAAAAATGTAAAGGCAGCAGGAATTAAAAAGCCATCACTAAATCCATGCATAAAGCGAACAACTAATAGTTGTTCACCACTTTGAACAACGGTGTATAACAAGACTATGAAACTCGTAATTCCCATGCTTATATAAAGGATTTTTTTTGCACCAAATTTATCGACAGCGGCTCCAGCAATAATATTACCGATCATATTAGCGAATGAGTACATACCGACAACTAGCCCGATAATAAGAGGGGTTCCTCCAAGGCTTTGAGCGAAAGTACTCATAATAGGTAATTGTGAAAATGTATCTAAAAATGCCACGATAACGATAAAGTAAATAAAATATTTCAAGCGATATTCACCTCTCCTATGCTATTATGGCATAATGCTAATTTCACCTGCAATGAAATTGAATTAACAGATGTGGAAAAAAGTACAAAGTGACAAAATATTGAACGTTATTTGTAAAAAATTAGTAGGAATGTGATTGTTTTTTTGAAATATATGGATAGAAGTATTATAATAGAATTGTAAACTTCACCAGGTTAAGTATATACATAGAGAGGGATGTATAAAATGAAAGCACTACTTTGGCATAATCAACGTGATGTACGAGTAGAAGAAGTACCAGAACCAACAGTAAAACCAGGAACAGTGAAAATCAAAGTTAAATGGTGTGGTATTTGTGGGACAGACTTGCATGAATATTTAGCAGGGCCTATTTTTATTCCAACAGAAGAACATCCATTAACACATGTGAAAGCACCTGTTATTTTAGGTCATGAGTTTAGTGGTGAGGTAATAGAGATTGGTGAAGGAGTTACATCTCATAAAGTGGGAGACCGCGTTGTTGTAGAACCAATTTATTCTTGTGGTAAATGTGAAGCTTGTAAACATGGACATTACAATGTTTGTGAACAACTTGTTTTCCACGGTCTTGGCGGAGAAGGCGGCGGTTTCTCTGAATATACAGTAGTACCAGAAGATATGGTTCATCACATTCCAGATGAAATGACGTATGAACAAGGTGCGCTTGTAGAACCAGCAGCAGTAGCAGTTCATGCAGTACGTCAAAGTAAATTAAAAGAAGGGGAAGCTGTAGCAGTATTTGGTTGCGGTCCAATTGGACTTCTTGTTATCCAAGCAGCTAAAGCAGCAGGAGCAACTCCTGTTATTGCAGTTGAACTTTCTAAAGAACGTCAAGAGTTAGCGAAATTAGCAGGTGCGGATTATGTATTAAATCCAGCAACTCAAGATGTGTTAGCTGAAATTCGTAACTTAACAAATGGTTTAGGGGTAAATGTTAGCTTTGAAGTAACAGGTGTTGAAGTTGTACTACGTCAAGCGATTGAAAGTACAAGCTTTGAAGGACAAACTGTAATTGTTAGTGTATGGGAAAAAGACGCAACAATTACTCCAAATAATTTAGTATTAAAAGAAAAAGAAGTTATTGGTATTTTAGGATACCGTCACATCTTCCCAGCCGTTATTAAATTAATTAGCTCTGGTCAAATTCAAGCAGAGAAATTAATTACGAAAAAAATTACAGTGGATCAAGTTGTTGAAGAAGGATTTGAAGCACTTGTAAAAGATAAAACACAAGTGAAAATTCTTGTTTCACCTAAATAAGATAGAATCGAATAAAGTAGCCCTTTTCTAGAAATAGAAGAGGGCTACTTTTTTTCTATACTGAAAGGTGATAGACTTTCCTTTGACTCAATGTATTTTTGTTTGGAAGGGAGAATCTAATGCTTTCATTTTTGTTAACTTTAAAGCGAATGTTAAGAGCCTGTTTACGAGCGTGGAAAGATAAAGAATTTCAAGTATTATTTGTATTAACAATTCTGACTTTAATATCGGGTACGATTTTTTATAGTACAGTTGAAGGATTACGTCCTATTGACGCTTTATATTTTAGTGTGGTCACGTTGACGACTGTCGGTGATGGGAATTTTAGTCCGCAAACTGATTTTGGAAAGATATTTACAATCTTATACATATTTATTGGGATTGGACTAGTGTTTGGATTTATTCATAAGTTAGCAGTTAATGTACAATTGCCAAGTATATTATCGAATAGAAAAAAAGAGTAAAGCATTCAGATGCTTTACTTTTTTTTTACATTAGTTTAGACAAGCCTTAATAATAGTTTATTAAAATGAAAGTGTATTCATTCATTATATTCACTGTGTATAAAGTTATAATGATATGAACATTTGCATATTTTAATTTAGTGATAGAAATTTCGTGAAAGGTGGGATATTCTAGTCATAGGTTAACCGGACGACATCATAGGATCCTAACAAAATGTTTACAATAATTCAATTATAAAATGGAGGATTTTATATGAAAAAGAAAGTACTTGCTTTAGCAGCAGCTATTACATTAGTTGCTCCATTACAAAGTGTTGCATTTGCTCATGAAAATGATGGGGCACAGAGATTTGGAGTTATTCCGCGCTGGTCTGCTGAAGATAAACATAAAGAAGGCGTGAATTCTCATTTATGGATTGTAAACCGTGCAATTGATATTATGTCTCGTAATACAACACTTGTAAAACAAGATCGAGTTGCACTATTAAATGAATGGCGTACGGAGTTAGAGAACGGTATTTATGCTGCTGACTATGAAAATCCTTATTATGATAATAGCACATTTGCTTCACATTTCTATGACCCTGACAATGGGAAAACTTATATTCCGTATGCAAAGCAAGCAAAGGAAACAGGAGCTAAATATTTTAAATTAGCTGGTGAGTCTTATAAAAATAAAGATATGAAACAAGCGTTCTTCTATTTAGGATTATCTCTTCATTATTTAGGGGATGTAAACCAACCGATGCATGCGGCAAACTTTACGAATCTATCGTATCCACAAGGATTCCATTCTAAATATGAAAACTTTGTAGATACGATAAAAGATAATTATAAAGTAACGGATGGAAATGGATATTGGAACTGGAAAGGTACGAATCCAGAAGATTGGATTCATGGAGCAGCAGTAGTTGCGAAACAAGATTACGCTGGCATTGTAAATGATAATACGAAAGATTGGTTCGTGAGAGCTGCTGTATCACAAGAATATGCAGATAAATGGCGCGCTGAAGTTACACCAATGACAGGTAAGCGTTTAATGGATGCACAACGTGTTACTGCTGGATATATTCAGCTTTGGTTTGATACGTACGGAAATCGTTAAGTATTTAAAAAAGGTCAAATCTCAGAATAGAGTATTTGGCCTTTTTATCACTATACAATACATGGGGGTATGAAACGTGAAATGTAAATTGCTAAAAGGTGTACTTAGCTTAGGTGTTGGTTTAGGAGCTTTATATAGCGGAACGTCAGCTCAAGCAGAAGTGTCTACAAATCAAAATGATACATTAAAAGTGATGACGCATAATGTATATATGCTATCAACAAACTTATATCCGAACTGGGGACAAACTGAGCGTGCTGATTTAATCGGGGCGGCAGATTATATAAAGAATCAAGATGTAGTTATATTAAATGAAGTGTTTGATAATAGCGCTTCAGATCGTTTATTAGGGAATTTGAAGAAAGAATATCCAAATCAAACAGCAGTATTAGGTCGTAGTAGTGGAAGTGAGTGGGATAAAACGTTAGGAAACTATTCATCTTCAACTCCTGAAGATGGTGGCGTTGCGATTGTGAGCAAATGGCCAATCGCTGAAAAGATTCAATATGTATTTGCAAAAGGATGCGGGCCAGATAATTTATCGAATAAAGGATTTGTATACACGAAAATTAAGAAAAATGATCGTTTCATTCACGTGATTGGGACGCATTTGCAGGCTGAAGATAGTATGTGCGGAAAAACTTCACCAGCATCTGTACGTACAGACCAATTAAAAGAAATTCAAGACTTTATTAAAAATAAAAATATACCAAATAATGAGTATGTGTTAATTGGTGGTGATATGAACGTAAATAAAATTAATGCAGAGAACAAGAATGATTCAGAGTATGCATCTATGTTTAAAACATTGAACGCTTCTGTACCATCTTATACTGGACATACAGCGACTTGGGACGCAACGACAAACAGTATTGCAAAATATAATTTCCCTGATAGTCCTGCTGAGTATTTAGATTATATTATTGCAAGTAAAGACCATGCGAACCCATCATATATAGAGAATAAGGTGTTACAGCCGAAATCTCCACAATGGACTGTTACATCATGGTTCCAAAAATATACGTATAATGATTACTCTGATCATTATCCAGTAGAGGCGACTATTTCTATGAAGTAGTTTCAAAAAGTTTCTTCGTAAAGAAGAAACTTTTTTTATTTGCAAACAGGAAAATCACACTTTCTTTCCAATATGTATAAGACATATTGAGAAGAGGAGAGAAAAATGTGGATAGAGGAATTTTTAAAGAAGTTCCATTACCGTGTGCATTTTTGGATGAAATGGCTTTAGATAGAAATATTCAATCGATTATAGAGTTAAGTGGAAATAAAAAGATTCGTATAGCGAGTAAATCGTTACGCTCTGTTCCGATTATGCAAAAGATACTAGCTGCAAATGATCGATTTCAAGGTATTATGTGCTTTTCACCTAGAGAGATTTTATTTTTAATAGAACAAGGATTTAATGATTTATTGCTTGGATATCCTGCTTACGATGAAAGAGCTCTGTATGAAATTAGTTTGTTAACAAAGAAAGGTTTCATTATAACTTGTATGGTGGATTGTGAAGAGCATATTGTGTATTTAGAAAGCATTGCTGAGAAATCTAAAGGATGTTTTCGTGTTTGTTTGGATATTGATATGAGTAGTCGTTTCTTTCAATTTCATTTTGGTGTACAAAGGTCCCCAGTAAAAAATGTGCAGGATGCGTTGAAAGTAGTAGAAAAGGTGAGAAGGTCATCATATTTAATGTTAGATGGTGTAATGGGTTATGAAGCTCAAATTGCTGGGGTGGGAGATCATATACCGAATCAATGGTTGAAAAGTAAAATAATTTCATATTTAAAGCAGAAATCAGTGCTAGAAGTGAAAGAAAGAAGAGAACATATTGTAAAAGCAATACAAAACCTTGGTATTGAGCTAAGGTTTGTAAATGGAGGCGGAACAGGAAGTATAAAAACAACCGAGAAAGATAATTCAGTTTCAGAGATTACAATAGGTTCTGCTTTTTATTCTCCGAAGCTGTTTGATTATTATAAAGAGGTGAAATTTTATCCAGCGGTCGGATTTGCCTTACCAGTTGTGCGTAAACCAGCCCCGTTTATTTACACTTGCCTAGGTGGTGGATATATTGCTTCAGGAGCAGTTGGAAAAGATAAAGAGCCTGAAGTTTGGAGACCGAAGGGTGCAAAACTATTAGCTTTAGAAGGTGCTGGCGAGGTACAAACGCCAATTTTTTATAAAGGTGAGGAACGAGTGGATATAGGAGAGTCCATTTTGTTTCGCCATAGTAAAGCTGGTGAGTTATGTGAGCGTTTTCCCTTTTTGTATCGTGTTAAAAAAGGAGAGATTGTTGGGGAGTATTCAACATATCGGGGGGATGGCCAATGCTTTCTATAGAGGGACAAAAGTGGAGAAATTGGACAGGGAATGTAGAAGGAACGCCGCATTATACGATGTATCCAGAAAGTATACAAGATGTAGTAGAAGTTGTGGGACTTGCGCGAAAAAAGGGGAAGAAAATTCGTGTTGTCGGTTCAGGACATTCGTTTACACCCCTTGTGCAAACGGAAGAAGTTTTAGTTTCTTTAGATGAATTGAAGGGTATTGTGAATATTGATGCAGAGAAGATGGTTGCTGAAGTATGGGCAGGAACAAAGTTATATGATTTAGGGAAGTTACTTGAGGAAAAAGGTTATGCGCAAGAAAATTTAGGGGATATTGATTCGCAATCTATTGCAGGAGCGATTAGTACGGGGACTCATGGAACGGGTATTACCTTTGGGAGCTTATCAACACAAGTTATAGAGATTACGGCAGTTCTATCTAATGGTGAGAGTATAGTTTGTTCGGAAGCTGAGAACGTAGAATATTGGAGAGCGTTTCAGTTGTCACTTGGAATGTTAGGTATCATTGTAAAGATAAAATTGAAGGTTATTCCAGCGTATTCACTCGTTTATGAAAGTGAAAAACAGTCATTATCCACTGTAATGAACAAACTAGAAGAATATAAGAAGCATCGTCATTTTGAATTTTTCGTTTTTCCTTATTCTGATGAAGTACAAGTAAAACTTACGAACGAAACAACGAATCAAGGCAGTGATTTGAAATGGCATAAACTAAAGGTGGAGTTACTTGAAAATAGGATGTTCTCTTTACTATCTAAAGGGTGTAAATGGTTTCCTTCTATAAGTAAAGGAGTGAGTCGATTATCAGCTAAAGCTGTACCAAACACAAAAATAATTGGCCCGAGCTATGAAGTATTTGCTACATCACGTACGGTACCATTTTATGAAATGGAGTATAGCATTCCTTCAAAGTATATGAGGACGGTTGTAGAAGAAATCTCAAATCTTATTGAAAAGAAAAAGTATAAGGTGCACTTCCCGATCGAATGCCGCTATGTAAAAGGGGATGATATATGGCTTAGTCCAGCCTATGGAAGAGATTCAGCGTATATCGCTGTTCATATGTATAAAGGTATGAAATATGCTGCTTACTTTGGCGAAGTGGAAAAAATTTTTCTGAAGTATGAAGGGCGTCCGCATTGGGGGAAAATGCATACATTATCATATGAGCAATTACAAGATATATATCCAGAGTTTCATTCGTTTTTACAGGTGAGGAAATCTCTAGATGAACTTGGAATGTTTTTTAATCCTTATGCAGAAAAGTTATTTATCCCGCTATTTGTCGGGCAGTAAGACCCCCGCTGATTAAGGTTTCACATTATGTATATGAAAAAGCTGACAAATAATTATTTGTCAGCTTTTTTTAGTGTAATTGCATTTCTTGTATGACTAATATGTTCATAAAATAGTAGTTTATCACGGCTAAATACATGCAGTAAAACATGAATAATGAATAGGCCGTTAATGATAAATAGGAATAACAATGTAACGAGTAATACTAAAGGCTCTGTGTGATTTAAAATAGAGCTACTAGAAAGAATATAATTGATTCCGCCTAGCGCAAAATAAAATATACCGTAGCGAATAAATAGTTCTTTTAATGTAATACGATTTGATTTTCCTTTCACGTGAATGCGAAGCAATGCTTTCCCAATTGTTTTTCCATTCGTAAAGTATGGAATAATAATAAAGTAAATAAGGATTGAACACGTAATGAAAATGAGTTCATACATATTGGTGTAAGATTGCATATTAGAAACGAAGAAAGAATTTCCTTTGTTTTTAACGACAGGTACGACGATAGATAAGAAAATCCAATCAATTTGCATCGCGATAAGGCGACGAATGAATCCGACTGGTTTCGTTTCCAAATTAATATGACTATCTAACTCGTTTGTCTTCGGAAGGAAGTACGTAAATATTGGTGCAATGATAAAACCAATTACGCCACCTAATGTATTTAAAAACAAATCATCGATATCAAATAATCGGTATGCACAATTGTATATACCGTATAATCCAGTCACTTGTGTTAGCTCAAAAAATAGTGAAAGGAAAAAGGAAATGCAAATTGTTTGTAAGAAACTACGTCGGAAATAATAACGCAAGTAAATGCCGAATGGAACAGTTAATAGAACATTAAAGGCAACTTGTAAAAACGCAGACTCTTTTAATAAGTAGAAATAAGTAGTTGGTTTCGTTAAAACTGCCGATGTATGACTACTAATCTCTTGTATGAAATAAAATGGTGAGAGTTGCATGTGTTGTGTATTAGCTGGTTGTAGGCTACAAGTATCAAACGTTTGTGGCAACGGCAAAATAACAAGAAAATAGGCATTTAATAAGTAAAGTAATAATGAGTATAAAATAAATGAGCGCCATTTATTTAAATAACCGTATTTTCGATAATTAAATATTAAAAAAGGAATTAAAAGAAACATTGCTAAAAAGGGAAATAAAATAAATGCTGTTTTCACTGGAAATAAATATGCAGTCAAAGTAAAACTCCTTTCAATAAAAATTCGTTTATCATTATAGCGCTAAAAATATTTAAATACAAAGTTAAAATCTTTCGAAATAGAAATAATTACTAATTTTATAGGAATTAAGTTATAATAAATTTAATATGAGGATATTATGATTATATAAGTTGAGAGAGGGTACAAGAGATGCGATATGAACTTTTTTCTGTAAGTGGGGATCATATTACGACTTTTGAAAGTGCATGGCGTTTTCAGGAGGGAGAACAGATTTTTGTTCATGATGATCAAACAAAACGAAACTTTATTATTATTCGGCTGACGCATGATGTATTTCAACAAAATAAACATGTTATTCGTTTGTATTGTCAAGAGAAGAAAGTGTATGCATAAGAGAAGCCCTCTTACAGTATGAAAAGTAAGAGGGTCCTTACCTCGTTATTTGTGAACAGCCCAATTGATGAGGGCTGATTAAAGTTTCACTTTATCATTTTGTCCCTCGTAAGGAATAAAAAGAGAAGGGTTAATGCACATAGGTAGCATTTGATTTGGAAGAAAGGATATAGCCTTGTATTTTGTGCTTCAAAGTTTCATTGCCTTCTTTTTGAGAAAGCCATGTATGGTAATCTTGTTGTGTTTTCCATAACATACGAATCATATATTCTGCCTTATCATTTGTACGATGAACATGTGAAAACTCTATGTTAATACAACCGTTCGTTCCAGGGGAAGGATAATATTGTTTAAGCCCATAAAATAGCTCATTTTCATATCCGTACTTAATGTGAATGAGTTTAGTAACTATAAACATATAAACACCTCTTTTACGATAATAGTAGGAAAGATAGAATTACTGTAATAGTGAACTTAAATAATATTATACTATTCAGAAAATTCAAAGTAAATGATAGGTTTTAACTTAATAAAGGTATAAAAAAGCGAGTCATTCTATTACACTAGATGACTCGCTTTCAATTTGTAAGTTTTACTTTATAAGAAAATAAGAGTAAGTACACCTACGATAATACAATAGAAAGAGAAATATTTTAAATTTCCTTTTGCCATAATGTTCATAAACCATTTTAGTGAAATATACGTCATGATAAATGTTGCGATGAATGCAACGACATATGGTACGAATAATGTGTCTAGATTTGGATCATTTGCAATGTCTGTAATGCTTAACAACAAGCCACCTAAGCTAACAGGAATGTATAGTAAGAATGAGAAGCGAAGAGCTGTTTCTTGCTTCATACCAAGTAACATTGCTGCTACGATTGTGGCACCAGATCGGCTTATTCCGGGAATCAGTGCGCAAGCTTGTGCTAATCCGACGATGATTGCATCTTTCATAGAAAGGTCGCCATCATTTTTACGACCGCGTAAATTTCTAATAATCCAAAGGCCGACAGCAGTAATAAGAAGGGAAATCCCAACCATCTTCACACCTTTTAAGTACTGATCGATGTAATCTTTAAATAAAACACCAATAACACCTGCTGGAATGGTTGCAATAACAAGATAAATAATAAAGAAGAAATCTGATTTTGCGTCTTCTGCTCTTGTAAATATATAAGAGAGACCATTCTTCGTTAGACGAATTAAATCATTTCTATAAATAAGTAATACAGCTAATAATGAAGCTGAATTAACAAGTAGTTCGAAGCTAAACCCTTCTATTTTTAGTCCTAGCAAATGTTGTGCTAAAACGAGATGACCACTTGAAGAAATCGGAATTGGTTCTGTTAGTCCTTGGAACAGACCGAGAATTAAATATTTTAAAACGTAGTAAAATTGTTCCATAATAACCTCCTTGTTTATTAGTTGAAAGAAACAACTTTTCCATTATAACAAAGATATGGATGAATATTGAAAAGAAATAAATATTCAAAATAAAATAAAAATCCCTTATAGCAGTATAAGGGATTTTTATTTTTAATTAAGAAGTTACTGTTTCTTGAAGACTTTTAGACAATTGAACATCGACTTTTTCAGCATCATGAATATGATTCATAATAGTAGTATTTAATTTTTGGAACATTTGTTGTGTGTTAGCGAATTCTCGTAATATGTCATCATTACAAGACTTTTGGTTTTCGATAGCCTTAATAACATTTGTAGCACCATTTTGTAACGTTTGAATCATAACTAAAATATTTTCAATTCTAGCATTTGTATCGGCGCTCATTTCTACACCTTCATCGACTAAATGTAAATTATCTTTTGTGTTATCATATGCTTTTTCAATTTCTTCTTGAATTTTTTTCGTTAAGTTGCCGATGTTTTTTGTACTTTCTGCTGTACTTTCCGCTAGTTTTCTTACCTCATTGGCAACGACAGCGAATCCTTTACCGTGCTCCCCAGCACGTGCGGCTTCAATACTCGCATTTAATGCAAGTAAATTTGTTTGTGCTGCAATGTTTTGAATGACTTCTACAATTTGCTCGATTTCCTTTGAGCGTTCGCTTAGATGATTCATACTATTAGACGTGCGTTGAGATTGTTCACCTAATTTATTAATTACAATAAGTAAGCGGTGAACGGATTCTTTTCCTTCATTAGAGCAGTCAATAATTTCTGCAATAGACTGAATTAAGCTTTGTTCCTTTTGTAACATTTCATTATTTAACTCATTGGAATGTGTCGTACGTGTTGAAACATTTTCGAAACATGAACTTAATTGTTGAACTAAATTTTGAAGTGTATTGTGTTGGTTATTTACAAGTTGATGCTCTTGGACAACGCTTTGTACACGATCGTGGATAGTAGAAATAGTCTCTTGCTTTTCAATATCCTTTTGTTTTAATTCTAATTCTAATTCTTGTATACGCTCTTCTAATTGAGCAATTGTATGTTGGAGTGATTTTTTTTGAGTAAACATGTATTTATTTCAACCGCCTTCGAAAGTTATATTTTCTCTATATTTGGATTTTAGCATCTTTTGTATTTTTTAAATATAGGAATTGTTAAATATTTAAGAATCTATTACATTTTATTCATAATTCTCTTTTTTTCGTCACGAAAAATAAACTGTATTTAATCGTTTTGTAAACAAACTGTAAAATAAATCATGTATAACTGTATAAGAAGGGAGTCGGATTATGAACTATTTTAAGCGAATCAGCTGTCTAGTATTAGCAGGAATTATCGGTCTTTCTAGTACAGTCGCTGTTAAAGCAGAGTCAAACGACGAGAAACTTAACAACATGCAACAGCAATTGCAACAAAACGATGCAGAAATGCAAAAGAAAGAGCAAGAAAAGCAAGCTGTTAGTAAAGAAATTAAAGGTATCGAAAACGAACTACATAATTTAAATAATACAATTGCAAAAAATAAAGAGGATCAAGCTGCTATTCAACGTAAAATTGATGAAACACATAAGCAGATTGAACAAAAAAAGGAAGAAATTATCGTTTTAGAGGATAAAGTCCTTGCTCGTAAAGATATTATGAGAAAACGTATGGTTTCTGTTCAAAACAGTTCAAATACAAGTTTAGTAGTAGAAGTTGTAGTAGAGTCAAAAAACTTTGCAGACTTCTTACAACGTATGAACGCAGTTTCTACTATTCTAGAAGCTGATAAAGAAATTTTACGTCTACAAGAACAAGATCTTCGTCAAATTGAAGAGGACAAGAAAACAATTGACGAAAAAGAAGCATCTTTAGTAGTAGATAAACAAAAATTAGCAAAAGCACAAGCTGAACTGCAAGATAACTTGAAAAAACGTCAAGATAACTTGCAAACAGTTCAAGCTAAATATAATGAAGTGGCAAGCCAACTTAATTTAGCAGCGGAAGAGAAAGCTAAAATTGAATCAAATATGAAGGCAGTACAAGAAACAATTGCTCGTGAACAAGAAGCAGCAAGAATTGCGGCAGAAGAGCGTGCAAAAGCAGAAGCGGCTGCAAAAGCAGAGCAAGAAGCTTTAGCGAAAGCGCAAGCAGAAATTGCTGAAAAGCAAAAGCAAGAAAAAGCTAGTAAACCGGTTGAACCAGTAGCTAATAATAATTCGAAGGTAGAACCTGCACAACCTGAACCATCTTCTAAGCCAACTGCTGGTGGGAAAGAAATTTATGTAGAAGCTACAGCTTATACAGCTGATCCAGGTGAAAATGGTTATGCACCAGGTCAACAAGTATTTTCTGCATGGGGACACTATAACTTAACTGCAAACCCAGGAATGAAATTAATTGCTGTAGATCCAAAAGTTATTCCATTAGGCAAAACTGTAAATGTTGAAGGGTATGGAGTCGCAATTGCAGCAGATACTGGTGGAGCGATTAAAGGTAACAGAATTGATGTGTTAATGCCTGATAAAGGGTCTTCTAGTCAATGGGGAAGAAAAATCGTTAAAGTTACAATTTTAAACTAAAACGTAATCCAACTTTACAATACGTAGAGTTGGATTTTTTTATAATAATAATGTTAAGTTGAGTTTACATTTTGTTAAGGATAGCATACAATAATGGTGAGAGGTGGTAAATTTGACCATTTTAAACAGAGTAAAAGAATTAAGAGCTCGTTTTAACTTTACGCAAAGTGTATTAGCAGAAAAGGTTGGAGTAACGAGACAAACAATTGCTGCAATTGAAAAAGGGGATTACGTTCCTTCGTTGTTATTAGCACTTACGATTTGTGATGTGTTTCAGTTAAAGATGGAAGATGTGTTTGTTTTAAATAAGGAGGGGGAAGAGGATGAATAGAATTGTTTTTTCTTATATCATAAACGTGCTTTATACTGCTTTAGCATGCTGGACATTTGTTGAATTTTATAGTGTTATTACAGAGTTAGCAGATATAATTAAAAACGAGAAATTCCCATTTGAAGTATGGTTTAATGGAGTACCATTCATTTTATTATTTATTGGAGCAATTATAGTTACAATTTTTTATAGAATTCAAAAGAAAAAATATAAGAATTTATCTTTTTGGATGTATCCATTATTATTTCCGCTAGAAGATGAACGTGAAAAAGTGATTACGGATAAAGCTTGTCGAACAACATTTGTATCGTTATGGTTTGTGTTACCTTGTGCAGTTGGATTTTTAACTTTTTCGCCTATTATTAATGAATATCTTCCTGGATACCCATTATATATTCTATTTTCTATTTTCTTTATTCAAATGACAGTATTTCACGTATCACTATACAGAAATAAATTAGCTTAAAAAGAAACCTTCTTGCACTGGCAAGAAGGTTTCTTTTTAAGCTAATACTTGTACATATAGCGATATTATTTTATCATTTTATATAGAGTAAGATTTTGTAAGGGAAAGGAACTGTGTATGAATAAGCAAAGAATTTATAGTATAGTAGCAATTCTGCTATTTGTTGTAGGTGGCGTATTAATTGGAAAGCCATTTTATGATGGATATCAGGCTGAAAAGAAACAGACTGAAAATGTGCAGGCTGTTCAAAAGATGGATTATGAAAAGCATGAGACGGAATTTGTAGATGCTTCCAAAATTAATCAACCAGACTTGGCGGAAGTAGCGAATGCATCATTAGATAAGAAACAAGTAATTGGTCGTATTTCGATTCCAAGTGTTTCAGTAGAACTGCCTGTTTTAAAAGCTTCTACTGAAAAAAACTTATTATCAGGTGCAGCGACAGTAAAAGAGAATCAAGTTATGGGAAAAGGAAATTACGCATTAGCAGGACATAATATGTCTAAAAAAGGTGTTTTATTTAGTGATATAGCTTCTTTGAAAAAAGGCGATAAAATTTATTTGTATGACAATGAAAATGAATATGAGTATACGGTTACTGGTGTATCTGAAGTAACTCCTGATAAGTGGGAAGTTGTAGAGGATCATGGGAAAGATGAGATAACGCTTATTACATGTGTATCTGTAAAGGATAATTCTAAGCGTTATGTTGTTGCTGGTGATTTAGTAGGAACGAAGGCGAAGAAGTAAAAAAAGAAGGTGAACTCTTTAAAGAGTTCACCTTCTTTTTTTACTAATGTTGAGAAATAATAGAATATTTTGGTTTGTATTTAAACATTCTTCTATTTATGTATAATAAAGTTAGAATTCTATTTTTGGGAGGAACAAGAGTGAGACAACAGGTGAAGAAACTTCTTTTAACAACGAGTATAGCGTTATTGGTAGCTCCAATTTCAGCTTATGCACATCCAGGGCGTACAGATGCTAATGGCGGACATACGTGTCGTACAAATTGTGAGAAATGGGGATTACAGTACGGGGAATATCATTATCACAATAAACCAGCTTCTAGTAGTGGCGCAACGAGCCCAGCTCCTAGCCAGAATAATAATAGTGCTGTAGAAGCTGAGAGACAAGCAGAAGCACAGCGCAATACTGAGGCGGAAAAACAACGTGCTGTAGAAGCGCAACGCAACGCTGAGGCGGAAAAACAACGTAATGCAGAAGCACAGCGTAAAGCTGAAGAAGAGAGACAACGTGTAGCCGAGGAACAAAGAAAAGCTGAAGAGGCACGTAAGCAAGAGGAAGCGCAGCGCCAAGCTGATATGGAAAAAGGTCAACTTGAAGGTCAAAAGAATGGAGAAACTGATTTTAAAGCAGGAAAAAATGATGCAGAAGTGCATGTAGCTGGAAAATCTGATGCATATAAACAAGCGTTTAAAGCGACTTATGCAGCCGTATGGTCTTTAGAAGAGCAGAAGAAAACGCATTTTGAAAAAGGAAAAGAACAAGGTTTAGCACAAGAGACGATGGACGATAGTCAAGTTGCTCCAGAGTTTAAGGTAAACTTTGCAGACGGATTCAAAGTAGGGAATAAAGAAAGAACAGAAAAAATTGAAAAAGAGCAAGCTGAGTTAGGGGAAAAGACAGGGAAAGAACTAGCTGAAAAGAATCCTGGAAATAGAGAGAAAGAAGTATACGTGAAGGCATATGAAACAGCGTATGAAAAAGGCTATAAGTCTACAAAAAAGGCAGTCGAAAAGGCTGGCTATAAGTATGCATTTGAAAACTATGATTTAAAAGTTCCTGCTAAGTATGAAAGAAATGAATTGTTAAAGAAATGGTTTACTGAGGGATTTAAATCGAATAAAAAAGCAGCGGAAATTCGAGAAGAAGGGTATAAAAAGGGAGACAGCTGGTTCTCATTCTTCTATAAGAGTTTCGTACCAAGTGAATATAAAGAACATAAAGAGCTGTACGAACAAGCAATTGAAAAAGGTAAAACAGCATAAAAAAAGATGAGGAGAAATTCCTCATCTTTTTTAATCCATCCATTTCACTAATTTTTTAGAAATTAATAATAAAACACAACCTAGTACAATTGCCACAGCGCCAATAACTGTGAATACTTCAGCGTATCCAAGTGAAGTTGTGAAGCTTGCAAGTTGTCCGCCTAAAATGTTGGCGATACCTGAACTTGCTAGCCATACACCCATTAGTAAAGATGCTAATTTTACCGGAGCAAGCGCACTAACCATTGATAGTCCGACAGGTGATAAGAATAGCTCACCTAACGTATGGAAAAGATACGTAAAGACGATAAACAGTAAGTTTGCTTTTTCTGTAATGTTATGTTCATCACTACCTGTTTTTAATGTAGCGATAACGAGAATGATATAACCGATACCGAGCAAGATCATACCAAGTCCCATTTTAGTTGGGATTTTTAAATCACCCTGCTTGCGAGTTGCAAGTTTTGCCCATAATGCAGAAATGACTGGAGCAAGTAAAATAATAAATAATGGATTGACCGATTGGAACCAAGATGTTGGAACTTCCCATCCGAACACAGAGCGGTCTACAAATTTGTTTGTATATAATGTTAATGAGCTACCAGCTTGTTCAAAGCCAGCCCAGAAGAAGACAACGAAGCATGTTAAAATGACGATAACAGCGGTACGTTGTTTTTCTTTTTTTGTTAACGGTGTATCTCCTACTGATGGTTGTCCAGCAGCTGTTTGTAAATCGCGAGTTGGTTTTTTACCGATATTACCAAGGAAGCGATTTGATAGTGTTGTAAATAAAATTTGTCCAATGATCATTCCGATTGAAGCGGCTAAGAAACCGTAACGGAATCCGTAATGTACAACGCCATCAACTGTTGTTTTGAATAAATTTTCTGATAAAAATCCGCAAACGAGTGGAGCTAAAAATGACCCGACGTTAATACCCATATAGAAAATGGTAAATGCACTATCACGTTTTGGATCGTTCTCTTCGTATAATTCCCCAACCAGTGTAGAGATGTTCGGTTTGAAGAATCCGTTACCGATAATAATAAGCGCTAATCCGAGGTATAGGCCTAATTGGTTTTGCAAGGCAAATAGTGTAAGGTTACCGATTGCCATTGTTATACCACCAATTGTGATTGCTTTTCGTCTACCTAGAAAACGATCTGTTAAGTATCCACCAATCATTGGTGTGAAATAACAGGCTCCAGTGTAAAATCCGTAAATAGAGAGTGCCCATGCGGGACTAAACCCAAGACCACCGCTTACTAAAGCTGTCGTTAAATATAATGTTAATAATCCTCGTAATCCATAGTAACTAAATCTTTCCCACATTTCTGTAAAGAAGAGTAAGTATAAACCTGGAGGATGTTTCTTTTTTCTTTGTTGTTCTCTTTCTAGTTGTATCGCTGATTCCATGTTATTTTCCTCCTGACACAAACAAAAACAAAGTTAATAATTTTGTACATTTAATATTTTACTTTATTAACTATTATAAGTCAATAAAGGTTGATTTTTCAGAAGAAATTGGAAAAGAGGAATAGCTATAGAATGGGTGTTTCTTTTGTGATAGACTATGGACTATGTTTTCTTTGTAAGGAAGCGGGTTATTGTACTTTTTTATATGTGAAATTGATTTCATAAAAGATGAAATTAAAGAAGGAGAAAGAAATGAAATTGTTACAGAAAAAAGAAATTTTACTTATTAGCCTTATGTTATTCTCTATGTTCTTTGGAGCAGGGAATCTTATATTTCCACCTTTCCTTGGGTATGAAGCAGGAGAACATGTTTGGATTTCATTAGTAGGGTTTATTATATCAGCAACAGGTCTTCCTATATTAGGTGTTATCTCCATTGCAAAAGCAGGAAGTTTTCAAACGTTAGCGGGTAGGGTTCATTCTTCATTTGCAATTATTTTTCCATGTATCGTGTATGTATTTATTGGACCTGGGCTTGGTATACCACGTGCGGGAAGTTTGGCTTTTGAAATGGGGCCAGGTCAGTTATTCCCTGAAGCAGGAAACGGATTATTATTGTTTTACACAGTTATTTTCTTTAGTATTGTTTACTGGTTAAGTTTATCCCCATCTAAATTAATGGGGTTGTTTGGAAAAGTCTTGACGCCGTTATTATTATGTATGATTGCACTCATTTTTATAAAGAGTATGTTTACAACGGTAGGAGATATGAAAGAACCAATAGGGAACTATGGACAAGCTCCTATGTTTCAAGGGTTTTTAGATGGATATTTAACAATGGATGCGTTAGCTGCTTTAATCTTTGGAATTGTTATTGCAAATGCATTACGTGCAAAGGGTATTGAAGATGATAAAGGTTTAGCGAAATATATGAGTATTGCTGGAATTGGGGCAGGACTATTATTATCTATTATTTATGTCATCCTTGGATATGTGGGGGCAATTAGTGGCTCATTAGGAACATTTGATAACGGTGCGAAAGTGTTAGCACAAGTTATGATTACATTATTTGGACAGGGCGGAGTCGTTTTATTAGGTCTTATTTTTACTATCGCGTGTTTATGTGTTTCAATTGGACTTGTTACGTCTAGTAGTCAATTTTTTGCGAGTGCATTTCCGAAAGTATCTTATAAATTGTGGGCATTTATAGTAAGCGTTGTTAGTATGATTTTAGCTAATTTAGGGTTAACGCAAATTTTAAAAGTATCAGTACCAATTCTTGGATTTATTTATCCAATTGCGTTAACGCTTATTATTCTAGGGTTATTCCATCAGTATATTGGAAAGTATACATACGTATATGCAGTAACTGTTTTGGTTGTAGCGATATTTAGTGCAATTGACATTTTAAATAAAAATGTAATGATGAATCAGTGGACGGCAGCATTAAAATACATCCCGTTTTATACAGAAGGTGTTGGGTGGATTGTTCCAGCTATTGTAGGCACGTGTCTTGGTTTTATCGTTAGCATTTTTCTAAATAAGAATAAATAAGTAAAAAGGTGTTTTCCTATTTTGGGAAGACACCTTTCTTTTTTTGGAAAAATACTATTGAAAATGAATAGACTAAGAGTATGATAAAGATAATTGGTAATATATAGGTTCAATGAGAGTTACGAATAAGGGGGGAGCGTATGAAGAAGGATTTGGATAAGAAAATAGAAGCACTCGAAACGGCAATTGAAACAATTCAAGAAGCACTTGCTGAATTAAAAGTAAAGCAAAGGGAAATAGAAGTAGAAAACGCTCAGCAACATGTTAGTAAGAACAAGAAAGAATATATTGAAACGGTAATGGAGGAAAAGCCAAAAGAAGAAATAGTTAAGATAAAAGAGCCTTTGCAAGAACCTGAGGTAAAACAAGTAGATATATCGGCTTTTAAACCAGAGCCATTTAATATTATTAAGTTTTGTCAGACGTGGTTACCGCGTGTATTTGTCGGTATTATGTTGCTTGGAGTGATCTGGTTATTTAAAGCAGGGGTAGATGCTGGTTTATTAACACCAGCGATACGAATTGTGTTTGGTATCGCATTATCTATCGGGTTGTATTATATAGGAGATATTCAAATTAAAAGAGAGCGGCAAGCGTTAGGATTAGTATTAGCTGGAGGAAGTATTACCGGGATTGTTCTAACGACGTTTGCAGCACATTATTTATATGGATTTATTCCGGCAAGTGTCGCGTTTCTCTGTAATATTGCATGGGTTATTTTAGGTATTTATTTAGCGAAAAGATATCAATCGGAATATCTCACTATTTTCGTAGCGGTCGGTGCGTTCTTCGTACCATTCTTGTTAAATAGTACGACTCCTAATCCTTATATTTTCTTTGGATATGAGACAGTATTAACACTTAGTTTATTATGGTATGCGTTGAAAAATCGTTATAAATACTTATATATGATTTCTTACGCTGTTGCTGCCATTGTCCTTTTCGTTTTCTTTGCTGTTATGTCAATGTTAGTAGAGAACTTGCAAATACAGTTAACGATTGTATATGGTTTGATTCATTTACTATTATTTTGGCATATGTTTACGGAGAGAAGTTTTATACTAGAACCACGTTTGGCGATATTTAGTGCGAATGCATTGTTCTTTATACTAGCTATTTCAAAAATACCTGATTTTACAACATGGGGATTGATTATTAGTGCATTCGTACATGCCGCTATGTTCGTATGTGAATATAAGAAAAATAGACATTCTACATTTACAAATCTCTTATTTGGTTTCGCAATGGGAGCATTTAGTTTAGCAATTTTATATGAGTATAGTTTAGTGAATGCAGCGATTGTACTAATGTTACAAGGTTTCCTCGGCATGGTCACTTCTATTAAAGTAAAACAACAGATAAAGTTGTATGTTAGTGCGACGGTTTACGCAATTGGAATGATACAGACTATTTTTAGCCCGTTTGATCAATTTATTTCGGCAGGCTTTGTTGCTCATCTTATTTTAATAGGAACGTTCTATTATTGCATGAGAGAAGCGAAAGCAGTATTAGCGAGCTTCGGCAAATATATGTATTCTATAGTGCTCTATTGGTTTATGATAATTGTATTTATTACAATTACGAGAATCGGTGAAGTTTTATCTACAGATGGAAGCGTAATTAGTGTATCAGTATCGTTATTATGGATGGTATATGCATTATTTGCGGTTTGGTTTGGAAGAAATAGAAATATGAATGAAATATTATATGCTGGTTTAGTCGTTTTAGTCGTAACGGTAGGGAAGTTATTCTTACTTGACTTACCAGAGGTATCGATGATGATTAGGGCAGTGTTATTCCTAATCGTCGGTAGTATAGGTATCGTTATTTCAAGAATGTTTTTCTCGAAGGAAGAGAAGTGAGAAGAAGGCAATCCATGTATGGATTGCCTTTTTTATTATTTCTTATTAATCGTTACAGTTTCATTATATTTCGTTGTTGTATTTTGGCGTAGACGAAGCGTTGCTTGTCCAGTTGTATTTGAATCAATCTGTACATTTACAACTTTCTCAGCAGAGCCTAAGCTGTTTGTTGTGAAAGAGAATGCACTACTATATCCAAAAGCAGATGGCCAAGTGCCGTTTGCATTTTGTACTTTAGCCACTTGTGTTCCACCAGTAGTGAAGATACCTAAAGAATAGTTGTTATACGTTGTATTAGGTAATAAGTTATTTACTTGAATCTTCATTTGGAAAATTTCATTGTTTGGTAGAATGCTAGGGTGTGTAACGACGTAGTCGCTTGTTGTTACCGCACCGTTATAACCGTATGAACCTGGTTTAAAAGTATTTGTATTAAACCATTGATAACCTGCATTTGGTGCACTCCAAGGTTCAGGTTGTGGTTCTGTTGATAAGCTTGGCTGTTCAAATGTTTGTAGAGCTGTAGGTGAATCAAGTTGTAAACCATTTACTTGATCTAAACTTGTAAATGTCTCTTTATTTGATAACCAATTTACGATGTTTTCTAATAAAATCGCATCGTTTTCTTCTTTATAACCATCGTAAGTTTTCTTTGTTTGGCCAGAATCTTCACGAACGTATTTTGGCGTAGCATCTTCAACAGGAGAAGAGTCACCAATAAAGGCAGCTTTTCCAAGTCCTACTTTTGCGATAGCAGCATATGGGCCTTCTGCAATACCACCGCCATTATAAACGCCACTATCAACAGCGTTATTCCATTTTGATGGATTTTCTGGAAGGTAAACAAGTCCTTTTGCTAGTTTTGGGTTTGTAATTGCTAGAGTAGAACCAGCATGCATTGCTACAGACGAAACACCTTTTGTAATTCCGAAAGATTGTTCAGGCGATACAATTGTTTTCGCTGAAACATCACCAAGTGCATTGTAGCGGAAGCGAATACCGAAGTTGTCAGAGAGCCAATCAGAGCTTTCTACTCCTTGCATAGCTTGTGAATTTGCTTCTTCATTAGACATTCCTTTTGCTGGATTATCCCAAGCACCGCGTCTATATCCATTAAATACTTCAGAAGAGTCCCAGCGATTTTTATTACGATCTGCATTGTAATGATCAGCAATAAAGAAGATACTACCACCATTTTTTACATATTGTAACATAGCGTCCTGCTCAGATTTTTTGTAAGGAATATTAGCTTCTGGAACGATAAATACGTTGTAATCTTTTAAATCTTCGTACGTAATAGGAGTTGATTTACGAAGTTCCTTTACGTGATATCCGTTTTTTGCAATGCCGTTTCCGAAGTCAGAAAAGCCGCCGTCAATAACCCAGTCAGCTGTCCCAGCAGTTTGACCGTGTGTATTATCGAATAATACTTTCTTCCCATTGTTTTGATTTACAACTTTTGCAGCAATTTCAGGAGCTGGGTCTACAGAGCTTTCGGCATAAGTAGACGGTATGAACGAGGTCCCTATACTTAGTGTAATTGCTGTTGCTAAAGAAAATGTAATCCATTTTTTATTCTTCATAGAAGAATCCCCCTAATAATAAATATATGTGCTTTAATAATGTAATTTATTTTTCTGTAAAAATAAAGACGGAAAACATAAAAAATATTAAAAAATTGTAAAAATACCGTGAATTTTGTTGAGAAATATTTATATAGATATAAAAACATCCCTTCCAAGTAATAAGGAAGGGATGTTTTGCTTAACTAATTTTTGAGTTAGGTGTTTCATCAATCTTATGAAACCCTTTCATGTAATATACGATTGCTAAGCCGATAAGCCAAATTGGGCCGACAATCAATGCAATTCGTGTATCTTCTGAATACGCCATTATACCTAATACTAATACAAGGAAAACGAGTGAGAAATATGAGCTTAATGGGTATAAAGGCATTTTATACGATAACTTTTGTTTATTTTGAGTAGGCAAGCTTTTACGGAATTTAATTTGAGCGACTAATATAATTCCCCAAGTCCAAATTGCACCGAAAGTTGAAATGCTAGTAAGCCATGTAAATACCTTTGCAGGTACGAGATAGTTTAATATAACACCAATTAGTAAAACGATAGCAGTTGCTACAATTCCTTGGCTTGGAATGCCATTTTTATTTAAACGACCAAATCTTTCAGGAGCTTTTTTCTGCTGAGCTAATGTATATAGCATACGGCCTGTACTAAATAAACCACCGTTACAAGAAGAAAGAGCTGCTGTTAATACGACAAAGTTAATAATACCTGCTGCTTTTGCGATACCAATTTGTTGGAATGTTAATACGAATGGACTGCCTTTCTCACCAAGTTCGTTCCATGGATAAATTGCCATCATAACGAATAATGCCCCAACGTAAAAGAGTAGAATTCTCCAAAATACGTTATCGATTGCCTTTGCGAGTGTTTTCTTCGGATTTTGAGCCTCACCAGCTGTAACACCGATTAATTCAACGCCTAAATAAGCGAATAGTACCATCTGCATGGAGAGTAGTAACCCAGAAAATCCATTTGGGAACCAGCCACCATGTGACCAAAGATTTGAAATACCGGTAGCGATACCACCGTTTCCGAATCCAAATAAAATAATACCAGCTCCGACTACTATCATACAGATAATTGTGACAATTTTAATGAGAGCAAACCAAAACTCAAGTTCTCCAAATACTTTTACCGATAAGAAGTTAAAAGCGCTCATTAATAATAGAGCAAGTAATGCCCAAGTCCAGCGCGGGATATCTGGGAACCAGTACTGCATGTAAATACCAGCTGCTGTAATCTCAGCCATACAAGTAACAACCCATAAGAACCAGTAATTCCAACCAGTAATATAACCAGCAAGTGGTCCAATATAATCATATGCATATTTACTAAAAGAACCAGCAACAGGTTGTTCAATTGCCATTTCCCCAAGCGCGCGCATAATGAAAAAAATAACGAGACCGGCAATCATATAGCCTAGCAAAATAGAAGGACCTGCTAGTTTAATGGCGGAAGCGGATCCTAAAAATAGTCCAACGCCAATAGCTGAGCCCAGTGACATTAAAGTAATATGTCGTTCTTTTAAACCACGATTTAAAGTTCCAGATTTGTTTGTGTGCTGCATAAGAAGAATCCCCCTTGTAGAGTGAACGATATTTGAATGCGTTTACTAAATATTTAACTATTTCAAATTATAAAACATTTCTATCTGTTATGCTACAAAAATAATCATAATGAACTGTACTACATCTGTACTTGTCAGACTTAAACTTAAAATTCGAACTATTAGGGAATATATTGACTCTTCTTTTTATTGATTGTTAAGATTAAGTATTATATTTTCTCACATACTAGTAAGAAAAAGAATGTGTGATAATAATTCAGGTGTAGGAAGGGTACATAAGCATGTTTCAATTACAAAAATATAACACTTCTGTGAAGCAAGAGTTTTTAGCTGGCATCACAACTTTTTTTACATTTGCGTATATTCTTGTCATCAATCCAAAAATATTATCTGATGCAGGTGTACCATTTGACCAAGCGTTTACAGCAACAATTATTGCAACCGTTGTTGGAACAGTAGGTATGGCGATTTTCGCGAATTACCCGATTGTTATTGCTCCAGCTATGGGAATGAATGCATATTTTGCTTATTCTGTTGTACAGAAGGCAGAAGGGATTACATATGTAGTTGCCTTTTCAGCTGTATTTGTAACGGGGATTATTTTTCTTTTATTATCTTTTACTTCGTTTAGGCAAAAGTTAATTTTAGCAATTCCTGATAGTTTAAAGCATGCAATTGCAGGTGGAATTGGACTATTTATTGCTTTTATTGGATTGCGCCTTTCTGGAATTATCGTGGATCATCCGTCTAATTTAGTTACGATTGGTGATTTTCATTCTCCAGCTGTTATTTTAACTTTAATTGGTTTAATATTAGCGGCGGTATTAATGACATTGCGTGTGAGCGGTGCATTATTTATTAGTATGATTGTGACAGGAATTATTGCCTTCTTTACAGGGCAATTGAAGTTTGCTGATAAAATTGTGGCGATGCCTCATTTACCAGAGGGTATCATCGTTTCAAACCCAATCAATGCCTTTTCAGATGTAATTGAATACGGATTATATGGCGTTGTATTTTCATTTTTACTTGTACTTTTATTCGATACAACAGGTGCATTACTTGGTTTAATTAAACAAGCAGGTTTAATTACAGACAATACAGAGAAGCGTTTTGGTAAAGCGTTTATTGCAGATGCAATTGGCGGGACTACAGGTTCTATCTTTGGAACAAGCCCAACAGCAGCGACGATTGAATCGTCAGCAGGTATTGCTGCAGGTGGTAAAACTGGATTAACAGGGATTGTAGTTGTTGGTCTAACAATTATAACGGCATTTTTTAGTCCTGTTATTGCTTCTTTATCAAGTGTAGCCGCTATTACAGCTCCTTCATTAATTATAGTAGGTAGTTTAATGGCACAAAGCATTCGAGATATTAATTGGAATGAATTTGAAGATGCGTTACCAGCATTTTTAATTTTTATAGGTATTCCGTTAACATCTAGTATTGCGAATGGAATTGCAATTGGATTTTTAGTGTATCCAGTCTTGAAAATTGTGAAAGGGAAAGGGATGGAAGTGCATCCGTTACTATACTTATTTACAATTTTATTTGGATGTCATTTATTCTTATAATATAGGAGAGGGGGCTTCTTATGAGGGGCTCCTTTTTTGTGTATAATAAAGTGAAACTTAAATTAGTAATGTAAAATATAAATTACTTATTGGAATATATATTATAATAAGGGTGGAGGAGAAAGAAACAGTAAACAAAAACATAGACAAAAGTAGGCATATATAGTGAAAAGTAATTATGAAACAATATAAACCTAAAGAATTTTCAGAAATGCTTAATGTCTCTGTTAAGACATTGCAAAGGTGGGACAATCAAGGTGTTTTACCTGCTTACCGAAACCCAAAAGGAAGAAGATATTATACAGAAGAACAGTATAAGAAATATATGGGTATTCAAGAAGAACTTGTTCAGGATTTAATATCTATCATTCATGTATTTAGCTGTAGAATATATGGGTTGAGAAAATACAAAAAGAAAATGTCGGAGGATGAAGACTTATGAAAAGAGCATATTTAATAGAAATCAAACCGACAACTGAACAAATTAGTAAAATCCGTCAAACTATTGGGGTGTGTCGATATGTATATAACCTGTATATCTCTAAAAATAAAGAGGTATATGAGTCGGAGGGGAAATTTCTTAGTGGTTATGACTTTTCCAAATGGTTAAACAACATTCATACAAAAGAGTGTGACCAGTGGATTAAAGAAGTGTCGAGCAAAGCGGTAAAACAAGCGATTATGAATGGAGATAAAGCTTTTAAGCGGTTTTTTAAAGGTTTATCTAAGTTTCCACGATATAAAAAAAAGAAGAAGCAAGATGTGAAGTGCTACTTTCCGAAAAACAACAAAACAGATTGGACAGTAGAAAGACATAGAGTAAAAGTCCCTACAATTGGTTGGATAAGGTTAAAAGAGTATGGATATATTTCAAAAAATACAACTGTAAAAAGTGGTACAGTATATCAAAGAGCAGGAAGATACTATGTGTCTATACTCTGTGAAGTGAAAGAGGTAAAACCAAATGCAACTCTCAATACAGTAGGTCTAGGAATTGATTTGGGAATTAAAGACTTCGCTGTACGTAGCGATGGAAAAACTTACAAAAATATAAATAAAACAGTACAAGTAAAAAAGATAGAAAAACGGTTAAAACGTGAACAACGCTCTTTATCACGCAAATTTGAAAATATAAGAAAGAGAGGTGAACAACCTGTTACTAATAAAAGAGCGAATATAAACAAAAATATTCTTAGGGTGCAACAACTACATGCTAGGCTAGCAAATATTCGATTAGCGTATGTAAAGTCTATTGTAAATGATGTGGTGAAAACCAAGCCAACGTTTATTGTAGTAGAAGATTTGAATGTGAAAGGTATGATGAAGAACAAACATCTATCTAAAGCTGTAGCGCAACAATGTTTTTATGCTTTTAAAACATGGTTATTAACGAAATGTAGGGAATATGGAATTGAACTACGGCAAGTGGACAGATTCTATCCATCTTCTAAAATGTGTTCATGTTGCGGTCAAAAAAAGTCGGATTTAAAGCTGTCTGACCGAGTATATACATGTGAATGTGGCAATGTAATAGATAGAGATTTAAATGCGTCAATCAACCTTTTACAAGCAAAAAAATATACAATACTAACGTAAATAGATTGTATATATGTACGGTGGGCTACATCGGAATTTACGCCTGTGAAGTGTCACAGCAAACTGTAGTAGCAAGTGATTAGCGAGGCAGGGCACGTAGAAGCAGGAATACTCTAAGAATATACATTTGTCTATATTTTTAGTAGCAGGAACATGAATGGCTGTAAGTAAAATAAAAGTCGCGCGTGTTCAGTTAGATTTAACACAGCAACAATTAGCAGAAAAAGTAGGCGTTACAAGGCAAACGATTAGTTTAATTGAGAAGGGGAAATACAATCCATCTTTAGATTTATGTTTAAAAATTTGTTATGCAGTAGATAAAACGTTGAATGATTTGTTTTGGGAGGAAAAGGAGTGGTAGGATGAAAATCGTGAAAGATGAACGTTTAATGATTGAAGGGTTAAAACATATTAGATTAGCTTTCATCTTACAAAATATCGTCATACTAGCTATCGTCTTTTACCGCTATGTCTTGCAAGGGGCAGGATATGAAAGTGTTTCAGATTTATTAATGGTATTTATGGGCGGGATAATAATTATTAACTTTTTAAATCTGAAAAATTCAGTGGAAGTGTATGAGCATACGGGCGGAGTGTCGCGTCGTTATTTTATGAAGCTATTATTCATTCCGGTGGGTATTATTATTGGGATTTTAGCTATTTGTATCGTTGTAACACCAGATATTTCGATAAAGGAAATTAGTATGACAGGACTTATTATGTTTGCTTGTTTTTTAGTTCCTAGTTTGTTTATATACATATATATGAAAAAAATAAAAAGAGAAGATTGAAATATAAGAAAGGCTTTCCCGTATTGAGGAAAGCTTTTCTTATATCTTTTTATACAAAACTTTATGAAGGCCAATTGGTTCAATTTCAAAAATTTCACCATGCTCCTGAAAGCCTAATCGCTTGTAATAGTCAGTTACAGTAATTCGGCCATTACACCATAGGATGTTTGCTTTCCGTTCTTTTAAAACTTGTTCTGCCTTCTGAATTAAGGAGCTTCCAGCTCTTTTGTTCCGAAAGTTAGGTAATGTTGCCATTCCTCGTAGTCTATAATGGATACCATTTTGTAAATCAGGATATATTTCTTTTGAGAAGGAAGCGATGCTAATCAACTCATCGTTTATAAAGGCACCTAAGTGGAATGTGTCTTTTTCGTAGTCAGAAGAGTATTTACAGTCTGCTAGGGACTGATTGGGACGCAACACCGCTTGGCGTAATAAGTGTGTCTCGGATGCATCAATATACTGCACAGTAATCATGTTATCATCCTTTCTTATAAACCTTTTTCTATAAGTTGTATAAAGAAGTATGCAGGTGCAGCGAGAAGGCCGAGTATACTAGCGGTTCCGAGGAAGAGTGAAAGTAAAAGGCATGAGTATTTAACTCCAGTTGATTTTTTCCATCCGTAACTACAAATCTCAATACTAACACCGATGAGAATAATGGCAACGAGTATTTCGGCTAATAATAAGAGAGCTAAAGTTATAATAGACATAATGTAATCCATCCCCATAATATGTGATAGTAACATTTTACCATATGAAATGGAAAAAAATGCCCCTCAATTATGTGAGGGGCATTTTTTTATTCTAATATGTTTTTTAGTGTATCGATATGTTCTTTTGAGCCTGTTACAAGTAATGTATCACCGTGTTGTAGTCTTGTATCCCCATGTGGGATTAATGCTTTATTTCCACGATAAATTTGAATAACTAGTACATCACCTAAAAACGGAAGGCGACGAAGTGCAACGCCGTTATATTTATTGCTCCGTAGTTCAACTTCACGGACTGTTTCGTTTGCTGTTGTAATTAAGCGAACGAGACTAGGTTTATCAATAAGCGCACGTAATAAAATACGTGTAGAGTTAATTGTTGAGAATACAGCGATATGTTCTTGCGTTGCTTTTTCTTGTAGAAGTGGATCTTCTACACTTGCAATAACATGTTCAACACCTAGCTCTTTTGCATGTTCTGCCAATAATAAGTTTTGTTCATCATCACTTGTTGCAACAACGACGCGATCTGCATCAAATGCTGTTTGTTCAGTTAATGATGCGATTGTGATGTCATCCAATTTCACGATAGGGAAGTCGTGCGATTTCGCTTCTTCATCATTTATTTTGTTTTGACGCATCATATATAGCGTTACGTCATAATCTTCTCGTTTTAAATCTAGTGATAACGGAAGGGTAATTCTGCTCGCGCCAATAATAGCTACTTTTGGTTTTGGTGTTTCTACTTTTGGGAACATTTTTTTAAACAATATAGGTGCAAAAATACAAGTAATAACTGCGCTTAAAATAAGAGAGGCAGATAAACTTGGACTGATGATCTCCAGTTTTTCACCAATTTGTGCAGCCGCAATAACTAAAGAAAGTGTCGATGTTAATAAAATTGCACTTCCAAGTACGATATTACGTGGATACCATTTTCTTAAGACGAGTGATGGTAAGAGTTTTGAAATAAAGAGTCCTACAATTAAGATTGGGATCATTAGCATGCTAGAAGGTTCTTTGAAAATAGACCACACCTCTAGATTTACACCAACCATTACGAAGAAAATAGGGATGAAGAAACCATAGCCGATAGAATCAAGTTTTTCCACCATATCTTCATTTGGTGATAATAACGATACAAGTACACCTGCTAAGAAGGCGCCTAAAATATTTTCTGCTCCAACAGATTCCGATAACCCAACTAAGATTAAAATGAGTGCAAAAACAGCTCGTGTATCAATTTGTACACTACCAGCTTTTAAACTATCTAAGTATGGAATGTTTTTAAAACGTTTTGCAACGAAGTAAATAACAATACCAGCGCCGAATAGAAGAAGAAGAAGCCACATGCTTTGGCCGCTTTCGGAATTTAATCCGACGAATACAGCGAGTAAAATCATTGTAACTAAATCCGCAATAACAGCGACTAATAAAATGATTTGCCCAATTGCTGTTTTTCCTAAGTTATTCTCTTTTAATGTTGGTACAACAACACCTAAAGAAATAGTTGAAATAATTAAAGTCATGAACATTGCATTATCTACGAATCCTAGCCATACGAATAGTAATGATAGGGCATAAGATAAGATGAAAATAAATAAGAAGATAATGCTTGCTGCCTGAAATGTATTTGGTTCGTTTGTCGTATTTTTTTTCCCTTTTTGTTTAAAGATAGAAAAATCAATTTCTAAACCGCTTAAGAACATGAGGAAGATAAATCCTAATGTTGATAAAACTTGAAGCCATATATCTGGCTCAATAATATTAAACCCACTTTTACCTACAAAGATTCCTGCAATAATTTCTGCAACGACCACAGGAAGTGCTTTTAATTTAAAGCGTTGTAACAAAAGGGGAACGAAAAACGCGATTGCAACGACAACCATAAGTGATAGAACAGAAGTATGATGTTCCATTGCGTTCTCTCCCTTCAAATAAATATAGTACCTATTTAGCCATATAATAGGTAGAAAAGCAACGCATATGGATTCGATTTCATAAAGAAAGACTTTTCTTAACATTTGTCATAATAAGTATATTTTTCATGATTATGCTGTTAATTCCGTAATGTGGATGTAATAGAGGGGATAAAAAAAGACTGCTGAGGAATCTCAGCAGTCTTTTTCATGTACATTACATTGAGAAGAAGATCCATACAGTTAAACCAACCGTTGCAGTTGCAACGAAGAAACTGTATATCATTGTAAGAATTTGAACTCTTCCTTCTCCTTCTTTTAAATGCATGAACATAATTAATTGTAACAATGCTTGCGCAACAGCCATTATGATAATAGTTGTTAAGACTGTTGAAAGTGGCAATGTTGTGTAAAGTGCCACGTATAACGCTAGAAACGTTAATGCAAGCGATAAAATAAATCCGAAAACGTGTGACCAAGGGAATCCGCTATGCGCATGCCCGTTTGCTTGATTGTTGTTTTGAGCCATTTACGCCACCATCCCGTTCAAGTAAACTAGTGTGTAAATAAAGACCCAAACAAGATCAAGGAAATGCCAGTATAAGCTGATAATGAATACTTTACGAGCTGTAACTGGTGTTAAACCTCGTTTTAAAATTTGGATAATAACACAAGTTGCCCAAATGATACCGCCTGTTACGTGAGCTCCGTGCGTTCCAAGAAGAACGAAGAATCCAGATAAGAAAGCACTTGTTTGAATTGTTGCGCCTTCACCAATGTACATAATGAACTCTTCGATCTCGAAGAATAGGAAACCTGCACCTAAAAGTAATGTAAGGACGAACCATCCAAGCATCGCTTTTTGGTTATGCTTACGCATTTCATGAATTACGATACCGCATGTAAAACTACTTGTTAAAAGTAGTAATGTTTGAATTAAAAGCGTTTTAAGTTCAAACAATTGCGCTGGTGTTGGGCCATCTGCCGTACGACCAGCAAGGACTAGATAAGAGGCGAAAAGTGTTGCGAACAGCATAATTTCAGCCCCAAGAAAAATCCAGAATCCTAGGATATTCAATCTGCTTTGTTCGGATTGATATTCCAAAGGTAAGCTTTTATCTAAAGCCGCCATGTCATTTCACCTCTCATGCTATATGTTCTGTTTTTTTAATTTCATCAACACTGATATAGTAGCCTTCATCATAATCGAATGAACGATAGATTAAGCAAGCTAAAATACCAATACCACCGATTGCTGCAAGCCAGAACCAGCTAAATACTAATGCGAAACCTGCAAGACCGAAGAATCCAGACGCAATAATAGGCACACCAGAGTTACTTGGCATGTGAATTGGTTTAATATCTTCTGCTGCTGGTGTAACTGTTTCCCCGCGTTTTTTCATGTACCAGAAAGCATCAGCTTCTTTAATTTCAGGAAGCTTCGCGAAGTTGTAATGTTGTACAGGAGAGTGAGTTGCCCATTCAAGTGTACGACCATCCCATGGATCTCCAGTTGTGTCACGTTCACCGTGACGTGCACTCCAAATTACGTTGTAGCAAAGAAGTAGGAAGCCGATACCCATCATTACCGCACCAACAGATGCGATTTGGTTTAGCCATCCCCATCCAAGACTTTCAGAGTAAGTGTACATACGACGAGTCATACCGTCTAAACCTAAGAAGTACATTGGGAAGAAACAGATGTTGAATCCGCTCATAAAGATCCAGAATGTCCATTTACCTAGGCGTTCATTTAACATATGACCAGTCATTTTTGGATACCAGAATGTGAATCCAGCAAGCATAGCGAATACTGTACCTGCGATTAATACGTAGTGGAAGTGAGCGATTAGGAAGTAGCTGTTATGGTATTGATAATCAGCTGCTGCCATTCCAAGCATAACCCCTGTAACCCCACCGACTACGAAGTTTGGAATAAATGCCAATGACCAAAGCATTGGAACCGTAAAACGAATACGTCCTTTATACAGTGTAAACAACCAGTTAAAGATCTTAACCCCGGTTGGAATCGAAATCGCCATTGTCGAAATCGAGAAGAATGAGTTAACCGCTGGACCTGCACCCATCGTGAAGAAGTGGTGAAGCCATACGACGAAACTTAGTAAAGAAATTGCAACCATTGAGTATACCATCGCACTGTAACCGAATAAACGTTTACGTGAGAATGTACTAATGATTTCAGAGAAAATACCGAATGCCGGTAAAATAACGATATATACTTCAGGGTGACCCCATACCCAGAACAGGTTGGCCCATAACATCGGCATACCGCCGCTCGCCATCGTAAAGAAGTGAGCATCGAATAGACGGTCAAATGTCATTAATGCAAGAGCAACTGTTAATACTGGGAAAGCAAAAATAATGATAATTGTTGTAATTAAGATTGACCAAGTAAACATTGGCATTCTCATTAAAGTCATACCAGGTGTACGCATTTTTAAGATAGTAACAAGGAAGTTAATACCGGTCATTAGCGTACCGAGACCTGAAATCTGTAATGCAATTGCGTAGTAGTTATTTCCTACGCCTGAAGTAAACTCTGTACCTGCCATTGGGAAGTAAGAAGTCCACCCAGCGTCTGGAGAACCACCGATTACGAAAGCGATGTTGAATAACATTGCTCCGACAAAGAATAACCAGAAACTTAAAGCATTTAAGAACGGATATGCAACGTCACGAGCACCAATTTGTAATGGTACTACAAGGTTCATTAATCCCATAACGAATGGCATTGCCATGAAAAGAATCATTACTGTACCATGCGTTGTAAAGATTCCGTTATAGTGTTCAGCGTTTAAATAAGTTGTTTCTGGGAATGTTAACTGTGCACGGATCATTAAACCATCCATACCACCACGGAATAACATGATAACCGCAGAAATAATATACATAGCTCCGATTTTTTTATGGTCAACAGTTGTTAACCATTCGTCCCAAAGCCATTTCCATTTTTTATACTTTGTTAGTACGAAAATGATTGCTAATGTCACAAGAACGATAGAAGCGTCTGCACCGTAAATAATCGGATCACCTGTGACAAAGAATTCATCAAGCTTCACTGTGTTCACTCCAATCTGTTGGAATAATAGCTATTATTTTTTGTTTTTGTAGTAGTTGTAATCACAATATTCAAGTGATTTTGGATCTACATAACTTAAGTGGTGACTAGAGAATGTCATACGACCAACTACACCAGGTTTAACAATTTCGTTGTACTTAGCTTCTGTTAGTTTAGGAGCAGTTTCTTGTACTTCTTTAACCCACTTGTCATATTTCTCTTTAGTTTTCGCTTCAACTTCGAACTCCATGTGAGTGAATCCTTCACCAGAGAAGTTCGCACTACGACCTAGGTAAGAACCTGGCTTATCAGCTTGTAAATAAAGATCCATAATCATGCCATCCATTGTGTACTTCATACCACCAAGTTCTGGTACCCAGAAAGCATTCATTGGGCCGACAGAAGTCAGTTTGAATTGAATTGGTACACCAGCTGGGATGTTTAAATAGTTAACGGTTTCAATTTTTTCCTCTGGGTAACTGAATAACCATTTCCAGTTTGCAGATGTAACATAAATTTCAACTGGTTTAATATGTTTGGACTCTTTCGGAACCTCTTCCGAAGCATAAGTTGCTTTTACTGTTGGAATCGATAATGCGATAACGATAATAACAGGAACAAGCGTCCAAATAATTTCTAGTAATGTGTTACCGTGTTGTTCAGGTGGCTCATAGTCCATATTCTCTGGTTTTTCACGATAACGAATCAAGATGACTGTAAACAGAATGAATACAATTGCGATAATTAATGACATAAGCAAGAATGACCAAACAATTAAATCATACTGTGCTTTTGCAACAGGTCCTTGCGGATTTAATACTGCGAGTTTTTTATCACAGCCACCGAGGAACAGAAGTAATGATAACGGAAGAAGTGAAGCCAACTTCCAAAACGCTTTCTTTAGTTGCACGATTGAAAATCTCCTTTCTCCTTGGATTGAAACTATGCCAATAAAACAATATAAACCTATTAATTTATAGAAGGCAATAGTTTTTGATATATTGTTAAAAAATAGACACAAATGCACACTTTTTAAGGTGAATATCATTTGTAACTTGATTACATTGTAAACTATTTTCCAGAGAAAAACGTGATTGTGAAAATTTTAAGATAAATAAAGTTATACCAGGATATCCAAGAAATAGAAAAAAGCTATCTTATTATAAGAAAGATAGCTGAATATTTTGTATATTTAGTTTATTTCTTGTGTGACAGTTCGTGGCTGTTCAAGTGTGACAAATTTTTTATATTTAACTTGGTATAAAATGTAACAAATAATCATAAATGGAATGCCGCAATAAAGAGCAATTCTTTGATCTGGAATGAAAGCCAAACTAACAAATGTAATGAAATTGAGCGAAAACGCTACGATTGGAACTAGTGGATAGAGCGGTGTACGATATTTTAAATCATTTATGTTGCCACCGTTTTTCACGAAATTTCTACGGAAGAAAAACTGTGAAGCGGCGATTGACATCCAAACGACAACGGCAGCCATTGCTGCAATAGATGTTAAAACTAGAAAGACAGTATCTGCCGCAAATACACTTGTTAGTAAGGACAGGCTAGCGAAAATTAGGCTGAAAATTAATGCGTTTAGCGGTACACCTTTTTTAGTTAATTTCGTAAATGCTGGACTTGCCATTCCTTGTTTTGCCATCGCCCACAGCATACGAGAATTTGCGTATAGACCAGAGTTAGCAACGGATAATACAGCTGTAATAATAACAAAGTTCATAATGTCTGCTGCATATGGGACGCCGGCTACATCAAATACAAGTACAAAGGGACTTTCGACTAGATTAGCCTCTTGCCATGGGAGTAAACCTACAACAACTGATATCGCTAAGACGAAGAAGAAGAGAGTTCGCCAAATTGTGTTTTTAATTGCTTTTGGAATTGTTTTTTCAGGATTTTCACTTTCGCCTGAAGCGATTCCGATTAATTCTGTTCCTTGGAAGGAGTAATTTACTGTAATCATCGTAAGAAGAACAGCTAATGCACCATTTGGAAATAGCCCGCCATTTTCAGTAAAATTATGAAGCATTGGAGCTGGCTTTCCATTAAAGTCTAGTAGACCGAACATAACAGCGCCGCCAAGTACGATGAAAATAACAATTGTTGCGACTTTTACACTTGCGAACCAAAACTCTGCTTCTGCATATGCTTTTGCTGATAAAGCGTTTACGAGGAAGAGTGCTGCTGCAAATGTAACGCACCAAATCCAGGAAGAAACGTCTGGAAACCAGCGTTTCATTAAAATACTTACAGTTGTTAACTCTACGCCAACTGTAACAGCCCAATTTAACCAATACATCCAACCGACAACAAATCCAAAACCAGGTGAAATGAATTTGCTTGCATAACTTTGGAATGAACCTGCTTCTGGCATAGCGACGGATAATTCACCAAGACATAACATCGTTAAATACATAACAAATCCACCGACTAAAAATGCAAGAATAGCACCACCAGGTCCGGCATTATGGACGATTTGACCAGATCCCATAAATAGCCCGGTTCCGATAACACCGCCGAGTGCAATCATAAATAGGTGTCTACTTTTCATTGTTCGTTTTAAATCTGTTTGTTCAATTTGTTGATTCATATGCCCCTCACCCCGTATTTTCTTGAATGTGTAAACTTCGTTTTATTCTGAGTTTTTAATCATTAGTGGGGGATGCAACACACACTCGGTTTATTTGCTATGAAATGAATGGAGTATGTAAAAAACGAACTATGACTAAATACTCTAAGAATGTTTGTTAACATGGTGATATCTTCACTATGTTAACAATTTTGATTTTAGCAAAATATTCTGTAAATGTATATTTATTTTTCTTTTTATTAAAAATAATTAGAATTTTTATAATTAATTCTATGAGCGATAATTCACATGATCTTTCTAGCAAACTAGTAAGAAGAAGGGTACAATGATAAGAGTTGTGTCTGTAAAATAATAATTAATGGAGTTTTGTTTATAATGAAAAAGTTAAAATATCTTTTTGTTTTTGGGATTATACTTGCTGCTGCATTTTTTATAGGAAAAGATAAAATCATGCAAAAGGCGCAAGTTCTACGCTTAGAGTTTCTATCTGAAATGAAAGAAGCAGCTATGATTGAAGATGTTCCGTTTATTAAACAATTACCAGAATTACCTCGAGGATGTGAAGTGACAAGTTTAGCTATGTTGCTGCAATATAAAGGTGTACAAGTAGATAAGATGCAACTTGCTAGCGAAATTCATCGTGTTCCATTTGAACAAAATGGTTTGCGTGGAAATCCTTACGAGGGATTTGTGGGAAATATTTATACAAAGGCAGAGCCTGGATATGGTGTGTACAATAAACCAATCTTTGATTTAGCAGAAAAATATGTTCCTGAAAAAGTAATTAATTTAACAGGTAGAGACATGCAAGATATATATAAAGTAATTAGTTCAGGCTCTCCGGTATGGGTCATTATTAATACGACGTTTAAGCCGCTAGCTGAAAGTAGTTTTGAAACATGGAATACGAGTTCAGGCGAAGTGAAAATTACATATTATGAGCATAGTGCAGTAGTAATTGGATATGATCAAAACTTTGTATATGTAAATGATCCTCTTAAAAATAATCCACGTTTGGCTGTTCCGCGAGCAGAATTTGAGAAAGCTTGGGAGCAAATGGGAAAACAAGCAATTACTATTTTATAATAATGAAAAAGTCATCTTTTGGATGGCTTTTTCTTTTTAGTTTATCATCACTGAAAATTCAGAAGATTCTTTTAAAAGTTAACAATTCACGTTATAATAACATTTAACTTGGTGAAGAAGGGGAGAAGAGAAATGGATGTTGCAAAGGAACTTGTTTTGTCAAAAAATCAGTTAGTTGAGTGGAGAAGGCATTTTCATAAGTATCCAGAGTTATCTTTTCAAGAAGAAAAAACATCGCAGTTTGTGTTTGATATACTTCGGAAATTCCCATATTTAGAAGTGTCACGGCCGACTAAATATAGTGTGATGGCAAAGTTAGTAGGTAAACATCCGGGCAAAACAGTTGCGATTCGCGCCGATATGGATGCTCTTCCTATTCATGAAGAAAATGAGTTTGATTTTATTTCTACATATAAAGGTGTAATGCATGCATGTGGTCATGATGGACATATAGCGATATTACTTGGGGTTGTATATAAGTTAGTAGAAGAAAGAGAGAAGATTAAAGGGGAGATTCGTTTTCTATTCCAACATGCTGAAGAGAATTTTCCTGGTGGTGCAGAGGAGATGGTTGCTGCAGGTGTAATGGAAGGTGTGGATTATATTATTGGTGCTCACCTTTGGGCGTCGTTAGAGGTTGGGAAAATAGGTGTTATTTATGGTCCTGCAATGGCTGCACCGGATGTTTTTAAAATTAAGATAGAGGGAAAAGGTGGACATGCTGGAATCCCTCATGAAACGGTGGATAGTATTGCAATCGGAACACAAGTCGTTTCGCAACTTCAGCAAATTGTATCTCGCCTCACGAATCCATTAGATTCTCTCGTAATATCTGTTACGCAATTTCATGCTGGGACAACTCATAATGTAATACCAGAGCAAGCTGAGATTGAAGGGACAGTAAGAAGTTTAAGACATGAATTACGAAGTGAAACAGAGAAGAAGATTGAGCGGATTGTGAAGCATATTACGGAATCTTACGGAGCGAAATATACATTTTCATATGAATATGGATATCGACCAGTTGTAAATGATTATGAAGCTACAGAACTTATTGAACAAACGGCATTACAACTTTATGGAAGGGATAGAGTTGTTCGTTTACAGCCGACGATGGCTGGAGAAGATTTTTCAGCGTTTTTACAAAAGGCACCGGGGACATTCTTTTTTATCGGAGCGGGAAATAAAGAGAAAGGTATTATATATCCTCACCATCACCCTCGTTTTACGATTGACGAAGATGCATTACCGATTGGAGTGGAAGTCTTTGTATCAGCCATTATGAACTTTATAAGTAAAGGAGAATGAGATGAAGAAAATACACATTCTAGCGCTTATCCCAGTTCTTTGTTTAGTAGTTGGGCCAATATTTGCGAATTCAGTTACTCCTTACGTATTAGGGATGCCATTTTTATTATTTTGGGTATTATTATCAGTGTTTATTACATCTTTTTGTATGTGGCTTGTGTACGTGTTTGATCCTGCTAATAAGGAGGATGTAAAATGACTGCATTACTTATCATTATTTTATTTTTGTTTTTCGCACTATTTTTAGGGATTCGGGCACAACATGGAAAAGATATGAATTTAGAACAATGGTCAGTTGGAGGAAGAGGATTTGGCACTATTTTTGTTTTTCTCCTTATGGCAGGTGAAATTTATACGACGTTTACATTTTTAGGGGGAAGCGGCTGGGCGTATAGTAAAGGAGCACCTACCTTTTATATTTTGGGATATGGTGCTTTAGCTTATCTTTTATCGTATTTTTTATTGCCACCCATTTGGAAGTATGCGAAAGAGCATAACCTTGTTTCACAGTCGGATTTTTTTGCGAAGAAATATAGAAGTAAAGCGCTTGGACTTATTGTTTCGATTGTTGGTGTTGTTTCCATCATCCCATATCTTGTTTTACAGTTAAAAGGACTGGGAATTATCGTTTCAGAAGCTTCTTACGGAAGGGTGTCACCTGTTGTTGCAGTATGGATCGGTGCTATTGTTATAACTATATATGTAATGGTTTCAGGTATACATGGTTCGGCTTGGACGGCTGCTTTGAAGGATATTATGATACTGTTTATCGTTATGTTTTTAGGTATATATTTGCCGTATCATTATTATGGAGGATTTCAGCCGATGTTTGAGGCTGTAGAGGCAGCGAAACCGGGATTTTTATCTTTACCTGAAGAAGGAATGAGTATTTCTTGGTTTGTTTCTACTATTATATTAACGGCCCTCGGTTTTTATATGTGGCCTCATACATTTGCTTCTGCTTTTTCTGCAAAAAATGAAAAAGTATTTCGTAAAAATGCAGCAATTATGCCATTGTATTCTTTAGTTTTACTTTTCGTATTTTTTGCAGGATTTGCTGCTATATTGCAAGTTCCTGGGTTAAAGGGAGCGGATGTAGATCTTTCGTTATTCCGTCTTGCTTTACAAACTTTTGATCCTTGGTTTATTGGAATTATTGGTAGTGCGGGAGTATTAACGGCATTAGTTCCAGGGTCTATGCTTGTTATGGCGGCTTCTACACTGTTAGCAAAAAATATTTACCGAACGATAGTCCCGTCTGCTTCAGATAGACAAGTTGCTAAGATGGCAAAATTATTTGTGCCTGTAGTAACGCTCGTGGCAGTTTTATTTACATTTAAAGGAGGAGAAACAATAGGAGCACTTCTATTAATGGGATACAGTATCGTTACACAACTTTTCCCTGCACTTGTATGTAGCTTGTTTCCACGTCAAATTATTACGAAGCAAGGGGCGATTGCAGGAATGGGAGTTGGGCTATTAGTGGTCGCATATATTACCTTATCTGGTTCAACTATAGCCACGATGTTTCCGAGTTTCCCGCAGTATATAAAAGATTTGAATGTAGGTATAGTCGCATTGTTAATTAATATAATTGTGATGTTTGTAGTCAGTGGATTTACAAAAGGTGTATTTATAAAGAAAAACACTATAATAGTGGAAAAGTAATTCGTTTATCCCCCATTAACAAGCAGTAAGACCCCCACCTCAAAATTCAGTGGAAGCAAAGAAGTTAGGTGAGGGCCCTGCTGCCTGTAAAAGCCCGATTGGTGAGGGTTGATTAAAGTTTTACTTTATTAGAGCTATCTTTGAAAAGAGATAGCTCTTTTTTGTATATATTTTCTTCAATTAGCGGAATCTAACTAAAAACTTGTTGAAAAGGAAGTTAGGTGGGGAAATTGTTAGAGCTTGAAGGTAACTTATTTGAAGTTATGAAAGAAATTAGGGATGAGTTAGGTTCACCTAATGATTTAACAATTAGAGAAGTTGCTCTTGCTGGGAGTTTTACACGTTGTGCGGTTGTGTTTTTATGTGGGTTAACAGACAAGGATAATGTTTATAAATATGTAGTTCGTACTCTTCAATATGAAGAAGTGCAAAATGAAGCGGCTGTCGTTCAGACGTTATTGGATCGTTTTATTTCTATTGCGGAAGTGGGTAAGAAGACAACATTTCCGGATATTATAAATGCGATTTTAGCGGGAGATACAGTTATATTAATTGATAATATTCAAACTGCTATCATTATTAATAGTAGGGCTTGGGAGAAGCGAAGTTTAGAACCACCAGTGACAGAAGATTTAATACGCGGACCGAGAGTTGGATTAAATGAAGATATTAATGTGAATAAAATGTTAATCCGACGCAGCTTACGCGATCCAAAGTTGAGGTTCCAATCTTATATTATGGGAAAGCGATCGCAGAAAGAAGTAACCCTAGTATATATAGAAGATATTATTAATCCTCACATTGTAAAAGAGTTAGATCGCCGTCTTCAATCAATAGTGACAGATGTCGTTTTGGAAACAGGTACGATTGAACAATTAATTCAGGATAATAATTTATCCCCATTTCCACAGTTTTTGAATACAGAGAGGCCTGATAATATTATAGCCTCATTAGCGAAAGGGAAGGCGGCCATTTTAGTAGACGGATCCCCGTTTGCTCTTATTGCACCACTTGTCTTTGTTGATATTTTTCAATCTGTAGAAGATCATTACGAGCGCTGGGTGATTGGAACGTTATTAAGATTTTTACGTATGGGTTCAGGCATAATTGCGGTTTTGTTACCAGCTATGTATGTAGCACTTGTATCTTATCATCAAGGACTTATTCCTTCTAAATTGGCTTATTCAATTGCAGGTGCGAGGGAAGGTGTTCCGTTTCCTGCATATATTGAAACATTAATGATGGCCTTGACTATGGAATTAATACGAGAAGCTGGAATCCGATTGCCGAAACCGATGGGGCAAACGATAGGGATTGTAGGAGGTCTTGTAATTGGAGAAGCTGCGGTAAATGCAGGGATTGTAAATCCGTTTTTAGTTATTATTATTGCGGTTACTGCGATTGCTACGTTTTCGCTTCCTGTATATAGTATTACGATTACGTTCCGAATTTTACTTTTCGTCTTTGTATTAGCTGCAACGGCTTTTGGGCTGTATGGGATCATTCTAGCTCTGATCGCACTTGCTATTCATATTACAAATTTAACAAGTGTTGGTATACCGTATACAACTCCAATTGCTCCTGCATTTTATAAAGATTGGAAAGAAGAATTTATTCGCATGCCAAAATCGATGTTGAAAGATAGACCAGAGTACTTACAAACAAAAGATTCTACAATACGTCCAAAGGAGCGAAAATAAGTGAAACCATTTGAGTATGGCGATGAAGAGATTGGATCTCGTGAAATTGGGTTTGCGGTATCATCGACCATTATTGGTATAGGGGCATTGTCTATGCCAAGAGATATCGCTAACCAAACTTTATTTTCGGACGGTTGGATTATCTTGCTTTTGGGTGGATTGATCTGCGCAGTTTTAGGTTGGTTTGTGACGAGAGTGGCTATCTTATTTCCAAAACAAAATTTTGTTCAATATACGAGTGCGCATTTGACGAAGCCTGTTGCATACACAATTAGTAGTATTTTAGTATTAACTTTTGCTGCTTTGACAGCATATGAATCGCGAATGATTTCAGTTATTTCTCAAACGTATTTATTTAGTGATACACCAATACAACTACTGTCGTTCTTCTTCTTATTAGTTGTTATTTATGGCATAGCAGGATCAAGAGCAGCCTTATTAAGGTTAAATGTTTTATTCTTGCCTATTGTTTTAATTGCGATAGTACTTCTTTCTTTATTGAATATAAATTTAATGGAAATAAATAATTTACTACCAGCTTTTCAAACGAAAGTAAGTCAATATGCTGTTGGAGTTAAAAATTCTATTTTTACGTTTATTGGATTTGAAGTAGCTTTATTTTATGCGGTGTTGCTGAATGATAAGACAGCGAAAAAAGCGCCAATGGCAGTCGCGAAAGCGGTGATGGTAAACGTGCTGTCATACATTTTAATTTATGTAACTTGTATTAGTGTTTTTACGTATATGACAACACGTGGATTGACATATCCAACAATTGAATTAGGGAAAGAAATTGAAATTGGTGGAGGATTTTTAGAAAGGTTTGATGCGATTTTTTTTACGACTTGGATTATTACTATTTATAACACTACAGCAATGTATTATGACGTCGCATCTTTATTGTTTTGTGCTATGTTTCCGAAAGTGAAGAAACAAATTTTTATTTTCATAAGTGCCCCTATTATTTTTATGGTGAATATGATACCTAGTAGTTTAAATACTTTATCAAGTTATGGGACTTATTTAGCTTGGATAGATATGGGGTTTGTTGTGTTAGCTCCTTTGCTCGTTTTAATTGTATATAAAATAAAAAGAAGGAATGGTGGAAATGAAACACCTTCTTAAAATTATAATGGTTATGGCTTTAACTGGATTTATGAGTGGGTGTTCTGAGTTAGAAGAGATAGAAGAAAGAGGATTTGTAGTAGGAGCGGCTTACGATATTGTGAAGGAGAAGAAAGCGAATCCAATTATGAAAGGGACCTATCAGATGGTACTCCCCAGTAAATTGTCTCAACAGGGTGGACAAGGGGGTGGGGATAGCGAAAATTATATTAATGTTAGTGCAAAAGCAGATAGTGTATTTGAACAAATAAGAATAATCGCCAAAAAAATTAGTCGTACATTATTTTTCCCTCATATACAGGTGATTATTTTCTCTGAAGAATTACTTTCACATCCATACATTTTACAAAATACGTTAGATGTATATATTCGCGATCATGAGATGAGAAGAAATATTCGTTTGTTCGTTTCTAATAAAAATGCCGAAGCTATTTTAAAACAAAGTGCCAAGCCTGAAAATTTACCGGCGCAGTATATTGATATGTTAGCTGAACACCCTCCGAAAAATGCCCAAATGATTGAGGCTGCAAGAATTGGTGAGGTGCAGGAAAAGATGATCTCTAACCGAAGTTTTGTATTACCTATTCTGGAACTAACAAAACAAGGAGTACAAATGAACGGTGCAGCATTGTTTCGTGGAAAGGATAATAAATGTGTAGGCAATTTGAGTGGGGAAGAAACAGTAGGGATGAATTATATAATAGGTAAAAAAATTGGAGGTTTTTTTACCATCCGTAAAAAGAATCAACTTATTACATATGAAATTCATAAGTTACGTCGAAAAATTAAAGTATCCACAACGAATGCTACAAAACCAAAGTTTGATATTCATTTATCTCTGGAAGGCACATTGGCTGAGTTGCATTTTAGTGATCATAAAAAGGTTTTGAATGAAAAGCGTTTAGAGAAGGATATATCGGAAGAAATGGAGAAGCGTATTCAAAAATCAATTAAACTTGTTCAAAAAAAATATAAGGTAGATGTACTAGAGTTAGGGGAAGTGTATAAGCGACATAATTATAAAGAGTGGAAAAAGGTAAGTGAGAATTGGGATCAAGGCGAAAATTACTTTAGTAATGCTGAAATTACTGTTCATGTTCATCCAACAATTGAACATTCAGGTTCAGCTTTACCGAAAAGAGTGAAATAAGGTGATGAAAGTTGTTTACTGGATTAGGAATTAGTTGCACGATATTAATGGCAGTTCTTCCAGGAACTATATATTTTATTCATAAAAAACTCACAACGTATGGAGCACAGCCGTGGAATACTGATGTGCAAAAAAAGAAACCTGAATAATTTCAGGTTTCTTTCGTGCAAAGCATATGTGAAGGGGGATACCTTCTATGTATGCTTTGCTTTATACAAGCCCTAACCAATGTACCAATTGTGTAGAGAGGAATGTAACAACAATGGCGATAACGGTAGGGATTGCAAACGATAAGAATGTCCATTTTGCACTTTTTGTTTCTTTGTATATATTAACAAGTGTTGTTCCGCATGGGAAATGAAGAAGTGAGAACAACATTGTGTTTAACGCTGTTAACCAAGTCCAACCATTTTCTAGGAATAGATTTTTAATTTGATTAAAATCATCTATTTCAGTTAAAGCCCCAGTTGATAAGTAAGACATTAATAAAATTGGGATTACAATTTCATTAGCGGGTAGTCCAAGAATGAATGCAGCTAGAATAAAGCCGTCAAGTCCTAACATTTTAGCAAATGGATCTAGAAAGTTTACAAAATACATAAGTAAGCTTGTGTCACCAATAAAAATGTTAGCAAGTAACCAAGTTAATGCAGCCGCAGGGGCAGCAACAACTATAGCTCGTTTTAAAACATAGATTGACTTATCGAGTGTTGCGCGAACAATTGTATTCCAAACTTTTGGCTTGCGGTACGGAGGTAACTCAAGTGTGTAGTGAGTTGGAACCCCTTTTAAGGCTGTTTTTGATAGTACCCAAGAAACAGTTAATGTCATAATAACACCAATTACAACCATTCCGACTACAACGCCAGCAGTAACCAATGTTTGCATACTGCCTGTATAACCAGCAGCCATAAATAGTGAAGCCATTAAAATTAACATAGGCCAGCGACCGTTACAAGGAACGAAGTTGTTCGTTAAAATTGCTAGCATGCGTTCACGTGGTGATTCAATGATACGTGTTGACATAATGGCTGCTGCATTACAACCAAATCCCATTGCCATTGTTAAAGATTGTTTCCCGTGTGCGCCGGATCGTTTGAATAAGCGGTCCATATTAAACGCGACACGTGGTAAGTATCCGTAGTTTTCTAATAGCGCGAACATAGGGAAAAAGATTGCCATAGGTGGTAACATAACGCTAATAACAGCACCGATACCACGGAACAAACCAAGTATTAAAATGCCATGTAACCATTCAGGTGCATGCGCTGCTTGGAACCAAGATGTTAAATATCCTTCGGCCCATCCGAAGAATTCGGCAATCATATCAGATGGTACGTTAGCGCCTGCAATTGTAAGATAAAAAATAATAGATAAAATACCGAGCATAATTGGGAATCCCCAGATTGGAGATGTGAAAATTTTATCTAGTTTTTCGGAACGATATAATTTATCAGTATTTGTATATTGGACAGATTCTTTACATATGCTTGCAGATGTTCGGTAAATATCTCCGACTATATCATCTCGTATATCTTCTTTTGAAAGTGTTTGTGCATGTTGAATAATATAGTCTAATGGAAGAGCTTTACTGGCTGAGTGAGATTCCATTAATTACGACCTCCCTTACAAGTGGTTCATTATGGTGTTTTTGAAGTGTAGTTAAGAAATTTTTATCTCCATCTAATATACGTAACGCAATCCAACGTGCTGGATACGTATCACCGAACACTTTATAAATTTGTGGTTCTAATTCCTGAATCATATTTTCGATTTTTTCGCTGTAAGTAATTTTAATTGGTGTTGGAATTAGTTTTTTATTTGCTACTCTTGCAATAACATTTAGCAAATGACCAATACCTACTCGGTTACGTGCTGAAATTTTAACGACAGGTACACCAAGTGATTTTGCTAATTTCTTTTCATCGATAACAATCCCTTTTTTTTCGGCTTCATCAATTAAGTTAATGCAAATGACTACATTATTTGTCATCTCCATCACCTGGAGTGCTAAATTTAAATTTCTTTCCATAGCAGTTGCGTCTATAACAACTACAGTTACTTCTGGTTTTTCAAATATAATATAATCCCTCGCTACTTCTTCGTCTGCGGAATTTGAGTATAGTGAGTAAGTTCCCGGTAAATCTATTAATGTATAATTACTTCCGTTATGTTCATATTCTCCTTCAGCTTTTAAAACAGTTTTTCCCGTCCAGTTTCCAGTATGTTGTTTTAAGCCTGTTAAAGTATTAAATAATGTACTTTTCCCTGTATTCGGGTTACCAGCTAAAGCGATACGATGTTTGCTCATCTGAAATCATCTCCTATTAATACCCCGAAAATAAGGGAGCTTTCTTCTTTACGCAGTGCAATAGTTGTGTTGCTCACTTGATAAGCGACCGGATCTCCAAGTGGACTGCGTTGCAATACTTTAATCGTCGCCCCCGGGATAAATCCCAAATCTAATAAGCGTCGTTTCATAGTTCCTTCTAATTGTATCTTCTCAATTTGTACAAACTCTCCTATTTTAAATTCGGAAAGTGGTTTTATATTAGCCGATACCATAAAAGTTACCTCATCTCTATATTTTTAGTTTGAGTTTAAAAAGTTTCCTAAGGTAAACTTTTTGTTAGTAATATAGTAGACTACATTGGATTATGTTGTCAATTAGTACTTTAAAAATATTCATTTATTTTTAGAATTGTTCCAATTTATTTAGTTGTACTAAAAAATATTACTGAAATTATTTTTAATGTGCATAAATTAGGTGTGTAAAAATTACAAAATACAGCGGAATTGTAAATGTAACTTTAACAAAAAGGGAAAAAGAGAGAAAAACATTTACATTGAATTTACATTGTTAAGAATATATTTACATTGCAGCGTAGTTAGTGTGGTTTTTGTTGGGTTATTTAACTATAAATGTTGGGATTTCTAGCTTTTAAGGATTATTATCGTCATTTACTTAAAATTAAAAATTGCTTAACACTCACATAATATTGTTGTCCTACAATGAATTTGTGTTCGAAAGAAAATGAATTCGAAAAGTGATAATCCAAATGGGGGTACAAGACATGGTTATGAAAAAAGGTATTAAATTTTCTTTAGCAGCTTTAGTGGTAGCAGGAGCATTAGTTGGTTGTGGGAAAGCAGAAGATACAACTAGTAAAGAAACTGCTAAAGGAAGCGATAATACAAAACAAGAATTATCAGGTACGATTGCAGCGGCTGGTTCTACAGCTCTTCTACCTCTTGCGGAGGAAGCTGGAAAGAAATTCATGGAGAAAAATTCAAAAGTTTCTATTCAAGTTCAAGGTGGCGGTAGTGGAACTGGGATTAACCAAGTAGCATCTGGTGCAGTACAAATTGGTAATTCAGATGTTCCGTCCGGAGATAAAATAAAAGATGCTGAAAAGGCGAAAGAATTAGTAGATAACAAGGTAGCGGGTATTGCATTCGCTCTTGTCGTAAATAAAGATGTAAAAGTTGATAACTTAACAATGCAACAAGTACAAGATATCTTCACTGGAAAAGTAACAAACTGGAAAGAAGTAGGCGGAAAAGATGAAAAAATCAATGTAATTAACCGTCCGGCTTCATCTGGTACACGTGCTACATTTGAAAAAACGATTATGAAAGACGCGAAAATTAATGATGGAACTGGTACAACACAAGATTCTAACGGTGCAGTAGAGCAAGCGATTAACTCTACTCCTGGTTCGGTGAGTTATTTAGCGATGTCTTACATGGTGGGCGAGAAAAAAGGCGCACTACAAACAGTGAAAATTGATGGTGCTGAACCGAAAGTTGAAAACATCGCGTCTGGTAAATATCCATTCTGGTCTTACGAATATATGGTAACAAAAGGTGAAGCGAAGGAAGCGACGAAAGCTTACATCGATTATGTAAAAGGTAAAGATTTTGAAAAGCAAGTAGAAGATATGGGCTACATTCCAATGTCTAAATTAAATAAGTAATAAAATTTTATGGGGCTGGCTGCAAGGCCAGTCCTGTTCATTTCAATCTGTGAAGTGGGGTCTGTCCTGTGATGAAGGGGAAAAAACAAATTAATTACGTGAAAAGTGAATATATAGGAAGATCACTTGTTACGTTTTGTGGTATTTTTATTGTTTTAATTACATTAGCTATTATTGCGTTTATTTGTGGGAAAGGTATTCAATCTTTTACACAAAGTGGTATCTCATTTACTGAGATGTTAACATCGACAAAATGGAATCCAAATGCTGATCAAGGATCCTTCGGGGCTTTAATTTTCATTGTAGGTTCAACGGTGGTTTCGTTAGGTGCGGTTATTATTAGTGCACCAATTGCTATAGCTCTTGCTATATTCATGAATTTAATTTCGCCAAAGTTTGGAAATAAAGTATTGAAGCCTGTTCTAGAATTGTTAGTTGGTATTCCTTCGGTTGTATACGGATTATTAGGGGTTACGATTTTAGTACCGCTATTACGTGATTCGTTTGGGGGAGTAGGCTTTAGTTTAATTGCAGGTATTGTTGTATTAAGTATTATGATTTTACCTACTATTGCTAGTATCGCTTCTGATGCAATACGTTCTGTTCCATTTGATTATTTAGAAGCTTCTTATGGTCTAGGATCAACGAAATGGCAAGCGATTAGCCGAGTGATTGTTCCTGCTGCGAAAAAAGGGATTTTAACAGGTGTTGTTTTAGGCTTAGCGCGTGCTTTCGGTGAAGCGTTAGCGGTTCAAATGGTAATCGGGAATACGATTAAATTACCAGAAGGAATATATAGTCCGACAGCGACGTTAACTGGTATTTTAACAATGGACATGACGAATACATTGAACGGAACTGCTTGGAACAATGCGCTATGGACTTTAGCGATGATTTTACTTGTTATTTCATTCCTGTTTATTTTAGTAATTCGAGCGATTGGGCAAAGAGGTGAGCGATAATAATGAATGCAAGAACGGTAAATAAAGTTTGGACGGGTATCTTTTATGCGGTTGCGGCTTTAGTTGTAGCTTTGCTAGTGTTCTTAGTATTTGAGATTTTACAAAAGGGATGGGGATTTTGGGATCCTAATTTCTTGTTTGGAGAACCAAGCAATACAAGAGCTGGTGGTGGGATTGGTCCGCAGTTATTCAATTCCTTCTACATGCTTGTTATAACGCTTATTATATCTATTCCTCTTGGATTAGGTGCTGGAATATATTTAGCAGAGTACGCAAAACAAGGACGTTTTTTAAATTTTGTTCGTCTATGTATAGAGACGATGGCGTCTTTACCTTCTATTGTTGTTGGTTTATTTGGTTTGTTAGTGTTCGTTACAATGACAGGTTGGGGATACACAGTAATGGGTGGTGCTCTTGCTTTAACTATTTTAAATTTACCAGGTTTAACGCGTGTTTGTGAAAATGCGATTTCAGAAGTTCCTCAGAATGTAAAAGAGGCAAGTCTTGGATTAGGTGCAACGAAGTGGCAAACAATCGCTCGTATTATTATCCCATCGTCATTACCACAAATTATTACAGGGATTATTTTAGCGGCGGGTCGTATATTTGGTGAAGCGGCAGCATTAATTTACACAGCGGGTTTAACATCCCCGATTTTAAATTCAGCAGCGGATTTCTCAAGTCCTGCGCATCCTTTAAATCCGTTTAGACCAGCTGAAACATTAGCGGTTCACATTTGGAAATTAAATTCTGAAGGAGTTATTCCAGATGCGAAGTTGATTGCGACAAAATCTGCAGCTGTATTAATTATTATGGTATTACTATTCAATGTTATTTCACGCTTGATAGCATCTATATTACACAAGCGCTTTACAGGAACGAAAAGAAAAAGTAAAACAACGAAAAAGGTAAAAGCGGCATAAATTATAAAGAAGAACTCTCTATTTATAAGTAGGGGGTTCTTTTGTATTTTAATATAGAAGGAATGGATGTAATGATTGTTGAATTTGTGATTAATTATAAAGAAGAACAGATGTAATTTAGATTGTGGATTCTAGTAAACCTATAGAGCAATATGTGGAAAAAATGATGGATTATATGACTAAATAGAGAGAAGGCGTTATCTTCATTTGTGAAGATAACGCCTTTTGTTTTTAAATATCAGGTGTTTCTGTAGAAGTGCTTATTTTCCTACGGGAGCGTCTTTTTCTCCCGATTTTATCTAATAGTTCATACATAACTGGAACGACTACTAATGTAAGAGCAGTTGAGACTGCCAAACCGCCGATGACAACGACGGCTAAACTTTTTGATACCATACTTCCTGCTTGGGATTGGCCAAATAGGAGTGGGAGCATAGCAACGATTGTTGTAATAGCTGTCATAATAATTGGGCGTAGTCTAGTAGAACCTGCTTCAAGTAAGGCTTCTCTAGTTTCCATTCCATGTTCCCGATTTTGTTGGACTCTTTCTATTAATACAATAGCGTTTGTAACAACAATCCCAATTAACATTAATGCGCCGATCAAGGAATTTACATCAACAGGTGTTCGTGAAATGATTAATCCTAAAATACCACCGACAGCAGCTAATGGTAAGGAGAATAGGATTGCAAAAGGAGCACGTGCTTGCCTGAAGGTGATAACCATAATTAAATATACAATCCCGATTGCAATCCCCATAATTTTGAATAAATCTGTAAAATTCTCTTGCATAGATTCAGTAGCTCCTGCGATATTTACTTTTGCACCACCAGGTAAATCTAAGTCAGTCATCGCTTTATTTACTGCTGTGTTTACTTTACTCAAATCTTCATTTGAAGCTTCGGCTGTAATTTGGATTGTTTCTTTTCCGTCTTTATGGAAAATTTCTGTTTGTGTTTGTTTTTCTGAAATAGTTGCGATGTCTTTTAAAGGTATTGGTCCATTAATAGGTGATAGTATGTTTGTATTTAAAATATCTTCTTGTTTATTAATGTTTTCTTTTTTGTGTTCTATCATAATAGTAGCTTTTTCATTATTAATTGTAATTTCGCCAATAGGTGATTTCTTCATAAGGAATGCCACTTGTTGCGCAGATATTTCTGGTGTTAAACCTAGTTGTTCAGCCTTTGTTTGATCAATATGAATTTGCCATTCTTTCTTAGAATCTTCTAAATTTGTTTTTACTTTAGAAAGATCATCCATGCTTTTTAGTTTTGTTTCAACGATAGTAGCCGCCTCTTTTAAATCCGCTTCGTTAGTAGCTGTTACGTTAAATTGTAAGTTATTGCCGCCGCCAGAGCTTGAATAACTTGTTTTTATATAATCAAGTTCAGCAGGCTCAAAAGTTTTATGTTCCTTTTTTAACTCTTTAATATATTGATCAATATCAGAACCTTTTTTAAAGACTACGAATATACTAGCGAGGTTATTTTTAGTTGTTTGCCCCCATTGTGCATCTTCTGCGCTAGATCCCATTCGTAAAATAACGTCTGTTATATCTGAATTAGAAAGTAATTTCTTTTCAAAATCAAATGCTTTTTGTTTTTGAGATTCAGCATTATAATCGGCTGGAAATGTCATGTTAATAGATAACATTGTGTCGTCTTCAGATTTTATGTTTGCTTTCGGTAGTAATATATAAGCTGCAATTGATCCTACAAATAATAAAAATGCAGTAAGTAGAATAATGAATTTATGAGAAAGAGCCCACTTTAATGTAGCGACATATCGTGATGAAGAACTTGGCTTTCGATGCTTTGTTTTTTTGAGTAGTAAAAAAGCCATAAGTGGAACAACTGTTAGTGCAACGATTAAGGATGATAATATAGAATATACAACTGCTAATACCATAGGTAACATTAATTTTCCGATTGCTCCTGATACGAGGCCGATAGGTAAAAAAACAGCGACCGTTGTTAAAGTAGAAGAAGTAATTGCGACTGCGACTTCTTTCGTTGCATCGAGAATGATATCTTTAGAGAAAGAATCTTTTTGTAAACGGCGGAAAATATTCTCGATGACAACGATACTATCATCGACGAGACGTCCAACCGCAACAGCTAAACCACCGAGGGTTAAAATGTTAAGCGTAATGTTAGATTGATGTAGTAAAAAGAGTGTTAATAAAATGGATAATGGAATACTGACAACAGCGATGAGTGTTGTTCGGAAGTTACGTAAAAAGATTAAGATAATTAGAGTTGCAGCGATTGCTCCAAGTATTACTTCTTTTCCCATGCTAGTAACAGCATTTTCAACTTGTTCATGGGTTGAAGCCAAAAGTTTAATGGAAAATTGATCTTTATATTCCTTATCTATCTCTTTAACTTTTTTATCAATCTCTTTTCCAATGGCAACTGCATTTTTACTCGGTTCTTTCATGATGATTAATCCTGTGCCTTCTTCTCCGTTTATATGTGAGATTGTATCGTAGTGTTGTTTGATTTCAATTTGAGCAATGTCTTGCAATTTCACTTGGGGTGCCACAGTGATGTTTTTAATGTCATTTACATTTTTTATGTCCCCAATGACGCGGAGGTTGTATTCTTCCTGATTAACAGTAATTGCCCCAGCTGGAGTAGAAGTTTCTTTTCCTTGTAAAACAGTTAGTACCTGCTGTGATGTTACGTTTTTGTTTTTTAATTGGTTCGGATCAAGTACGATAGATAATTCAGAGGTGGATTTTCCGAAAAACATAACGTTGGCAACACCATCAATGTTTTCGAGTTGTGGTACGATTTCTTTTTCAATTTGTTTTTCATCTGCTTTTGAAAAACCGTTTTGTTTCTGGATAGTAATTTGAGCGAGTGGAATCATAGAAGTGTTTAATTGACTAACTACGGGCTTGGTTACATCTTTAGGTAATTTAATTGTATTGACGGCTTTTTCGACTTCGCGTGCTGCATCTTTCATGTTTGCTTTTGATGTATACGCAATGTCGATACGTGATAATCCCTCGTATGTAGAAGAAGTAATGGTGTCGACGTGTTCTAAATTGCGAAATTGTTTTTCGAGAGGATCAGTTACATCCTTTGTCATCGTTTCAGCGTCGAGTCCTTGAGATAAGGTTGTGACGGTAATTGCTGGATTGTCGATACTCGGTAAAAATTCCATAGATAATTTAGAGCCGGAATAAACACCGAGTATGGAAATGAGAAAAATCATGATGATAATGGCAGCTCGGTTTTTTAATGAAAACTTTGTTAACCTATCCATAAAATAATTCCTCCATTGGTTTATTTATAGTTGAGTGCGTCCTTTCTTACTATATAACAAAAAATGGATATTTTTCATTAATTAAATGTAAAAAAATTCTAACAATATCCTTAAGTTTGTATTAGGATTGGAATGTTGTTAATTTGTAGGGGGTAAATTTTTGAATGAGAAGGAAGGGGATAATGCGCGCGAGTGGCTGTTTAATGTAGACGGGATTTTTTCTTAAGGCTAATTTGTATAGTTATTTTATAGAAGGATAATGATTATAAGCTTTAATATAGAAGAGAATGAAAATTTGGGAAGGCATTGTGAAATACAATTTGGTTGAACGGAGTGTATTAGCATACAATTAGAATAACTATTTTCAGTAGTAAGGATAATAGTTATTTCTATAGAAGAAAGTAGGGTAGATAATTTTTTTATATTTTTATAAAAAAACACTTGTTATTTAAAAAGTGTGATGGTATATTAATAAACGTCGCTGATGCGGAAACGCAGAAAACGACAAAAAAGAAATTTTAAAACTTAGTTGACATCGAAAAATTAAGATGTTAATATGATGAAGTCGCTTCTGAAGCGGCGGACAAGTTCTTTGAAAACTGAACGAAACAAACAACGTGAAACGTCAATTTTTATTTTAGATGCTAGACAAACTAACTTTATTGGAGAGTTTGATCCTGGCTCAGGATGAACGCTGGCGGCGTGCCTAATAC
>NZ_WEIJ01000015.1:0-67087 GCF_009183795.1 Bacillus sp. B1-WWTP-T-0.5-Post-4
AAAGTAATGTTATTGGAACTAATAACATTATAGTGATGCCCCAAACAGTAATCTTAATGCCTGATAAAAAGAAAACAGCTCCATAAATTATAACTGAAAAAATAAAAGTTGATACTGGAACAAACATTAAAAATGTAAAAGTTCTTATTAAGATTAAATCCCCTAAAAAATCTTTTATTATGGAAACGTGTATTTTTTCCTCCTTGTATTTTTTCACAGTATCAACTATTTCTTTCTCAGATAAAAGAAAACACTTCAATCTATTAAACATAAAAAAACCCCTTTATATTAAAAAGATTAAAATATATACCAAACTGTTATTAAAATTTCATAAAAATAATTGTAAATTTTGTATAAGCATTTTTTTCACTTTCAACTGTAATTAAGGCGTGATGTGCCTCTATAATAGCTTTGACAAGTGCCAATCCAATTCCGGTCGATCCGTGCTTTTTAGAACTACTTGATTTATAGAATCGTTCAAAAATATGAGGTAATTCTTCAGCTGAAATTCCCTCTCCAAAGTCTTGGATTACTAGTTCTGTATAGATTGGAGAATTTTTGGCCTGAATCATTATTTTACCACCGGGTTTAGAATGTTCGATTGCATTCTTCAACAGGTTTAACAAAGCTTCCTGCATCCATAATTTGTCGTGAATAACGACTATTTCTCTTGGTGCATTCCAATCAATCAAAATATTTTTATCACTTATCATGCTTTGCAAGCGATTTAGTACTTCCTCAGTCGTATCTACTAAATTCCCTGGCTCTTTATCAAACGAAATCGCTTTTGCATCAATTTTTGCTACTTTTAACAAATTCTGAATTAAGACATTCATTCTAGAAATCTGAATATCATTATTTTGTAGTAATTGAGCTTGTTGCTCTCGGGATAGTTTCTCATTTAACAACATTTCATTATAGATAGAAATAGTTGAAAGCGGCGTTTTTAACTGATGAGATATATCCTGCAACATTTCTCCTAAAAACCGTTTCTCTTCAAGCAAATCATGCATATTTTTTCTAATGATATCCCTCATTGAACGAAATGAAATCGCCAGTTTCGCGAAATCCCCCTCTTTATTTTCATTGATGACAACCGAGTAATCTCCCTCGATTATCTTTTTTGCAGCTCTAGTAAGCTGGCTAATCTTATTGAAAATAATTTTTTGTTGCATGTAGTTTGCAACAAAAAGTAAAAATCCAAAAGCAATTAATCCCCACATCATAAATTGATTGTGATTAATAATTAGATTATTTAAGTGAGGAAAAAATTTTGAATCCAAGTCTTCATATAATCCATATTGCTTTAGGATCTCTGTCCCTTTTTCCTGATATTTACTTGAGTGAGACGAATGACTTGATAAGACTTTCATAATTTCCGCTTCATTTTCTGGATTCTGCTCTACCAACCTAGCTGTAATTTCCCCCCATGTTGCAATAGAGTCTCTTTTCAAATGATCATAAAATAATTGTTGAATAATAAATTGGTAAATCACAAATATAGATAAAAGGACGGCTAGTATCGTCATATAGCTTTTTAACTCGGTATTTTTCATTATCTTGCTCACCCAATCACGTCCTTGCTCCAACGATAACCATATCCTCTTTCGGTAACGATAAACTGTGGTTTTTGAGGATTGTCTTCAACTTTAGCTCTTAAACGCTTTATGTATACAGATAACGTGTTTTCATCAAAAAAAACATTTTCTCCTTCTGTTATTTGTTGTAGGAGTTCATCTCTTTTTAATGCTTTGTGAGAATTCTTCATGAAATTCAATAGCAGCTTGTATTCTAAATTCGTCAATGTAATACTTTCACAATTTTTATAAACCTTGACTAGGTTCGTATCGATTCTTATATTCTCAGATCTTAAAATTTGAGATGGCGTTTCTAGCGACGCTTGTTTACGCAATTGTACTTTCACTCTGGCCATGAGTTCCCTAACCCGAAAAGGTTTGGTTATATAATCATCACCGCCTATATCCAGCCCCATTACCACATTTGCTTCTTCGTCTAGTGCAGTTAAGAAAATAATAATCGAATTCTCGTTTTTCTTTTTAAAATACAAACATAAGTCATAACCATTACCATCTGGTAGGCCGATATCAAGGATGGACAAATCAAATGTATTGTGAACAAACTGGTGTTTAGCTTCTTTTACACTGGACGCTCTAATCACCTCATAACCTTCATTTCTCAATGAAAATTCGATGGCTATGCCAAGAGCTTCATCATCTTCAACTAGTAATATTTTTTTATTCAAGTATGCCCTCTCCTTTTTTCCCCTAGCTTATACTCCAATTACAATAGCCTGGCTATAATCTAGCCAGGCTTATAATATTATTGTTCTCTGATATTATCAATAATATTATCTTGTTGAATTTTTTTCAATGGATTTAAGACTGATAAATAACTAATTATTAAAGCTGAAACAAACGTAATGATACAAGCCTCATAGGGAATCGTCCATGTCATTTTCAACATATCAGATATAGCTAAATATATAATATAAGACAATATACAGCCAAAAAAGATTCCTTGTAAACTTCCAGAAAAACCGTAAATCAAAGCTTCATAGGTAATCATTTTTTTCAAATCCTTTTGTGACATACCAATGGATTTCAAAGCGGCCAATTCTTTTCGTCTAGTCATGATACTTATAGTTATAGTATTGAGGATATTAACGCTACTAATTAAAGAAATGACTGTGATGAAACCATATGCAAGCACTTGTAAAGTAAGTTTTTCTTCTTTTTTTGTTTTATTTTCTTGATAATTATTTACGATTGTAATGGAATAGCTTTTTCCAATCGTGTTTTCTATTTCCTTTACTGTCGCGGAAGATTGAGTTACATCCTTTAATTTAGTTTCAAAGCTATTCTCCTTTTTTTCGTATACTTTAGATATATTTTCAAGTGATTTCAATTGATGCAAAACTTGTTCACTTTCAGCTAAATGATCTGGATTATTATCCACTATCTTAATTGTAATATCCGATTTAACAGATAACTTATCAAAAGATTTAGATGCAAATGCAACACTCATTAAATACGAGAAAGTAATAAATAACACACTACTTATAATAATTGATAAGATTGTAATGGTATAGCGATTTTTATTTCGCTTAACATTTTTCATAGCCATGCTCAAAGGAATAGATAAAGGTTTTTTCACCATGGAATTCTTTTGTTTTTTGATTTGTTCCTTTTTAATTGACAACCTGCTACTAATTGCCAACAAAGGGGAGATTTTCCCTGCAAAATAAGCTGGGTACAAGCTTGACGCTATTACAGAAAGCAAGGTAATAATCGAACTGATTAGTAAAATATTCCAATCAACATGGAATATCGAGACCGCTTTACTATTTTCCATTAAAAGTGAAAAAGTGAACTGAAGAGAGGTAAGCGCTATTAGGCTGCATATAATTCCAATAGGTATAGCGATAACAGCTAGAAAAGTAGCTTCTCTCAGCACGATTTGTCTAATTTGTTTTCGTGTTGCACCAATGCTTCTCAACAAGCCAAACTGCCTCGTTCGTTCTACGACACTGATTTGAAAAGCGTTGTAAATCACAACAATTGTCGCTATCACAACAATGCTGATTGTAATAATTAGCGTAGCCATAATCGAATTATTGTAACCTGGTTTCTCTAGTTGAATTAATTCATTACTTATATTAATATTATTTTCTCCGGAAATGGTCTTGAGTCCCTCTAAAACCTCATTAAAGTTTGCTTTTGAGCTAATTCCAACTAATATTTTTCCTTCACCAGCGCTAAACTTACTCTTATAGGTTAGTAACCGTCCCACCTTATTTTCCTGTGTATATGTACTATCACTTAGAAAACCAACCAATTTGTATTTTTTTTCATTTAATTCGAATGAATCACCTATTTGAATATTTTCTTTTATATAAGGTAATACCCAGGGATCAACAGCAACTTCTTGATCATTAGATGGCAATCTGCCCTTAATAATACTGTATTTTAAAAATTCCAAGGCGTTATCATCAGCAAAATTCATTTGTACAGCAGCCTCTCCAACTTGGACTGTTTCTCCCTGTGACATTAAACCAAATGATTCAATTTGCGGGTTATATTTAATTTTTTTCAATATCGATTCATCGTAATTTAATACAACGGCATGAAAAGAATACCCTTGCCTCTTTTTCGTATTCTCGATTTGAGAAATCTGAGTACCGTTCATAAATAGGCCGATTGTAGAAATTAACGATACAGAGAGTACGATTCCTATCAAAGTTAAAATTGTTCGTTTCTTATTTCCCTTTAAGTATCTCCTGCTTAATTGTTTATAATTACCAATCAAGATTAGTTTCCTCCCGTCTTAGGCTTATTCGTGGATAGCCACTGATCGGAAATGATTTGGCCATCTTCAATTGTAATAATACGGTCAGAAGTTGATGCAATTTTTAAATCGTGAGTAATTAATACAATAGTTTGATTATATTTTTTTGCTGTCAATCTTAATAAATCCATGACTTCTTTTGTATTTTGAGTATCCAGATTTCCTGTAGGTTCATCAGCTAAGATTAAATGTGGGCGATTTATAAGTGCCCTCCCAATCGAAACCCGTTGTTGCTGACCTCCTGATAATTCAGATGGTAAATGATTTCGTCTTTCATGAAGTCCCAGAATTTCAATAATTTCGTCCATATAAGGATTATCTACAGGTTCATTATCTAGTAAAGTGGGCAAAGCTATATTCTCTTGCACATTCAATACAGGAATTAAATTAAAGAACTGAAATATAAAACCAACTTTTCTTCTTCTAAATATCGAAAGTTCATTATCTAAATAATTATAAATATTGTTCTCTCCGATAAATACTTGTCCTGAACTCGGACGGTCCAACCCTCCCAAAATATGTAACAATGTACTTTTACCTGAGCCAGAAGCTCCTACGATTGATACAAATTCCCCTTGCTGTATAGAAAGATTTATGCCCTTCAAAGCATCTACCCTACTATTTCCTTCACCATAACTTTTGACTACATTTTCTATTCTTACGATTTCCATTTATATCACCTTCTTATCATTTTAAGTTAGTCTTGTACCTCTACAAAGTTTATTTTATACTGATTATTCGATGAGACCTTATCAATCTGTTGTAAAACTTTATCTACTTCTTGTTTGTTTTTATAATCAAAATCACGTTTTTTAAATTGAATTAATTTCATTATTGACTCTGATTCAGAAATTGCATTATAGTCTTGGTCTTTTAGAATAACAAGGTTCATTGGGGCATACCCAATCCAAATTTGCTGTTTAACATACTGGGCAGATACCATCTTACCGTTCAAATTCAACTGGTTATTTTCAAAATTATCAACCGTTGAATTATCACCCGCATAAGAAAATAATAGATTCTGATCACTAGATACTTTATTTTTATCTTTCACCCTCTCAGAAATAATAGATGCTAAATTTGGATCTTTTCTAGCTCTTAGAAGTCCCTTATTAAATAATTTTACCGCGGTAGAACTATTAATAACTGCATATTCTGTAGTGTTGATTTCAAATTCTTCATTTGTATCATTTTGTTTCTTATCTTCTTCTGATAATGGAATCCTTTTTGTTGTTGTGACGTACTTTACCTTATAGTCTATTGATTGTTTAGTGTCATCTTTAAACTCTTGTTTAACTTTTTCTACGTCAGTTGCAGTACCACTAACTAGAATCCCATCGACTGGTTGTCCTGGACCTTGCACATAACGTTTTACTCCTAATCCTATTCCTATAAAAATAGCAATAACAACCGTATAACTTATAATTTTTTTCATTAGAATACTCCTTTAGTAAATGATTTATATCTGGATTATAGATGAGTTTTTTTCATAAGTTAATGACTTCTATCTAACTATGTGACTTCTAATCTTACAATTTTGTAAGATTAGTATTCCTCATGCTCAACAAGCTAAATTTATATAATAATAATCTTATACGTTATTATTCTCTTTTTTTATTGAAACGGGTCGAATCACAGGCAATAACCCGACCTATAATGATTAATGTTACAGATAATAACTTAAGGCCCGTCTTATATATAATCTAAATCTTTAAAATAAACAAAGGATATTACTCCTAATACAGCACCAACTACCCCTAGCATCAAACCCTTATAATTTTGTATAAACATCTTATTCCTCTTTTCGTACAAATAAATTATTCCATATATAACAATACTAAATTATAGAATGTTTTCAAAGAATTAAAACGTTTTTATATTCAGTTTATATGTCTACTTCTTTACTTATCCCATAGATAAGTAAATCCAAAGGGATACAAAAACGTCACTTCTTTTATAAACAGTACGACTTTATTGTTACTTAATAGTAGTGAGAAATATCACATATTTCATAAAAGGGCTGGGCGGAAATTTAAGTTTATTAAATACCTTTTCTAAAGTTTGAGTGCACCCTTTTTCTGTACACTCCATCCAATCTTTCATTAAACAACTACCTTCTCCCATAATTTCAAAGGATTTCCACTCGGTTATCCCGAATATATAAATTACCATTCTCACAAGGAGCAAATTTATATGAATCTATTCGAGCACGAAACGTAAAACCGCTTCACTTTCATAAGAGGTCCTCCTTTTTTCTTTTCTCACCATATCATTTACTTACAAAATAGGAGGATACAATTATGAAACGTGATCCATTATTTGTAACTTTATTAGAAAGTGCAAATACACATTTTAGCGGTTGGGATTTTTCTTTCATTTCAGAAACGGGCCGAATGAAGAGCGAGCCTTTATCATGGTCGTACGGCAGTACTGCTTTCCAGCTTATGCAACGCGCTAAATCAATGCTCGATATGGGTACTGGCGGTGGAGAGTTTTTATCTATGTTACAACCATTCCCACCAACTATTTTTGCGACTGAAGGTTATGCTCCAAACGTGCCAATCGCTCGAAAGCAATTAGAACCTTTAGGGGTTACAGTTATAGAGGTAACGGATGATACCGCTTTACCATTTGAAGATGGTCAGTTTGATTTAATCATAAATCAACATGAATCATATGCTGCCTCTGAGGTAAACAGAATCCTTTCTCCAAATGGGATTTTCCTTACACAACAAGTTGGTGGTCTCGATTGTGCGGAACTTAATGAGCAGTTTGACTCACCACTAAATAGCGAATTTGCAAGTTGGTCTCTCGAAATCGCATGCAGTGAGTTAAAGCAAAATGGATTTACTATTTTAGAAGCAAAGGAAGAATTCCCTTTCCAACGCTTTTATGATATTGGCGCTATCGTCTACTATTTAAAAGCGATTCCGTGGCAAATTCCTGATTTTACTGTCGAAAGGTATTATGAGGATTTATATCGTATACATGAAATTATCTTACAAAAAGGATATTTTGATGTGAAGCAACATCGATTTATGATTAAGGCGATTCACAGCTAACAAAAAGGAGGCGGCAAAGCCACCTCTTTTTTGTTCCGTTTACGTATGTTCTCTACGCTTTCACCATAAGAAAGGTTATATCATACATATTACAATTCTGACCAATAAATTGTATTTCTGAAACATATAATCACTTCGTATATATAATGAGAACAAAACGTGATTTTTCACTATCCTCTTCTATTGAGAAATGAGTTGTTTTTCATATCGCTTGTTCGCATCATCTTCTGTCAAACATGCAGTTGTGTAATGAATAATATTCCGGTTATCGTACGTGAATATATGTTTTAACTTATTTTCTTCTGTTATTACTGTCGGTAAGTATTTTGGTAAGTTGCTAACTACACCTCTATTATCACCATCTAATATCCAATCAATTTCTTTCCATTCTAATAATCCTTCAGCCGTACGTAATGGTGTATTCATTTGCATTCCATCTGGCAAATCAGCAACGAACACATACATTCCTTCACTAGCCTGGGGCTCATCTTTACCTTTAAAAACAACAGTCCCTTTATACATTACACTTGAAAGTTCTATACCCGTTTCCTCAAACGTTTCTCTAATTATTCCTTCGTATGGCGTTTCATTCTCTTCTATTTTTCCTCCAACACCATTCCACATCCCCATATTCGGCTTTTTATTTCTATTTAATAGCAGTATTTTATCGCTTTTTCTAATAAAACAAATTGTGTATTTGTACATACGATCATTTCCTTTCATTTTCCACATGAGTTATTTGGCTTATTTTCAAGTAAAAACACTCGCCTTACAATTCCTTACTACATAATATATAGTACAACTTTCATGCGTAAACACTTTACGTCAAACGAGAGAATCCTTTTTAGAAAGGAGAATTTAAAATCGATAATATAAGCAATGAATTTCTAAACCAATATTACAACAGCCTCGTGTGGTTAAACGATACACACTGGTTTGGAGTTCCAATCTGTAAACTTCCCTCTGATCTCTTTTTGTATCAAGAAATTATTTATGAATTAAAGCCCGATTTAATTATTGAATGCGGGACTTTTCACGGTGGTAGTGCACTGTATTTAGCTTCTATGTTAGATTTAATTGGAAAAGGTCACGTACTTACTATCGATATAACTCCGCAGCCAAATCGGCCATCACATAATCGGATTACGTATTTAACAGCATCTTCTGTTTCTGTGCAGGCCATCCAAACAATTGTAAGCATGCGCAAACCTGATGATGTGGTTTTAGTTATTTTAGATTCTGATCATAGTAAAGAACATGTATCCAAAGAACTCTTACTATATAAATCTATCGTCACTACTGGCAGTTATATAATTGTAGAAGATACCTCCATTAATGGAAATCCGCTTCTTCCCGATTGGGGTCCTGGCCCGATGGAAGCTGTGAAAGAGTTTTTAACTAAAAACAATAACTTCATAATCGACGAGTCTAAACATAAATTTTTCATATCATTTAATCCAAAAGGTTTTTTAAAGAAAATAAAGTGAAACTTTAATAAGTGGGGTTTTGCTCATCCCCCACTTATTCTATCATTTTCATTTTTGAAAAAGGATAATATACAAATTCCACCTTGCCTATTATGTTATCTTCTTCAATATATCCTAAGCCATTTCGACTATCTCTACTTACTTCGCGGTTATCTCCCATTACAAATAACTTATTTGGCGGAATTTTTGTCTTTTGAAAATTATAAAACACTTGTGTGTTGTTAAATAAATCTTTGTTTGTATATGGTTCTTCTTGCTTTTTATCGTTTACATATACCTTTCCGTTCGTTATGTTAATTACATCACCAGGAAGCCCTATTACACGTTTCACATAATATTTCGATTCATCCTCTTCTTTTATAATGACAATTTCTCCATGTTGTAAATTAGAAAGACGTACTACCGCTTTATTTACAAATACGTAGTCTTCTTCATATAAAGTCGGCTGCATCGATTCCCCTTCCACCTTACATAAAGTAAAAGAATGGTAGCCTATGACTATCACCAATATAAATAGTATGTACTTTCCCCAGCCTCTCTTAATCTCCTTTTTCATATCCATTCCCACCTTATAAAGCGCTTTTTAACTCAAAAAATATATCACTGCACAATATGTTTCCATGCAGTGATACTATTTTTACTGTGCCTTGTTCGGTTGTTCTACTGGAATTGAATTTGTATTTGATCTATTTGTTTTTAATTCAAAATACGCATCCAAAATCTCTTTACCAATCGCAGAATTAATTCCTGATTTATCATCATTCACCCATGGTACAACAACTGAAAAAGCTACTTCTGGATCAGCATCATATGGTGCATAACCGGCAAGAGTTAAATTATAACATTTTTTTCGGTTGTTGTTCTCATCTCTTCCAATATCACTTTCTCCACCATATACTGTCTCAGCTGTTCCTGTTTTTCCCGCTGGTTTATATGGTAGACCTTTAAACGTTCCGGTACCTGTTCCGTCAGCTTCTTGAAAAACTCTTCTAAATCCTTCTTTTACATGATTAATGTACGAAGTGTCCATATCCACTCGATTTAATACAACTGGTTCAATCGACCGAACGACTTTTCCTACATCCTCTGGTCTATTCGGTTGCTCTCTCACTTCCTGTACAATTTGTGGTTTCATTCGGTAACCGCCATTTGCAATTGTGGAAATATATTGTGCAAGCTGAAGCGGCGTATATGTATCATACTGTCCAATCGCGTAATCAAGTAAAAATCCGGGTATGTTATCAGTTCTACCTACTTGACCAATTGATTCATTTGGCAGGTCAATACCAGTCGACACACCTAGGCCAAATTGTCTAAAATAGTAGCGCATTTTATTAAATGTTTCTTGTTTAATGTCTAATGGATTGTTTGGGACATAATTAATGCCTGCCATTTTTAAAGCCGTATTAAACATATAAACGTTCGATGACACTTGCAAAGCTCTTAAATCATCAATATCCCCAAATTCTTTCCACGATTTCTTCGGCTTAGAACTTCCTTTAAAATACATTGGCGCATCAAAGAAATGTGTATACGGCTTAATCGCTTCTGTTTGATATCCAGTTAATAAAGTAGCCCCTTTTACAGTTGACCCTAACTCATAAGAACTTGTCATCGTTCCTAATGCATAATCTTCTATTTGCATACCGCCATCTTTATTTACAATTTTCTTTCCTGCCATTGATAAAATTTGACCGTTTTTCGGATTCATCATTACTACGAACGCACGATCCATCATCGGCTCTGCAGCATGAAAGGCTCGTAAATTCTTTTCAAGGCTTCCCTCTACTCTTTTCTGTAAATCCATATCGACTGTTAACATCAAGTTATTTCCACTTTTTCCTTCAGTCACTTTTTCTGTTCGAACAATCTTCCCTGCTTTATCCATAATATTTTTAGACCGTTCTTTCGTTCCATGTAGTGCATCTTCGTATTGTTTTTCGATGTAACTTTTACCAATACGGTCGTTTCGATTATAATCACGAACTAAATAATAATCTAATTGTTCTCTTGGCAACCCTTCATTTTCATTAGAAACGCTACCTAGTATAGAGCGCAGTATTTTATCATTTGGGTATTCACGTTCCCAATCTACTGTCGTATCTACCCCTGGTAAGCTTGCCAACCTTTCACTAACGACAGCATATTCATTTTGACTTACATCTTTTTTAACGATTTGCGGCGTCATTTTATATCCCGCATTCATTTTGCTTTTAATTACTAATACTTCTATATCTTCCTTTGAAAGCTCATTCAATTCTTCTTGTGTAATTCTTTCCCGGCGCAGTTCTTCTACTTTTTTATCTAACTCTTTTCCTTCTATTTCTTGCTTTCTAAATTTACTCTCATCTTCTTTCGTTACTTTCGCCGCTGCCCGTTTTTCATTTAACTGCATCCAAAAATCTTTCTTATCTGTCTCTGTTAACTTATCCATGTCCTCTTGCGACATTTCAATTAGCTTGGCTAAATCTCTTGCTACTTGTAAAACTTCTTTCGAGTCTACTCCTCTCATTTTCGTATATGTAACGGTTCGTAATGGTTTATTATTTACAATAACATGACCTTGCCGATCAAACATTTTCCCTCTAGGAACGGGAGTGCTTACCGTTACATCTTCCTTTTTATTTACTTCATTTCTATACGTTTCTCCATCAATGATTTGTACTTTACCTAATTGAATTATAATAGCTGAAAATAAAAGAAAGACAATAAAAAATAGTACATTTAACCGAAATGGAATATGAGTCTTTTTCTTTTTCGATTGTTTTTTCTGCTCCTTTTTCTGTCTCATTTCGCTCCCTCGCTTCATTCTATTAACATTTCTACGCAAAATCATTATGTATCAAATTTATTTATATGATATATATAGAATTTTATATTAATTATAAAAGAAATAAAAGATTTAATTTTCAGTTTTTTGTTTTTATATCCTATTTATTACCATTCCCTTAATGCACAATAACATGAATATTATTCTAAAAGAAAAATAGGGCAAATTGATTTTTATAAATTATAGAGATGTTGTTACTACATTATCAAAATGTTTTCATATGGCTTAAAACAGTGATTACTCAAATAAAAAACTGAGGCAGATACCTCAGTTTTTTCGATAACTTATTTCATTGAAGATAACCCTTCAACAAACTCACCAATCTTATTTTGAAAAACAAAATCAAAGTTATATTCCTGTCCTGTTAACTCTTCATTTACTAAAATAGTTGTTGCTCCTACTTCCCTCTTTGCGATTTCCGGGAATGAAGCGACAGGTTGTACTTTTAATGACGTTCCCATAACGAGAAGTACACCTGTTTCATATAAACGTTTCATCGCATTTTGATATTGCGGCAGTGTATCTCCGTATAAAACAACATCTGGATTTAAAATGAAATTACACTTCTCACAACGCGGTACTTCATGATCAATCATATACTGTAAATCATAGCCTGATTTACATTTTGGACAATGTGCTGTTTGAAGTGTTCCATGTAAATCAATGACATGCTTACTGCCACCTAATTGATGTAAACCGTCAATATTTTGCGTTAAAATCGTAATATCTTTCCCTTGTTCTTCTAGCTCAGCTAAAAAGCGATGGCCACGATTTGGTTTATATTGATGGAACGTATTAATTTGAAAGATTTCTTTATAATGCTTCCAAAATTCTTTCGGACTTCGGTTATAGTACCCTCTTGATAAGTACATCTCCACATTCGCATCAGCATACAATCCATTTGCTGAACGAAAATCTGGAATACCACTTTCCGTACTTGCACCAGCGCCTGTTAATACTGTAATTTTCTTCGCTTTTTCTAAAATTGAACGTACTTCTTCAAATTGTTGCACAAAAATCACCTCTATGTATTTTCCTATTCTTATTATACCAGTTGTTTACAGGAGGTGTTGTACAATTCATTTTACTTAATGCGTTGCGCCCCCAACCTCTACAATATCTACTTTAACTGTCGTCGTTACTTCGATTGCCAATTCTATCCCCTTACGAATAGTAGAAAGTGACATACTCGGTTGCCCTGGATAATTACTCGCTTGTTCTGGTAAAAACGGAATATGAATGAATCCGCCTTTTATTTTCTTATCATGTTTCTCTAGTTCATGCATAAGTCCATAGAATAAGTGATTACAAACGAATGTGCCTGCCGTCTGTGAAACAGATGACGGTATACCCTCTTCGCGAAGTTTTTTTACGATTGCTTTCATCGGAAGTGTAGACCAATACGCAATCGCTCCTTCTTCTACAACCGGTACATCTACCGGCTGATTCCCTTCATTGTCAGCGATTCTTGCATCATCAATATTAATTGCGATACGTTCTATCGTAATATCTGGTCTGCCCCCAGCTTGTCCAATGCATATAATAATTTCCGGCGCTAGTTCTTCTATATACTCTTTTAATACGCTTATTGATTTATGAAATACAGTTGGTACTTGTTTGCTTATTATCTTGTATTCTCCAATTGTTTTTTCATGCAAACCTTTTGCTACTTCCCAAGCTGGATTGATATTTTCTCCGCCAAACGGATCAAACCCTGTTAATAATACTGTTTTCATAGCTTTCTCCTCCTAATTAGAAACGATATACAAGGCCGTACATAATAAACATATTAATAATGAAAATGGAAAGAGCAATTGGTACTTGCGCTTTAATAACCGCATTTTTATCCTTTAGCTCTAAAAGCATCGCAGGTACGATATTAAAGTTTGCTGCCATTGGTGTAAGCAGCGTTCCGCAATATCCAGCAAACATACCGAGCGCTGCCATAATTGCTGGGTTTCCGCCGTGCATTTGAACTATTAAAGGTAATCCAATTCCGCCAGTAATAACAGCAAACGCTGCGAATGCATTTCCCATTACGACTGTAAATAGCATCATGCCTAAACAGTACGCCATAACGGCAACGAACGGATACTCTGTCGGTAGCACTTGTCCGACTAAGTCTGAAACAACTTGTCCAACGCCAGACTTCGCGAATATACCGCCAAGTGCTGCTAACATTTGTGGTAAAATTACAGCCCAGCCAACAGCTTGTAATAGCCTGCTTCCTTCTTGTACAGGTGTTGTTATTTTTGATTTTGTAATACGCATCGCCGCAACAAATGCGAGTAATGCACCAAACGCTAGTGCAACTAATGTTACTTTATCTGGATCAACAAGAGAGACATTTCCCCATTTAATTTTCCCTAAGGTCAACGTACCGATAATTGTAAAAATAGGAATTAATAGTGCAGGCATAAAAATTTTATTTTTTAATTTCTCAGCATGTTTCACACGTTCTTGTACTGGAACTTCTTTTTCCTCTGATTTTGTTACTTTATTTAGCGAGGCTAAAACGACCATAGCGAGCACGATACAGCCAACGTAAAACGAAGGAATTACATTTCCAAATAAAAATGTAACTGCAAACAATGCCCAAAATAAACTAGAACCGAATCTGTTTGGATGTTTACGATCGAATGCGATACGAACAGCGATAAAAGCAACGATTATCCCTAATACATAATAGATTGTATCCATTGTGATGATGTTCATATTAGATTGCCTCCTTCTCTTCTTTTCCTTCTGCCTTCATTGTTTTCTCTATATATTTATCAAACCTTCTAAATCTAATCCAGCTTACAATAAGTGCAGATATTGCTGTCGGAATGCCCCAAAGTGCCATATCCCATACACCGACATGCATACCTACTGAATCGAAGAATCCTTTCATTAATAAAATAGCACCAGTTGCGATGAAAATATCTTCTCCGAAAAACCAAGCTGTATTTTCCGCAGCCGCTGCGTTTGCTTTAATCTTTTCTCTTAATTTTTCAGGAAGTTTACCGTATTTACCTTGCGCGGCCCCTTCTGCCATCGGTGCAACGAGCGGCCTTACTGTTTGCGCATGCCCACCAATATTAAGCCCTAGTGCTGCTGATGATTCTCTTATTGTAAAATATGACATTAATACTCTTCCAGTTGTTGCTCCTTTTGATTTCGTTATAAGTGCTTCGGCTCTTTCTTTTAAACCGTAACGCTCTAAAATTCCGATTACCGGTAAAGTTAATATAATTGGCATAGACATATATCTATTCTCTATGAAAAATTTACCGAACATGCTAATCACATCATAAAAACTTAATCCTGAAACCATACCAGTAACAATACCTGCAACCATAACTACTAAAAGTGTATTTAATCTAAATAAAAAGCCCACTGCAACAAGTAGTATTCCGATTAATTTAATCATTTCTAGCACTTCCCCCTATTTTTTATTTCGGTGCACAAATAGAAATACTATTGAGTTTGAATGTTCTGTATATTCTTTCTGCAAATTGTACAGCTTTCTCTCCATCACCATGTAAACAGATCGTCTGCGCCTGAACTGCTACTTTCTCACCATTCACCGAATTTACATAGCCTTCTTTCACCATTTGAAGTACTTGCTTTATCGCTTCGTCTTCATCTTTTATAAGCGCATTTTCTTCTGTACGGCTCGTTAATGTACCATCTTGTTTATATGTACGATCCGCAAAAGCCTCTTGTACAAGAGTTACTTTGTATTTTTCTGCAGCCTGTATAAACGCCCCGCTATTTGCTAATCCATAAAGTAATAGACTTGGATTTATATGATAAATTGCCTTTGCAATTGCATCTGCAATTTCCGGATTAGTTGCCGCCATATTATATAGAGCTCCGTGCGGTTTCACATGATGCATCTTCCCTCCAGCCACTTTTACAAACCCTTCTAATGCGCCGATTTGATATAAAACATAATCGTATACTTCACTTGCTGAAACATTCATGTTTCTTCTACCGAATCCAATTAAATCAGGAAATCCAGGATGCGCCCCTATTGCTACGTTATGCTCCAAAGCTTTTTCAACAGTTTGACGCATAACAGACGGATCACCCGCATGAAAACCGCAAGCAACGTTTATAGAGGAAACGAACGGAAGAATTTCATCATCATTCCCCATTTTATAAGCGCCAAAACTCTCTCCTAAATCACAGTTTAAATCGATTGTCTTCACATTATTTCCCTCCTAATTTCAGCTTCGTAAAGCAATGAATTTCTTTAATAGATTCATATTTACTTCTTGTTCTATGTACAATTGTTCCGCTTCTTCAAGCGTAATTTTCTCAAAAGAAACATATTCCCCCGGCTTTAGCTGGGCAAGAAGAGGTAAATCTACTGAAATGATATTTCCCATTCTCGGATAGCCACCTGTCGTTTGCCTATCTGCCATTAATATAATCGGCTGTCCACCATTAGGAACTTGAATGGTTCCAAATGTAACAGGACTCGATAAAATCTCTTTTTCTTCCATCCTATTTAATACTTCTCCCTCAACCCTATAGCCCATACGGTCAGCATAATTAGATACCTTATACTCTTTCGTAAAAAATGCCTTTCTACTTTCTTCTGTAAATTGATCATATTCAAAGTCAGCTATGACACGAAGCTTAGGATGTTTCTTATACTTTGGTAGTATGCTGTTGCTAATTGCCCATTTCGTTTTTATACGCTCATCTTTTTGTAAGTCTTGAATGAAACGATTCGCCATTTCTGGTTGTGCACCAATTTGGAAGTAGTCACCCTTTTTCAGCATTCTTCCTTCTATACCACCAATCGCAGCACGTATGTACGTACTTTTACTTCCCATTGTACGCTCAATATGTATTCCACCCGCAAAGGTCACATACGCTCTGCAACCACTTTTCACTTTTCCAAAACAAAGCATACTACCTTCTTCCGCTAAAATTGGACGCCATAAGGGGATACGTTCTCCATTCAATAACGGTTCCATATCTGCTCCGCCAATCGCAAGTAAAGTCGTTTTCTTTATTAACAATTTAGGTCCCATAATCGTCATTTCGAGTCCCGCTTCATTCTCTTCATTACCAACTAACATATTGATCATCCGAAGTGCACTTTGATCCATCCCCCCGCCAACTGGCACACCGTATTGTTGATAATGAGATCGCCCTAAATCTTGGACTGTTGTAAACATTCCCGCATGCAAAACCTCTACATCCATTTTTTAGCCCCCTCAAGCGATACGTACTCTTCCTTCGTTATTGGAATAAATCGTAAATACATACCACTTTGAATATATGTTGGTATTTCTTCTTCCGGATTAAATAATGAAATAGGAGTTCGGCCGATAATATTCCATCCTCCTGGTGTTTCAAGCGGATATATACCTGTTTGATTTCCGCCAATACCTACCGAACCAGGAGAGATTTGTAACCGTGGTGTTTCTTTTCTAGGTGTTTCTAATTCTTTTGAAAGTCCTCCTAAATACGGGAACCCTGGTGTAAAACCTAGCATATATACAAAATATGTAGTTTCACTATGTATTCGAATCACATCTTCTACTTGTAAACCGTGATAATGCGCGACTTCTTCTAAATCTGGTCCATATTCTCCCCCGTAACAAACGGGTATAGAGATATGTTTCACATCCTGTTTTACTTCTTCTTTATAAGAATCACACAGCTCCTTTATATACTGGCGAACGTAATCATGTGACCTTTCACTTCTCTCATTTCCCTTCCATACTTCGTATACATTGTAGTAAACAGCTAATGAAGTAAACGACGGAACGCACTCTATCATTCCTGCAAACGGATGTTGCTGCAGTGCTTGAAATAACCGCTGTACTTTCTCATATATATCCCTCTTAATTTCTTCACCAAATGTAACAATAATTGCTTGATCCCCTAACGCAGAAAATTTCATCCTACTCCCTCTTTCTATGCCAAAAAGCCGAGTTCTTTCGAAATGCGATGCGCTGTTTCTTTCACCTTCGCAATAAAATATGAAATGTTACTTTCGTTGTACTCAATTGCTAATCCCGAAATACTAATGCCTGCTACAACCGTTCCATCGCTCGCGAAAATGGGTGCTGCTATCGCGGCTGTATGATTTTCTAACTCAGAATAACTAATGGTGTAGCCTTCCTTTTTTGCCATTTGCAACATTTCTAACAATTGTTTCTTATCCACGATTGTTCCATCTGCAAACTGTTTTAAATCCACTTCCTCTATGTATCTCCGTTTCTCTTCCTCAGAGAAATACGATAGTAAAATTCTTGGACATGCGCCAGCATAAAGCGGTGCTCTTCTTCCAACCGCCGTATACACGCGTACCGGCTGAACACCTTCCATTTTTTCAACATAAATTGCGTCATTTCCATCCTGAATTATTAAATTAACTGCCTGTCCTAAACTATCACTAAGTTCTTTCATATAAGGAATTGCTATATTTCTTACTGATAATCGGTGTGAAACAAGTTGACCGAACCGTAAAAATACGACCCCTAAACGATATTTCCCCTTTTCGTTTTTTTGTAAAAACTCCATCTCTTCCAACGAACCAATTAAACGATAAACAGATGTTTTCGGCATATTTGTAAGCTGAACCATCTCAGTTAAACTTAGCTCTTCATGCTCATAAAACAACTCTAAAATATCCATTGTCTTAACTGCCGTTTTATTTATACTCATTCTATCTCCCTTTCGTTCCGAATTACGGAACTTAAATTCCGTTTTTCGAAACAAACATATAATTTAAAATTATAAAATATTCTTTCAATTCAATCAATAGATTTTAAGCAAATAAAAAAGTATGGAAGAATATCTCTCCCATACTTCACCACACTTTATAACGCTCTTACTTGTTCCAACGGCCAGAAAACAGCTTGTCCTTTTCCGACAATTTCATCTTCTGAAATAAAGCCAAACATGCGACCATCCTTAGAAACTTCACGATTATCCCCTAAAACAAATACTTGGCCTTCTGGCACTTTCGTTTTCCCAGTGATTTGTTCTAACGTAAAGTCTGGAGTTAATACACGGCCTACTGCTTTTTCTTTAAACTGTTTTAAATATGGTTCTTCCATCGCTTTTCCGTTTACATATAAAACATCATTTTTATACTCAACTGTATCGCCTGGCAAACCAATTACTCGTTTTACTAAATCGTATCCTTCTTTCCCGTGGAAGACGATAATATCAAAGCGATCTAATCCACTTATACTATAACCAATCTTATTCACGAGAACTCTTTCGTTATTTTTTAAAGTGGGCATCATTGATTCACCTTGTACTAAAGAAGGTGTAAATAAAACACCGCGAATAATAGCAATTAATACAAGGGTAAAACCTATCGTTTTAGCCCAAGAGAATAATTCTTTCTTCGTATTTTCCTTCATCGTTTCTCCTCTTTCTTAAGCACTTATTTTATTATTTCAACTAATTCTTGTACTAAATTAGGATCTATTTCAGAAAAACATGATTTTCCTTCTCTTACCGCTGTACCGACATGCGCCTGCGTGATTCCAGTTTCATCTAGCAATCGCTTTATATTTTCTTTCGTCACGCCAGCTCCAGCTACAAGCTGAATTTGACCATCACTTACCTTTTGCATTTCTGTAAGCACCGGAATATTCTCTACTATATTTCCTTGTCCACCTGAAGTTAAAACGTGAGTCACTTTATGAAACTTCTTTAAAGTGCTCATCGCTTCTACTGGATTTTTTATATCATCTATCGCACGGTGGTACGTTACATTTATTCCATCTACAACAGATAGTAAATCCGCTAATTTCTCTTCATCCACTTCATTTCGTTCGTTTAATACGCCTAATACTACCCCAGCTGCTCCTAACTTCTGTGCAACTATAATATCTTCTTTCATCATTTCAATTTCTTCTTCCGTATATGTAAAAGACTTCGCATGCGGACGAATCATAACATGAATTGGTATACTTACCACTTCTACCGCTTTTTTTATAAAAGCATAACTCGGTGTTAAACCACCTTCTGTATAAGATGAAATTAATTCAATCCGCTTCCCGCCAGCACTTTCAATTCGTTTTACATCTTCTAAACATGTTGCAATAACCTCTAGCATGAGATGACCTCTTTTCGTGCTTTTTTCTTATTATAACATTAGTAAAAATAAGAAGCCTAGCTTTCTCCTTTAAAACTTAAAAAAGAAGAATGAAAAGAAAGATTTTTTTATTGGCAATAATTATTTGGGACATCCTATTATTCATGTACACTCCTACCATAATGAAAAAAACCGTCATTTTGACGGACTTTTCTAATTTCAAACTTTTCTTTCCTCAGTTTTCATATCAATGCCTAATTGATCTTCCAATAACTTTACACCTTTCTTTGTAAGATGGACAGCTCGGTTCTTATCCGTTTTCGTAATCCATCCCTGTTCAAAAAACAGTTTTGCAATTGCAGACCCTAACCAACCAGAAATATGGTAACGCCGTTCACTCCAATCAAGGCAAGGTTTTGCAAATACCCTCCTTTTTGTATCTGCCTCATCAACATTTATTCCAAAATTCAGAAACCATTTCTTACCTTGTTCCGTTACAATGTATTCTCCACCCTCTAAAATTATAAATTGCCTATCTAGTAATTTTTCAGTTATCTCTACACCGAGTTTGCCTGCAAGATGATCATAACAAGTTCGAGCATAACGAATTTGTTTTAGTTGGGTTGATTGTTTTAAAGAGCGAACTTGAACTGTTGGTGCAATTGTCCCTAACTTTTCAAGCACTTCGGCAACTTCTTGATTAGCAAGTCGATAGTAACGATGTCTACCATGTTGTTCAACTGTAAGTAAATTCCCTTCTACTAATTTAGAAAGATGCGAACTAATTGTTGGATGTGACACTTTTGCCATATAAGCCAATTCACTAGCAGGTAGTGCCTGATTATTCATTAGACAATCTAAGATGATTGCTCTTGTAGGTTCAGCAATTAGTTTAGCTATATATGAGATATTCGGATATACATTCATATTTCGATGATACCCTAACTATTAAATTGATACAATTATTTTAAGTTTAATAGTAAAGGAGAATGTATTATGAATGCAATTGATCTTAGTATATTAAATTTAAAAGAAACGAGAAGGCGCTCAGAAAAATTATGGAATTCTCTTCCCGATAATTTTCTTAATTGGAAGCCTGATCCTGAGGCTATGTCCTTTGGTGAAATGATTCGTCACGTATGGAGCTCAACTTTTTACTATCATATGATTATAAAAAACAACGGCTCAATAAACGACATACGTACCCCGTATGATGACGAGCCAATTACTTGTGTAAAAAAAGAAATTGAATTAGCACAATCATGTTTTGCCGATTTCATAGAATATGTTCAATCAATAAGCATAGCAGAGCTAGATACAAGACTTATTGATCGAAGCGATGTTGGCTATCAACGATATTTAGGCGATATGCTATTACGAATTGCCTATCATGATGCGGTCCATGCAGGTCAATTTTTACAATATTTACGAATGGTAAACTTAGAAAGGCCATTAATTTGGGATTAAATACGAAAAATGTTTATACAGCCTCCAAACTGGCATTACAATAAGAATTTTTCAACAAGACACAATCAAAAAAACATGATAATCATTTATATTAAAAACCTACATCTCAACCAAGTGCTTCATACATATAAAAAGCATGGGTTTGATTAGTAATCAAACCCATGCTTTAAAAACTATGACCGAAACGCCGCATCCGCCAGCATAGACAATGTTGCATCATCCATCGGCGGATTATGCAGTCCTGCTCTGACATTTAAATAGTAACGATGGAGCGGATTTTTTTCTGATAGACTTTTTGCTCCTACGATGCGCATTGATTTATCCACTATGGATATCGCCGCATTTGTTACGGCGTATTTCACTGCCGCTAATTCTGCTTGCAGTGACAGTTTATCTTCTACCTCATCGTATTTTTTCGCAATTTGATATAAAAAGACGCGAGCTTGCATAAGCTCGAGTTCTAATTCTCCAACTAATCTTCTAACATTCGGTAATAAACTAATAGAATGGTTTAAACTATTTGGTTTGTATGATCCCGCAAACTGAACTGCATAATTTCTTGCTGATTGTGCAATTCCTAAATAACATGCTGGTATATGTAGCAACCAGCCAATACCCTTTTGTTTCACTTTCCCGACTTTTACATCCGTAAAAAAGCGGTTGTCTATCTCTACATTTTGTAAGACAAGGTCGTGGCTAGCAGTCCCTCGCATTGCAACGCTATCCCACGTTTCTTCAATAGATACACCGAGTGTATTTCTTGGAATAACAAACTCACCAACTTCTTCACGGCCTTCCATACTTGCTGAAATAATAAAATAATCAAGTACTGGCGCCATCGTTGTAAAAGTTTTTCTTCCATTTATAACCCACTTCTCGCCTTGTTGAACCGCTATTGTTTCTGGTTTGCCGCCACGCGTCGGACTCCCTGTTTTCGGTTCTGTTGCTGCCCTGTTAAAGAGCGCACCATTACGTACTTCTTCGCAAAACCATTTGAACATCTCATCATTCCAAGAGCGATTTTCCGCTAGCTCCTTCACAATGCCAAGATGCCAGCCAATCGATAATGCAGTAGCTCCACAGCCTTCCGCGATTTTCTCTTGAAATAAAACGAAGTCATATAAAGAAATGGCACTACCACCAAATTCCTTCGGTAACGTTAATTTCGTATATCCGATATCTTTCAAATCATTTATATTTTCATACGGAAATGATCCTAATTCACTTAACTGATGCTCCCTTTCCATGAACTTCGGAATCAATTTATTTATTTTCTCAATAATTAAAGACTGTTCTTCTGTTTCAACAAATGAGAGTGCCATACTATAATCTCCTTTATGCTCGATTCATAAACCGTTCATTTTGTCATTATGATTATATGAAGCTACCTCTCTATTGTTTCACTATTCCGATAAAAATACAATGGTTTTGACTAATAAGAAAAGTTCCTATTTAAAGATAGGTTCTTTTCTTATTAGTCCCCCTTCAATGCTTTTAACGGCAAAGAGGTTACATATCCAATATACGAGAATAATTCTTTAAAGAAGAATGGTATTTCTGTATCTAACGTTTTATATGCTGATGTCGGCGTTGGTGAAGCATACGCTTCAATATTAATATGTTTTGCGATTCTCATTGCGCGTTTCATATGAAGTGGATCACTTACAATCGTGTATGTTTGTATGCCGTTCTCTATTCCAACTTGCTTCGCATTTTTTAAATTTTCTTCAGTGAAAAGGGATTTAGTTTCAATTAAAATATCTTCCTCTTTTACACCTTGTTTCATTGCATATACTCTTGCAGTACGTGCTTCCTCAAGTTCTGCCTCGAACTTTGTACCACCTGTAAAAATAATCTTTTTAATATTTCCGTTCTTATATAAAGAAATCGCATGATTAATTCTTTCTTTAAATACAGGAGATGGTTTTCCGTTCCATGAAGCTGCTCCTAGTACGATACCAGCATCCGTTTTCACGTCATCATTTGCTTTAAAACGATAACTCCAAATATCGTAAGCTGCATAACTTACATATAAAATAGCAGAACAAATCATTAGTAAAAATACTTGAAAGATTCGTCTTTTCTTACTCTTCTTATTTTCTTTCATTTGTAATTGCCTCCGTACATCATCCATACTTCTATAAAAAACATTTATATCAAATCGTTTTGTTTGAGTTTATTTAAAAGAAGGAACTTTACTTGTTATTTATGTATAAAAGGGTTTTCATTTAAAATTGAGGATTATCAATTCATTTTCATTTGCGGTTTTCATTACATTTTTTAAATTCATAAGTTTATTACCATACAACTACATTGTAACGAATTTTTTCTCAGAAGGGAACGATGAAACAAAAGGAATTAAAATAAAGTAGCATTTTGTAAGAAAAAAGGTATATTTTTCATATCTCACGAACAATATACCTTTCAAAACACGAATTATAACTTTTCTTTATACAACTCTAATTTTTCTAACAATTGTTCTTTTACGCCTGGCCATTCACTCGAGATAATACTGTACACCACCGCATCTCTCACATAACCATTCGGTAATTTTCTTTCATTTCGAAGCACACCCTCTTTTACTGCGCCTAACCGTTCAATTGCTCGTTGTGCTTTTTCATTTCTTGCATCCGTCTTAATTTGCACTCTCAGCATATGCAACTTTTCAAAAGCATACTGAAGAAGCATATACTTACACTCTGTATTTATACTCGTACGTTGCACACTCGGATGATACCACGTTTGCCCTAACTCAACTGTCTTATCTTCTACTGAAATATTATATAAACGTGTACTTCCTACAATCTTATTCGACTGTTGATCTACGACTATGAAAGGTATTTGAGTACCTCTTCCGTAACCCTTTATCGCTTTTTGAACGTATTGTTGCATATCTTGCACACTATCCATTTTAGAGATTAAATACGCCCAAATATCCCGATTTCCTTCTACAATCGAAAACAAAGTTTCGACATCAGTATTATCCATTAACCGCAACTTTGCTCTTTCGTGAATAATTTCCATTTTTAAGCCCCCTTTGTTGTTACTATATCATAAGAATCAAAAACGTATTATAAGAATAAAAAAATATAAAGAAAAGAATTCTTTTCAAATATATTCTTCTCGTATAAGGTAGGAAGACTCATCAGTAACCATTAAAAAAGAATTTTTTGATAATTTCCAATAAATTCTATATAATGATAAACGGGAGGGGATAAAAAATGCTAGATCAAATTACTTGGGGAACGCCAGGCAGCTTATTATGCTTAGGATTCTTTTTTGCGGGACTAGGAATCTTCTTAAGAAGCGTTACGTCATATACGAAAAATAAATAAGAATATCCCGCTTTTAAACAAAAGAAGCCCCCTTTTTACAGACGGCTTCTTTTGTTTAACTTTATCTTATTAAAACTTCAAAGCAACAAATAAGCAATCGGCGTAATAATAAGCAACGTTAAAATCGTTCTCTGCACATATAAAATAATGAGTTCAGATACTTTTAACGGAATATCTGTTGATAATATACAAGGAATGGAAGCGGAGAAAAACAAAATAGATGATACGGAAACAACTGCAATAACAAACTTTGTCACGAGTGGTGCACTTACTACTAATAATGACGGTAAAAACATTTCTGCAATGCCAACTGATGCGGCTTTAGCAGCTAAGTCTGCTTCTGGTAATTGTAATAGCCATGTAAACGGATAGAAAATATAACTGATCCAATCAAATATTGGCGTAAACTTCGCTAAGACGATACCAATTAATCCTACTGACATAATGGATGGTAAAATTCCCATTGTCATAATAAATCCGTCTTTTAAATTCATTGCAATATTTTTCATAATGCTCGGTGCAGACTTTGATACTTCTAACGCATCTTCCCAAGCACGTTCTAACATTTTCTCTTTATAAACAGGCTCTGGGAACCCTTCTTCTGTTACATATGTATCTGGTTTTCTACTAAGGGGTGGGATTCTTACGGTGATAGCAGTCACGATGAATGTTACAACAAGTGTAGTCCAAAAATAAACATTCCATAAATGCATAATATCTAATGTTTTTGCGATGATGATCATAAATGTAGCGGATACTGTAGAAAATCCTGTAGCGATAATCGCCGCTTCTTTTGTCGTATACTTTCCTTCTTTATACACGCGATTCGTAATAAGGAGAGCAAGCGAATAACTTCCAACGAAAGACGCAACTGCATCGATTGCCGATCTCCCCGGCGTATTCCATAATGGCCTCATAATCGGACGACAAAATGTACCGATAAATTCAAGCAATCCATATCCGACTAATAACGCTAAAAACGCCGAGCCAATTGGAACGAGCAAACTTACTGATATGACTAGCTTCTCATACAAAAACGGCCCAATATCTGGCGCAAAGAACCAAGCTGGTCCTACTTTTAAACAATATAATATGCCGAAAACAACGCCAACTACTTTTAAAATAGAAAAACAAATGTCTACGATAGATGCATTCCATTTCTTCGTATAAAATGGATAAATCGCACCAATCGCCATAACAAATAATGCATAATAAGGTACTACGCCAGGAACCGAAGCCCTAATCCACGATACGATATGATCAATCATAATAGACGATGCACCGTTTATCGTAACAGGAACGAAAAACATAAACACTCCAACGAGACTAGCAAGTATAAACCGAAGAATAATCCCCTTCTCTCGCCCTGTCTTAATTACATTACTCTTTAATTCAATTTCACTCAAAATTCGACACCTCCTATTATCTAAATATTCTGTATAATTATGTTATATTCCTTCTTTCTATTTCTACTATTTAATCATATGAAAAAGCCTATTTTAAAATAGGCTTTTCTATTACCCTTTATAATCATCCACAATCACTTTCATGATACGATACGATTCTTCTGCTACTTTTTCATTACTATCCCTATTCGCATCATATGTAATTAACGCCTTCCAAAGTGCCCATCCTCTCGCTCTATTCCACGTTTCTTCATCCATGCGTAATACTTCTTTAAATACATTTCTACTATTTTCATCAAAAAACGTCCAAGCCATCGCTGCATCACAAGCAGGATCTCCTACACCTAAAATACCAAAATCAATTACAGCACAAAGCTTTCCATCTTTAACGAGTAAATTCCCTGGCGCTACATCTCCATGAATCCAAACTGGCTTACAATCCCATGTCGAACTAAGTGCTACATTCCAAAGGTGCTTTAATAATGCCTCGTCAAAAACATCCTTATTATTTTCAATAGCAACTCTCGCCTCTTCATCATATACAGATATAAGTCCGCCTCGGTAAAAATTATGTGTTCCAGCTAAAGGTCCGTTACTCGCATTAATAGATTGCAATTCTACTAAAAAAGATCCTAAGTCCGCCGCAAATTCATTTAAATCCCGAACGTTTTGTTTCGTAACTGTTTCTCCCTCTATCCACTTATTAATAGACCAAGGCAATGGATACGCTTCAGACGGATTTCCTTTCGCAAGTGGGGTAGAAATCGGTAAAGAAAGCCCCTTACTTAATATAGGAAGCCAACTATTTTCTTTCTCTACTTGCGGTGCATATGCCACATCACTTGGCAATCTTACACTCATCTCATCCCCTAAGTGAAACGTCCTATTATCATGCCCACTAAACTTTACAGGTCTCACTTCTAAATGGGCCCATTCAGGAAACTGTTCCTGTATTAACTTTTCAACTAAACTTACGTTAATTGGATGCATTCACATTCTCCTTTTCTTTTGAAACTTACTAAGCCCATCCGTACTTCCAACATATTCAAAACTATTTTTCTTATAAAAATCATTCAACGTACGATTATGCCCCACGCAATCTAACTTCAAATATTCTTTATCACATTGCACATTCTCTTCTACCCACCGTAAAATCCATTCTCCTATTCCATTTCCCTTATACTTCCGTTTCACCGCAAATCTATGAATATATAATGAATTAGAAACTTCCTCTTTACCAAAAATATGTTCATCCCATTCATTTTGTTTAGGAGAAACTGTAACCGTACCAACTATTTCATCTTCTTTCAGAACAACATATGTATATTTCTCTCTTATACATTCTAGTATTTCAGCCGTAGCTTCCTCTCCTAAAAGATACTGCCACTGATCCACTTCTTTATATTGTAGCCATTGTGCTACCTCTTTTAATAAAAGGATAATACTATCACTTTCATTTTCAGTAGCAATTCGAATTGCATGTTCTTTACTTATATTTCTCTCCATATTGCCTTTCCCCTTTCAAATTGCTACCATACTGACAAACGAGTCCTTCCATCATTTTCATCTGTAATATATTCTACATAAAATCCTTGATTCACTGCGTTTTCATACATCATTTCAATCTCTTCTTGGTTTTTCGCATAAATTTGTATATACTCGCCATCCGCTACTAATACGACTACTTCACACTTACTCTCCTTAAATTCTTCAAATGTTGCAATTTCTCCTATTACCTCTCCTTTTGGACATGCTTTTAGATCTAAAAATAAAAGATAATATATGTTATCTTTTATTAGCTTTTTTAATTCTGATCCTTCCATGATCTCGTTATCTTCTGAAAATAATTCTGGACCTAATTCATTCCCTATTATTATATAAGCTTCCTCCCTTCCCATGACTTGCCAATCAAATACAGTAATATCAATTGGCTTTAATACTTTCCAAAGTACATTGCTGTATTCATTTGGAATATCTACAAAAATCCCTCTTTTCATATGCTTGCTCCTAACTTATTCATTTTCGTTTCATACATTATATATGAAATGTAATTACTATATTTTGTCGATACATAAGTACATCATAAAAAAACCGCTCCACTACTAGCGAAACGGTTTCCTTCTGCTTACATTTAAATATTCCATTCAATTGTTGCACTACGTTTTAAAATATTTTTTAATATATGCACCACATCAGTCGTTCATTCTTAATGTTCACTTCGACTTCACGAAGTAATATAAAAACCATACTGCATGATTTTGTTCATCCGCAGCTATTCTCCGTAACAACTCTTTCAAATGTACATCCGATGTCTCATCTGAAATTTCCAAATAAAAATCTACTGTTTTTTGTTCATCTTGTATAGCGAACTCTAATCCTTGTAAATACGTATTTGGGCAGTCTTCAGTAATTTGTGGTTTTGGCTGCCTACCAGTTAAGTTCGTATAAATTTGTACAAAGTTGTGGAAATGCTTTATTTCATCATTACGAATTTCAAGAATTTGTTTTTGTTCTACTTGATTTGGAGCCATATTCGCTAATTTTGCATAGCAGCTTATAGCGCTATACTCTCCATTTATAGCTTTTTCAATATCACTAATTAACTTATCATTCTGCCTATACCAATCATAATAATTCGAATTATACATCATATCCCCCCATACTTTCGCTTAACATTTTATGCATTTAGAAATAGTAGGAGCCTGTGTATATAACGGGACGGCTTTAGATTGAAAGAAAAGTTTGAGAAAAGGGTCTATTTTGTAAAGGAATTGCTTATTCATAAAGTGAAACTATAATCAGTGGGGATTTTACTACACGGCAAATAGCGGATAAAATATCACTATTTTTTTGTACGCTGTTGCTATAAATTCGCGAATGAATCAGGTTTCCAACCAGATGTGGTGTTGAGATGCGAAGCTATTATGAATCCAGTCATATAACTAGGAGGTACCACTATGCCATCTTTATTTAAAACTATGGCCTTCCAGCTGAAAACCGAAAGACTTGAGCTTAGTATGTGGGAGGAATCCGATTCCGTTTGGCTGAGCAAATTAATTGGCGAACGTGGCGTGGACATTCCAGCCGTTGATTCCGTTCGTAACCGGCTTATTGAGATGCGCAAGAAGGCAGACGAAAATGGTATTTCCCTTCTCACTATTCGAAGGAGAGACGAAGGCGATTTCATTGGGTACTGTGGCTTAATTATCGGTCGTTCCACACTTGAAGAGCCGGAGATTGCATACGAGTTGTTCCGCAGCGCTCATGGTAAAGGTTATGCGACTGAGGCCGCATCTGTTGTACTGGACGCGGCGATTGCTACTGGGCGCCAAAGACTTTGGTCGACTGTAGGTGCTTGGAATATCGCTTCCCTCCGGGTACTAGAAAAGATAGGATTTAAGCGGCATCACAGTACGTGGGATGATGAACGTGGTGAGATTGTTTGGAACGTACGCGATCTTTAAAGATTTCGCCTTAATTCTAAACACTACACTTTTCAACAATCAGGCATTTACATTGAGAAAAAATCACAAACAAGCCGTTTCACTAATTAGTGAAACGGCTTGTTTTTAAGCGTTCAATTCTGTTTTATGCCCTTTTACTACACTACGTTTGAGTGCAGTTGCTAATATAGTAACCATACTTACTATACCAATCCAAACGAGTACAGTAACAGGTGTATTCCAGCTTAACCCTTTTCCGAAGAAGAAGATTTCTCTTAGGCCTTCAATCATAAATTTCATTGGTAACCATGAGTAAACCCAGTCTTGATAAAACGGAGACAACATCTCAGGTGCTAATGATAATAACGGTGCCCCGAAGAATAGTAATAAAGCGAATAAACCGATTCCTTTTAGCCCAACTAATGATAGTACTGCAGATATCATTAAGAAGAAACTAAAAGAAGTAATGGATAAGAATAGAGCTGTATCCGTGAAGTTCGAAATATTTAACCCTACCATCCCATCTGCAATCCATGTAAGACCAAACCCAATTACAAGTGTCGCAATAGCTCCTGTTACGATTTGTTTTACTTTTAACAGAAAGTTTTCTTTTCTTGAGCTTACTGGCATTTTACTAATCGCAATAAAAATAATCGCTGCACTAGCTAAACTTGCAATCCATAACGGCTGGAATAATGATATTGGTGAGTTACCGTTCGCACTATTTTTGCCGACCTCATTCACATTTTTCACGTTCTTTACAATAGGTGTTACTAATTTCTCAGCTTGATCTGTTGTTACAGTAGCTCCTTTTGCTTTCAACCCTTCTAATATTTGTGTACGAACAGTATTGTTCATATTATCAACAATCGCCTGTAATATTTGCCCTGCCATAGTTGATGCAGCCGTATTCATTCCTTGATTAATATATATTTCTATCTCAGGTGAAGATGGCTGTGGTGTTCGTAACGACGCTTGTTTTGCGCTAAATTCTTTCGGGATGACTAATGCCGCGTAATACTCTTTATTGTTTAATCCCTTTTGAACGGCTTCTTTATTTTTTAATTCTACCCACTTCACTGCGGGTTCTTCCTCTGATTTCGCTGTTTTTTTCATGTTATCAACGATCGTTTGCCCCATATTCATTTTCGGTTGATTTGGAATTTCTACACCTTGATCCTCATTTACAATTGCAATTGGCAAGTTTTTCGGCTGCGGTTGAACAGTTGGAAATAGCGTTAATGAAAAAATAAAAACAACAAGTAGTGCAATAACTGGTGATAAAAATAAAAGTTTATTTTTAAACATTTTCTTTTCTCCTCCCTTAATTTGATCTATAATAACCAACAACGTGTTGTTTATTTATATTTTGAATTATATGTTCGAGTTGAACCTTATACAATAATCAAAAATCGTGAATGTGTTGGTTATAAGACACATTTTCCAAATGTGTTGAGTAAAATTAAGGAGGGATATGCTTTGCGCGATAATAATTTAGATTTGCGTGTTGTTCGTACGAAAACTGCCATACGAAATGCATTGGTGGAGCTAATTGAAGAAAAAGGTTTTGACGCCATTACAGTGAAAGATATTACAACGAAAGCAAACATTAATCGCGGTACTTTCTATGCGCACTATCAAGATAAATTTGATTTAATGACAAAATGCCAAGAAGACATTATGTACGAGTTTTCTAGCATTGCTAAACAGAAATTCCCGGAAGTTATTGCTGACCTTGGATCAAATCCTTCTCCAACAATGCCATTTATACTTATCACTTCTATTCTTGAATTTCTAAATGAAAATAGTGATTTTATGAGAGCTGTACTAAGTCCGAAAGGAGATTTATCTTTCCAAACAAAACTGAAAGACTTTATGTGGAAAACATTATTTGAAGATACGAATGGTCCTCTCATTAATAAGGAGAATTTACTTGTTCCAAGCGAATATTTAACTTCTTATATGGCATCTGCACATATAGGTGTCATCCAACAATGGTTAAATAATGGACAAAAAGAAACACCTGAGGAGATTGCTCGCTTTTTATCAACAATCGCAGTTCATGGACCTTTTTATGCTGCTGGCTTAAAGAAATAAGCCCGCTTGCTTAGTAATTTCTATTATTTTATTAATAACTTGAAATTTATGTTTCTGTAAAAAAAGCTGTTGAAAGGACTCCCCTTCAACAGCTTCTACATTATTAACGATATAAACGAACTGCACCTGCAGAATTATCATCTGCTTGTCCAACTACTTCAAATTTCAATCCAAATTTCGGTAATTTACGTCCTGCATCTGGGATTAAATCATTTATATACAATTTAGAGTCATCAAACTTCGTTACACCTGGTAATCCTTTGTAATCATATGTTCCGCGTGTTGGAGATACCACTTTCCATGCTGGCGTTTGGTTAAGGGAGAACGCAGCATCTGCGATTTGGAATCGTGTACTATTTTTAACAGTTGGTTTGCCGTTTAGTGTTCCAACAATTGCCTCTGGGTGAGAGTCAACAACTCCTAAGAAACCTTCACCTGGATGTAAACCAACCCAATTATCTGTAAAACTAGAGTCTGCATACCATACTAGCAGACCTGTATTATACGGTACACCACTGCTATATTTTAACGCTTGATCAGCACCAGCATAGTTTCTCCACTCTAAATAGTAGTTATGCTTCTTCTTATCAAAACCGTCTGCTACAACAAAACCATTTAATTTAAATTTCGTTTCGCCTTCTGCATCATCAGAGAACACAACATTTCCATCTACAGTTAATGTAGCATTATCAAAAGTAAAACCGGTCGGCGCTAAACCACCATCTGTAATGTATTCGAATACTAATTTTACTTTTTGACCTTTGAATTTGCTTAAGTCATAAGACTTATCTACCCATTTACCATCTGTTGTGTCTAGACCATTTTTCACATTTTTTTCACCAATTCGATCCACTAACGTTTTCGTACCATCTTCTTTCACTGCATGTACTTCAAGGAAGTCATAATCCGTTTCAATTTCATACATTGATTTATAATCAAACCTCGCATTTGTTGCATTTGTTAAATCAAACACTGGCGTTTCTAATGTTGTATGAAGGTTATCACCTTTTGTACTATAGTAGTACTTCTTACCGAATGCAGGCTGAATACCTTTTACCTCTTTATCTGGTAAGTTAACACGAATCAGACCAGGACGATTTGATTTCGTTACACTTTGATCTAAATACGTCGCATAGCCAATACCACTATTTAATTTATTATAGTCAACCTCTACAATATTGGCCCAGTTTCCACCCATGTTCTTTTGAAAGAACTCTTTGTTTTGCGGAGAGAAACTCGGTGGCGTTGTTCCTGCAATTTTACCAGCCCAGCTACCGCCACTCATAACAGACCAGGAGTTAATTGGCTCACCTGCTCCTGTGTACTTCGTATCATACTCATCTGGAAGACCTAAATCATGACCAAATTCATGTGCGAATACACCAACCGCTCCGTCTTCTGGCTCAATTGTGTAGTCGTATGCTGCCATCTTACCGCCCCAGTTATCAACTTTTGCTTTTGTTCCTTCAATTGGATATGGTGTTCCAAGGTGCCAACGATGTGACCAAATTGCATCATCACCTAGTCTACCACCGCCCCCATCTTGCCCAACTCCAGCGTGAATGACCATTAAGTGATCAATCAGACCATCTGGTTCATTTTTATTGCCATCACCATTATTGTCATATTGATCGTATTCGTCAAATTCAGATAAATCAATACCACTTTCTACAGCCGCATTTAATGCCTCTTTTACAAAATCACGAGGTCCTTTTGGTCCCATATTATCATGACCGCCATCTCCTGCATCTGCGCCATAATCTGCCGCATTACCAGGAACTGTCAACCACTTTGTTACTGTGCCATCTACTGTATAACTACCACCAGATTGCTCTTCATAATATTGTTTAAATGTTGGTACTTTTGAACCATCAAAGAGTGTAAATGGCTCATTACCAAATAACATTTTTTGATAATGTTCTGGATTAAAATCATTTGAATACATATAACCTGGTACTTGATCAATATTGTTATGCTTAAAGTCCGCAAACTCTACTAGCAATACGAGAACTTTATCTTTACGAACATCACCGTTATATTGTTTTTGCTTCGCTGAAGTAGTTGGTACTTGGCCGTTTAATCCCCCTTTAACCGGCTCTTGTCCCGCTACTGGACCACTAGCAGGTTGATCTGCTTTTTCTTTCTCACCTGCTTTTGCATCTTTAACTTTTTTCAAAAAGTCAGCAGCTTCTCTCGTAACACTATCCCCCGCTGCTGGTTCTTTTCCCGCATTTTCTCCTTTTTTCTTCTCTACGTATTTTTCAACAGCTTTTAATGTGTCTTCTTTCGACGTAGATTCATTAATTACACCGCGTTTCTTGAGCGCATCTGCTAAACGCTCCTCTTGAATTAAATTTTCATCAATCGGACTTAAAGTTTCCCCATTAGACGGCGTTGCCGCATAAACAGATTGACCCCCATACCCAAACGTGCAACTAAGCACAGCTGCCGCCGCAAGCGTAGACAGCACTTTAAAAGGTTTTTTCTTCATCCCTATTCCTCCCCAATATTAAATACGATACAACGTTTATATATTACAGAAAATTCAGAAAATTATCAATGCATTGTCTGAATTTGTAATATTTTTGAAAAAATCCTTTGTTTTAGATGAACATACATTCTGATTCATCAATATTTCAGAAAATATTGATGAAAGTTGATAAAACTATTAAAATCATAAAGAAATCGTCCACTATATTTAGTGGACGATTTCTTTATTTATCTAAAATACAACTACAACACTTCAATATATCCTTCTGTTCCATGTACCCGAATTCGTTGCCCGTCTTTTATTAGTTTCGTAGCGTTCTCTACTCCAACAACTGCTGGTAGGCCATACTCACGTGCGATTACTGCTCCGTGCGTCATAAGCCCGCCGACTTCAGTGACTAACCCTTTTATAGAAACAAACAAAGGTGTCCAGCCAGGATCAGTAAATGCCGTAACTAATATATCTCCCTCTTCCAAATTCGCGTCTTCCATATTTAAAATAACGCGTGCTCTCCCCTCAACCACTCCAGAAGAAACAGGCAAACCTACAATAGCTTCAGCTGGGAGATTTTCGCGTTTGTACTTACCTGTAATGATTTCTCCATCAGACGTGATAACACGCGGGGGTGTTAGTTTTTCATATAATTTGTACGCATTTTTTTGTTTATGAATAATCTTATAATCTAGTTTATTTGTGCGGACGACTTCGTAAAGTTCTTCAAAAGTTAGATAGTATATATCTTCTATTTCATTCAGAACATTATTTTGCACAAGTTTCTCTGCTTCTTTCAGTAATGCCTGCTTATATATGAAATAACGATGAATCATGCCGTATTTCGGATATTCACGATAACCGATGAAATTGCGGAGGTTACAAATCATTCTCTTCGTCTCTTCTACTTTTTGTTCCCCATCCGGCAAGTGCTGCAATCGCTCTAACAGCTCTTCTTCTTTTTTCAAAGCTTCCTGCAGCCCTTCTTCAAACTTCCGTTTACTAGCACCATATTCAAAGTCCCTTATATGATTCAAAATCATCGGTATAATTGTAGCTGGCTGTTCACTCCAGCGCGTTTTCGTAATGTCGATTTCTCCGCTGCATCTCATTCCATATTTGCTTAGAAACGCCCCGATTGCATCCCGAACTTTTTCCCCGCCTTTAAACTGAATTAATTCATCTAAAAAGCTGTCATCTTCTACATGCTGTAAATACGCAATGACTTCCGGATACGGCCGAATCACATCTGCCACATCCAATAACGCTAGCCCCATTTCTGACGTAATATTATGTTGTACAGATTGTGAAAGTACATCTGCTGCATTCTTTTCCCCTAACCATTGTTCCATCTTTTCATTAATCCATGATGAAGCATTCATACCTGCCATAATGATAGCTATACTTTGCGAGTTAAATAATACTTTCTTTAATTGCTGAATGTCTTCTAAAATAAAATCAAGTACATCCACCCCTGATTTCGTTTGCATGTTTCGTTTTAACTCTTCTATTGATGATTCACTATTCTTTATTAAATTCGTAACGATTTCCGGATCGTTTTCAGGTTGTGGTTGCGAACTTGCAGGTGGCACTTTTTTACTAAGATCCTTTTCTTTTTCATCATCCGATAACAATTCAATAAAATTCTCTCGCTCAATTACAGTCGTTAATGCATCTCGTATGAGCGGATCCGATTTACCTAAAGTGTTTATTAAGTAATCTCTGCTAGCAGGTGAAGCTAGTCTTTGCGTAGCATCAACAAATAGTCTTCCTCCGGCTTTACACATAGGTGCACTAGTCGTTAACAGGAAAAAAGATAAACCTAATGGTTTCATCGCATCGGTCATCATTTGTTGGTGACCAACTGATATATACACGTGATTTTCCCCATCATTTACTTCTGGAATTGGATATAAAGTCGTAATCGGTCTGCTTTGGACTATATAAATTGTATCATCAACTAAGCACCATTCAATATCTTGCGGACAACCAAAATAAGCTTCGATTTGTCTTCCGATGCGTGCTAGTTGTAAAATCTGTTGCTCAGTAAGTGTTTGAAATTTTTGCTGATTAGGAGCAATTTTCTTTCTCTCTGTTCCGCCTTCTTTTCGTCCATAGATGGCTAATTTTTTCGTTGCGATGACCTTTTCGACGATTTCGTCTTCTTTTACCTTATAATTATCGGCAGAAACCAATCCAGATACTAGCGCCTCGCCAAGTCCAAAGCTGGCATCGATTGACAACACCTTCCTATTCGAAGTAATCGGATCCGCAGTAAATAAAATTCCTGAAGCCTCAGGGAAAACCATTTTTTGAATGACAACACATATAGAAACTTGATTATGATCAAAACCGTTTTGCATTCGGTATATAACCGCCCGATCTGTAAACAAAGAAGCCCAGCATTTTTTAATATGCTGCAAAATGTTTTCTTTTCCAATAATATTTAAATACGTATCTTGTTGACCAGCAAACGAGGCATACGGTAAATCTTCAGCAGTAGCACTCGAACGCACTGCATATGCATGTTCATCGCCAAAGTGCGAGAGATAATGAGCTACTGATTCCACTACATCAACTGGAATTTCCACCGCCATAATGACTTCTCTAATCTGCTTACTAATTTCACCAATTCGATCTCGTTCCTCAATTTTTAGCATTGCTAATTGATTCAATAAAGTTTGAAACGCTCCATTTTTTCCGATGGCCTGTTCATACCCTACCGTTGTAACACAAAATCCTTCTGGCACTTGTATCCCTTGAATATTGGATAACTCCCCTAAATTCAATCCTTTTCCACCAACGAGAAAAAGCTGCGTTTTTTCTATTTCCTGAAAATCGAGAACGAAAGAACTCATTTGGCACCTCTCCTTACTATTCATGTGTTCTTGATTGTAACAGTAGTAAATGAGAAGAAACAGTCTATTTCGAACGTAAATTACATGATATAATTAAGTTAGGAAGAAAATAATAAGATGCCCCAGCTGCTCTGTTTTGCAACTGGGGCATCTTATTTAATACCCATATTTAACTTAAATATTTCTATTGTGTCAGCGGCTTTACGATATCCACCAGCATCTTTTAAAGTACATTTGATTTTATGACTATTTTCTAAGTATACATTATTCGATAATATCTCTATTACTGCATGATGTAATATTACTGGAGTAAGCTTTTTTAGATTTAATTGTATGCCAGCTTTTAAATCTTCTATTCTTTGAGCCACTATCGGTTGATCTCCCATAACTGGTATAACAATCATAGGAACACCAAAATATAAGCTTTCACTAGAACTATTCATTCCCCCATGTGTAATAAAAAGATTAGCTTGTTTCAAGACCTCTAACTGAGGCACATAATTATAAACTTTGAAATTGGGTGGGATATTTTTCAATTGGTTGATGTCGATATGTTTTCCTACGGACAATATGATTGTAGCAGGAAAATTTTTAAATGTTTCAAAGCATATGTAATAAAAATCCATCTGTTGATTAAATACAGTTCCCATAGAGATATAAATGAGTTTCTCTTCTTCCTTTTGTTTAAAAACAACTTCTTGTACATCTTTCCGTGATGTAATAGAGGGTCCAACAAAGATATAAGAATCATCCAATTCCTCCACATCAGGTTGAAAAAATTTAGAGGTATATACGATAGTAATATTTCCAGCACACGTCATTACATTTTTCTTTTGATTCATAGAAAAACCACATACCTTTTGCCACTTTTCTAGAATATGCGTAACTTCTTGATAAAGAGGTGACTTTTTGTCCCCTTCATTGTGATTATTCATCAATACGTTAAATAACTTTTTCGTAACTGCAAATGTTGTACATGAAGAGATTTTAGGTAAATTTAATGATTCAGCTATCATCCATCCTACTGCAAAATTATTATCATATATTACGTAATCATACTTTTCTTCTTTCAGCTCTTCTATAATAATCTTTATTATGTTGTCCATGGATTTTACCATGTGTAACAATAGTTCAGAGGAATTTATTTTTCCATTCATTCTTTCCAACATGTCTACTTTTTCTAAAAAATTTTCATATGGACGAAACGAAGCTCCTGTTTTTTCAATCTTCCCCTTATACTCTTCTACACAATAGTAAACAACTTCTTCTCCTCTTTTTACTAATTCTTCAATAAGAGCAAGAGTTGGGTTCACATGTCCTTCCCCTGGAAAATTAAACATTAGTACCTTTGCCATATGATAGTTCCTCCTCTCAAATTAAAAACTTTCTATAATCAAGTACGTTTCTCTCCTCATTTTAATAAGAGTACTTGTGATAGTAAATGTAATAAACGAGTAAGAAACAAAGTTGATATACTATAAATTTTTCATAGGTGGATGCCTACTTCAAGTAGAGACTTTCTGAATTACGATAGAAATAAATTTGAATATGCACTCTATGTATAAGTAAACGGAATGCGAAATACTAAAGGAAATGAATGAAATTGTATTTATAAAACGACATCCTCCAAAATGGATTTTTAAAATTAGGGAACTATAATATGTATGAAAATAACTTAAGGGGGAGAAAAATTGGACAATGAAATGAATTATGGAAGTGATTACAAGTTTATTCCAGCAACTTCAATTGAAAGTGGTCACGGCATCGAAGTATTACCTGATTTATTTTGTTACACGATTCAAATTGTCAATATATGCTTTGTTGGAAATCCGCATACCAATGATTTTGTTTTAGTTGATGCTGGAATGCCTAAATGTGCAAATGAAATTATCTCTATCGCTGAGGATCGATTTGGTACCAATAGTCGCCCAAAAGCAATTATTTTAACTCACGGTCATTTTGATCATGTTGGGGGGATAATTGAACTCATCAAGCATTGGGATGTTCCCGTCTATGCACATCAAATGGAGCTACCGTTCCTGACCGGACAACAAAGCTATCCAGAACCAGACCCTACAGTTGAAGGTGGTATGGTAGCGAAAATGTCTCCTCTGTTCCCAAACGAACCAATTGACTTAGGAAATAATGTAAAAGCGCTACCTACCGATGGAACTGTTCCCCATATGCCAGAGTTTAGATGGATTCATACACCAGGACATACTCCAGGGCATATTTCATTATTCCGAGAAAAAGACCGAACTTTAATTGCTGGGGACGCTTTTGTTACAGTGAAACAGGAGTATCTATATAAAGTCATAACTCAAGAACAGGAAATAAGCGGTCCGCCTCGCTATTTAACAACAAACTGGAAAGCCGCTAAAGAGTCAGTTCTTAAGCTAGAAAAGTTAAAGCCTCTAACCGCTGTTACTGGACATGGAATACCGATGTCGGGTGAATTGCTATCAACAAGCCTCAAAACACTCGTTCAAGAATTTGATAAAATTGCTGTACCTGATTACGGAAAATATATAGATAAAAAGATGCATTAAACGCGGAAATACTTTGTTTATTTTTATATTAATGAATCAAAGTATAATGCAAAATCATCCTTTAAAAGCTTTTAAACTTAATCTGTTAAAAAACTGAATGTAGGCAATATCTATATTCTAAGAATAGCACTACTCTTTTGGAATAAAAATTGAAATTTCGCAAACACTACATATAATAAAGTCTGCTTCTTACCCAGGCTTTATTTCTTGCCATTAAAGAGCAGTCATAATCAATAACTGCTCTTTTTAATTTTTTAGTATAAGCTCAATTTTTTTGTTCATACTATACTTAACCCATGAGATAGTTATACTCCTTAATTTCATGGATGTAAATTTCTCACTGCAGTTAGCTTTTGCTAACTGCTTTTTTATTTATAGTACAATTACATAAAATTTGTTTTTGAAAATAGAATTATAAGTAGATTGTTATTGAAGGGAGAATCTTAATTATGAAAAACAATATACATGTTTATGTAGGATTGATTTCATCTATAAGTATCTTTTTACTTTCGCTATTATTTCTATATTTTAATCCGTATAGCGATCAACTATCTAATAAAGAATTTTTCATCACGGTTCTTTTCATGTTATTACTCCCCTCTTTTTGGGCGTTCATTTCAATAGTTAAAAGAGAAAATATTTTGATTTTAATTTGCAGTATTTGGTTATTACCTGGAGGAATCTATTTCGGAATATCTACAATTCCAAGTGTTTGGAATTTATATATTTTATTTCTACTTTTTTATTTTTTGTTTGTTTTTCAAATGAAAACTAAACAAAGTTAATTCAAAATGAATGACTCTCCTGTTTAAAACATGTACAAACATCCGTTATAGCTTGTACTAAAAATTCTAGTTCAAGAGATTCCCGATAACAACTTTTTTTACCAATAATCACCACATATTATACAAACATCTACTTCTATTTAAAAAATAATTCTCTAACAAGTTCTTAAATATAGATTCTCGTATTCTAAAACAGCCTTTGTATAATTTCTTAAATATTTTAGAATGAATTTATATTAGTAGAATTTAATCAATTTATTAACAATGGAAATTACCATTTAGTCTTAACTGTTTGACCTATATAAACTATAGTTTTTCTCTAAAGATAATTTCCATATCTTCATTTTAATATTGCATTTGTATCGCCTTTTGCACATTCTGCACATCATTTTTTAATAGCTGCTTTAAATCATAAGCTGGATAGTAACCACGTTCATACATAAAATTAAAAACCTGTGCGTGTAATTGTATAGCACTATTTATTTGACGGGTTAAAACTTCTCTAAGTCGCGGTGTTGCAGTTTCAGTAATCGCTATTGCATAATTTCGAACAGATGTCTTTGCTAACCCAAGCAAATCTCCAGCGTAAAATCCAGTGTCATCACGATGTTGCGATTGAAATCCAGGAGCATATGGATAAAACTGTACTAACTCTTGTAAATTGTTTTGTATAGCATTTATAGCTTTAATATATAACGATTGAAGTGCTTGATCTGGTACATTTCTAACTGATTTTTTTAATTTAATTAAACCATTCGCTTGGAATGCTACTAATTCATGTAAATCCAATGTTTCATGCCAAGCTAATTGATTAGGATAAGACATAGATGTTCCTCCTTAATATGCATTCATTCTACATTATGCAAAAAAATTCAAAAAGGGCCTATACTATATGAATTCATTTCAACCTAATTTATCATTTTTTCCATTCTTCTATGTTAATCACAATAAAATAGACCTAATTCCTCTTCCCTACTTTTTATATCCTTAATTTTGATTTTCAAAATGACTTCTTCGCCTTTACAATCTATAAATTTAATTTTTTCTTCTTTAAAAATCCACATCATAATACATCCTTTCTTATTTCGTTATAAACCATACTAGTTAGAAAATATAAATGTGAACATTGTACCTACATATTTTTTCAAATTTTATAGTTACTTAAATTTATACATTATTAGATATTAAAGTAACTCGTTACAGGGGGTACCCATTAAATTATTTCATTTTAATAAAACGAAAAACAATTATTCTTGCTGTGTTAGTCACCTATTTCTAAGTAATTAATAGGCTATATATTATGACTTAGGAGGGATAAAAAGATGACTATACTTTATGATAAAAACTCTTTACAAAAAATTTTTACTACCCTTCCACATTGGCAACAAGAAGCTTTTCGTTCTTTCAAATTGAAAATGACAGATAAAAATAAACCTTTCCCTTGTATACCAGCCCAACACGGTTTTACAGCCAATCACCTCAGATACGGATTCATTGGTGATCCTAGAGATATGAGTACTAGTGCGGATTTTGCTGCATTACTTAAAGAATATACTGAATGTTCTAGAGAAACAGGTCAATATGCCTCATTTATTGTTTTTATTCATACACCAATAGATTTAGAGCGAGAAACTACAGTTGAAGATTTTGAACATATTTATTGGTCTCTCCTTAATACAACTAGCCGTTTGGACGAGATGGAATGGCCTACACACATTCCAAATGACCCTATGGAAAACACTTGGGAATTTTGCTTTCATAATGAATCATATTTTGTTTACTGCGCTACACCCGCCCATGTCAATAGACAAAGTAGACATTTTTCATGTATGATGCTCGCTTTAACCCCTAGATGGGTTTTACAGGGGATTATGAGCTCTGAGAAACGCAGTAGAAAACTAAAAAACTTAATACGTCAACGTCTAGCCGCTTATGATAAAGCTCCTATTCATCCTTCTCTCAAAGATTATGGTCAAAAAGATAATTATGAATGGCAGCAATATTTTTTACGTGATGATGAGACAATTCCAACAAAGTGTCCATTTTCTCGAATAATAAAATACTTGCATAAAAATAAGTAATCCCCTCTGCTTTTTATTATTTAGTTGTACAAACTTTAACCACTGAATAGATTTAATATAGATCAAATTTAGTGGGAGGAGCATGTTATACGTGGGAATATTTTTAAGTTATGTTTTCTTGGGTTTATCATTATCTGCTCCAATGGGGCCTATAAATGCTGCACAGTTAGAAAAGGGTATTAGAAGTGGCTTTTTTCACGCTTGGATTCTCGGCATAGGAGCCTTACTTGCAGATGTTATCTACATGGCACTTATTTATTTAGGTGTAATTCATTTCCTTGAAAAAGATATTATAAAACTTTTCTTATGGTCTTTCGGAGCTTTTGTTTTAATCTATACAGGCATCGAAAGTTTAAAAAACGCGAATCAAATTAGCATTAGTAATACTAGAAATGACGATTCAATTATTAAAAGCTTCTTTTCTGGTTTCTTTATGTCTTTATCTAATCCATTAACAATCCTATTTTGGCTTGGCATTTTCGGCTCGATATTAGCAAAAGCCGCTTCTTCTTATAATAAAGAGCAGCTTTTGTTATATAGCTTAGGGATTATTTTAGGTATTTTTATATGGGATATTACGATGGCAAGTACATCTAGTATGTTTCGTAAAATTTTGAATGCTCGTATATTGTCTCTTATAACGGTAGTATCTGGCGTATCACTTATTATTTATGGATTATATTTTGGTTTTCAAACTTACCAAATTATTTTCCGATAACTTCTATTATTTATTTCTGACATACTATTCCTATTGTGAAAAGAAAGATACTTCATATAGCTGTATTTCTTTTTCTTGAGACAAAATGAACAATTATAGTAACAAGAATAACTATTCCTAAAAACAACAAACTCACTAGGAAACCGAAACGGGTTGTTTTTTGCAATAATGTTCCACTAACAGCTAATGCAATCATAATAAGACCAATAATACTTTTTATCTGCATCCAACCTTTGGGATTCATTAATTTCCAAAATGAAAGAAGAATTAAACTCCATGTATATAACAACATTAATCCAGCTGCAGTTGTTACATATTCATATATATTTTTGGGTAGGAATAAAGCACTAAGGATAGAAGCACCAAGTCCAATTATAATAAGAATTAAGGCTGGAAAAGAGATGTTTTTTTTATTTTTTTTAGCAAACATTGCAGGTGCATCTCCCTCTTCAGCTAAATTCATTAATACACTTGTCACTGCAAATAATGAACCAACTAATGTTGAAAAACCCGCTAAAATTAATACCACATTTAAAATAAATGGCACGTACGGCAAATTATAATCTTGTAATGCTATTACAAAAGGACTTTCTTTCGTATTAAACTGGTTTAATGGAACCATCATAATTGCCAACCCTAAAGAGACTACGTAAATAATCGTTAAAATCATTAACATTACTCTTCCTGATTTCTTTGCATCTTTAGGGTCTTTAAGCCTTATTGTCATTAACCCCATAATTTCAATTCCTCCAAATGCATAAAATGCATAAATTAGAGAGGACCATGTGCCTTTTAATCCATTTGGAAACCAATCTTTAAAATTCCGCGGAATTTGTGCTTTATATAAACCACCCTTTATAAATCCTAAAATAACCAAAATAGCAATTACAATAAACCCCATAATAGCAGCAATCTTTATAATAGCCATCCATTTCTCTAAACGTTCGAATATTTTTACCCCTATAAAAATAATTAATATAGCCGCTACTCCATATATAGTAGCAAATATCCATAATGGTATTTTAGGAAACCAGTAGCGTGAAAAGATTCCTAACGCACTTAACTGGCTACCCATAATAAGCAGTTCAGAACACCAATATGTCCATCCATGACTAAAACCCGCCCAATTTCCAAAAGCTTTTCTTGAATAAATGCGAAAAGATCCTTTTTGTGGATCTTCTACAGCCATTTTTGCCAATGCCTCAAATACAATATATGTAGTGAATCCAGTTAAAATAAGAATAAGAATAATTGAAGAACCACCTATTTTAATTCCTATACTAGATCCTAAAAAAAAGCCCGTCCCTATCGTACAACCAATCCCAATAAGTGAGAGTTGCCACCATTTTAAATCTTCTTTTTCTTTCGTTTCATTATTAACATCATGACAGGTCATATTACTATTCTCCTTTATTCATTTCGAGAATGTCCCTCATGATTACTTAAATACTTCTCAGCAAGCTTTTCAACAACATCAACGACATCATGAGCCTTTATTTTATGGTTTGCTACTCTTTCACTTCCTACAGAAATCTCAACTGTAAATAACGCTTCATATTTCATTTTTTCTGCCCCTTTCGCATCAAATATAACCTCTTATCTTTTATTTCACAAAAATTAATTATGTATTTAAAACCTCGAGAGTATAAAATTTAAACAAATAAATTCGAGTTATAGTTGTAAATCTAAAAAAATTCTAACGCTACTAAGCTTATTTACTAAAAAAATGTATGAGAAAGGAGAGACAGCATGCCTCTCCTCTATATCCATTTCGTATATAAAATTAACGAGTAACGCCACCGCCAAGTTGTTGCTCAGCTAATGATACAAGACGTTTTGTAATTTCACCACCAACAGATCCGTTTGCACGAGCTGTTGCATCTGCACCAAGTTGCACTCCAAATTCTTGAGCAATTTCATATTTCATTTGATCAAGAGCTTGTTCAGCGCCACGTACTAATAATTGGTTGCTGCTTCCACTGTTATTGTTTGACATGTTAATTCACCTCCTTCTTTCTTTCTTTCTTTAATATGTTAAATTACATGATAAAATATATAGTTAATTAATTGGTAATTACGACCACGAATTCAAAGGTATAATTGATGCTCTTTAAGCCCAAAATAATAGTGTATAGGAGAACGAAATATAACATACGTGCCATGGGATATCATAAATAGACCTCCATTACAATATAAAACGGGTTACGCTATATAAAAGCATAACCCGTTTTATATGGAATGTTTTATTCAATATACTTTTAAATAGTGGAGGAAAAAAGATGAAACATATTGTTGCTTTATTAATTAAATATACAGCCGTAACTGCGGTATTATTAGTCATACTCGGTATTTTCCAAGGTATTTCAATTCCTAGAGTATTATTAATTTCTCTTTTCCTTACGGGAACTGCCTATTTAATCGGAGATCTCTTCATTTTACCTAAATACGGAAATGCGATTGCTACAATGGCAGATTTCGGTTTAAGCTTCTTCGGAATTTGGTTATTAACATCCTTGTTTACTAATTTAGATGCTACTCGTAATATTGGATTTTCTTCATTTTTAGCTGCTTTAATTATTGGCGGAATAGAAGTTTTCTTCCATATTTATATGCAGAAGTTAGTACTGCGTAATGACAATGAATTAAGAGAACATAATCATATTCACCATGATAAATACGCTATGGAGATATCAGATGAATATATGGATTCTTCCACAATAAATAAGTCCAAGCTTGAGGATACACCTAAAAAATAAAAAAGTGGCCAACGCCACTTTTTTATTTTTGTTTATTATGCTTGGTCAGAATTTCTTACATGTAATGGAGGTGGAACTACCCATCCCTTTTTCTTACTTAAACGTAGCAGAGTTACACCTGCCTGCGCTTTTTTCATATGAAATTGTCCGAATAGCATACCTACATCTTCTCGAAGACATTTTCCCATTACTTGACTACATGTCACAAGTCCAGCTGCTAATCCTGTAGAAACAGCTGCAGCAATTTCAACATCATTAATACGCGCTCCCGGAGGAATGTCTTCAATAGATGCAACTGGACGTTCTGGAGGCGCTGGCGGTAAAGCGACCCCATTAATCTTTAAAAGAGCTTTTAATTCTTCTATTTCCGAATTCATATCATTTTCAATTAAGCCTTCTAAAAACTTCTTCAAATCTTCATCACCTGTGTGATTCATAAACACTTGATGGCTTGCAATTGCACCCTGTGCAGCAAGAAGATAACTCCAAATGTCAAATACTTCTCCGTAATGTAAAGGTTCATTTTGAGGATTTCCACTTAATATACCCATTTTTAAATTCCTACCTTTCGAAAATATCATAATAAATATTGATTTCAATATTGAAATCAAATTTTTAAGTATGCTTTTTCCTGCAAAAGATTTTCTACTATGCATGGAAAACACCTTTCCAACACTGCGTGTTTATTGTTTAGGAAAGTAGTTTACAAATTAAATACTCAAAGATTATGAAAGAAGATTATCAATAATCTTTGAGTGAGAATCTGTTTAATATAAGGTTTTTTATTTTTATGAATACACAAAAGAAATTGATTTACATATTTGCTATATTTTAAGCTAATTTACTTAGCGGTTAGCTCTACCACCAAGTTGTTGTTCTGCCATTGCTACTAAACGTTTTGTAATTTCACCACCAACAGATCCGTTTGAACGAGCTGTTGTATCTGCACCAAGTTGTACACCAAACTCTTGTGCAATTTCATATTTCATTTGATCAAGAGCTTGTTCAGCGCCTCGAACTAATACTTCATTACGACTTCCACTATTATTTTTTCCCATATTGTTTCACCTCCGATGTTTTTAATATGCTACAAATTATGAAATAATAATTATCCTTTTTATGGAAATTAGATTATGAATAAAAATTGATTTTTTTCTTAAAGTAGGGCAAAACATATAAGAAAGAATAACTGATATAACATACTTTCATAACAACACTATGTATACTTTCTAATTCCCTTCAGTAAATAAAAGAAGGATTTCTATTTCACCAAGAGATTAAATAAAATTATGTTTTGAGACATAATTCAAAAGGAGATATGAGATGAAAGCTGTAACCTATCAAGGACCAAACCAAGTACAGGTTAAACAAGTGGATGATGCAAAATTAGAGAAAAAAGATGATATTATTGTAAAAATTACTTCAACCGCTATTTGCGGTTCTGATTTACATCTATATCAAGGCAACATGCCCTTACCTCAAGGATACATTATCGGCCATGAACCAATGGGAATCGTTGAAGAAGTCGGGCCAGATGTCACTAAAGTGAAAAAAGGCGATCGTGTTGTCATCCCCTTCAACGTTTCTTGTGGACATTGTTTCTATTGCCAACATGAAATGGAAAGTCAATGTGATAACTCAAACCCTCATTACGATTCTGGTGGATACTTTGGTTACACAGAGAAATTTGGTAATCATCCAGGAGGACAAGCAGAATATTTAAAAGTTCCATTTGGTAATTTTACTCCATTTGTTATACCGAAATCATGCGAACTTGAAGATGAATCCCTACTATTTCTATCAGATGTTTTACCAACAGCCTATTGGAGTGTAATAAACGCAGGCGTTAAGCCAGGTGATACTGTTATCGTCCTTGGTTGTGGACCTGTTGGATTAATGACACAAAAATTCGCTTGGATGCAAGGTGCTAAACGTGTAATTGCAGTGGATTACTTAGATTATCGGATGAATTATGCAAAAAAGATTAACAATGTTGAGGTATTTGAGTTTACAAAATTTCCAGATATGGGAGAACATTTAAAGGAAATTACACATGGCGGTGCCGATGTAGTCATTGATTGCGTGGGAATGGATGGAAAAAAATCGCCTCTAGAATTTCTGGAACAAAAATTGAAACTACAAGGCGGAACTCTCGGCCCTATTCAAATCGCTACGAAAGCCGTAAGGAAATATGGAACGGTTCAAATGACTGGCGTTTATGGTGGCAATTATAATGCATTTCCACTCGGGGCATTTTGGGTTAGAAATATTAATCTTAAAATGGGACAAGCACCTGTCATTCATTTTATGCCGGAACTATTTGAAAAAATAACAAATAAAGAATTTGATCCAAAAGAGATTATTACACACAAAATCCCCCTTGAAGAAGCGAGCTACGGTTATCAAATTTTTAATAATCGTGAAGATGATTGTATAAAAGTCATTCTGAAGCCTTGAAGCTACAATTCATTATTCTTAATGAAAAGATAAGATTACATTTCGTAATCTTATCTTTTTTTATTAAATGCTAAGTATCTATCCCCTATTTTCATCTCACATCTAAAATAGTTATTTTCAAAAACTTTGCATTTTGAGGTAATAAATAATTGGTAAAAACATGAATTAAAGTATTAAGTAACCAAATAGCGGACACGATAACAATGTTAACTAACTTAAAAGAGGTGTACTTCATGTTTTATTATAAAGAAGAACTGATTAATATTATCAAGCCAGACAAGCCAGATCCAGCTGCCGCAAAAGTTTTACAAGAAATATTAGGTGGGCATTATGGCGAAATGCGTACAATGATGCAATACTTCTTCCAAAGCTCAAATTTTAGAGGGAAAGAGAAGCAATATCGTGATTTACTTCGAGGTGTTTTTTTAGAAGAAATAAGCCATGTAGAACTTGTACAACATACAATTAATCAACTATTAACTGGATCTGGTGAACCTACACCAGGAAATGCAGGTGTTGACACAGCACCACTTGATGAAGCGGTTAAACATGCCAATCCTCATCACTTTATTGTAGGTGCTCAAAGTTCATTGCCCGTTGATGCAGCTGGCAACCCATGGAATGGATCTTGGGTATATAGCCATGGGAATTTAATTAGCGATTTATTAGATAACGTAGTACTTGAATCTACAGGTGTACTTCAAAAAACTAGAATTTATGAAATGTGTTCCAATCAAACTTTTAGAGAAACACTTGCATTTTTAATTGTACGTGATAATGCACATCAAAATGCTTTCGCAAAGGCTTTAGAGACATTGGGTGTTGAATGGGGGAAACTCTTCCCTGTGCCGAACTATGATATTAATAAATACCCAGAGTGCAGAAAGTATGTAGACATGGGATTCCATAACGCACAATTTAATTTTAGCTTAGATCCAACAAGAATGGGAGAAATATTCCAAGGTGAATCACCAAGTAGAAACAAAGGAACATTAGCAGTAACGGACCCGCCAAAAGGTTTTCCTGTACCAGAACTTCCTGAAATGCCAAATGAGCATAGTCCCGGATTAAAAGATATGGATCTTTAAGATCATTATGGCCAACTATTGATTCATGGTTGGTCATAGTTATTTATAAAGATTCATGTAAACTTGTTGTTAACATGATAAGATGTTTTAATAAATCCTCTTTATTTAAAAGTGATGTTGATTATATTGCTGCTCCTCTTAATTTTGTTTCTATGAACTATTAAACGCCACTGTTACTTACTTATAATCTCCCTACCTCTATTCACATATAAAATCCCTATATTGTAAACAAAGAGGAGGGACTTGTCCCCCCTCTTCTTTTAATTTTTCTTTAAAAGAGTTGCTCCTGCAATCCCTGGGTGTGTCATTTCGAATGGATCTAGAATTAACTCTAAGTCCTCTTGTGACAATACACCATTTTTCACACAAAGTTCTCGAACAGATTGCCCTGTCGCGATTGCTTCTTTCGCAACGCGAGCTGCTGCTTCATAACCGATATGAGGGTTCACGGCTGTAATAATTCCTACACTTTTCTCAACATACTCTTTTAAGCGATCTTCATTCGCTTCAATTCCTTTTAAGCAATTATCTGTAAAGGCACGGAAACCATTATTCATAATGCTAATCGATTGCAGTAAGTTGAAAACAAGTACTGGTTCCATCACGTTTAATTCTAATTGTCCTGCTTCTGAAGCAAGGCAAATTGTATGATCATTACCTATTACTTGGAACGCAATTTGATTAATAACTTCTGGCATAACAGGGTTTACTTTCCCTGGCATAATAGATGAACCTGGTTGACGAGCTGGTAACATAATTTCTGCTAAACCAACACGTGGACCTGATGCCATTAAGCGAAGGTCATTCGCAATTTTAGACATATTCATCATACATACTTTCAGTGCTGCAGATACTTCAGTATAAGCATCCGTATTTTGCGTCGCATCTACTAAATCTTCTGCACCAACAAGCGGTAATTTACTGATTGCAGCTAAATGTTTTACAACTGCTTCAATGTATTCTGGATCTGCATTTAAGCCTGTACCAACTGCAGTTGCCCCCATATTTACTTCATATAAATGTTGACGCGATTGTTGAATTCGTTTCATATCACGTTCAAGTACGCGAGAGTATGCTTTAAATTCTTGTCCAAGACGGATTGGCACCGCATCTTGTAAATGTGTACGACCCATTTTAATAACATGGTCAAACTGTTCTGCTTTTAATTCAAATACATCATGCATATAACCCATCGTTTGTAATAAGCCTTCTAATGCATTTAACGTTGCGATATGAATCGCCGTTGGGAATGCATCGTTTGTTGATTGCGCCATGTTTACATGACTATTTGGACTAATATAATGATAGTCTCCCTTTTCCATCCCTAATAATTCAAGCGCACGATTGGCAATGACTTCATTTGCATTCATGTTCATTGAAGTACCCGCTCCGCCTTGGATTGGATCTACGATGAAATGATCATGCCATTTTCCATCAAGAATTTCTTGAGCAGCTTCTGCGATCGCGCCGCCCTTGTTCAATTCCAATCTTCCTACATCTGTATTCGCAAGCGCTGCTGCTTTTTTTACAATTGCGAACGCTCTAATTAAACTTTCATGAATTTTATACCCTGTAATCGGGAAATTTTCAACAGCGCGTAAAGTCTGAATTCCGTAATATGCCTCAATAGGTAATTCCTTTCCTCCCAAAAAATCATTCTCCACTCGCACGTTCTTGTTTGTCATTGCCATTTTAATTTCTCCCCCATATTAAATGTAAAACCTAAATAAATCATATGAAGTCATTACCAATCCTTATCAGATTTTATTGTTAAATCGTAGGCTAAAGGCTCTTCAATAATTTTTTTAATCTCTTCTAATTTATTAGTTTTCCCAAGCGCCCACATCAATTTTGCTATGATGGCTTCCGTATTCATATCTCCAGACAATATTACTTGATGTTGCGCCACTTTCCGTCCTACTTCATAGAGAAGTATGTCTTCTCCTTCTTCCAGGCATTGAGTAGTAATCACTACAGCAATCCCCATTTCAGTCAACTCTTGAATTTTCGAAAGCAAGTTCCTTCCTTCAAAAGGTAATCCACCGTTTCCAAAACTTTCAATAATAATCCCTTTATACAAATCTTTTAAACAATCAAATACCTCAGGCTTTGTACCTGGATACAATTTCATAAGAAAAACATCCGTACATAAATTAGTATTTATTGAAAGTTCACTATGTGAGGAAGTTGGCTTCCAATGATATTTCACTTCATCTTCATTTACCTCAGCAACATATGGATAATTCACACTTTCAAATGCATCATAACTTTTTGTTCGCATTTTAACTGCTCTCGTCCCAATAATCACCCTACTATCAAAAACAATAAACACACCGCCAACATCCTCACAGGCAAACCTAAGAGCATCAGCTACATTTTTCTTTGCGTCTGTCTTTTTAAAACTAATAGGTACTTGTGAACCTGTTAAAACAACTGGTTTTCTTAAACCTTGCAGCATATAAGATAACGCAGAAGATGTATAAGCTAACGTATCCGTTCCATGTGTAATCACAAACCCGTCATAGTCATCATAGTGATTAAAAACAGCATTAGCTATTTCTTTCCAGTGCTCAGGTTGCATATTGGTACTATCAATATTCATTAAGATTTTGCAATCTATTTCTAAGTTTCGAGAAGACTTCGAAAAATAATTCAATAATTCCTCAGCGGACAATCCTGGAACAAGCCCCTCATTCCCCTCCACAGATGCAATTGTCCCACCAGTTGCAAGTAATAAAATTTTCTTCATACACAACCCCTCCATAAAATAAACAACGATATATCGTTCGCGTAATGCGTATTTATATTTATCATTATAGAACTTAATTTGAATTAATCAAGATTTTGTATTCAATACGCGTACTTTTTTTCTATTCTTGATTCTTTTTCTATGTTATAATTAATTTAATAAAATTAGATGGGGTATGAGACGAATGCTGGAACGTTTATCTAAATTAAGAAAAAATCAAAAATGGTCCTTACAAGAGACAGCAGATCGACTTGGGATTGCGAAAAGCACCTATGCCGGGTATGAAAATGGTTATAGATTACCTTCATTACAATCTTTATCAAAAATAGCCGATTTATTTGATACATCTGTAGATTATATATTAGGTCGAATTGAACATTCACATCAAAACAAAGATGTAATTGATATTACAAGACTCCTAAACGATCCAGATCCAACACTTTTAATAGATGGAGAAGCACTGTCAACAGAAGAGATAATAGATTTTATTGCTTTTGTGAGAAGTAAACGAGAACTAAGTTCCAAGAGAATAGAAAATATTGAACCAACATGTAAAAGTTGATTCAATAAAAAACGAAGACACTGTACTCTTTAAACTTAGAAATACTTAGACAATTAATTTGCAAACGGTTTATATAATGAATTCTTAGCAACTGGCCTCATTCTGGGACTTATACTTGGAAACAATCCCATTGGTTATATGATTCAATTATTTTTCATCATTTGTGTAGTGATAGCAGCTATTTTCGGAGGTTTCACATCCAATAAATCAATTATCATGAAACAAGGATTTCTCGCTATTTTAGCGTTGCTTGCCCTTTTATCTGTCATATAGAACTAAAGCTTTTCAATAAAGGAACTCACTTTTGAAGAATACGCCATTCTTTCTGTAAATTTATAAGAAAGAATGGCGTTTTTGTATGTCTATTTCTGTATCGAAAGAATTTGAAAGTATAACAGAATTCAAACAAGAATTAGCAAAGTATATAAAGTACTATAATCATGAAAGAATCAAGGAAAAATAAAAGGAAATGAATCCAGTATTGTACTAGGCTCATTCCCTAGAGGCTACTTAATAAACCGACCTTTCTAACTTTCGGGGCACAGTCTAGTTGAAGTGCTACAAGCAACGAATTTACTATTTTAAAGTTAAGTGTTTAACCTTGAAGTACTTAAATTCTTTTTTCCAGACAAAGCATACATTATATCTTGATGCTTTATTGTCCTCTTATAATTATGTGGTATCGGAAATTTGTTTCGGTGTTCTTTTATTATAATTATGATTACTATAAGTGATAAAGCTACAGGTATAAAAACGATTAACAAAGCATCTTAATGTTTATGAAATTCTTTGTTAATCGTTTCTCTTCTCCCTAATCTCCTGCGAGACTATATTTTTTTGTTGAAATTTACCATATCTTATTTGATTTATTCTGTAACACCAGATTGGGTTACTTTTACATCAGCTGTTACACGAAAACGTAAATGTTTATAGGATTCTTCCCATTCTTGACTGTTCCATTTTCTTACGTGAGTTCTACCAAGCTTTCTAAGTCCTATAGGATCTGTGTCTTTTTTAATAAATCTCTTTATCAATGTAGTTGCTTTTTTTTCTATTTCTTTTCCCATAATTTTTTCTAATTTTTTTATTTCTTTAGGATTATCTAGATTTTTTGTTTTTGTAAATTCTTGAATTTCAGCTTTAACTTGAATATGAGCATTTACGAATGGATGCTTACTATTCCCTTCCATCTTATATTTTGTTCTAGCCTTTATATTCTCTATCGTGGCGTACGTATTTGAAGAACCAGGTAGCTTGAATTGGTATGTACCTTGTTTAAAATTATCTGTCAACAATTTAAATACAAATAAATCTTTAGGATTCACTTTATCAACCATTTTACATCTTTTAAAAAGTGCTATTCCATCTAACTCCAACACGTTACCTTTTTTAGATATCATCGGTAAATATGAATCTCTCGCATCATCATTAAGTTGGTTTAAAAACATAAAAAAATTTGTTTTTGGTTGCGTTCCATTGTCCATATTTTGCTCCAGTAAAGAGGATAGATAGGAAGCAATTTCTTTTTCTTTAGAATAGTTCCCCTTTAATAATGATTCCCCTTTTACATTTGTAATTGCTAAATAAATTGCATTTCCTACACTAGGATTTCGATTCAAAGTCTCTAAAATTTCCTGCATTCCCTTTTCAATTATTTTTTCATTAAATATAATAACACGCAATTGCCCCAACTCTAGAGGTCCAGAAGATTTTTCGGATGCTCTTGCAAGAACTTCTCTACCAGTCTGGCCTGATGCTGAATAGATTTTCGTTTCACCTTCCCCGCCTCCTTTATAAGCTGAAATCGCAAAGGTTCCTTTTAGCTTACCTTTTGCTTCGGTATCATATGCCGCAACTTGAACTAAGTCAATGTCATCCACAATTTTCGTTTTAGCACAACCTATTAAGAAGACACTTACTATAAGGAAAAGTATCCATCGCTTCATGTTTATCTCCTTAACTTTATTTTGGCGGTTTGAATTAGCCATAATATAGGTAGGTATACATATATATATACAAAGCCAATTTGACCTGTCCAAGTATTTAATAAGTTAATTTTATTACGGTTATTCAAGAAAAATGATAAAACAAAGATGAACAGGATGATAACTGGCAAAACATATTTTTGCTTTATTCCCAGTGCCTCTTTTATACCACGACTTACTCCCCATAATGTAAAGGAAACGTTAGGTAATATAAAAAAAGCCCAAACAGAAACAATAATGTATTCAAACCGCTCTATAAAGGGAAATTGTATAATTTTAATCATGCTTAAATATGCCCATATCGCGCTCGCTAGTTGTTTTTCACTAAAAAACGCAAGAGTTAAAATCATAAGGTATGTGTAGACAATAGTCGTTACTAAATTTGCATAGTGCGCATATTTTTGAGAGGTTCTTGCCTTTTTAATAAATGGGTAGTACAACAATAACATTTCAAATCCAAAAAAACTAAACATATTTCCTTTCATTCCTTTCATGATTTCTAGGAATGAATGCTGTGCAATTGGAAATAAATTCTGAAAATCTGCATACTGCAAAGGATAAAAAAATGTGAAGATTAGAACGCTTGGGATAACGATTCCAAAGAAGCCAATTCCGGCAACTACACGAAATCCTCCAGTCACAATGTAATAACATAGACCCAAAAAAGCCCCTGCTATAATCCAAGATGAAATGGAAGGAAACATCCAAACATGTACTACTTCGATATAAGTATGTAGTGTTGTTGCACCTAACAATACAATATAGGATAAAAAAATGAAGTTGAACAATCCACCAATCCATTTTCCAAGTACGTCTTGATTGATTGCAATGATATCTCCATTACCCTGATTTAAAATCTGATATATAATCCAAATCATAAGATTAACAGATATTCCAAAAAGCAGCGTGCTAATCCACGCATCATTTCCAACTAATTTTGCACTAATCCTTTCAAAACCAAGCATACCAACCCCCATCTGTATAGTAATAATTAAAAAAAACACCATATATGGAGAGACTTGATACTCAATTGGGATCTGTTTCATAATGCTCCTCCCTGTTAATTTCAATCATCAAAATCATTTCGTGATTTAATTTTATTTTTCTCTACCTCTTCTGGATTAAAACGAAAACGCTGTTTAGATCTTGAAAAAATAGGACGTCGAAACATCGCTGAGATCGGCAAACGGATAATGCTGTCTTTCCAATCTGTAGGGCGTGTAGGATAAAAAGGAAACAAATAAGGACGTCTTAATGATTCTGTACGTAATAAACGTGCTAAAAGCAAAGAGCTTGTTAAAACAATTCCTAATAAACCCAACAGGTGTGCAGATATTATAAAAGGAAAACGAATTACTCGAATTGTATTACCAATTCGATATATTGGTGCTGTAAATGAGCTAAGCGCTGAAAGTGCAACAATAATAATAAGTACATTACTTGTAAGGCTTGCCTCTACAGATGCCTGTCCAATTACAATACCACCTACTATACCGACAGTTAGACCCACTTTAGTTGGTAAACGTGCCCCCGCTTCTCTCAGTAATTCAATCGTTATTTCTAAAAAAAGCGCTTCAATTAATGGAGGAAAAGGTACTTTACTTCTCGATATGATTAACGTTTCAAGAAGTTCTTTTGGAATAAGCTCGTAATGATATGTTAAGATTGCAACATATAATGGAGTCGTTAAGACAGAAAACATAAAAGCAAAAAGCCTTAATAGACGAAAAAAAGAGGCAATAATCCAAGGCATGGTGTAATCTTCTGTCGTAGAAAAAAAGTCAATTAATGTTGTTGGAAGAGTGATTGCATAAGGTGAGCCATCTACAAAAAGTGCAATTTTCCCTTCTGCCAATACAGCTGCTACACGGTCTGGTCGTTCTGTATTCAAAAATTGAGGAAATATAGAATTCGGGTTGTCTGCAATTAACTGCATCAAATACGTGCTATCCAAAACGTGGTCTGTTTTTATTAGACTCACCCTTTTTATAATTTCTTGTAGATTTTGATCATTTACAATTCCCTCAATATATACAATCGCAACGGTTGTGTTAGATAGAGAGCCTACTTTCAATTCCTTCACTTGTAAATAAGGTGTTGGAAGCTTTCTACGTACTAAATTTAAGTTTACATCTAAATCTTCAACAAACGCGATTTGTGGACCCACGATATTGTATTCAATTTCAGCTTTTGTAATATCTCTTTTTTCTTTCTTTGCCACATTGATTAACAAGCCATTTAATTTATCTGTATCGAACTGAATAAGTATATAGCCGTTTAAAATACTATCCTGAATATCTTCCATTTGATTTGTTATTTTTGAATTTTCAAAGGGTAAGACAGACCGAATATCTTGTAATGAATCGAAGCTCTTCTCTTTTATATAAGTTAAAACCTCTTCATGAAATATACTTACATCGATTAAGGTTCTAAAATATGAAATGACTATAGAGGATTTGTTTGAAGCGATCTCCAACGTTATAAAATCTTTAGATTTTTTTAGTAATTGCATTAATTCCTGCAAAGATTTTATAGAGTGAACAGGTACTTTTTCATGTGGTTTCAATTGATAATACCCTTCCTTTCAAAAAGAACCTATATATAGTTTTTAGAAATTTCTATTTTAAAAATGAGGGATATTTATATGTCAATATGCTCATTAAAAATAATACCTTTTTAACTAACTTAACCAAAATTAGTTAAAAAATGTATTACAAGTAAAAATTTGAAATGTCTCCAAGAAAAATTACAATATTAAAAACATCCTTTCTTTTGGTTCTAAAGAAAGGATGTTTTTATAACAGGCTTTTTCAAGTGTCTATTCTATAGGGTACATTTACCAGTGTTCTTCTCTTTATTATTTCATTAAGTAACATTGGCATTACATTCTGTATGGTTTCTTAAAAAATTTCAGTAAGAGAATATCTTAATTTTGAAGTGTACAAATAGGGAGAGTGACTTCAACTGTAGTCCCCTTATTCATTTCACTCTTAATAAATATCTTTCCCTGATGTGTTTCAATGATTTTATAACAGATCATTAATCCTAAGCCAATCCCCTCTTCTTTAATACTATAAAAAGGTTCTCCGAGGTATGGTATACGTTCTTTTGGAATCCCACACCCTTGATCGATAAAACGAATGCTTACTTGATTATTATCAAGTATATTTATTTGAATCAGAATTTCCCCTCCCATCGGCATAGATTCAATTGCATTTTTTAATATATTAACAAATACTTGTTTTAATTGATTTCCTTCACATGAAATCAATGGAATACCAGGGTTAAGATCGATTCTAAATTTTATATTATGCATCATTGCTTGAGGGTGTAGTAGCATTAAAACTTGATCCATTAGCACACTAATGTTATTAGGTTGCATTTTTACTACTTGTGGTTTGGCTACCGCCATAAATTCAGTTGTTATGCTCTCTATACGCTCAATCTCTGATGATACTATATTAATATAACCCTGATTATTCTCATTTTCCGTTGATTTTAGTAATTGTATGAACCCTTTCATTGCAGTTAATGGATTATTAATCTCATGAGCCATTACAGTCGCTAATTGTCCTACAACAGCAAGTTTTTCAGATTTTCGTAATAATTCTTCTGTTTTTAGCCGTTCAGTGATATCACGAGAAATACTTAGAAAAACTTTTTTATCATTTAAGTTAAAAACACGAACACTAAACTCAGTTGTTATTACTTTTCCTGTTGGAAAAACATATTCATCTTGCAAAGTGAAGGAAGTTTGTCCTTTTTTAATTTTTTCTAATAACCTTACGATTATTTGAGAATCTTGTGGTACTATATTTGAAAATGATAATGAAAGCAACTCTTCTCTACTATATCCAAATCTTCTACACCCAACAGGGTTTACCTCAATAAATCGACTTGGAGCATTATCTTCATTCAGCTCTACTACATATACCGCATCAGTTGCTTGTTCGATTAGTGCACGGTACTTCATTTCACTATCTCTTAATTGCTGGTGTAATCGATGCCGTTCTCTTTCTGCTTGTTTTCTTTCAGAGATGTCTCTACATATTGCTGATAAAGCTATCACATTTCCTCTTACATCTAGTATAGGAGAAACTGTCAGACTGATATCAAGAAGACTCCCATCGCTCCGTTGTCTAACAGTTTCTAATCTAGTAACCACCGATTCTCCTGTTAGAATTTTCTGAATATTTTCAAGTGATTCTTCCATTAAAAAATCTGGTACACAAGGTAATCTCTTACCTATGATTTCTTGTGATGACCACCCAAATATCTTTTCATAAGCTTTATTGGCTTGTAAAATATGCCCTTCTCGATCAGAAATGGTAATAGCATCTAGATTGTGCTTTATAAATGATTCCAATAATTCTTTGGTAGCGCTTAATTCTGATTCTACCTTTTTCCTTTCGGTTATATCAACTGTAGAACCAACAACTTCAATAACTTGTCCATTTCGTTTAATCGGCCTAAGCGCAATAAGAATAATAGTTTTATCATTTGGCCAAGGTAATTCAAATATAATTTCTTTTCCTTCCCATGCCTGAAGATAGTACTTCATCAATTGTGGAACTAAATGTGGAGGAACAATAGAAGCATCAATAGTACGTAAGCTTTTTCCTACCACCTGTTCAGAATAAAATCCGTTTTGATAATAAAACTGTCCATCACATAAAGTGTGTATAAAGTGCTTATCCACTTTTTTAAATTTAAAAATTCCTCCTTGAAGCTCATGTACGGTATCTGCAAGTTCTTGCTTCGATTTTTTTAATTCTCGATTCATTTTAGATAAGTCCTGTGTTAAATAATACAATCTCTGGTAGGCTTCCATAAGAAATAGCCCAATTAAAAGTCCTAACGCTATATATAATAGGCCTCCTGTGTAAAGTAATGTAGTATTAAATAATACGCCAACTAACCACTTTATTCCAATAAAAACAGAAAAATATAACGATGCACTTTTAAAAGGATGTAGTTTTTTAAAATAAGTTTTAAAAGTAGAAAATAGAATCCCCATACCTAAATAAGCAATCACAGGAGGTTCCCAATACCCTCCAGTGTAAAAGATACGCATTAATATTATGCTAATTAGCGTAATCCAACCAGCAATACGACCAAAGTAAATAAAAGATAGAATAAGAGGAACAACTCGAAGATCGTAGGAAAATCCCATGTATGGAAAAGAAAAGAACATTAACGTAACTGCAATAATCCCTCCATAGAGCTTTTCGAAATATCGACTAGAATTAATTGTAAACACTTGAATAAATATTGCTGCGCTAACTAATAAAGAAAAAATAGAAAGGTTGATGAAATAATCTTTAATAATCATGTAATGTCCCTCCTTGCATTAAGTGTATTCGACAAAAAAGCTAAAAATCCTACAAATTGTATAAACAGTTCAAATGCATAAATTTTAAACTAGGATAAAATCTGGAAAAGTAAATAAGGAACACAGCAGATGAGATATTTTAATGAAAAATAGTTCAAAAAAGATAATAGTAACCGTTGACTACTATTATCTTTTTTCTTTAAGTTATCGTAATACGTATGAAACTCTAAGGGACGTGGTATGTCATTTCATCAAACAATGATTATATACTGAGTCATGAATATAGAAATTTCAGCAGTAATTTTTGAAAAATAACATAAAAAACAAAACTATCTTTGAAAATGGAAAAAATCTATATGAATGTCAACTAATCTATGTACAAAAACGTTCACTTAATTTTGCATAAAATCACTCCACTTAGGAAGCTAAGTAGTTCTTCAAGGTCGATAAGAACACCTGTAGATGCTTCAGGATAACTACATAATTGTATGGGTAATGTACTTGAAACCTTTCGGTAAAACCATACACATAATACAACTAACTCCTTGATTCAATATTTACTTTTTTCGCTGAACAAATTCTTTTTCTTGAGCAAAATATTCTAGGATATAAGGAGATTTTTCGATTAACTTGGTGTCTAGTTTATTCTCCAGCTCCAATTACTTCGTTACTTTCAGATTCAGTTCATTATATTTTGTACTTTGTCTTTATACACAACATATTCTTTACCATCCACTACTGCTACTACCGCAAATTCATCATTTGGATTGAATGAAAGCCAATCAGCCCACATGTTAGTATTAGCCCCTCCACTCCACATATTATGAACAGTGTTTTTCGTTAAATTCATAACTTTATAAGACGCATTTGGCGCATTTGTTCCAGTCTTTATTTCAAAAGTGTATGCGTTATGAATTTTTTTATAAAAGTAGAAAACGTTTGATGGACGAAGCTGATTCAAAAAATCCTGTTCTTTTTTCTCTGCAATTTTTATCCCTTCTTGCAAAGTGACAACATCTGTTTTTAATGTTTTCCAACTGTTTTTCGCTGCATTCAAGCTAGGGGTTAAGAATTTATATTTATTTTGATCAGCTTTTTGATCAGCTTTATCAATATGTCCCAGTACACCCGAATATTGAGAATCTAAATCCTCCCATTGCGTAGACATATAAGTAAGAGCAGTGATAGCACTATCAAGCATACTATGCATATCACTAATATTATGAAATGCAACTCCAACTACACGATTCAATGTTATTTTATAATCTACAGTCTGACGCAATTTTGCTAATTCAGGTTCTAGCCAACCTAACTTACCTCTTGCATCACCTATCATGATGCCACCAGCAATCAAGGTTGGAATAAAGGGGATTTTCACCATGTCTAACCCCTTAGATTCTATGTCTTTCTGATATTTTACTTGTCCTAAAAGGTCCTCTAGACGCTTTTGGTCCGCCTCCACATCAGCACCTTGGTTTTTTAAAATCGATTGCAATGTCTCTTTATGACTTCCAAATGTTCTAACATCTTCTCCAATAGCATTTTTTAATTGAATTAATTCTTCTATTAATGCTTTTGCAGACTTTTGATTTTGTTGAATTCCTCCCTGTAAATCTGTAATCCCTTTTTTTAAAGTATCTCCATTTCCAGTATTGATCGCCTCTACTAATGTTTCATAATAATTTTCAAATTTTGTATCGTATTCTATAATGCCTGTCAATGTATCTAAAAGCTGTTTTTTTACTTGTGTATTCCATGTAACAGCATGTGCTCTTGCATTCTTTTGATCTTGTACAATTTTACTAGGCAAATCTGCATTTCCATTAATAGTTATTCCTTCAAAACTCACATCTGGATTATTAATTAGCAAATAAGAATATTCATTCATAGCTTTTGCAAATAAACCAGCATCTTGCAAAGCTTTTTTCATCTGTTCTTCATTTGCTGAAAGAGATATATTTTCATTGTTCGTTTGTTCAATTTCAATCGCAAAAGTTTCTAGTGGTATGACTGCATAAGTAGTTGTTATAGTTAAAAACGCTGATACAGCGAGTAGTTTATTAGGGATTTTTTTCATCATTTCGTATTCCTCCTATATAAGGTATAGTTTCAAGTTCTAATCTTATTAAAAAGCGATGTCTTTCAAAATGAGTTCTACATCTTTTATCAGTATCGTTTGAACTTTCTTTAGCAGCCTTCAAATCATAAAGTATTAAAGAAAATGTATATAATCTGCTTCAAATTAACCGATTCTGTTGCAAATTTTAAAAAAGCAATTAAACTACAAGGTTATTTTTTATTCGAATCATACTTATATATAATTGAAAGGCGAAGTCTTTAATGAGACTCCGCCTTTCTGTTATATAAGGATTTATTAATTATCACTTTTCTGTTTAACAGTGTAATCATAGACTTTCTATGTTTTAGTTCACTTTACGCAGAATTAATATTTCCCTATTTTTGTGGAGTAACAGTTTCCACTTTTAATTCCTTTATTCCTTCTTTTAATGTAACAGCATCTGTTCGTAATGTTTTCCAACTGTCTTTAGCCGCATCCAAATTATTCTTTAAGAATTTAAATCTATTTTGTTCAGCTTTTTGAGATGCGGTCTTAATATGTCCAAGTACTCCCGAATATTGAGAATCTAAGTCATGCCACTGCGTGGACATATAAGTAAGAGCGTTAATAGCATCATCAAGCGCCTTGTGCATTTCATTAATATTACTGTAAGCAACTCCAACTACACGATTTAAGGTTACTTTATAATCCACGGTCTGACGTAATTCTGCTAATAAAGGCTCTAACTTACCTAAATTATCCCTTGCTACTCCGACTATAATACCGCCAATTATTGGTAGACCCAAAATAGCACCCTTCATTACATTAAACCCATCAGATTCTAATTGTTTATAATAGTTTACTGATCCTAATACTTCTTCTAGACGCTTTTGATCGGCATCAACATCTGCACCTTGATTTTTTAAAATTGACTGCAAGAGCTCTTTATTACTTCCAAAAGCTCTAACATCATGTCCAATAGAGTCTCTTAATTTAGTTAATTCTTCTATTAGTTGTTGTGCATACTTTTGATTTTGTTGAATTTCACCTCGCAAATCTGTAATCCCTTCTTTTAAAGTTTCTCCATCCCCTGTATTAATCGCTTCTACCATTGTTTCATAATAATTGTAAAATGTTGTATCGTATTCAACAATACCATTCAATGTATCTAAAAGCTGTTTTTTTACTTTCGTATCCCAAGTAACAGCATGTGACCTTGCATTCTTTTGATCTTGTACGATTCTACCAGGTAAATCTACATATCCATTAATGGTAATTCCCTCAAAATTCACATCAGGATTCTTAATTAACATATAAGAATAGGCATTCATAGATTTTGCAAATAATCCAGCCTTTTGCAAGGTCTCTTTCATTCTCGCTTCATTTGCAGAAAGAGCCGTATCTCCATTGTTCGTTTGTTCAATTTCACTTGCAAAAGTTGTTACTGGTGAAACTACATTAGCAGTTGTAATAGTTAATAGCGTCGATACAGCGAGTAATTTATAAGGGATTTTTTTTATCATTTCATTTTCCTCCAATTTAGGTTTTATATTTCAGTTCTACTCCTGTTTAAAAGCAATATCTTTTGAAATGAATTCTGCATCTTTATGAATATCATTCCAACTTTCTTTAGCTGCTTTTAAATCATCTGGTATTAAAGAGAATTTGTGGTCTTGCATAGAATCGATATTATCCAGTAAATCTGTATAATTTGCGCCCATTGTATTCCATTGCTTTTGAATATTTGTTAGAGACAATATCGCTTGATCTACAGTCTGATATAAATATGCCAATGTTTCTTTCGCGTTAGTAAGCGAAAGAACTGCTTGATTAGCACGATCTGCTTTCATACTTAATTCTCCGATTTTGTTAGAAATTTCATTATAGGAGTCCATATGCTTAGATGCTGTGACACCAGCCGCAGTTCCTAGACCGATACCAGCTGCACCAAGAGCCGAGAGTCCACCAACAACAGCCGGTGTTGCTGTACCGCCAGTTACAACAATAACGACCGCTCCTCCAATAGCTGCAATAACTAAAATAGCTGCTCCCAATCCACCACCAATTGACCATGCTAATACATCATCAAAATGTTTTTTCTGAGTAGAACGAAGTTGCTCAATTTCAGCTTGAAGTTGTGGAATCGTTGCCTGTTGACCTGCTAATATTGCAGTTAATCCACCTTTCCCATCTGGACCACCAACATTATTTTTAAAATCTGTAGAATTTTGATATAGTTTCCCTTTGAAGTCTTGTAGCATCTTAATCACATCTGTAACTTCTTTTGAATTTGTATTGATTGTAGTAATTAAATCATTTATACCCTCTTTTAGACCTGCCTTATCTTTCTTTTGTACAGTTTCTACTAATGTGTCGTAATAATTTTGAAATTGTTCATCGTAATTTACAATATTACGAGCAGTTTTTTGAATCTGTGGCTTCGCTGTATCTAACCAGTAATTCGCATTGATTCGTGACAGCTCTTGATTAAGGTGAATATTTTTGAGCAACTCTCCCCCCTCTGAGCCTAAATCGATATTAGATAAATTTACATTTGGTTGCTTAATCATTGTTTTTGCGTATAAATCCATTACTAGAATATGAGACCCTGTTTCAGCTAATGCTTTCTTCAGTCCTTCGGGGCCTAATGCATAATTGCCTACTTTTTGTTCTTGAGCGGTCGTTTCTTGTGCAAATGCATGAATAGTGTTACCGGTAGTAGCAGTTATAACAGTTGCTAATGTAGCTAAAATTAGTACTTTGAATGGAAATTTTTTCATGACTATTCTCCTTCTTTCGCTAAATGCTTATACTCTTTATAGATTTCCAAAAACGTAATATCAAAATTTATATACTTGCTCTTCAAGGTAACTTATTACATTTTTTAATTGTCTTAATGTATCTTTTTGAGACTGCTCGTTAGTTGTATCAACATTAGTAGATAATTTTGTAATGCTATTTTTTATTAGATTTAAATCTTCTTTATAACGCTTTAGTAGATCAAGTTCTACATCTACTTGATTTGCAAACGTATGCAAATCATTTTGTGTAAGAAGAAGCATTGATTTTTGTAAATCAGCTATTGATAATTTCGTTGTTAAATCATATATTTTTTGATTTTGTTTCTCTAAATCATCTAAATATGCTCGCTGTTCTGCTGTTAATTTATTTACTTCAGCAAAAACGCCAAATGTTTTCTTAATCTTTTCGGTATCAATGACCTTCATCAGGTCATACTCTTGTGTTTTTGCTGCGGCTGCGGCTGCTATTTCACCTTGTTTGCTTTTCTCAATTGCTTCACGAGCTGCTTTTTTTGCTGATTCAATCTCTAGAGCAGTTTTACCTTGTTCTGTCGCTTCTTGCGCCGCTTTTTTCTCCGCTTCTAAAATAGAGTTGTTAATTTCTTTTCCTTTGTTATACGCTGCCACCCCTGCTTGAGCAGCCGGTTCAATAATTTCTTTTGAAAGACTATAAACTTCTTTGAATATAGCAAATCCCTGTTCATTTAAAGCCCCTGGTATTAATGCAATTTGCTGTAAATCATTTTGAATTGCTTTTTTGGTATTTAATATTTCATTTTTTAACTGATCTATTTTTCCTGTTCCATCTGTACTTAGTATGCCTTGCGCAGTTGCCACATTGGTATCAAAATCTTTTAATTTTTTATCAAGCTGTAATTTAAGATCTGTTAATTCATTGATTTGCCGTTGCGTATTTTCTTGATTCGTCATAGCCATTTCTTGAAGTACTTCAAGTCTATCCGAAAACCCTTCTCTATCTTCTTTATTGTCTACAAACGATTTTAATGTCGGGTAATAGCTATTAAATTTTGTTACAAATCCTTTGCTTTTTGAATTTAATAGAATTAACTGTGGATAGAGTTCCGATGACCATTCCTTCATATCTTGTTTGATTAGGAATTGATTTGTATTTAAAGCTGTGACTTCCTCTAACTGTACATTAGGACTCATTAAAGATTGATCAATATACGTTTGGATTAATTTAGATTGCGCACCTAATTTTCGTAATGAAGAGGAAATATCCATGCCTTCCTGTTGAGTTTCCGCTTGAACGATTGGTGTTGCGAGAGTATTGATAGGAATATTCCCTCCAGTTACAATGGATGTGACTAATAATCCTGTAATTATTTTAGTTTTCATTCCGTACACTCCTTTACCATTGTTTTTATAACTTAATTCATATAACTTGTACGACCTCTCTCTTTGTAAACTGGTTAAGAAGGAGAAATCTTTCAGATAGGATAATATCGTTATTTTTTACTTCTAATAGGATGTAAGGATTTTACTTACTTCTCACTTCGATACTTTATTTTTTCAAATATAAATAACAAAAATTTATTAACTATATTTGAATCAAGCACCCTATGAATAGCAAATGAGTAATTCTTCCCTAGAATTGCGGTTTAACTTACAGAACTGCGAGAATCAATAAACCAATGCTTACAGTTAATCTTGTCATAACATTGTTTAATTTAGATTTAATAATATTACTCTTAGTTTTATCAGCAAGCTCCTTACTAGACTACAAAAGGTGAAATTATACTGTACATCGCTTATACTTTTATTGCGGAATAACTTCACTTTTGTTATGCAGAAACTTAGAACAGGTTTATTACAAATTTGATTCTTGACCTCTTGTAAATAAATTGACTATTTATAAAATTATTAACGACATAATGTTACTTACAACTTCACTATAATTCCTATTAGCGTAACCTTATCCTTTCTGTCTGGTCATACCAGTTATGTTGTTCATTAAAACATTAAATTTTTAATGCGTAAATAGAAAAATTTTGTCGATTACGATCGATAATTTACTGTTAAATAAAAATATGAACCGAAAAAAATTATATAAATATAGTTATCCGTAAATTTCATTTCTGTAATTGTAATGATTACAAATTAATGTGTATACGGTTAAAAATAACTATTTTAGCTCAACCAAGAAATTTTATTTTAGAAAAAATACTTATAGAATAATATAATAGGTCTTTTTATACTTTTTTACCTTTATTTAGTTATGTATAATTGCATAAAATGTAGATATATTTA
>NZ_WEIJ01000016.1:0-58764 GCF_009183795.1 Bacillus sp. B1-WWTP-T-0.5-Post-4
AGATTTCCCATAGCGTAAGCTAGTAAGATCCCTGAAAGATGATCAGGTTGATAGGTTCGAGGTGGAAGCATGGTGACATGTGGAGCTGACGAATACTAATAGATCGAGGACTTAACCATATAATATGAAGCAATGTTATCTAGTTTTGAAGGAATATACCTTCAATAGTTTGGTGATGATGGCAGAGAGGTCACACCCGTTCCCATACCGAACACGGAAGTTAAGCTCTCTAGCGCCGATGGTAGTTGGGACCTTGTCCCTGTGAGAGTAGGACGTCGCCAAGCAACTAAACACGAGTCAAATGACTCGTGTTTTTTCGTGTTTTCTTTTATAATCCATAGTAATTAAAAAAATGTGCTTAAATAATTACTATTTTGATTAAATGCAGGGGAATGTGGCTAGGATAGTGAATAAGCAAAAGAGTTGCAAATTTTATTAATACGTATATAATTAAAGTCAAAGATAGTCAAAGTCAATAAAGGTGGCGGATAAATGAGAAATATATCTGATATCATTGAGCAATATCTAAAGCAAGTTATTGACTTAAGTAATAATAATGTGATTGAAATCAAAAGAAATGAGATTGCGGATCGATTCGAGTGCGTACCATCTCAAATCAATTATGTAATCAATACCCGTTTTACATTAGAAAGAGGATTTATAGTAGAAAGTAAACGTGGTGGTGGAGGTTACATTCGCATTATAAAAGTCAAACTGCATGATGATATAGACATTATTGATCAAATGCTTCATATGATTGATCATAGCGTTGCACAAGGGAATGCAGAGAGTATGATTATACGTTTATTAGAAGAGGGAATTATAACAGGCCGTGAAGCAAAACTAATGTTAAGTGTACTAGATCGTTCTGTATTATCAATGGATATTCCTTCTCGAGATGAACTTAGGGCTCGAATATTATGCGCAATGTTAAGAACACTGAAATATAAATAAATACAGCTTTTGTAAAAGAATGATAATTAAGATAGGGCAGTTAAATATTGTAGAAGTTTTGAAAAAGAGCATGTACTTTTATCTAAATGGATTAAGGAAAGAGGACAATCTAGTAATGTATGAAAAGTATCATGAGGTAGATCGTTCCTATTGTAAAGGTGGGGATATTGATGACTTGTCAAAACTGTAATATAAGACCAGCAACTTTACATTATACAAAAGTAATCAACGAGAAGAAGGCGGAAGTTCATCTTTGTGAGCAATGTGCGGAGCAAAGTGGCTATACGTCTTTCTTTCAATCATCACAGTCTAACTTTTCATTTCATGATGTATTTGCTGGTTTATTACACGGTGAATCAACAATGTTTGGAGAAGGAAAAAACGGGTTTTCAAATACAAATACAGTAAGATGTCCAGATTGTAAGATGACATATGAACATTTTACAAAAGTGGGACGCTTTGGTTGTGCTTCTTGTTACGATACATTTAAAGGACACTTAAACCCATTGTTAAAGCGACTTCATGGTGGACATACAGAACATTGTGGAAAAATTCCGGAACGAATGGAAGGAAATATCCACTTAAAGAAAGAATTAGATGAACTAAAACTTATTCTGAAACAATATGTACAGAATGAGGAGTTTGAGAAAGCTGCTGAGGTAAGAGATGAAATTCGAGGGCTTGAAACTCAGCTTAGTGAGCATAGAGAGGGGGAGTAGTTCTATGTCACTGGACAAAATTATGAATGAAGCGATTAGTCCATGGATGAAGGGGGATGGCCCTGATTCTGATATTGTTTTAAGTAGTCGAATTCGTTTAGCTCGTAATTTTAAGCAATATCAATTTTCTACTATGCAAAACGAAGAGGAAGCTCAACAGGTTCAAGAATTATTTAAAAAGAAATTTATAAATAAATCGGTAGAGCCCTTTGGGAAGTTTGGATTATTAAAAATGAATGAATTAACGCCTCTTCAAAGGAGAGTTTTAGTCGAAAAGCATTTAATTAGTCCAAATCTCGCAGGGACCGAATATGGAGCATGTCTGTTATCAGAAAGCGAACACATTAGTGTGATGCTTAATGAGGAAGACCACATTAGGATTCAGTGCCTATTTCCAGGGCTACAGTTATCAAAGGCGCTTCAAAGCGCTAATCAAATAGATAATTGGATTGAGAAAGAGGTTGAATATGCTTTTGATGAATCACTTGGATATATTACGAGTTGTCCTACTAACGTTGGTACAGGATTAAGAGCTTCTGTAATGATTCATTTACCAGGGCTGGTTTTAACAAAAAGAATTAGCCGTATTATACAAGTAATTCAAAAATTAGGGTTAGTAGTAAGAGGAATATACGGTGAAGGTAGCGAAGCGTTAGGTAATATATTTCAAGTATCAAATCAAATGACGCTAGGGAAATCCGAAGTAGATATTATTGCAGATTTAAAGAGTGTCATGCAGCAAATTATACAACAAGAAAAATTGGCCAGAGAATTAATTGTACAAAATTCGAGTATTGAGCTTGAAGATAAGGTTTATCGTTCTTACGGTATACTAGCAAACAGTCGTTTAATTCAATCTGCAGAAGCGGCAACTTGCTTATCGGATGTACGACTTGGTATTGATCTAGGATATATAAAAGGTATATCGAGAAATATTTTGACTGAGCTAATGGTTCTTACGCAACCAGGTATTTTACAACAATATGCAGGAGGACCTTTAGGACCAGAAGAAAGAGATTATCGAAGAGCAACCTTAATCCGTGAGCGATTACGTATTGAAAAAAACTAAGCGCAAGTAGGAGGCGATTTCTATGATGTTTGGAAGATTTACAGAAAGAGCACAGAAAGTATTAGCTTTATCTCAAGAGGAAGCAATTCGCATTGGGCATAATAATATTGGAACAGAACATATTTTACTTGGGCTTGTACGCGAAGGTGAAGGAATTGCAGCAAAAGCGTTAATTGCTCTTGGATTGAGCCCGGAAAAAGTGCAAAAAGAGGTAGAAGCGTTAATTGGACGTGGAACAGAAGCTTCTCAAACTGTACATTATACACCTCGTGCTAAAAAAGTTATTGAATTGTCTATGGATGAAGCGCGTAAGCTAGGACATTCTTACGTTGGAACAGAACATATTTTACTTGGCTTAATCCGTGAAGGTGAAGGTGTAGCGGCACGTGTTTTAAATAATTTAGGCGTAAGCCTCAACAAAGCAAGACAACAAGTATTACAACTTCTTGGAAGTAACGAAGCAAGTTCAGGTCACCAAGGTGGTTCATCGACAAATGCCAATACACCGACACTAGACAGTTTAGCACGCGACTTAACAGTTGTTGCACGTGAGAATCGTTTGGATCCTGTTATTGGACGTAGTAAAGAAATTCAACGTGTAATTGAAGTGTTAAGCCGTAGAACAAAAAACAATCCAGTGTTAATTGGAGAGCCTGGTGTAGGTAAAACAGCAATTGCTGAAGGGTTAGCACAGCAAATCGTAAATAATGAAGTTCCTGAAACGTTAAGAGATAAGCGTGTTATGACACTAGATATGGGAACAGTGGTAGCTGGGACGAAATATCGTGGTGAGTTTGAAGATCGTTTAAAGAAAGTAATGGATGAAATACGTCAAGCAGGGAATATTATTCTATTTATTGATGAACTTCATACATTAATCGGTGCAGGTGGAGCAGAAGGTGCAATCGATGCATCAAATATTTTAAAACCATCTTTAGCACGCGGAGAATTACAATGTATTGGTGCGACAACTTTAGATGAGTATCGTAAATATATTGAAAAGGATGCAGCTTTAGAGAGACGTTTCCAGCCAATTCATGTTGATGAGCCGAGTCTAGAAGAATCAACTCAAATCTTGAAAGGTTTACGCGATCGTTATGAGGCGCATCACCGTGTGTCTATTACAGATGATGCAATTGATGCAGCTGTAAAACTTTCTGATCGTTATATTACGGATCGTTTCTTACCGGATAAAGCAATTGATTTAATTGATGAAGCTGCTTCAAAGGTTCGCTTACGCTCTTATACAACACCACCAAACTTAAAAGAGCTTGAAGTGAAGCTTGAGGAAATTCGAAAAGAAAAAGATGCGGCTGTACAAAGTCAAGAGTTTGAAAAGGCTGCTTCCTTACGTGATATGGAACAACGCTTACGTGAGAAATTGGAAGATACAAAGCGTCAGTGGAAAGAGCAACAAGGAAAAGAAAATTCAGAGGTTACGGTAGAAGATATTGCAAATGTCGTTTCTACATGGACACGTATCCCTGTTTCTAAACTTGCACAAACAGAGACTGATAAATTATTAAACTTAGAATCCATTCTTCATGATCGTGTCATCGGCCAGGATGAAGCGGTAGTGGCTGTAGCGAAAGCTGTTCGTCGTGCAAGAGCAGGACTAAAAGATCCGAAACGTCCAATTGGTTCATTTATTTTCTTAGGGCCAACAGGTGTAGGTAAAACAGAATTAGCAAGAGCATTGGCAGAATCTATGTTCGGTGATGAGGATGCAATGATTCGCATTGATATGTCTGAGTATATGGAGAAACATTCAACTTCTCGCTTAGTTGGTTCTCCTCCAGGATATGTTGGGTATGAAGAAGGCGGACAATTAACAGAGAAGGTTCGTCGTAAGCCGTATTCAGTTGTCCTATTAGATGAAGTAGAGAAGGCGCATCCCGATGTATTTAATATTTTACTACAGGTATTGGAAGATGGTCGTTTAACTGATTCTAAAGGACGTACAGTTGACTTCCGTAATACGATTGTTATTATGACGTCTAACGTTGGTGCTGAGGCGTTAAAACGTAACAAACATCTTGGATTTAACGTACAAGATGAAAGCCGTGATTATTCGGATATGAAAGGTAAAGTAATGGATGAGCTGAAAAAGGCATTTCGTCCAGAATTCTTAAACCGTATTGATGAAATTATCGTATTCCATATGCTTGAGAAAAAACATATTCAAGAAATTGTGACTCTTATGGTAAATCAGTTAGTGAATCGCTTAAAAGAACAAGAAATTGAATTGCAATTAACAGAAGGAGCGATTGCAGCTATTGCTGATAAAGGGTTTGATCGTGAATATGGTGCTCGTCCACTACGTAGAGCAATTCAGAAGCATGTAGAAGATAGACTATCGGAAGAACTTTTAAAAGGTGCTATTGAGAAAGGGCAAAAAGTTATCTTTGATGTAGAAGGGGAAACATTTGTCATTCATAGTGCTGAAAAGGTAAAATAAGTATAGACAAACTAAGAGGGCTACGAGATAGCCCTCTTTCTTGTACGAGAAGGTCAAATGTTTATAGATGAAAGCGAAGTGAAATATAAAAAGATATGGCTAAAAAGAAAACAAAATTCACATGTCAAGAGTGTGGTTATCAATCACCAAAATATATGGGTAAATGTCCAGGGTGTGGTCAATGGAATTCGCTTGTTGAAGAGATGGAACCCGTTGTATCATCCAGACGCCTAAATTATGCAAATGCAATTCAAACAGAAGTAACAAAACCAAGACGTCTTACAGAAGTAGAAACAAAGTCTGAGGCACGTATTGAAACAAAATTTCAGGAGTTTAACCGTGTACTAGGTGGCGGAATTGTAGATGGATCTTTAGTACTTATTGGTGGGGACCCTGGGATTGGAAAATCAACGTTATTATTACAGATTTCCTCGCAATTAGCAGATGCTTCATATGATGTATTGTATATATCAGGTGAGGAGTCAGCAAAGCAGATTAAACTTCGTGCAGATCGTTTACATGTAAATGGTAGTAATCTATTTGTTGTATCAGAGACAGATTTACAGCGTATTGCAGCACATATTGAAGAGATGAATCCTGCTTTTGTTGTTATTGATTCTATTCAAACGATACATTTACCTGAAGTGACATCAGCTCCTGGTAGTGTGGCGCAAGTACGTGAATGTACAGCAGAATTAATGAAACTTGCAAAAACAAAGGGAATCCCAATTTTTATCGTAGGGCATGTGACAAAAGAAGGTGCAATTGCGGGACCGCGTATGCTAGAACATATGGTCGATGCAGTTCTTTACTTTGAAGGAGATCGACACCATACATATCGTATTTTACGAGCTGTAAAGAATCGTTTTGGTTCTACGAATGAAATGGGTATCTTTGAAATGAAAGAACTTGGCCTTGCAGAAGTCTTAAATCCTTCTGAAATTTTCCTTGAGGAAAGACCAGTTGGAGTTGCAGGTTCAACAGTAGTTGCCTCAATGGAAGGAACAAGACCAGTTTTAGTAGAAATACAGGCATTAATTTCCCCTACTAGTTTTGGAAATCCTCGAAGAATGGCGACAGGAATTGATCATAATCGTGTCTCGCTTATTATGGCGGTACTAGAGAAAAGAGCAGGTTTACTATTACAAAATCAAGATGCGTATTTAAAAGTAGCTGGTGGTTTGAAATTAGATGAACCGGCAATTGATTTAGCTGTTGCCTTAAGTATAGCTTCAAGTTTTAGAGATAAATCTACGGCACCAACTGATGCGGTAATAGGAGAAGTTGGATTAACTGGAGAAATAAGAAGAGTATCAAGAATCGAACAACGTGTACAAGAAGCAGCTAAATTAGGATTTCAACGTGCTATCATTCCTAGAAAAAATTTAGGGGGGTGGACAATTCCAGAGGGGATTGAGGTTGTAGGTGTTTCTAATTTAGGAGAAGCGCTTCGTTTGACATTAGGAGGCTAGGCTATGGAAGAAAATAAGCAACGTGTCAAAAGTATAATTAATATTTTACAGCTCGTGGCCCCGGGAACACCACTGCGCGAAGGGATAGATAATGTACTTCGCGCACAAACAGGGGGACTAATTGTTCTTGGGTATAATGAGCAGATTAAAAGCATTGTTGATGGTGGTTTTCATATTAATTGCGCATTCTCTCCTGCTAGTTTATATGAATTAGCAAAAATGGATGGAGCACTTATTTTAAATGAAACTGGAAGTAAAATTTTAATTGCAAACGCACAGTTAGTTCCGGATTCATCTATTGATTCTATTGAAACAGGTATGCGTCACCGAACAGCAGAGCGTGTAGCAAAGCAGACGGGCAGCCTTGTTGTGGCCATTTCACAAAGACGTAATGTAATTACGCTATATCAAGGGAACTTACGTTATACATTAAAAGATATAGGTGTCATTTTAACGAAGGCAAATCAAGCAATTCAAACGCTAGAAAAATATAAGGCTGTATGGAATGACGGCATTACGAATTTGGGTATTCTAGAATTTGAAGAGGTCGTTACAATGTCCGAGGTGGTTCACGTTTTACATAGTGTTGAAATGGTGCTGCGTATTAAAAATGAAATATTGAGCTATATTCATGAGTTAGGAACAGAAGGTAGGTTAATTCGTTTACAGCTTACAGAATTACTAGCTGATTTAGAGGCAGAGGCAGCATTGTTAATTAAAGATTATCACCAGGAGAAAACACAAGACCATCATCAAATATTGAAAAAGTTACAAGATCTTGCAAATACACAACTTTTAGAGGATAGTGATTTAGTTAAATTGCTTGGCTATCCAGGACAAACAAGTTTAGAAGAAAGTGTGACACCTAGAGGGTACCGAATCACAAGCAAGATTTCTCGTGTTCCGCCACTTATTATCGAGAATTTAATTAATCGATTTAAAACATTGCAAGGTGTTTGCCGAGCAACTATTAATGAATTGGATGATGTGGAAGGAATTGGAGAAGTGAGAGCGAAGAAAATACGAGAAGGTCTAAAAAGAATTCAAGAGCATCTCTATATGAGTAGACACAATTAAGAATATTACATTGATTCTATAATATAACGACACTAGAACATTTTTGGTATATGATATGATATATTGGTAAATAAAACTATTTACAAAAAAAACACGTCCGCTTTTGCATTCGGCGTTTTGATTAGCGAAACAATGGTTAATAATGAGTAGGAGGTGGTTGGATGTTAAAACGGATTGTACAGCTCTTCTTTTTAGTGATCGGGGGAGCGTTAGGGATTTACTTAATCCCAAAAATTATTAATGTATTAGATATCGGTGCGGTTCCTTTGTTGGAAGGATCGTATGTTCGTGCAATTATTGGTGCAATTATTTTATTTTTAACAACATTTTGGCTTGTAGATTATATTGTTCAACTTATTAAGCATATTGAAGAGGCTCTTGTAAAGGCGCCTGTAGCAGATGTTTTATTTGGTACATTAGGATTAATCTCTGGTCTTATTGTTGCATATTTAATTTTGATACCAATTCGTGAATTTACAATTCCAGTTATTAGTACGGTGTTGCAAGTGTTCTTCACCCTTTTACTTGGATATTTAGGATTCCAAGTAGGATTTAAAAAGAGGAATGAATTGCTAGGATTATTTACATTACCCCAACGCGGAGGTAAGAAGAAAAACAATAGTGAGAATGAAGAGGTAGAGGTCGAAGCAGAAAAATCTACGACTCATTGGAAAATTCTCGATACGAGTGTAATTATTGACGGACGTATTGCAGATATTTGCCAAACAAAGTTTTTAGAAGGAACAATTGTCATTCCGCAATTCGTATTAGAAGAGCTTCAGCATATTGCCGATTCTTCAGATGCTTTAAAGCGTAATCGTGGCCGCAGAGGGCTAGACATTTTAAATCGTATTCAAAAGGAGATGCCAATTCCGGTAGAAATTTATGAAGGCGATTTCGATGATATCCAAGAAGTAGATAGCAAGCTTGTAAAGTTGGCAAAAATCACTGGTGGAACTGTAGTAACAAACGATTTCAATTTAAACAAAGTTTCTGAATTACAAGGGGTTACGGTGTTAAACATTAATGATTTAGCTAATGCAATTAAACCAGTCGTACTCCCTGGTGAAGAATTAAGTGTTTATGTTGTGAAAGATGGTAAAGAACAAAATCAAGGTGTTGCATACTTAGATGATGGTACGATGATTGTAGTAGAAGATGGTAGAGAGTATGTGGGTTCACAACTTGACGTACTTGTTACTAGCGTATTACAAACATCGGCTGGTCGTATGATTTTCGCAAAACGTAAATTGCTAGAAAAAGCATTATAAGTAGAGGATTATTAATATGTATACATTAATTATTCCGGCAGCGGGCCAAGGAAAACGAATGGGTGCTGGTAAAAATAAGTTATTTTTACTTATAGATGAGGTACCAATTATTGTGCACACATTGCGTGCTTTTGAAAAAGATAAAGCGTGCAAAAGTATTATTATGGCAATTAACGAAGAAGAACGCCCGTATTTTGAAGAGTTAATGCAGAAGTACCAGATTGAAAAGCACGTACAATTCATTCAGGGTGGAGCCGAAAGACAAGATAGCGTCTATAACGCACTTCAGTATGCGAGTGGTGTCGAATATGTTCTTGTGCATGACGGGGCGCGCCCGTTCGTAACGAATAAAGTGATTCGCGATGTATTAACTGCAGCAGAAAAATATGGAGCTTCCATTTGTGCAGTGCCAGTAAAAGATACTGTTAAGAAAGTAGAGAAGGGTGTTGTTGTAGAAACGGTAGAGCGATCTCAACTTAACGCTGTACAAACACCACAAGGATTCTCTGTTTCTCTTTTGCTAGAAGCTCATAGAAGCGCAAAGCAAAGTTGTTTTCTTGGCACAGATGATGCAAGTCTCGTAGAACGTGTGGGGAAGCAAGTAGGTGTAGTAGAGGGGAGTTACTATAATATTAAAGTGACGACTCCGGAAGATCTATTAATTGCTGAAAGTTTCCTACGTGTTCAGAAGAAATAACATTGATGACGTGTTAATAAAGAAAAGCTCGGCAACAGCCGGGCTTTTCTTTATAAGGATAGCGATATAATATAGAGTCATAAAGCTCAGTAGTTTAGCTTAAGGAGGAAGTAAGGATGTTTCGAATTGGACAAGGTTTTGATGTACATGAATTTGCGGAAGGGCGCCCGTTGATTATCGGTGGAATTACAATTCCACACGAGAAAGGATTAATCGGTCATTCAGATGCAGATGTATTGTTACATACGATTGCTGATGCATGTTTAGGTGCGATTGCAGCAGGAGATATCGGAAAGCATTTTCCTGATACAGACCCAGCTTTTAAAGATGCAGATTCAGCTGTATTGTTACAAAAAGTTTGGGAATTTGTGCGTGAACAAGGTTACGAGTTAGGAAATTTAGATTGTACAATTATTGCTCAAAAACCAAAAATGGCACCACATATTGAGAGTATGCGTAAGCGCATTAGTGAACTGTTAGAAACGTCTATCGATAACATTAATGTAAAGGCAACAACAACAGAAAAATTAGGATTTACAGGTAGAGAAGAAGGGATTGCTTCTCAAGCGGTTGTTTTATTACAGAAAAAATAATGGTTTTTAATTCGTAAGATGGATAATCACATTTTTTTGGTGTACAATTATAGAATGTGTTGACATTAAGAATGGAAGGTGTACCAATTATGGAAAAGCAAGTGAGAGTGCGCTACGCGCCAAGTCCAACAGGACACTTACATATCGGAAATGCGCGTACGGCATTATTTAATTATTTATTTGCTCGTCATTTAGATGGCAAATTTATTATTCGTATTGAAGATACTGATGTAAAACGTAACGTGGCTGGTGGAGAAGAAAGCCAATTAAAATACTTGAAATGGCTCGGTATGGACTGGGATGAAGGTGTTGATGTTGGTGGTGAATTTGGACCATATCGCCAAACAGAGCGTTTAGATATTTATAAAAAATTATATGAAGATTTATTAGAGCGTGGTCTAGCTTATAAATGTTATATGACAGAAGAAGAGCTAGAAGCAGAGCGTGAAGGACAAATCGCTCGCGGTGAAACACCTCGTTACGCAGGTAACCACCGTGAATTAACTGAAGAACAAGTGAAAGAATTTGAAGCTGAGGGACGTATTCCAAGTATTCGTTTCCGTGTACCAGCTGATCGTGACTACACATTCAAAGATATTGTAAAAGATGAAGTTGCGTTCCATTCAAATGATTTCGGTGATTTTGTTATTGTGAAAAAGGATGGAATTCCAACTTATAACTTTGCAGTAGCAGTAGATGATCATCTAATGGAAATTACACATGTACTTCGTGGTGATGATCATATTTCAAATACACCGAAACAAATGATGATTTATGAAGCTTTCGGCTGGGATATTCCACAATTCGGTCATATGACTCTAATTGTTAATGAAAGTCGTAAAAAGTTAAGTAAGCGTGATGAATCTATTATTCAATTTATTGAGCAATATAAAGAGCTTGGGTATCTTCCAGAAGCAATCTTTAACTTTATTGCACTACTAGGTTGGTCTCCGGTAGGAGAAGAAGAAATCTTCTCTAAAGATGAGTTTATCAAAATGTTCGATGCAGCTCGTTTATCAAAATCACCTGCATTATTTGATTCTCAAAAACTAAAATGGATGAACAACCAGTATATGAAAAAGCAAGATTTAGATACGGTTGTAGAGTTAAGCTTACCGCATTTAGTGAAAGCTGGACGTGTGGGAGAAACTTTAAGCGAACAAGACCAAGCTTGGATTCGTGATGTAATTGCTTTATACCATGAACAAATGAGTTTTGGAGCTGAAATTGTAGAGCTTTCTGAAATGTTCTTTAAAGATCATGTTGATTATGAAGAAGAAGGACAAGAAGTATTAAATGGTGAACAAGTACCTGAAGTACTTCGTGCATTTGCTGGTCAAATAGAAGCTCTAGAAGCAATGGAGCCAGCAGCAATTAAGGCAGCGATTAAAGCAGTTCAAAAGGAAACAGGACATAAAGGTAAAAATTTATTTATGCCAATCCGTGTTGCAACTACAGGACAAACGCATGGTCCAGAGCTTCCGAATGCTATTGCACTTCTTGGAAAAGAAAAAGTTTTAAATCGTCTTCAAAAAGTAATTGGTTAACATTTTCTAGGTTTAGAAATATAATAAGTATACCTAAAACCTAATAAGGAAAAGCGACGAGAAGGAGAAGTAGAAAATCAGGCTTTTTACAGAGAGAACCACCTTTAGGCTGGGAGTGGTTTATAAGCGGATTTTTGAAATGCCCCTTCGAGTCTTCTGCTGAACAGCGAATTGCTTCGTGGGATGTCTTAGGCCGCAAAGTAAGCAGAAGCGGTGTACACCGTTATAATGGATGAGTTTGAGGCTTTTTTAAGCCTAAACAGAGTGGAACCGCGCTTAAAAGGCGTCTCTGTCAATATGACAGAGACGCCTTTTTTTTATACCGTGTAAATAGGTATGAATATAGAATTTATCTCCTTATATAAAGAATTAGGGGAGAAGTGATGAGTTAGGGGAGTTAGTTCGCTCGACAAAAAAGCAGCCCATAAAGGGGAGGGAACACCGATGTTTAAGAGGCTTCGGGAAGATATTGAAGTCGTTTTTGAACAGGATCCAGCGGCAAGAGGTTATTTCGAAGTCATTTTAACTTACTCTGGATTACATGCAGTTTGGGCCCATCGAATTGCACATGCTTTTTATAAAAGAAATTTTTTCTTTCTTGCACGTTTTGTTTCACAAGTGAGCCGCTTTTTTACTGGCATTGAGATCCATCCAGGAGCAACTATTGGTCGACGTTTTTTTATAGATCATGGAATGGGAGTTGTAATCGGAGAAACTTGTGAAATTGGTGATAATGTAACGATTTATCAAGGGGTTACATTAGGTGGTACAGGAAAAGAAAAAGGAAAGAGGCATCCAACAATTCAGGATAATGTATTAATTGCGACGGGTGCTAAAGTTCTTGGTTCTATTACTGTGGGAGAGAATTCTAAAATCGGAGCAGGGTCTGTCGTATTAAAAGAAGTTCCTGCACATTCTACAGTTGTAGGTATACCTGGCCGTGTCGTTATTCAAAATGGAGTAAAGATTGGTCAAGAATTAAATCACTCTGACCTTCCGGATCCGATTTTTGATAAATTAAAGGCTATGGAAGTAGAACTTGATAAATTGAAGAAACAATTGGAATTAAAGGTAGAAAGGAAGGATAAAAATGACTATTCACATTTATAATACGTTAACACGTCAAAAAGAAGAGTTTGTTCCATTAGAAGAAAATAAGGTAAAGATGTATGTATGCGGACCTACAGTTTATAACTACATTCATATTGGGAATGCAAGGCCTCCTATGGTATTCGATACAGTGCGTCGTTATTTAGAATACAAAGGATACGATGTGCAATATGTATCTAACTTTACGGATGTAGATGATAAATTAATTAAAGCGGCAAATGAATTAGGTGAAGATGTACCGACAATTGCTGATCGCTTTGTTGAAGCGTACTTTGAAGATGTAACAGCACTAGGTTGCAAACACGCAACAGTTCATCCTCGTGTAACAGAAAATATGGATATCATTATTGAATTTATTCAAGAACTTGTGAATAAAGGGTATGCATATGAATCAGAGGGTGATGTGTACTTTAAGACGAAGGAATTCGAAGGTTACGGTAAATTATCACATCAACCAATCGCAGATTTACGTCACGGTGCTCGTATTGAGGTAGGGGAAAAGAAACAAGACCCTCTTGATTTTGCTTTATGGAAAGCTGCGAAAGAAGGAGAAATCTTCTGGGAAAGCCCTTGGGGGCAAGGACGTCCAGGATGGCATATTGAATGCTCAGCAATGGCGCGTAAGTACTTAGGGGATACAATTGACATTCATGCTGGTGGTCAAGACTTGGCATTCCCACATCATGAAAATGAAATTGCGCAGTCAGAAGCATTGACTGGAAAAACGTTTGCACGTTACTGGATGCATAATGGATATATTAATATTAACAATGAGAAGATGTCTAAATCGCTTGGTAACTTTATTTTAGTTCACGATATTATTAAGCAATACGACCCGCAGTTAATTAGATTCTTTATGTTATCAGTACACTATCGTCACCCGATTAACTTTAGTGAAGAGTTATTACAAAGTACGAATAATGGACTGGAAAGAATTAAAACAGCTTATGGAAACTTAAAGCATCGTATGGAGAGTAGTACGGATTTAACGGACCATAATGAGAAATGGTTAGCTGAAATAGAGAAATTCCAGACTGCATTTGAAGAGGCAATGAATGATGACTTTAACACTGCAAATGCAATTACCGAATTATACAACGTAGCAAATCATGCAAATCAATATTTACTTGAAGAGCATACATCTAAAGTTGTGATTGAAGCATACGTAAAACAACTGGAAACGTTATTTGATATTTTAGGATTAGAATTATCAAAAGAAGAATTACTGGATGAAGAAATTGAAGAGCTTATCCAAAAGCGCATTGAAGCTCGTAAAAATCGTGATTTTGCATTGTCTGATCAAATTCGTGACGATTTAAAAGAACGTAATATTATTTTAGAAGATACCGCTCAAGGTACAAGATGGAAAAGAGGATAAGGATGATCGATGCAAAGCAATTAAACAGCTTGGCGTTAGCGTATATGGGTGATGCGGTATATGAACAATATATCCGCTATCACCTCCTTCAAAAAGGAAAAGTTCGACCTAATCAATTACACCGCTTAGGGACGAGCTTTGTTTCAGCAAAAGCACAGGCGAAAGTTGTTTATCATTTATTAGAGACGGCATTTTTGACAGAGGAAGAAGAGGCGGTATTAAGAAGAGGGCGTAATGCAAATTCAGGTACAGTTCCGAAAAATACGGATGTACAAACATATCGACATAGTACAGCCTTTGAAGCGCTAATTGGTTACCATCATTTATTAAATAATCGTGAAAGATTAGACGAAATTGTATATAAGGCAATTGCAGTTTTAGAAGAAAAGGAAGGGGGCACATCATCATGACTAGTGAATATATTATCGGACGTAACCCTGTAATTGAAGCGTTAAGATCAGGGAGAGATATTAATAAAATTTGGATCGCAGAAGGTGCTGCCAAAGGACAAGTACAAATTGTACTAGCATTAGCGAAAGAAAATAAGATTATTTTACAACATGCACCAAAGAAAAAGTTAGATCAATTAGTTGAGGGTAATCATCAAGGTGTAATTGCTCAAGTAGCTGCATATCAGTATGCAGAGTTAGAAGATTTATTCAAAGTGGCAGAAAAACGTAATGAAGATCCGTTCTTCTTGATTTTAGATGAGATTGAAGATCCGCATAACCTAGGTTCTATTATGCGTACTGCTGATGCAACAGGAGCTCATGGAATTATTATTCCGAAGAGAAGAGCTGTGGGACTTACCGCATCAGTTGCGAAAGCATCAACAGGAGCGATTGAATACATTCCTGTTGCGCGCGTAACAAACTTATCTCGTACAATTGATGAATTAAAAGAGCGTGGACTTTGGATTGCTGGTACAGATGCCAAAGGGAAAACGGATTACCGTAATTTAGATGGTACAATGCCGATTGGATTAGTAATTGGTAGTGAAGGAAAAGGTATGAGTCGTATTATTGGTGAAAAGTGTGATTTCTTAATCACTCTACCGATGGTTGGTAAAGTTACATCCTTAAATGCTTCAGTAGCCGCAAGTTTGTTAATGTATGAGGTATATCGTAAACGTCACGAAATTGGTAAATAAAAAATGAACGATATTTTAATCGTTGACGGCTACAACATTATCGGAGCTTGGGGAGATTTGAAGAAACTGCGGGATGTAGATTTACAATCATCAAGAGATGCGCTTATTGATAAGATGGCGGATTATCAAGGTTATACAGGCACAAAAGTGATGATAGTCTTTGATGCCTATACAGTCCATGGTATTGAAAAAAAGATGAAACAATCTCGTGTAGAAGTAATATTCACACGAAAGAATCAAACTGCAGACGAAAAGATAGAGCAACTTGCGATAGAGCTTAGAAATATAAATACACAAATATATGTTGCGACTTCTGATTATACAGAACAATGGGTTATATTTGCGCAAGGTGCCCTTCGAAAATCTGCGCGTGAATTAGAGTTGGAAGTACAAGCAATGGAACAACAAGTAAGAAGGCGTACAAAAGACGCGAAAGAACAGCAGCCCGCCATGCGAAAGATATTTAGTAAAGATATTACAGAAAAATTAGAAAAATTAAGAAGAGGAGAGCGTTGAAGCATTGACGCTCTTTATCTTTTTACTGTATAATATTGCTAAATAAATAGCGGTCGGAGGGATCAAGGTGGAAGCAGGCTTCGTAAGTATAGGCGACGTTACATTTCGTGATTTAGAGGATGAGGCAATCGTTGAGTTAGTTCGAAAAGGTAATACTGACGCTCTAGAATATTTAATTCACAAGTATAAGAACTTTGTTCGTGCGAAATCAAGATCTTACTTTTTAGTGGGTGCCGATCGAGAAGACATTGTTCAAGAAGGTATGATAGGGTTGTTTAAAGCAATTCGTGATTATAAAGAGGACAAGCTGTCTTCATTCAAAGCATTTGCTGAACTATGTATCACTCGACAAATTATTACCGCTATTAAAACGGCAACAAGACAAAAACATATTCCTTTAAATTCGTATGTGTCTTTAGATAAGCCGATTTACGATGAGGAATCTGATCGAACGTTATTGGATGTTATTTCTGAAGCGAAGGTGACTGATCCTGAAGAGATGATCATTAGCCAGGAAGAATATACAGACATAGAATCAAAAATATCTGAATTATTAAGCGATTTAGAAAGAAAAGTGCTTTCTTTATATTTAGATGGTCGTTCTTATCAAGAGATTTCAGAACAGTTAAACAGGCATGTGAAATCTATTGATAACGCTTTACAAAGAGTAAAGAGGAAATTGGAACGATATATGGAAATGAGAGAAAGTACAACTTTAAATTCATAAGAAGTAACAAGTGCTGCAGGTGTAAAATAAATCACCTGTTTTCTTTTGTAGAGAGTACAAAATGCATGTCATTGACATTGTCTTTTATTGTATGATACATTTTTAGGGACATAATGTTACAAGGTTGGTGTAACTAATGAGGAAAAAAGTTGTACTCTCATGTGAAGAGTGTAAAAATCGAAACTACTCTACTATGAAAGATACGAGCTCAATAGAGCGACTTGAAATAAAAAAGTTTTGTAAAACATGCAATCAGCATACAGTTCACAAGGAAACAAAATAAATAATTGAAATAATACACTGGAGGTCCCGCAGATGCGTTTAACGAACTTTTTCGGCGATGTAGGTCGCGAAATGAAAAAAGTAAGTTGGCCTAAAAAAGATGAATTACTCCGCTCAACAGCGACTGTTGTTGCTACAGTTGTGTTCTTTGCGATTTTCTTCGCAGTAGTTGATATGGGCATTTCTTCTTTAATTCGGTTAATTCTTGGTTAATTCTTGAATAAGAAGCACTTATCCATGATATAATGTTATTTATAAGAACTGTGTAAAAGCCCGGTGAACGGGTTTTTTCATTTGCGCAAAAAAATGTACGTCAGGGAGGGAAGGACGCTCGTCCTAAATGAATGGAAAAAAGTTGGTATGTTGTCCATACTTATTCTGGATATGAAAATAAAGTAAAAGCAAACCTAGAGAAACGTGTAGAATCAATGGGTATGCAAGATAAAATTTTCCGTGTTGTTGTCCCGGAAGAAGTAGAAGTAGAAATGAAAAACGGAAAAGAAAAATTAATGAAAAGAAAAGTGTTCCCAGGTTATGTATTAGTAGAATTAATCATGACTGATGACTCTTGGTATGTTGTACGTAACACGCCGGGTGTAACTGGGTTCGTTGGTTCTTCTGGTTCTGGATCTAAACCATCACCTCTATTAGAAGAGGAAGTTGTTACCATTATGAAACATATGGGAATGGACAACGAAGTGGTTGATTTCGACTTTGAACTTCATGAGACAGTACGTGTAAATGAGGGGCCATTCGCAGATTATACAGGTGCTATTGAAGAAATTGATGTGGAGAAGAAAAAGGTTAGCGTGCTTGTGGACATGTTTGGTCGCGAGACTCCAGTTGAACTTGACTTCCATCAAATTGAAAAATTATAAAATGAAACTTGAAATGAATTGTAAAAAGTGATAATATCTTTTAAGTCAGTACGTCTTCGTTATCGGAGACGTTTTTTGAAAGATTTTATCCTTACAGATAAAATATGACGTGGGAGGGCAAATCACTGTCCAATTGACCACATCACGGACTTAAGGAGGTGTGTCTCGTGGCTAAAAAGGTAATTAAAATGGTAAAGCTTCAAATTCCTGCAGGTAAAGCTAACCCAGCTCCACCAGTTGGTCCAGCATTAGGACAAGCAGGTGTTAACATCATGGGCTTCTGTAAAGAGTTTAACGCTCGTACAGCAGATCAAGCTGGTCTTATCATCCCTGTTGAAATTACGGTATTTGAGGACCGTTCATTCACTTTCATTACTAAAACTCCTCCTGCTGCTGTTCTTCTTAAGAAAGTAGCTGGTATTGAGTCTGGTTCTGGTGAACCAAACCGTAATAAAGTGGCAACTGTTAAGCGTGATAAAGTACGCGAAATCGCTGAAACTAAAATGCCTGACCTAAACGCTGCTAGCGTAGAAGCTGCAATGCGTATGGTTGAAGGTACTGCACGCAGTATGGGCATCGTTATCGAAGACTAATTCGATTTGTTTTTAAAAAAGGTTGCGGGTCTGGAATTCCAATTCGCAACCTTTATTATCGTAAATGATTATCGTTTTTAAATAAATGGATGGCGCTCATCCTCAGGTTATACCTGAAAACAGGCGTAAACGTGGGAGGTTATTCCGCTAAAACCACATTCGAGGAGGAAATAAAAATGGCTAAAAGAGGTAAAAAGTACGTAGAAGCTGCAAAGCTTGTTGATCGTGCAGCTGCTTACTCTGCAACAGAAGCAGTAGAATTAGTAAAGAAAACAAACACAGCTAAATTTGATGCAACTGTAGAAGCTGCATTCCGTTTAGGTGTTGACCCTAAGAAAGCTGACCAACAAATCCGTGGTGCAGTTGTTCTTCCGCACGGTACTGGTAAAGTACAACGTGTATTAGTATTTGCTAAAGGTGAAAAAGCTAAAGAAGCTGAAGCTGCTGGAGCTGACTTCGTAGGCGATACTGATTACATCGGTAAAATCCAACAAGGTTGGTTCGATTTCGATGTAGTAGTAGCAACTCCTGACATGATGGGTGAAGTTGGTAAACTTGGTCGCGTATTAGGACCTAAAGGTTTAATGCCAAACCCTAAAACTGGAACAGTTACTTTCGATGTAACTAAAGCTGTTAACGAAATCAAAGCTGGTAAAGTTGAATACCGCGTTGATAAAGCTGGTAACATCCACGTTCCAATCGGTAAAGTATCTTTCGAAGATGCTAAATTAGTAGAAAACTTCAAAACAATTGCTGACACTTTACAAAAAGTTAAGCCAGCTGCTGCAAAAGGTACTTACATGAAGAACGTAACAGTTGCTTCTACAATGGGACCTGGCGTACGTGTAGACGTTTCTACATTAGCGTAAATTTTGGAAGTTGACTTCATAAAGAAGTTTTAATATAATCATTTATGTTGTGAATTTGATTAGTGTACCGTAGACAGTAGGTGTCAATAGACTTAATTTCCTACCTAGGTGTTAATATACGAAGCGGAATCTTTTTTCTGTGACTATATGCCTCCATGTCTACAAGTTGGGCATGGAGGTTTTTAGTGCACTTTCGGTACATCTTCTATATAATCTACAGGAGGTGTAATAACATGAGCAAAGTAATCGAAACTAAACAACAAGTTGTAACTGAAATCGCGGACAAACTTCGCGCTAGTAAATCTACAATCGTTGTTGACTACCGTGGTTTAACAGTTTCTGAAGCAACAGAATTACGTAAGCAATTACGTGAAGCTGGCGTTGAGTTCAAAGTTTACAAAAACTCTCTAACTCGTCGTGCTGCAGAATCTGCTGAAATGGCTGAGTTAAATGAATTCTTAACAGGACCAAACGCAATCGCGTTCAGTAACGAGGATGTAGTTGCTCCTGCGAAAGTATTAAACGACTTCGCTAAAGATCATGAAGCTTTAGAAATTAAAGCGGGCGTAATCGAAGGTAAACTTGTAACACTTGATGAGGTTAAAGCAATTGCTACTCTTCCATCACGTGAAGGCTTACTTTCTATGCTTCTTAGCGTTCTTCAAGCTCCAATCCGTAACCTTGCACTTGCTACTAAAGCAGTTGCAGACCAAAAGGAAGAGCAAGGCGCTTAATTTTTTAAAAGATAATTACGTATTATCGATAAAACAATACAAACCTATTTAAGGGAGGATATTTACAATGACTAAAGAACAAATCATTGAAGCAGTTAAATCTATGACTGTATTAGAACTTAACGACTTAGTAAAAGCTATCGAGGAAGAATTCGGCGTAACTGCTGCTGCTCCTGTAGCTGTTGCTGGTGGCGCTGGAGAAGCTGCTGCTGAGAAAACTGAATTTGATGTGGAACTAACTAGCGCTGGTGCACAAAAAATCAAAGTTATCAAAGTTGTTCGTGAAATCACTGGTCTTGGCTTAAAAGAAGCTAAAGAATTAGTTGACAACACTCCAAAAGTAATCAAAGAAGCTGCTGCTAAAGAAGAAGCTGAAGAAATCAAAGCTAAACTTGAAGAAGTTGGCGCTGCTGTAGAAGTTAAGTAATTAACTTTTGATGCTTTAAAAAAAGCTCGCTCTCATGCGAGCTTTTTTTTTAACTGTAAAGAAAAGAGGTGGCCATATGGCAGACCATTATTTTTCTAACGACCCTTCTAGTAAAAGTGATCGTAAGCGATGGGAGTTTGCCCTTCGTGGATCTCGATTTACTTTCTTATCTGATCATGGGGTGTTCTCGAAAAACGAAGTGGACTTTGGTTCCCGTCTTTTAATTGAAGCGTTTCAAATGCCAGATATTAAAGGTAATATATTAGACGTAGGTTGCGGATACGGTCCTATTGGTTTGTCGTTAGCGAAAGAGTTTCAAGGTCGTGAAGTTCACATGGTGGATGTGAACGAGAGGGCACTTGGGCTTGCGAAAGAAAACGCCGCTAATAACAAAATCGAGAATATACGTATTTTTCAAAGTAGCGTCTATGAAAATGTAGATGGTAAGTATGCTGCTATTCTATCTAACCCTCCGATTCGTGCGGGTAAAGATATCGTACATGAGATTTTAGAAAAAGCTGTGGAGTATTTAGTTCCAGATGGAGAGCTTTGGATTGTTATTCAAAAGAAACAAGGTGCACCGTCTGCGCTAAAAAAACTAGAAGAAGCATTTTCTGAAGTTGAGGTTGTAGAAAAGAAAAAAGGATATTATATCATAAAATCAAAAAAACGTTGACGGTTATTTTTGGCTATGTTAACATTATACAATGCCAATATATGATTTTCTGCGTTGAGAAAGATGTATATTTTTGTTTCTCTTGGAAAAGATAGTAAAATCAGCAGATTATGAAACAGAATGATGGTTTTCTTATAGAAGCCATTTTTCTTTTTTGAGCAGGTAGAAAGACTCAACGTATTTATCTTTAAGAGAAAGAGACTACGCTAATAGCAGTAGTTGTATTTATTTGTGATTTTGCACAAATTTTTTTGTGCATTTATAATACTCATGATTTGAGGGGTGAAGCAGTTGACAGGTCAACTAGTTCAATACGGACGCCACCGCCAACGAAGAAGTTATGCCCGTATTAGTGAAGTATTAGAGTTACCAAATCTTATCGAAATTCAAACCTCTTCTTATCAGTGGTTTCTTGATGAGGGTTTGCGAGAAATGTTCCAAGACATTTCTCCGATTGAAGACTTTACGGGAAATCTATCGCTTGAATTTATCGACTACAGCTTAGGTGAACCTAAATACTCTGTAGACGAATGCAAAGAGCGTGATGTGACGTATGCAGCACCACTTCGTGTAAAAGTGCGTCTAATCAACAAGGAAACTGGTGAAGTAAAAGAACAAGATGTGTTCATGGGAGATTTCCCACTCATGACAGAGACTGGAACATTCGTAATTAACGGTGCAGAACGTGTTATCGTTTCCCAGTTAGTTCGCTCTCCAAGCGTATACTATAGTGGCAAAGTGGATAAAAACGGAAAACGTGGTTTTACTGCTACTGTAATTCCAAACCGCGGAGCTTGGTTAGAGTATGAGACAGATGCTAAGGATGTTGTATATGTGCGTATTGACCGTACGCGTAAACTTCCTGTAACTGTTTTGTTACGCGCATTAGGGTTTGGCTCTGATCAAGAAATCACCGAGCTTTTAGGTGATAACGAATACTTAAGCAACACATTAGAAAAAGACAACACAGATAGCACAGAAAAAGCATTGCTTGAAATTTATGAGCGTCTACGTCCTGGTGAACCACCAACAGTAGAAAATGCTAAGAGCTTACTTGTGTCTCGTTTCTTTGATCCAAAGCGCTACGATTTAGCAAATGTAGGTCGCTATAAGATCAACAAGAAGTTACACATTAAAAACAGATTGTTTAATCAACGTTTAGCTGAAACATTAGTGGATCCAGAAACTGGTGAAATTTTAGCGGCAGAAGGAACAATCTTAGATCGTCGTACACTTGATCGCATTTTACCTTACTTAGAGAAAAACATTGGATTCAAAACAGCGAAACCAATGGGTGGAGTGGTAGAAGGCGATGTTGAGCTGCAATCTATTAAGATTTATGCTCCTGAGTCGGAAGGCGAACGCGTAATTAATGTAATTGGTAATGCAAACATTACTCGTGATGTGAAACACATCACACCAGGTGATATCCTTGCTTCTATCAGTTACTTCTTCAACCTACTATACAAAGTAGGGGATACAGATGATATTGACCATTTAGGAAACCGTCGTCTGCGTTCTGTTGGAGAACTGTTACAAAATCAATTCCGTATCGGTCTTTCTCGTATGGAACGTGTTGTTCGTGAGAGAATGTCGATCCAAGATACAAATGCAATTACACCACAGGCACTAATTAATATTCGTCCTGTTATTGCATCTATTAAAGAGTTCTTCGGAAGTTCTCAGTTATCTCAGTTTATGGACCAAACAAACCCATTAGCAGAGTTAACTCACAAACGAAGACTATCTGCATTAGGACCTGGTGGTTTAACGCGTGAGCGCGCAGGCTTTGAAGTGCGTGACGTTCATTACTCTCACTACGGTCGTATGTGTCCGATTGAAACACCAGAGGGACCAAACATCGGTTTGATTAACTCATTATCTTCGTTCGCGAAAGTAAATGAGTTTGGTTTCATTGAAACACCATACCGTCGTGTTGACCCAGAAACTGGTCTTGTAACAGGGCATGTTGATTACTTAACAGCAGATGAAGAAGATAACTATGTTGTAGCCCAAGCGAATATGAAATTATCTGACGAAGGTGAATTCCTAAGTGAAGATATCGTAGCTCGTTTCCGTGGTGAAAACATTGTCACAAATAGAGAACGCATCGACTACATGGATGTATCTCCAAAACAAGTAGTGTCGGCAGCGACAGCTTGTATTCCGTTCTTAGAAAACGATGACTCTAACCGCGCACTTATGGGAGCGAACATGCAACGTCAGGCGGTTCCGTTAATGAATCCGGAATCTCCGATTGTAGGTACAGGTATGGAGTACGTATCAGCAAAAGACTCAGGTGCTGCAGTAATCTGTAAACATCCTGGTGTTGTTGAGCGCGTAGAAGCACGTGAAGTTTGGGTACGTCGCTATGTAGAAGTTGACGGTCAAACAGTAAAAGGCGACTTAGATCGCTACAAAATGCAAAAATTCATTCGTTCTAACCAAGGAACTTGTTACAACCAACGTCCAATCGTAAGTGTTGGAAATGAAGTTGTAAAAGGTGAAATCCTTGCGGATGGTCCTTCTATGGAATTAGGTGAACTAGCACTTGGACGTAACGTGCTTGTTGGCTTCATGACTTGGGACGGTTATAACTACGAGGATGCGATCATCATGAGTGAGCGCCTTGTAAAAGATGATGTGTACACTTCTATTCATATTGAAGAATATGAATCAGAAGCTCGTGATACGAAGCTTGGACCAGAAGAAATTACACGTGACATTCCAAACGTTGGGGAAGACGCATTACGTAACCTTGACGAGCGCGGTATCATTCGCGTTGGTGCTGAAGTAAAAGATGGAGATTTACTTGTTGGTAAAGTAACACCTAAAGGTGTAACAGAATTAACAGCTGAAGAACGTCTATTACATGCTATCTTTGGAGAAAAAGCGCGTGAAGTACGTGATACATCACTACGTGTACCACACGGTGGTGGCGGTATTATCTTAGACGTAAAAGTATTCAACCGTGAAGATGGCGATGAATTGCCACCAGGCGTGAATCAACTTGTACGTGCATATATCGTTCAAAAACGTAAAATTTCTGAAGGTGACAAGATGGCCGGACGTCACGGTAACAAAGGTGTTATTTCTCGTATTTTACCAGAAGAAGATATGCCTTACCTACCAGACGGTACGCCAATCGATATCATGTTAAACCCATTAGGGGTACCATCTCGTATGAATATCGGTCAGGTATTAGAGCTTCATCTTGGTATGGCAGCAAGATACCTTGGCATTCACATTGCAACACCAGTATTCGATGGTGCTCGTGAGGAAGATGTTTGGGGCACAATTGAAGAAGCTGGTATGGCAAATGACGCGAAAACAATCCTGTATGACGGACGTACTGGTGAACCATTCGATAACCGCGTATCTGTTGGTGTCATGTATATGATCAAACTTGCGCACATGGTTGACGATAAACTTCATGCTCGTTCTACTGGACCATACTCACTTGTAACGCAGCAACCTCTTGGAGGTAAAGCTCAGTTCGGTGGACAGCGTTTCGGTGAGATGGAGGTTTGGGCACTTGAAGCTTACGGTGCTGCTTATACTCTTCAAGAAATCTTAACAGTGAAGTCTGATGATGTTGTTGGACGTGTTAAGACTTATGAAGCAATTGTTAAAGGCGAAAATGTTCCAGAACCAGGCGTTCCTGAATCATTCAAAGTATTGATTAAAGAGCTGCAAAGTTTAGGTATGGACGTTAAAATGATGTCTAGCGACGATACAGAAATTGAAATGCGTGATACAGAAGATGACGATGATCATCAATCAGCAGATAAATTGAATGTCGAAGTTGAGACAACTAAGGAATAATTGGGATAACCTGTAGACTAAAAGGGAGGTAGGCCCCTTGATAGATGTAAATAACTTTGAATATATGAAGATTGGACTTGCTTCACCTGACAAGATTCGTTCTTGGTCATACGGTGAAGTTAAGAAACCAGAAACTATTAACTATCGTACGTTAAAGCCTGAAAAAGATGGCTTGTTCTGTGAGCGTATTTTCGGACCACAAAAGGACTGGGAATGTCATTGCGGAAAATACAAACGTGTACGTTATAAAGGTGTAGTTTGTGATCGATGTGGCGTTGAAGTAACGCGTGCAAAAGTACGTCGTGAACGTATGGGTCATATCGAATTAGCTGCTCCTGTATCTCATATTTGGTATTTCAAAGGTATCCCGAGCCGCATGGGACTTGTCTTAGACATGTCCCCTCGCGCGCTTGAAGAAGTAATTTATTTCGCTTCTTATGTTGTAACAGAAAGTGGAGATACACCACTTGATAAGAAGCAATTACTTTCTGAAAAAGAATACCGTGCATATCGTGATCGATATGGTAGCACATTCCAAGCTGCTATGGGTGCAGAAGCAATTAAAAAGCTACTACAAGACATCGATTTAGATAAAGAAGTAGACTTCTTAAAAGAAGAATTAAAAACAGCACAAGGACAACGCCGTACTCGTGCTATTAAACGTCTAGAAGTATTAGAAGCATTCCGTAACTCTGGAAATGAACCGTCTTGGATGATCTTAGATGTTCTACCAGTAATCCCACCAGAACTACGCCCAATGGTACAGTTAGACGGTGGACGTTTTGCTACTTCTGACTTAAACGACTTATACCGTCGTGTAATTAACCGTAACAACCGTTTAAAACGTCTATTGGACTTAGGTGCACCAAGCATCATCGTTCAAAACGAAAAACGTATGTTACAAGAAGCTGTAGACGCATTAATCGATAATGGTCGTCGTGGCCGTCCAGTTACTGGGCCAGGTAACCGTCCATTAAAATCACTATCTCACATGCTTAAAGGTAAACAAGGACGTTTCCGTCAAAACTTATTAGGTAAACGTGTTGACTACTCTGGTCGTTCTGTAATCGTTGTAGGACCGAACTTAAAGATGTATCAATGTGGATTACCAAAAGAAATGGCGCTTGAACTGTTCAAACCTTTCGTAATGAAAGAGTTAGTTGAAAAAGGATTAGCACATAACATTAAGAGTGCGAAACGTAAAATCGAGCGTGTACAACCTGAAGTTTGGGACGTTTTAGAGTCTGTGATTAAAGAACATCCAGTACTTCTAAACCGCGCACCAACACTTCACCGTCTTGGTATCCAGGCGTTTGAACCTACATTAGTAGAAGGTCGCGCAATCCGTCTTCACCCACTTGTATGTACTGCATACAACGCGGACTTTGACGGTGACCAAATGGCCGTTCACGTACCTTTATCATCAGAAGCTCAAGCTGAAGCTCGTCTTCTTATGTTAGCGGCACAAAACATCTTGAACCCGAAAGACGGTAAACCAGTTGTTACTCCATCTCAGGATATGGTATTAGGTAACTATTACTTAACACTTGAGCGTGAAGGTGCAATCGGTGAAGGTATGGTCTTCAAAGATGCAAATGAAGCATTGCTTGCATATCAAAATGGATATGTTCATCTTCATACACGTGTTGCAGTAGCTGCAAGTGCAGTAAACAACGCAACATTTACTGAAGAGCAAAAGAGTATGCTTCTATTAACAACAGTTGGTAAATTAATATTTAACGAAATCTTACCAGAGTCGTTCCCTTATATTAATGAACCAACAAATTCAAACCTTGAAAAAGAAACACCAGCGAAATATTTCGTTGAAAAAGGTGCGAACATTAAAGAAATTATTGCTAGTCGCGAAGAAGTGGCGCCATTTAGCAAGAAGATCCTTGGTAACATCATTGCGGAAGTGTTCAAACGTTTCCAAATTACAGAAACGTCTCGCATGCTTGACCGTATGAAAAACTTAGGATTCAAGTACTCTACAAAAGCTGGTATTACAGTTGGGGTATCTGACATTCTTGTATTAGGCGAAAAAGATGAAATTCTCCACGAAGCACAAGCAAAAGTAGATAATGTAATTAAACAATTCCGTCGCGGTTTAATCACGGAAGAAGAACGTTACGATCGCGTTATCTCTATTTGGAGTAATGCAAAAGATGTTATCCAAGGAAAACTGATGAAATCCTTGAATAAACGCAACCCAATCTTCATGATGAGTGACTCAGGTGCCCGTGGTAACGCATCTAACTTTACTCAGCTTGCTGGTATGCGTGGTCTTATGGCCAATCCATCTGGTCGTATCATCGAACTTCCAATCAAATCGAGTTTCCGTGAAGGTTTAACAGTACTTGAGTACTTCATCTCTACGCATGGTGCGCGTAAAGGTCTTGCCGATACAGCACTTAAAACTGCCGATTCTGGTTACTTAACACGTCGTCTTGTTGACGTTGCACAAGATGTAATCGTTCGTGAAGATGATTGTGGAACAGATCGCGGTTTATTAATTGGTGCGATTAAAGAGGGTAATGAAGTTATCGAGTCATTATATGATCGTCTTGTTGGACGTTTTGCAAGAAAAACTGTAAAACATCCTGAAACAGGTGAAGTATTAGTTGCTGAAAATCAATTAATTACTGAAGATATCGCTCATATCGTTGAAAATTCGGGTGTTGAAACTGTAAACATTCGTTCAGCGTTTACGTGTAACACTCGCCACGGTGTATGTAAGAAGTGTTACGGTCGTAACTTAGCAACTGGAACAGACGTAGAAGTAGGAGAAGCGGTAGGTATTATCGCAGCTCAATCTATCGGTGAGCCAGGTACACAGTTAACGATGCGTACATTCCATACAGGTGGGGTTGCCGGAGATGATATTACTCAAGGTTTACCTCGTATCCAAGAGATCTTCGAAGCTCGTAATCCGAAAGGTCAGGCAGTTATCAGTGAAATCGACGGTGTTATCGCAGCGATCAACGACGTTAAAGATCGCCAAGAAGTAGTTGTACAGGGTGAAGTTGAAGCTCGTACGTATGCTATTCCTTACGGTGCTCGTCTGAAAGTAACTCCAGGACAGCCAATTAGCCACGGTAAAGAGTTAACAGAAGGTTCTATTGATCCGAAAGAATTACTAAAAGTAACGGACATTACGGCGGTTCAAGAATACTTATTACGTGAAGTTCAAAAAGTATACCGTATGCAAGGGGTAGAAATTGGTGACAAACACGTAGAAGTAATGGTACGTCAAATGTTACGTAAAGTTCGTGTAAGTGATGCAGGTGAAACAGATGTATTACCAGGAACATTACTAGATATCCATCAGTTCACTGATGCGAATGCTAAGGTCTTACTGCAAGGTAAGCAACCAGCAACAGCTAGACCTGTTCTACTTGGTATTACAAAAGCTTCACTTGAAACAGATTCATTCTTATCTGCAGCATCGTTCCAAGAAACAACTCGTGTCTTAACTGATGCAGCAATTAAGGGTAAACGCGATGAACTTCTAGGATTAAAAGAAAATGTTATTATCGGTAAACTTGTTCCTGCTGGAACAGGTATGAATCGTTATCGCAAAGTGGATCTTGTAAAAACAACACAAGATGACATGAATGTAGAAAACGATGAGGTTTATGTGGAACAGTAAAATTTTCCGGCATAAATTTTGTATAAAAACAATTAATCTTAGTTGACATTGTATGAGTCAAAATGTTACTATAATCAAGGTTGCTCCTGAACGATGCTTTGGAGGATATTTATATGTCTTATCAAAAAGTATCAACTGCTGAAAATGTAGTCGTTGGTCATAAACGTACATTGGAGGCAATCAAAAATGGTACAGTTAAAGAAGTTGTCATCGCAGAGGATGCTGACATGCGGTTAACCCATGCTATCATTCGTGTTGCAATGCAATATAACGTGCCCATAACAAAAGTTGAATCAGTTCGTAAGCTTGGTAAAGCTTCGGGGATTCAAGTGGGAGCTTCAGCAATAGGAATAATAAGTTAAAACTGTTTTTGTGAGGAGAGAGCATTTGCTCTTCCTTGCAAAAACTTTGTTTTCAACTAATAATGAACCACCTGGATATGTGGTCATACAAACATGCGAAGGGAGGATAATCAAATGCCTACTATTAACCAATTAGTGAGAAATGGTCGTACTGATAAAGTATGGAAATCTAAATCACCTGCGTTAAACAAAGGTTTTAACTCTTTAAAGAAAAAATCAACTGATATCTCTGCACCTCAAAAACGTGGTGTATGTACTCGTGTTGGTACAATGACTCCAAAGAAACCTAACTCAGCGTTACGTAAATACGCTCGTGTACGTTTAACAAACGGTATCGAGGTTACAGCTTACATCCCAGGTATCGGTCATAACCTACAAGAGCATAGCGTAGTATTAATTCGCGGTGGTCGTGTAAAGGATTTACCGGGGGTACGTTACCACATCGTTCGTGGTGCGCTTGACACAGCTGGTGTTGACAAACGTATGCAAGGACGTTCTAAATATGGTACTAAGAGACCAAAACCTGCTAAAAAATAATAACTTTAAAATGAAAGGAGGAACTCAATATGCCTCGTAAAGGACCTGTTGCGAAACGTGACGTGTTACCAGATCCAATGTACAATTCGAAGCTAGTAACACGCCTTATCAACAAAATGATGGTTGACGGTAAAAAAGGTAAATCTCAAACAATTCTTTATAATGCGTTCGATATTGTAAACGAACGTACTGGTAAAGAGCCAATGGAAGTATTCGAGCAAGCTCTTAAGAACATCATGCCTGTTCTTGAAGTACGCGCTCGTCGTGTTGGTGGTGCTAACTACCAAGTTCCAGTTGAGGTTCGTCCAGAACGCCGTACAACTTTAGGTCTTCGTTGGTTAGTAAACTACGCTCGTCTTCGTGGTGAAAAAACTATGGAAGAGCGTCTTGCTAACGAAATCTTAGATGCAGCTAACAACGCTGGTGCATCTGTTAAGAAACGTGAAGACACTCATAAAATGGCAGAAGCTAACAAAGCATTTGCTCATTACCGTTGGTAGGATTCAACGTAAAATAAATGTAAGCATAAACCGCTTTATTTGTCGCTTATGGAAGTGTGGAGAGGGAGAATGCCTCTCCCTTTCATCGGGCGCTCGTTTTACATAATGAGAGTACTGGACATACTGACATGTGTAACAATATAAAGTGGCTTTTTTGCTACTTAAAATAAAAAAATCCAATCCATATATGGAAGGAGCAAGACACCAAATGGCAAGAGAGTTCTCTTTAGAAAACACTCGTAATATTGGTATCATGGCTCACATCGATGCTGGTAAAACAACAGCAACTGAGCGTATTCTGTACTACACAGGACGTATTCATAAAATCGGTGAAACTCACGAAGGTGCATCTCAGATGGACTGGATGGAGCAAGAGCAAGAGCGTGGTATCACAATTACTTCTGCTGCAACTACAGCACAATGGAAAGGTCATCGTGTAAACATCATTGATACTCCAGGACACGTAGATTTCACAGTAGAAGTAGAACGTTCTTTACGCGTACTTGATGGCGCTGTAGCGGTACTTGATGCGCAATCTGGTGTAGAACCACAAACAGAAACTGTTTGGCGTCAGGCTACTACTTACGGCGTACCTCGTATCGTATTCGTTAACAAAATGGATAAGATCGGTGCAGATTTCTTATACTCTGTAGGAACAATCCACGATCGTTTACAAGCAAACGCACATCCAATTCAGTTACCAATCGGTGCTGAAGATGAGTTCAATGGTATCATTGACCTTGTTGAAGAGTGTGCTTACATGTACGGTAACGATTTAGGAACAGACATTCAACGTGTTGAAATTCCTGAAGAGCACAAAGAATTAGCTGAAGAATACCGTGGAAAACTTATTGAAGCGGTAGCTGAGCTTGATGAAGAAATGATGATGAAGTACCTAGAAGGTGAAGAAATCACTGTAGAAGAGCTTAAAGCTGGTATCCGTAAGGCTACAACTTCTGTAGAATTCTTCCCAGTAATCTGTGGTTCTGCATTCAAAAACAAAGGTGTTCAAATTCTGTTAGACGCAGTTATCGACTACCTTCCATCACCACTAGATGTACCTGCTATTAAAGGTACTCTACCGGATACAGATGAAGAAGTAGAACGTAAGTCTAGCGATGAAGAACCATTCGCAGCTTTAGCATTCAAAATCATGACTGACCCTTATGTTGGTAAGTTAACGTTCTTCCGTGTGTACTCTGGTGTGTTAAACTCTGGATCATACGTGAAAAACTCAACTAAAGGTAAGCGTGAGCGTGTAGGTCGTATCCTACAAATGCACGCTAACAGCCGTGAAGAGATTTCAACAGTTTACGCTGGTGATATCGCTGCTGCTGTAGGTTTAAAAGATACTACTACTGGTGATACTCTTTGTGACGAGAAGAGCCTTGTTATCCTTGAGTCTATGGAATTCCCAGAGCCAGTTATCTCTGTAGCTATCGAACCAAAATCTAAAGCTGACCAAGATAAAATGGGTACAGCATTATCTAAGCTTTCTGAAGAAGATCCAACATTCCGTGCTCACACTGACCAAGAAACTGGCCAAACTATCATCGCTGGTATGGGTGAACTTCACCTTGATATCATCGTTGACCGTATGCGTCGTGAATTCAAAGTGGAAGCAAACGTTGGTGCTCCTCAGGTAGCATACCGTGAGACTTTCCGCGCTGCTGCGAAAGTTGAAGGTAAGTTCGCTCGTCAATCTGGTGGTCGTGGACAATTCGGTCACGTTTGGATTGAGTTTGAACCTAACGAAGAAGGTAAAGGATTCGAATTCGAAAACAAGATCGTCGGTGGTGTAGTTCCTCGTGAATACATCCCAGCTGTTGGAGCAGGTCTTGAAGATGCACTTAAAAATGGTGTACTAGCTGGTTATCCACTAGTTGACATTAAAGCTGCATTAGTTGACGGATCTTACCATGATGTCGATTCATCTGAGATGGCGTTCAAAATCGCTGCATCTATGGCACTTAAAGCTGCGGTTTCTAAATGTAGCCCAGTAATTCTTGAGCCAATGATGAAAGTTGAAGTTGTAATTCCTGAAGAGTACATGGGTGACATTATGGGTGACGTAACATCTCGTCGTGGACGTGTAGAAGGTATGGAAGCTCGCGGTAACGCACAAGTTGTTCGCGCTATGGTTCCACTTTCTGAAATGTTCGGTTATGCAACGTCATTACGTTCTAACACTCAAGGACGCGGAACATTCTCTATGGTGTTTGACCACTATGAAGAAGTACCAAAGTCTGTTTCTGAAGAAATTATCAAAAAAAATAAAGGTGAATAATTGATTTTTATCGATTGTTCAAGTATAACTACTTATGTAAGCTTAGAAAGTGGGACGTAAGTTTTACTTTCTAGTCTAAATATAAAATAACCTATATAAACTAAGGAGGAATTTAGAATGGCTAAAGCTAAATTCGAACGTTCTAAACCCCATGTTAACATCGGTACAATCGGCCACGTTGACCATGGTAAAACTACATTAACTGCTGCGATCACTACAGTTCTTGCAAAAGCTGGTGGTGCTGAAGCACGCGGATACGATCAAATCGATGCTGCTCCAGAAGAAAGAGAGCGCGGTATCACAATCTCAACTGCACACGTTGAGTACGAAACTGAAACTCGTCACTATGCACACGTTGACTGCCCAGGTCACGCTGACTATGTTAAAAACATGATCACTGGTGCTGCTCAAATGGACGGCGGTATCTTAGTAGTATCTGCTGCTGATGGCCCAATGCCTCAAACACGTGAGCACATCCTTCTTTCTCGTCAAGTAGGTGTTCCTTACATCGTTGTATTCTTAAACAAATGCGACATGGTAGATGACGAAGAATTATTAGAATTAGTAGAAATGGAAGTTCGCGACCTATTATCTGAATACGGATTCCCAGGCGACGACATTCCTGTAATCAAAGGTTCTGCTCTTAAAGCTCTTCAAGGAGAAGCTGATTGGGAAGCAAAAATCATTGAATTAATGGCTGAAGTTGATGCTTACATCCCAACTCCAGAACGTGAAACTGACAAACCATTCTTAATGCCTGTAGAGGACGTATTCTCTATCACAGGTCGTGGTACAGTTGCTACTGGTCGTGTTGAGCGCGGTATCGTTAAAGTTGGTGACGTAGTAGAAATCATCGGTCTTGCTGAAGAAAATGCTTCTACAACTGTAACTGGTGTAGAGATGTTCCGTAAACTTCTTGACCAAGCTCAAGCTGGAGACAACATCGGTGCTTTACTTCGTGGGGTTGCTCGTGAAGACATCCAACGTGGACAAGTACTTGCAAAAAGCGGTTCTGTAAAAGCTCACGCTAAATTCAAAGCTGAAGTTTTCGTATTATCTAAAGAAGAAGGTGGACGTCACACTCCATTCTTCGCTAACTACCGTCCTCAGTTCTACTTCCGTACAACTGACGTAACTGGTATCATCCAATTACCAGAAGGTACTGAAATGGTAATGCCTGGTGACAACATCGAAATGACTATCGAACTTATCGCTCCAATCGCTATCGAAGAGGGAACTAAATTCTCTATTCGTGAAGGTGGACGTACAGTAGGTTACGGTGTAGTTGCTACTATCGTTGAGTAATCTTAACTGATATAAAAAAACCTAAGGGATTTTCCCTTAGGTTTTTTGTTTGCGTTTATATAAGGAAGAAGAGGGTGTTTTTTGTTTTGACGAGTTTCTTCTATAGTAATATAAAAACGACAAAAGATAATCCAGAAACTGTAAAATGAATTCTGTTAGATGAAAACTTGAAATTCTTTAAAGTGCCATGTATAATAGCAAAAGTAGAGAAAAGCAGATGCAAACAAAAAGATGCTTGCATCTAGACGAATAACATTGTATAATAGACAATGTTGGTCTTTGACTGCGATGAAGTGGAAGGTTGCTGACACACCCGGCCGCTTTGCCATGGCATGGTGTGGGGAAATTTCCATGGAGAAGGTCTATTTTAGAAATAGGCGAACGAAGGAGGGAAAATAATGGCAAAAGAAAAAATTCGTATCCGTTTAAAAGCTTACGATCACCGTATTCTTGATCAGTCAGCTGAGAAAATTGTAGAAACAGCTAAGCGTTCTGGGGCAACAGTTTCTGGTCCGATCCCATTACCAACTGAAAAAACTGTTTACACAATTCTTCGTGCTGTTCATAAGTACAAAGATTCTCGTGAGCAATTCGAAATGCGCACGCACAAACGTCTAATCGACATCGTGAGTCCTACTCCACAAACAGTAGATTCATTAATGCGTTTAGACTTACCATCTGGTGTAGATATCGAAATCAAACTATAATTTATATAACTTAAAAATGTAGGAGGTGTAACTCATGACCAAAGGAATCTTAGGAAGAAAGATCGGTATGACTCAAGTATTTGCTGAGAACGGTGAGTTAATCCCAGTAACAGTTATCGCTGCTAATCCAAACGTTGTTCTTCAAAAGAAAACAACTGAAACTGATGGCTACAATGCAATCCAGTTAGGATTTGAAGATAAACGTGAAAAGTTAACTAACAAACCTGAACAAGGCCACACTGCTAAAGCATCTACAACTCCTAAGCGCTTCATTCGCGAAATCCGCGATGCAGACGTGGACGGATTAGAGGTTGGTCAAGAGGTAAAAGTTGACGTATTCGCTACAGGTGAAATCGTTGATGTAACAGGAATTTCTAAAGGTAAAGGTTTCCAAGGTGTTATCAAACGCCACGGACAATCTCGCGGACCTATGTCTCATGGTTCTCGCTATCACCGTCGTCCAGGTTCAATGGGCCCAGTTGCTCCGAACCGTGTATTCAAAGGCAAAAAACTTGCTGGACGTATGGGTGGAGACCAAGTTACTATCCAAAACTTAGAAATCGTTCAAGTTGACACTGAGCGCAACTTATTACTAGTAAAAGGTAACGTTCCAGGTGCTAAGAAATCTCTTGTAGTTGTTCAAGGCGCTGTGAAGGTTAGCAAATAATTCACAATAGGAAGGAGGAATTCCAATGCCAAAAGTTACTGTATATAACCAAACTGGTTCACAGGTTGGTGAAATCGAATTAGCTGAAGCTATTTTCGGTATCGAACCAAATGAAGCTGTACTTTTTGAAGCTGTAATGATGCAACGTGCATCTTTACGTCAAGGTACACACAAAGTAAAAACTCGCTCTGAAGTTCGCGGTGGTGGTCGTAAACCATGGCGTCAAAAAGGAACTGGACGTGCTCGTCAAGGGTCTATCCGCTCTCCTCAATGGCGTGGTGGTGGTACGGTATTCGGACCTACACCAAGAAGCTATGCGTACAAACTTCCTAAGAAAGTTCGTCGTTTAGCAATCAAATCTGCATTAGCTACTAAAGTAGTTGAGAACAACATTGTAGTTCTTGAAGACCTAGTGTTAAATGCACCAAAAACAAAAGACATGCTAGCAGTACTTAAAGGATTAACTGTTGAGAAGAAAGCTCTTATCGTAACTGCTGATGCAAACGAATCTGTAGAGTTATCTGCTCGCAATATCCCTGGAGTAACAGTAATCACTGCTGATGGCGTAAACGTTTTAGACGTGCTTCATCATGATAAGCTAATCATGACAAAAGCGGCAGTGGAAAAAGTAGAGGAGGTGCTTGCATAATGAGAGATCCTCGTGATATCATTAAGCGCCCAGTTATCACTGAACGTTCTATGGAAATGATGGCTGAAAAAAAATACACGTTCGATGTGGACGTTAAATCTAATAAAACAGAAGTTAAAGATGCTCTTGAAGCGATCTTTGGTGTTAAAGTAGAAAAAGTGAACATCATGAACTACAAGCCGAAAGCAAAACGCGTTGGTCGTCACGCTGGTTTTACTAGCCGTCGTCGTAAAGCAATCGTTAAGCTAACTGCTGACAGCAAAGAAATCGAAATCTTCCAAGGCGTTTAATTCTTACTAAAGAAGGAGGGAAATTGAGATGGGAATCAAAAAGTATAATCCAACTACTAACGGTCGTCGTAATATGACTACGAATGATTTCGCTGAAATCACGACTGATAGACCCGAAAAGTCATTACTTGCTCCTTTAAGCAAGAAGGCTGGTCGTAATAACCAAGGTAAAATCACTGTACGTCATCAAGGTGGCGGACATAAGCGTCAATACCGTATCATCGACTTTAAGCGTAACAAAGATGGAATTCCAGGACGCGTTGCTACGATCGAATACGATCCAAACCGCTCTGCGAATATCGCATTAATTAACTACGTTGACGGTGAAAAACGTTACATTCTTGCTCCTAAATCTTTAGAAGTAGGTATGGAAGTTATGTCTGGCCCAGAAGCTGACATTAAAATCGGTAACGCATTACCATTAATCAACATTCCAGTAGGTACTGTTGTTCATAACATCGAGCTTAAGCCTGGTCGTGGCGGACAATTAGTTCGTTCTGCTGGTACATCTGCTCAAGTACTTGGTAAAGAAGGTAAATACGTACTTGTACGTTTAACTTCTGGTGAAGTACGTCTTGTATTATCTGCTTGTCGCGCTTCAATCGGTCAAGTAGGTAACGAACAACACGAACTTATCAAAATCGGTAAAGCAGGTCGCTCTCGCTGGTTAGGTAAACGCCCAACAGTTCGTGGTTCTGTAATGAACCCTGTTGATCACCCACACGGTGGTGGTGAAGGACGTTCTCCAATCGGACGTAAGTCTCCAATGTCTCCATGGGGTAAACCAACTCTTGGATTCAAGACTCGTAAGAAAAACAAAGCGTCTGACAAATTTATCGTTCGTCGTCGTAAAAAATAATGGGATTGTAGTACGGTTCATTTCTAGAACCGTACGCCAATCACGAAGGGAGGCACCAAAATGGCTCGTAGCTTAAAAAAAGGACCATTTGTCGATGATCACTTAATGAGCAAAATGGAAAAATTAGTTGCATCTGAGCAAAAACAAGTTGTTAAAACTTGGTCTCGCCGTTCAACAATCTTCCCTCAGTTCATCGGACACACAATCGCTGTATATGATGGTCGTAAACACGTACCTGTGTACATCACTGAGGATATGGTTGGCCATAAGTTAGGTGAATTCGCACCAACTCGTACGTACAAAGGTCACCTTGCTGACGATAAGAAAACTAGAAGATAATGAGAGGAGGCACTTCAATGCAAGCTAAAGCAGTAGCGAGAACAGTTCGTATTGCTCCTCGTAAAGTTCGTTTAGTAGTAGACTTAATCCGAGGTAAGCAAGTGGGTGAAGCGATTGCTATCCTTAACCACACACCAAAAACTGCTTCTCCAGTTGTAGAAAAAGTTTTAAAATCTGCAATCGCAAATGCAGAGCACAATTATGAGATGGACATTAACAACCTAGTTGTAGAAAAAGTTTTCGTTGACGAAGGTCCAACGTTAAAACGTTTCCGTCCACGTGCAATGGGTCGTGCAAGCCAAATTAACAAACGCACAAGCCACATCACAGTTGTGGTATCAGAAAAGAAGGAGGGATAATCGATGGGTCAAAAGGTTAATCCAATTGGTCTTCGTGTCGGCGTTATCCGTGACTGGGAATCTCGTTGGTTCGCTGAGAAAGATTACGCTACATTATTACATGAAGACATCAAAATCCGTGAGTACATTAATGTACGCTTAAAAGATTCTGCTGTTGCTAAAGTAGAAATCGAACGTGCAGCAAATCGTGTAAATGTTACAATTCACACTGCAAAACCTGGTATGGTAATTGGTAAAGGTGGTACTGAAGTTGAAGCACTTCGTAAAGCTCTTAACCAATTAACAGGCAAGCGTGTACACATCAACATTTTAGAAGTTAAGAGAGCTGATCTTAACGCTAAATTAGTAGGCGAAAACATCGCTCGTCAATTAGAAAACCGTGTATCATTCCGTCGTGCACAAAAGCAAGTTATTCAACGTGCTATGCGTGCAGGTGCTAAAGGTATTAAAACACAGGTTTCTGGTCGTCTTGGCGGAGCTGATATCGCTCGTGCAGAATCTTACAGTGAAGGAACTGTTCCACTTCATACACTTCGCGCTGATATTGACTATGCAGCAGTTGAAGCTGATACAACATACGGTAAATTAGGCGTAAAAGTATGGATCTACCGTGGAGAAGTCCTTCCTACAAAAAAGAAAGCTTCTGAGGAAGGAGGAAAATAATATGTTAATGCCAAAACGCGTAAAATATCGTAGAGAGCATCGTGGTAAAATGCGTGGTCGTGCTAAAGGTGGAACTGAAATTGCTTTCGGTGAATTCGGTTTACAAGCACAAGCTGCTTCATGGATTACAAACCGTCAAATCGAAGCTGCTCGTCGTGCAATGACTCGTTACATGAAACGTGGCGGTAAAGTATGGATTAAAATTTTCCCTTCTAAACCTTACACTGCAAAACCTCTAGAAGTACGTATGGGTTCCGGTAAAGGGGCACCAGAAGGCTGGGTAGCAGTAGTAAAACCTGGGAAAATTATGTTCGAAATCGCGGGTGTATCTGAAGAGGTAGCACGCGAAGCATTACGTCTTGCAGCTCACAAGTTACCTGTGAAATGTAAATTCGTAAAACGTGAAGAAAATGGTGGTGAATCTAATGAAAACTAATGATATTCGTGAATTAACCACTGCCGAAATCGAAACAAAAGTTAAAGCTTTAAAGGAAGAGTTGTTTAATCTTCGCTTCCAACTTGCTACAGGACAATTAGAGAATCCAACTCGCATTCGTGAAGTGCGTAAAGCAATTGCTCGTATGAAAACTGTAGTTCGTGAAAGAGAGATCGGAATTAATCGATAAATTGAGGGGAGGTTTGCATAGTGAGCGAACGTAACCAACGCAAAGTTTATACTGGTCGTGTAGTGTCTGACAAAATGGACAAAACGATTACAGTTTTAGTTGAAACTTACAAAACTCATTCCTTGTACGGAAAACGTGTTAAGTATTCTAAGAAGTACAAAGCCCATGATGAGCAAAACCAAGCGAAACTTGGCGATATCGTTAAAATCATGGAAACTCGCCCGCTTTCTGCTACTAAGCGTTTCCGTTTAGTTGAAATCGTTGAAGAAGCGGTTATTATCTAAATAGACGAATCGGAATTTTTAGTCCGAAGGGAGGTTTCATAACATGATCCAACAAGAATCTCGTTTGAAAGTTGCTGACAACTCTGGTGCACGTGAACTTTTAACAATTAAAGTATTAGGCGGCTCTGGTCGTAAATATGCTAACATTGGTGACATTATCGTTGCTACGGTAAAACAAGCAACACCAGGTGGCGTTGTTAAAAAAGGTGACGTTGTTAAAGCAGTAGTAGTACGTACGAAGAGCGGAGCTCGTCGTCCGGACGGTTCTTACATCAAATTTGATGAAAACGCAGCGGTTATCATTAAAGACGATAAGAGCCCACGTGGTACTCGTATCTTCGGACCAGTAGCTCGTGAATTACGTGATAGCAACTTCATGAAGATCGTTTCTTTAGCTCCAGAAGTTCTATAATTTAAGGTATTGCCTTGCTAAGGAGGTGCAGAATTAAGATGCATGTAAAAAAAGGTGATAAAGTACAGGTAATCACTGGTAAAGACAAAGGAAAACAAGGCGTTATCCTTGTGGCTTTCCCAAAGCAAAACCGTGTTATCGTTGAGGGTGTCAATATCGTTAAGAAGCACTCTAAGCCATCTCAATTAAATCCACAAGGTGGAATTATTACTAAAGAAGCACCTATTCACGTTTCTAACGTTATGATTTTAGATCCGAAAACAGGTGAACCTACTCGCGTAGGCTTCAAAGTAGAAGATGGTAAAAAAGTTCGTATTGCAAAAAAATCTGGTGAATTATTAGATAAATAATTTTCTTAAGAAAGGAGGTCACTTCATTGAATCGCCTTAAAGAGAAGTTCCAAAAGGAAATTACTCCTGCTCTAGTGAGCAAGTTTAACTATAAATCTGTAATGCAGGTACCAAAAATCGAAAAGATCGTAATCAACACTGGTGTTGGTGACGCGGTATCTAACTCAAAAGCGTTAGACAACGCAGTAGAAGAATTAACACAAATCACAGGTCAAAAACCTGTTGTAACTCGTGCTAAAAAATCAATCGCTGGTTTCCGTCTTCGTGAAGGTATGCCAATCGGTGCGAAAGTAACTTTACGCGGCGAGCAAATGTATGAGTTCTTCGACAAATTAGTATCAGTTTCTTTACCACGTGTACGTGATTTCCGTGGTGTTTCTAAGAAATCATTCGATGGTCGTGGAAACTATACATTAGGTGTTAAAGAGCAACTTATTTTCCCTGAGATTGATTATGATAAAGTAAGCAAAGTCCGCGGTATGGACATCGTAATCGTTACTACAGCGAAAACTGATGAAGAAGCTCGTGAACTGTTAACACAATTCGGTATGCCATTCCAAAAATAATGGAAGCCAACGCTAAGTAGAGGAGGCGAAAACGTGGCTAAAAAATCTATGATAGCGAAACAAAAGCGTACTCCTAAGTTTAAAGTACAAGAGTATACACGTTGCGAACGCTGCGGTCGTCCGCATTCTGTATACCGCAAATTTAAACTTTGCCGTATTTGTTTCCGTGAACTTGCATATAAAGGTCAAATTCCTGGTGTTAAAAAAGCTAGTTGGTAAAACCCACAAATGGGAAGGAGGTAAAACACATGGTGATGACAGATCCAATTGCAGACATGCTTACTCGCATCCGTAATGCGAACATGGTACGTCATGAGAAATTAGAGGTTCCTGCTTCTAAAATCAAAAAAGAGATCGCTGAACTTTTAAAACGTGAAGGTTTCATTCGTGATGTAGAATACATCGAGGATAACAAACAAGGTATCCTTCGTATTTTCCTGAAATATGGTGCAAACAATGAACGTGTAATCACTGGATTAAAACGTATCAGTAAACCTGGCTTACGCGTTTACGCTAAAGCTGACGAAGTACCACGTGTACTTAACGGATTAGGTATCGCTCTTGTTTCTACATCTAAGGGAGTAATGACAGACAAAGACGCTCGTCAATTACAAACTGGTGGAGAAGTAGTAGCATACGTTTGGTAATATATATTTAAAACGAACGGAGGTGTGACCACATGTCTCGTATTGGTAAAAAGATTCTTGAAATCCCTGCAGGTGTTACTATTACAGTTGCAGAAGACAATACTGTAACAGTAAAAGGCCCTAAAGGTGAATTAACTCGTACTTTCAATGCTGATATGCTTATCAAAATTGAAGAGAATACATTAACAGTTGAGCGTCCATCTGAACAGAAGGAACACCGTGCATTACACGGTACAACTCGTGCTTTAATCGGAAACATGGTTGAAGGTGTAACTGAAGGTTTCGCACGCGGACTTGAATTAGTCGGTGTTGGTTACCGTGCTCAAAAACAAGGTGATAAACTTGTATTAAGCGTAGGTTATTCTCATCCAGTAGAAATGACTCCGGAAGCAGGTCTTGAAGTTGAAGTACCTGCACCAACTAAGATCGTAATTAAAGGTATCGACAAGCAACGTGTTGGCGAATTCGCTGCTAACATCCGTGCTGTACGTGCTCCTGAGCCTTACAAAGGTAAAGGTATTCGTTACGAAGGCGAAGTTGTTCGTCGTAAAGAAGGTAAAACTGCTAAGTAAACCCGTTAGGTGAGAGAAAGGAGTGACAAGAATGATCACTAAAGCTGATAAAAATGCGACTCGTAAGAAAAGACATGCACGTGTACGTGCTAAACTTACTGGTACTGCAGAGCGTCCACGTTTAAACGTGTTCCGTTCTAACCAACATATTTACGCTCAAGTTATTGATGATGTGAATGGTGTAACGTTAGTAAGTGCATCTACTCTTGATAAAGACCTTGCTCTTAACGGTACTAGCAATATTGAAGCTGCTACGAAAGTTGGAGAATCAGTTGCTAAGCGTGCTGTAGAGAAAGGCGTTAAAGAAGTAGTATTTGATCGCGGTGGTTACTTATACCATGGCCGTGTTAAAGCTCTAGCTGAAGCTGCTCGTGAGGCTGGATTACAATTTTAATGGTCAAAGGAGGGAAAATTGATGCATCGCATTGACCCAAGTAAATTAGAACTTGAAGAACGTGTAGTTACGATAAATCGTGTCGCGAAAGTTGTTAAGGGTGGTCGTCGTTTCCGCTTTGCTGCACTAGTTGTAGTTGGCGATAAAAACGGTCATGTTGGATTCGGTACTGGTAAAGCACAAGAGGTACCAGACGCAATCCGTAAAGCTATCGAAGACGCTAAGAAAAACTTAATCGCTGTACCATTAGTTGGTACAACAATTCCACACACAATCAACGGTCATTTTGGCGCTGGTGAAGTATTCTTAAAACCTGCTGCTGAGGGTACTGGTGTTATTGCTGGTGGACCTGTTCGTGCGGTCCTTGAATTAGCTGGTGTACAAGATATTCTTTCGAAATCTCTTGGTTCTAACACACCAATCAACATGATTCGCGCTACTGTGAACGGATTAAGCGAACTTAAGCGCGCTGAAGATGTTGCAAAATTACGCGGTAAATCTGTAGAAGAGCTACTAGGTTAAGGAGGGAAAACAAATGGCGAAAAAGTTAGAAATTACCCTCACTCGTAGTGTAATTGGTCGTCCACAAGATCAACGTGCGACGGTAGAAGCTTTAGGTCTTAAAAAGTTGAATTCAACTGTAGTTAAGGAAGAAACTCCTGCTATTCTTGGTATGATCAACAAAGTTTCTCACCTTGTAACTGTAAAAGAAGCTTAAGGATAACTCATTAATATAAGGAGGTGCCTGGGAATGAAACTTCATGAATTAAAACCTGCAGAAGGTTCTCGTAAAGTACGTAACCGTGTCGGTCGTGGTATCGGTTCTGGTAACGGTAAAACTGCTGGTAAAGGTCATAAAGGACAAAACGCACGTTCTGGCGGCGGTGTTCGTCTTGGCTTCGAAGGTGGTCAAACTCCATTATTCCGTCGTTTACCAAAACGCGGCTTCACAAACATTAACCGTAAAGAGTTTGCTATTGTAAACTTATCAACGTTAAATCGTTTTGAAGATGGTACAGAAGTAACACCTGAATTATTGCTGGAAACTGGCGTTATCAGCAAGTTAAACGACGGTGTTAAAGTTCTTGCAAGCGGAGCAGTAGAGAAAAAACTAACTGTTAAAGCGCACAAGTTCTCTTCAAGTGCTAAAGAAGCAATTGAAGCAGCTGGCGGATCAGTTGAGGTGATCTAATGTTTCGTACAATCTCCAACTTTATGCGCGTTGCTGAGATAAGACGTAAAATATTATTCACTTTAGCGATGTTAATCGTATTCAGGATTGGCACGTTTATCCCCGTGCCATTTACAAATGGAGACGTACTGAAGGCACAAGATCAATTAAATGCTTTAGGTATTCTAAATACATTTGGCGGTGGAGCCTTGAAAAACTTCTCCATCTTTGCGATGGGAATCATGCCGTATATTACAGCATCCATCATCGTGCAGTTATTGCAGATGGATGTTGTTCCTAAATTTTCGGAATGGTCGAAGCAAGGTGAAATGGGCCGTCGTAAATTAACGCAATTCACGCGTTACTTTACAATTGTTCTTGCGTTTATTCAGGGGTTTGGTATGTCAATCGGTTTTAACGGTATGGTAGGTGGACAATTAATTTTGAATCCAGGTTGGAGCACTTATTTATACATTGCTACGGTACTGACTGCTGGTACTGCATTTTTAATGTGGTTAGGTGAACAGATTACAGCTAAAGGTGTAGGTAATGGTATTTCCATCCTTATCTTTGGCGGTATTGCCGCAGCGATCCCAAGTGTTATATCTCAAGTGTATCAGCAACAGTTTCAAAATATCGGAGATCAATTGTTCATGAGTATCGTTAAAGTTGCATTGATTTTACTAGCTGTGCTAGCAGTTATTGTGGGTGTTATTTTCATTCAACAGGCTGTTAGAAAGATCCCAATTCAATATGCGAAGCGTGTAACAGGAGGAAATGGTGGTTATGCTGGAGCACAAAACACACATTTACCGCTTAAGGTAAATAGTGCTGGTGTTATTCCAGTAATTTTTGCTGTTTCATTCTTAATTACGCCTCCGACTATTGCACAGTTCTTCCCGAAACATGATGTATCGCAGTGGATTATTGCAAACTTTAACTATTCTCACCCAGTGGGAATGATCATATATGTTGCGCTCATTGTAGCCTTCACATATTTCTATGCATTTGTTCAGGTTAATCCAGAGCAAATGTCAGAGAATCTAAACAAGCAAGGTGGATATGTTCCAGGTATTCGTCCGGGTAAGAATACGGAACAATATCTAACAAAAATCTTGTATCGTTTGACCTTTGTAGGATCAATTTTCCTAGCAGCGATTGCAATCTTACCAGTTATCTTTACGAAATTGGGAAATCTTCCTCCATCTGCACAGATCGGTGGAACGAGTATGTTAATCGTTGTCGGCGTTGCTTTAGAAACAATGAAGCAGCTAGAAAGCCAACTGGTAAAACGCCATTACAAAGGGTTTATCAAGCAGTGAGTAAGTGGGAAGAATTGTCTTCCCTACATGCTCATGTACTCTGAGGGGGAACAAGGATGAACTTAATTTTAATGGGGCTTCCTGGTGCTGGTAAAGGTACACAAGCCGAACAGATTGTTGCCAAGTATAACATCCCTCACATTTCAACAGGAGACATGTTCCGTGCAGCTATGAAGGCTGAAACTGAAATGGGTCTACAAGCAAAATCTTTTATTGATAAAGGTGCACTTGTTCCAGATGAAGTTACAATCGGAATCGTTCGTGAACGTTTAAGTCAAGACGACTGCGTAAGAGGTTTCTTACTAGACGGTTTCCCACGAACTGTTGCACAAGCATCAGCTCTTGAAGAAATTATGAAAGATCTTGGCAAAAAAATCGACTATGTTTTAAACATTAATGTGGATTCAGGGTTGTTATTAAAACGCCTTACAGGCCGTCGCATTTGTAAAGAGTGCGGTGCGACTTACCACTTAGAATTCAATCCACCAGCAAAAGCTGATGTGTGCGATAAATGTGGTGGCGAATTATATCAACGCTCTGATGACAATGAAGAAACTGTAGCAAATCGTTTAGATGTAAATATTAAGCAAACAAAACCTTTGCTTGATTTCTACGAAGAGCTTGGTTACTTACAAAGCATTAATGGTGAGCAAGATATCAATAAAGTATTTGCTGATATCGATGTTCTCATCGGAGGCTTAGCGTAATGATAATCTGCAAAACTCCTCGCGAGATAGAAATCATGCGAGAAGCTGGCAGGATCGTTGCTTTGACTCATCAAGAGTTGAAACAGCACATTACTCCAGGAATTACAACGAAAGAGCTCGATCAAATAGCGGAAAAGACGATTCAAAAATATGGTGCTACGCCATCTTTTAAAGGATACAACGGATTTCCGGGGAGCATATGTGCTTCTGTAAATGAAGAGCTTGTACACGGAATTCCAGGGAAGCGCAAGCTCAAAGAGGGCGATATCATCAGTATCGATATTGGTGCGAAATACAATGGGTACCATGGAGATTCTGCATGGACGTATCCAGTTGGAAACATTTCTGAATCTGTTCAAAAGCTACTTGATGTCACAGAAAAATCGTTGTATCTTGGTCTAGAACAAGTAAAACCAGGCGAGAGATTATCAAATATCTCACATGCGGTTCAAACCCATGCTGAAGAGAATGGATTCTCGATCGTTAGGGAGTATGTTGGTCACGGAATCGGGCAAGACTTACATGAGGACCCTCAAATCCCGCACTATGGTCCACCAAATAGAGGCCCTAGATTAAAGCCGGGAATGGTCATCTGTGTTGAGCCGATGGTGAATCAAGGAAGACGATATGTAAAAACACTATCTGATGACTGGACAGTGGTAACGGTAGATGGTAAATGGTGTGCCCATTTTGAGCACACGATTGCTCTTACAGAAGCAGGATACGAAATCCTTACCACTTTATAAGTAGCTGGCTCTCCGGGATTTCAGAGCAGTGTAAAATGTTACTGATTTGAAGAAGGGAGAACTATTGAATGGCTAAAGATGATGTAATTGAAGTCGAAGGTACCGTTCTTGAAACGTTGCCAAATGCTATGTTCAAAGTAGAATTAGAGAATGGGCATGTCGTATTGGCTCACGTTTCTGGTAAAATCCGTATGAACTTCATTCGTATTTTACCAGGAGACAAAGTTACGGTAGAATTATCTCCGTACGATTTAAATCGTGGTCGTATTACGTACCGTTTTAAATAATATAGCACTCCGTAATCTTTAAGGAGGTTCGAGACATGAAAGTAAGACCGTCAGTTAAACCAATCTGCGAAAAATGTAAAGTTATTCGTAGACGTGGAAAAGTAATGGTTATTTGTGAAAACCCTAAACATAAACAAAAACAAGGTTAATCAGAAGGAGGTGCATTCGTAATGGCACGTATCGCAGGTGTAGATATTCCTCGAGACAAACGCGTTGTTATTTCTTTAACTTACGTATTCGGCATTGGTCGCACAACTGCTGAAAAAATTCTTGCTGAAGCAGGTATTTCTGAAGAAACACGAGTTCGTGATTTAACGGAAGACGAATTAGGACGTATCCGTGATATCATCGATCGTATTAAAGTTGAGGGAGACCTTCGTCGTGAAGTATCTCTTAACATCAAACGTCTAATGGAGATCGGTTCTTACCGTGGTCTTCGTCACCGTCGTGGTTTACCAGTTCGTGGTCAAAACTCTAAAAACAATGCTCGTACACGTAAAGGTCCACGTCGTACAGTAGCAAATAAAAAGAAATAATAAGTAAAGGAGGTTGAACTAACAATGGCACGTAAAACAAACACTCGTAAAAAACGTGTGAAAAAGAATATTGAAGCTGGTATAGCTCATATTCGTTCTACTTTCAACAACACAATCGTAACACTTACAGATACTCACGGTAACGCACTTTCTTGGTCTAGTGCTGGTGCACTTGGTTTCCGTGGATCTCGTAAATCTACTCCATTCGCTGCGCAAATGGCTGCTGAAACTGCTGCTAAAGCTGCAATGGAACACGGTTTAAAAACTTTAGAGGTTACTGTTAAAGGTCCTGGTGCTGGTCGTGAAGCTGCAATTCGTGCTCTTCAAGCTGCAGGTCTAGAAGTAACAGCAATTAGAGATGTTACTCCAGTTCCTCATAATGGATGTCGTCCACCAAAACGTCGTCGTGTGTAATTTTTCTGTATAGAATTTTCCCTTTTGTCTATAATGGATATGATGCATTATCGAGAAATTTCGTACAGAAACATCGCTTGTTGTGCACAATCGGGAACTGCCTAAGGGGGACTTTCGGTTAGACAGGGGTTATACCTTTGTTTAACCGGGGTTTCGACGTTTTGAAGGAGGGTTTAGTTAATGATTGAAATCGAAAAGCCGAAAATCGAAACGGTTGAACTTAACGAAGATGCTAAATATGGTAAATTCGTAATTGAACCGCTTGAGCGTGGATATGGTACTACTTTGGGTAACTCCTTACGTCGTATTCTTTTATCCTCACTCCCTGGTGCCGCTGTTACTGCTATCCAAATCGATGGCGTATTACATGAATTTTCAACAGTTGAGGGCGTAGTAGAAGACGTTACGACGATCATCTTAAACTTGAAAAAGTTAGCTCTTAAAATCTACTCTGAAGAAGAGAAGACGTTGGAAATTGATGTACAGGGCGAAGGTATTGTCACAGCTGCTGATATTACTCACGATAGTGATGTAGAAATCTTAAATCCAGATTTACACATTGCAACGTTAGCAAAAGATGCGCATTTCCGCGTGCGTTTAACTGCAAAGCGTGGCCGTGGGTATACGCCAGCTGATGCAAATAAAAGCGAAGATCAACCAATAGGAGTAATTCCTATTGATTCTATTTATACTCCAGTATCACGTGTGACTTACCAAGTGGAAAAGACACGTGTCGGACAAGTGGCTAATTATGATAAGCTTACGCTTGATGTATGGACGGATGGAAGCATCGGGCCAAAAGAAGCTATCTCTTTAGGTGCCAAAATCTTAACTGAGCATTTAAATATCTTTGTTGGTTTAACTGATGAAGCACAAAATGCTGAGATTATGGTCGAGAAGGAAGAAGATCAAAAAGAGAAAGTTCTTGAGATGACTATCGAAGAACTAGACCTTTCTGTTCGTTCTTATAATTGCCTAAAACGTGCAGGAATTAATACTGTACAAGAGCTTGCGAACAAAACAGAAGAAGATATGATGAAAGTTCGTAACTTAGGACGTAAATCCTTAGAAGAAGTTAAACATAAACTTGAGGAATTAGGTTTAGGTTTACGTAAAGACGACTGAGGATTTAAACCCATCAACAAAGGAGGGAACTACGAATGGCATACAGAAAATTAGGCCGTACAAGTGCGCAACGTAAAGCTATGTTACGTGATTTAGCTACTGATTTAATTATCAACGAGCGCATCCAAACGACAGAAACTCGTGCAAAAGAACTTCGTTCTGTAGTGGAAAAAATGATCACTTTAGGTAAACGCGGAGATCTTCATGCTCGTCGTCAAGCAGCAGCTTTCATTCGCAATGAAGTAGCTAACGCTGAGACTGGTCAAGATGCACTTCAAAAACTATTCGCTGATGTAGCTCCACGCTATGCTGAGCGCCAAGGCGGATACACTCGTATTGCAAAAATTGGTCCACGTCGCGGAGACGCAGCACCAATGGTAATTATCGAGTTAGTATAATGATAATTAAAAGGGCAGGACAGTTCTTTTCAAGAAACTGGTCATGGCCCTTTTTTTTAAATATAAAAATAGGCTAACTTGGCGAAGGAAAGGGTGCCTTCTATTGAAAAAAGAGAAACTTCGGATAGAAAATATATCATTTCAATATCCTGGGGCAGCCACTTATGCATTAAAAGATGTTTCATTTTCCTTATATGAGGGAGAATGGGTATCTATTATTGGTCAAAACGGTTCAGGAAAGTCTACACTTGCAAAATTATTGAATGGTTTGTTTTTGCCAGAAGCAGGGACTATTACAGTAAATGATACAATGGTTTTATCAGAGGAAACGGTATGGGATGTTCGAAAACAAATTGGAATGGTATTTCAAAATCCAGATAATCAATTTGTTGGAACGACAGTGCAAGATGATGTTGTATTTGGCTTGGAGAATATCGGAATGCCAAGAGAACAAATGATTGAAAGATTAGAACAGGCCTTGCAACTTGTCCGTATGGAAGATTTTCTTAATGATGAGCCTCATTCCTTATCTGGTGGGCAAAAGCAGCGAGTGGCAATAGCAGGCGTTTTAGCACTTCAACCATCTATTTTAATATTAGATGAAGCAACGTCAATGTTAGACCCTCAAGGGAGACGTGAAGTAGTAGAAACGGTTAGACAACTTGTTACTCAAAAAGGTATTACCGTGTTATCAATTACGCACGATTTAGAAGAAGCGGCACAGTCAGATCGTGTCATTATTTTAAATAAGGGAGAAATATTAGAGGAAGGGACTCCAGAAAAAATTTTCAAATCCTCTCATATGCTCCAAGAAATTGGCTTAGATGTACCGTTTTCGGTGAAAATAGCAGAATTATTAAAAAGAAATGAAATTCTCTTGCAAAATACGCATCTTACAATGGAAAGCTTGGTGAACGAACTTTGGAGATTACATTCCAAAAAGTAGAACATCGTTATCAATATAAAACTCCATTTGAAAGACGCGCACTTTATGATGTAGACGTGTCGTTTCCAAGTGGGGGCTATTATGCCATTATCGGTCATACTGGTTCAGGAAAGTCGACGATGATTCAACATTTAAATGGTTTATTGCAGCCGACAAATGGTACAGTTCAAATTGGTGAACATTTGATTTCGGCAGGAAAGAAAGAAAAAAAGCTAAAGCCACTACGTAAGAAAGTAGGGGTTGTCTTTCAATTCCCAGAACATCAGTTGTTTGAAGAGACTGTGGAGAAAGATATTTGTTTCGGCCCTACTAATTTTGGAGTATCTGTAGACGAAGCAAGGCAAAAGGCTAGAAAGGCAATTGAACTTGTAGGGCTAGAACCAGAACTGTTAGCACGTTCTCCGTTCGAATTAAGTGGTGGACAAATGAGACGTGTTGCTATAGCGGGTGTACTGGCAATGGAACCTGAAGTGCTTGTATTAGATGAACCTACAGCAGGACTAGATCCAAAAGGGCAGAACGAACTTATGGAGATGTTTTATAAGCTGCACAAGGAGAAGGGTCTTACAGTCATCCTTGTAACGCATAATATGGAGGATGCTGCTCAGTATGCGGAGCAGATTGTAGTTATGCATAAAGGAACGGTCTTTTTGCAAGGAAGTGCAGAGGAAGTATTTTCACATGCTGATGAACTAGAGAAAATTGGTGTGGATCTTCCTATGTCATTAAAGTATAAACGTGCAATTGAAGAGAAGTTTGGTATTTCAATTCCAAAGGCTACCTTATCTTTAGAGGATCTTACTCATGAAGTTGTGCAGGTGTTACGAAAAGGTGGTCATGAATCATGCAGCAGTTGATTATTGGGAGATATATCCCGGGGAATTCACTTATTCATCAACTTGATCCACGTACGAAGCTGCTGATTGTCTTTTTATATGTATTTGTTGTTTTCTTAGCAAATAATGCGATTTCATATGGATTTTTATTTTTATATGCACTCATTGCTTTATTTTTTGCAAAAGTGCCGATTCGTTATGTACTTTCGGGCTTAAAACCAATTTTATGGATTTTTCTTTTTACATTTTTCCTGCATATTTTTACAAATAAAGAGGGGGATGTACTATTCCAGCTTGGTTGGTTTTCGATATATGAAAAAGGATTAGAGCAAGGGATATACATTTCTGTACGATTCTTCGTTATTATTTTAATGACGACATTATTAACGTTAACGACGACACCTATTGAAATTACAGATGGTTTGGAGACGTTATTAAAGCCGTTGAAGCGTATAAAGGTTCCTGTTCATGAAATCGCATTAATGATGTCAATTTCTCTTCGTTTTATCCCGACATTAATGGATGAAACGAGTAAAATAATGAAAGCACAAGCGTCACGTGGTATTGATTTTGCCGGGGGACCGATAAAAGATAGAATGAAAGCTATTATTTCACTGCTCGTTCCTCTGTTTATCAGTGCTTTTAAGCGTGCAGAGGACTTAGCCATTGCGATGGAAGCTCGTGGATATCAAAGTGGTGAAGGACGTACTAAATTTAGGCAACTACGCTGGAAAACAAGCGATACAGTAACGATTGTCAGCTTATTTTGTTTAGCTTGTATTTTGGCATGGGTGCGATCGTAATGGAGAATAGAGAAATGGATAGAATAAAATGTACGGTTGCATATGATGGCATGCATTTTTGTGGTTATCAAATTCAGCCGAACCATCGTACTGTTCAACAGGAGATAGAAAAAGCATTGCAGAAATTGCATAAGGGAGAACTTGTTCGTGTTCAGGCATCTGGTAGAACAGATTCTACAGTTCATGCAAAAGGACAAGTAATACACTTTGATACTCCTTTGTCTCTTGAAGAATGGCAATGGATTAATGCTTTAAACACAATGTTGCCAGATGATATTGTTATTAGGCAAGTAGAGAAAAAAACAGAAGAATTTCATGCACGTTACGGTGTTGAGAAAAAAGAATATCGTTATCGTGTATTATTATCAAAGACTGCGGATGTATTCCGTAGAAATTACGTATATCAATATCCATACCCGCTCGAAATCAACTCTATAAGAAAAGCAATTCCTTATTTTATTGGAACACATGATTTCACTTCTTTTTGTTCGGCAAAAACTGACAAAAAAGATAAAGTGCGAACAATTTATGAAATCGAGTTAATTGAACAAAATGATGAAATAATTTTTCGTTTTGTAGGTAATGGATTTTTATATAATATGGTCAGAATTATTGTTGGTACGTTACTTAGCGTAGGGCAAGGAAAGCTTGATCCTGATAGCATTCCAGAGATTTTAGCGAAACAAAATCGTCAGTTTGCTGGAAAGATGGCTCCAGGTCATGGGCTTTACTTATGGGAGGTAAACTATAACAACTAATCCTGGTGTAACATTTGCTTGACATTAGAAACTCAAAAGTATATCATAACATATGGTATTGTTTCTAAAACCACGATTAGCCCCGGAAGGAAATCGTGTTTAAGATAAACAATAGATTTTTTCTATGGAAAAGATAACGAGGAGGGAAACACATGCGTACGACTTTTATGGCAAAAGCTAACGAAGTTGAGCGTAAATGGTATGTGGTTGATGCTGAAGGTCAAACTTTAGGTCGCCTTGCTAGTGAAGTAGCATCCATTTTACGTGGTAAAAACAAACCTACATTTACACCACACGTTGACACGGGTGATCATGTAATTATTATTAACGCTGAGAAAATTCATTTAACAGGTAATAAATTAAACGATAAAATTTACTACCGTCACACTAACCACCCAGGTGGACTTAAGCAAAGAACAGCTCTTGAAATGCGTACAAACTACCCTGTACAAATGTTAGAGCTTGCAATTAAAGGCATGCTTCCAAAAGGACGCTTAGGCCGTCAAGTTTCTAAGAAACTTAACGTGTATGCTGGAGCAGAGCATCCACACCAAGCACAAAAACCAGAAGTTTACGAACTTCGCGGATAATTAATTAAAGGAGGGCTTACTTTGGCACAGGTTCAATACTATGGCACTGGACGTCGTAAGAGTTCAGTAGCGCGCGTACGCCTAGTTCCAGGCGAAGGACGCGTTATCATTAACGGTCGTGATTTTGAAAACTATATCCCATTTGCTGCATTACGTGAAGTAGTGAAACAACCTCTAGTTGCAACAGAAACTTTAGGTAACTACGATGTACTTGTAAACGTAAATGGTGGTGGATACACTGGTCAAGCTGGTGCTATTCGTCACGGTATTTCTCGCGCTTTATTAAAAGCTGATCCAGAATACCGTCTAACATTAAAACGTGCAGGTCTATTAACTCGTGACGCACGTATGAAAGAGCGTAAAAAATACGGTCTTAAAGGCGCACGTCGTGCACCTCAGTTCTCAAAACGTTAATTTTTGCGAACTACAAACCCCAACCATTTTGGTTGGGGTTTTTTATGTTTCATTCCTCTTTTGCAATTTTTATAGCTTGGAATATTTTAGTGCTCCCGCCACGCGTATGCTTCTTCTTTAGAAGTTTAGACTAATACGTATTAGGGAGGTTTATATGTACTATGAATGTCATTGTCAGCTTACAAGAAAAACAAAAAGAAAAGCAGTTAAAATACGAGCGGAAGATGTTGCGGGAATTATCATTAAAAACATTGCGTTCAAATATTCGTGATGCCTTTCAAATGCAAGAGCTTCATCGTCAGTATGAAGATTACTGTATTGAATTAGGGATAGAATCTTATTTATTAGGAGCGAGATACAGTAAATTTGGTTATTATGGTGAATCGTTTTTTGATGTGAAATATAGAGCTTTAGAAGAAGAACAACAATTAACTGAAACGCTATTTCAATTTTTAACGAGTATGACTATGCGAGAAATAAAGTTGAAAGATGAGGAGTTACTTTTTGAATCTTGTCAGCAGTTTATAGGATTGTGGTGGCAAGAAGGGTATGAAAAAGGTGAAAGAAGATATCGATTAAAGCTTCATTAAGACAAGCATAAACTTTCCTCTTGTCCCATATAAGTAATTAGAGGGACTAGCTGGAGGAGGAAAGGTATGAAGAGAATTCGAATTATCTCTTTTGCACTCGCTGCGGTTGTATTGTTTTTTTTAGTCAAGCAAGAATTTCAAATTACAAAATCGTGGCGAGCTTGGAATTTACCCTTATCAGGGAAAGTAATTGTGTTAGATGCTGGGCATGGTGGACCAGATGGAGGGGCTGTTGGTGGAAAGGATATTATAGAAAAGGATATTACGCTTGAAATTACAAAAAAGGTACAAGACTATTTACAAGAACAAGGTGCACTAGTTATTTTAACGCGTGAGGGAGATTATGATTTAGCTAACAAAGATACAAAGTCATATAGTAGACGTAAAGCAGAGGATTTAAAAAAACGTGTAGAAATCATCAATAAACCTGATGTAGACTTTTTTGCAAGTATTCATTTAAATGCTTTAACTAGTAGTGGATCGAAAGGCGCACAAACGTTCTATTACCGCTCTTCGATTGAAAATGAACGTGCTGCAAAATTTATACAGGCTGAATTGAGAACAAGTTTAGAGAACACGAATCGTTCTGCTAAGACAATTTCGCATGTATATTTATTAAAGTATTCTAAAACACCAGGTGCTTTAATTGAAGCTGGCTTTTTATCGAATGTGAACGAAAGGTATATGTTAAATTCGGAGAAATATCAGCAAAAGGTAGCAGCTGCAATATACCGTGGTATATTACGTTATTTCACGGAAAAAGGAAATCCTCCAGAATAAGGAGGATTTTTTTGAGCTTCTCTCGTTAACGAAGTTTTCGGAAAATATGTTATACTGGAAATGTAAACGCATTTATTTCAAGGATAAGCAGAGATAAATTCAATTAACATTACGTTATTTTTCATACAGGGGGCTGGGCTAATTATGGTAACGAAAGAGCAAGTGGTTGAAGCGTTAGAAGGGATTGTAGATCCGTTTTTACATAAAACATTAAAAGAAACAAGTGCAATTAAAGAGGTAACAGTCAAGCCAGAGAAGGAACATGTGAGTGTCAAAATTGCAATCGTAAAAACCGGTACAGCGGAACAAATGCAGTTGCAGTCTGGAATTGTAAAGTTAGTAAAAGAACTTGGGGCAGCAACAGTTGGACTTCGTTTTGCAGAATTTACAGAAGAGGAATTAGCTCAGTTTGCACCGGAACAAGAAGAAGAGCAAAGTGAATCTTTATTGTCACCTAATTCAAAAACAACATTCTTAGCAGTAGCGAGTGGAAAAGGTGGCGTGGGAAAATCAACTGTTTCCGTTAACCTTGCAGTTGCTTTAGCTCGTTTAGGAAAAAAAGTTGGTATTATTGATGCGGACATTTACGGTTTTAGTGTGCCAGACATGATGGGGATAGAAAAACGTCCTATCGTAAGAGGTGACAAGATAATTCCGGTGGAACGTTTAGGTGTAAAGGTAATCTCAATGGGCTTCTTTGTAGAGGATAATGCACCAGTTATTTGGAGAGGACCTATGCTTGGGAAAATGTTAAACCACTTCTTCACAGAAGTAGAATGGGGCGATTTAGATTATTTAGTACTAGATTTGCCACCAGGCACAGGTGATGTTGCGTTAGATGTGCACTCAATGTTGCCATCTTGCAAAGAGATTATTGTAACGACGCCTCATCCAACAGCTGCGTTTGTAGCAGCGCGTGCTGGAGCGATGGCATTGCGCACTGAACATAGTATTCTTGGTGTTGTTGAGAATATGGCATATTTTGAAAGTAAGGTAACTGGTGAGAAAGAATATGTATTTGGAAAAGGTGGGGGAGATAAGTTAGCTACCGAATTACAAACGAATGTTCTTGGTCGTATTCCACTGCAACAACCCGATTGGAATAAAGAAGACTTTGCTCCTTCAGTATATGAAGATACACATACAACGGGCATTATTTATAGTAAAATAGCTGAAACAGTAATTGATAAAACAGCTGTTACACAAAAATAAAGTGAAACTTTAATCAGTGGGGTTCACCTGTTACTGACAACAATAAGGCTTTTGTTGCTAGTAAGCCTTTCGCTTAATTAGAGGGGTCCATTTTGTCTGTTAATAGCAAGATAAAGTAATAACGAGTGAACAATATATAAATTGTCCACTCGTTATTATAGTTATTATTTTTTACTGTTCTTCCTTCTTCTCGCCTTGAGAACCACCGTCACCGCCTGCTTCTTTCTTGCCAGATCCGCCTTTTTCAGCTTTTTGCACACCTTTACTAATGATATCAATCATCTTGGCTTGGAAGAGTGGACTTTCAGCAGTTTCTGTTAGTACTTGTTGTAGATATTGACGGTATTCTTTACTCTTCATTGTTTGTAACATCATTTTTTCTACTTCAGGATTTTTCATAATTTCTATAACGCCTGCTTGGTATTCAGGGTCTTTTAATAAGGTTTTCATTAATTGAGTTTGTTCTTTCCCCATACTTTTAGCAAATTTTGATGAGAACTCAGGATCTTTAAAGAGCTTTTCCCAGAATTGTTGCCCTTTATCGGATACCATGGCATCTTCAATCGTTTTCTTTACTACTGTTTCATCTAGTATGAGTGCTTGTTTCATTTTTTCATCAGTTAATACATCTTGAATAGCTTTCTTACCTTGATCTGTTTTTAAAATATCAACAATCATTTTCTTTGTTTGATCGTAATCTAGTTCGGATTTCGTTTCTTTTCCTTGTGCGCATGCTGCAAGTGCGATAAGTAGAAAAGAAGAAACGAAAATGAATAGCATCCGTTTCATAAGTTGGAACTCCTTTCAGCACAGTTCTCTCTTTTTAATATAAATATCTTTAAGGAATTTATACATGAACATGGCTAGCTTTTTGAAATTGTCATTGATACAATTTAATTAGAAATATAAGGATAATGGGGGATGTGTTGTGAATAGCCGCAAGTGGGTACGACTATTTTTAACGACGTTGTTTCTTGGTGGGATTAGCACAGTTATTATTGGTTTTGTTTTGGAGTGGGACAAGTACGATAAATTTTTTCAAAATTTCGACGGTAAGGAGATTTTAGCAGTATCTTTCTGGCTGATGGGTGTAGGATTTATTTTTAGTGTTATAAGTCAAATGGGATTCTTTGCATATTTAACAATCCACCGTTTTGGACTAGGGATGTTTCGCTCATCTTCTTTATGGAATGCAGTCCAGCTCTTCTTTATTGCATTCGTATTATTTGATTTTGTGTATTTAAGATCTGTACTTATTGCAAATGGGGAAGTCTCGTTAGGGAATAATATACTTGTTGCTGGAATGTTATTTGTGTTTGGAGCAATTGTTGCTTATGTAAAAAGTAAAGAAACAAATAAAAAAGCATTTGTGCCAGCTCTGTTCTTTATGGTTGTTGTAACGATCCTTGAATGGGTACCGGCGCTTCGGATTAATGATACAGATTGGTTATATTTAATGGTTATACCGCTATTGTTATGTAATGCATATCAATTACTTGTATTACATCGTTTAATCGGAAAAACAAGTAAATCAGCTTAATAGAGAGGTTTTATAAAACAGCAGTTATAATGTTGTAAATGGTATGATTAAAAAAGCTCTACCACCTTCTTGAAAGGTAGTAGAGCTTTTTATGCGTGAAGAGTAGTAGGGAAGAAGCTACTTCACATCCTCACTTTTCGTACTTGTGTTGGAAATAAGTTGTGAAACGGATATTTGCTCATATCCATCACTTTTTATTTTTTGCAGGAGCAGCGGTAAAGCTCTATTTGTTTGAAGGGCAGAATCGGATGCGTGTAATAAGACGATATCTCCACCTTTCAAATTATTAGAGACAGTGGAAACGATGTTATTTACACCTGGGTTTTTCCAATCGTTTGAATTATTACTCCAATGCACGACGGTGTATCCAAGTGATTCTGCGATTTTAAGGGTTGCTTTGTTAAATTCGCCACTAGGTGGACGTAACAGCTTGACTTGTTTTACACCAAGTTTCGTAAAAACATCTTGTGCTCGTAAAAGGTCTCGTCTTATTTCATTTGTCTCTAGAGAAGTATAGGATGTGTAATTGTACCCCATACTACCGATTTCGTGTCCATCTTTCATGATTCGCTCTACAATATCGGGGTGTCTTTCGGCCCATGCAGCAGAAAGGAAGAAGGTTGCATTCTTAATTTCTTTTTCTTTAAGAGTATCTAGGATTGGAATTGCTTTTTTGTCTCCCCAACTAATATCAAACGTAAATGCAACTTGCTTTTTAGCGGTGTCTCCTTTGTAAATTACTTTAGGGCCTGTAGCAGTTGAAAAAGCAGATTCATGTGAATATGTTTTTAAAAAGAGTAGCCATGCTGTAAATAAGGACAGTATCACTATTAAGCTAATGTGTTTAAAATTTCTCTTACTCGTAATAAAAAAGAAAAACATAATATTACGCCCCTTTGTCCAATCCTTTTCAGTTACATATATGCTGGAAATATAAAAAAGAGAACAAAGGATTAATATCGTAAGTAGTGGATATAATGGATGATAGGATTGTGATAATTGAAAATGAGCGGAACGTTTATTGTTGCGTAAGGAATTATTGAGGTGATTGTTTGCTTGGGCTGATGTTGACAAAAGAAGAGAGAAAAGAAATGGAATACATATTGAAGAGAGAATTAGAGGAACTTTTATTTGATTTTGAAGATGAGCGTATTCATGAAGTTGTAAAAAAAGCCATGGAAGAAAGATATAAAATCATTTTCTGTTTATTCCGGAGAGTAGCTAACACAGAAGAATGTATTCGTTATGTAAGAAAAAGAATTTTTTATTAAAAAGTGTTGACGTTAATAGTTTGTATATGTTAAATTAATAACCGTCGCTGATGCGGAAACGCAGAAAACGACAAAAAGAAATTGAAAAACTTAGTTGACATTAACTAACGAAGATGTTAACATAAGGAAGTCGCAAACGAGCGATCAAGTAGTTCTTTGAAAACTGAACGAAACAAACAACGTGAAACGTCAATTTTTATTTTAGATGCTAGACAAACTAACTTTATTGGAGAGTTTGATCCTGGCTCAGGATGAACGCTGGCGGCGTGCCT
>NZ_WEIJ01000017.1:0-55614 GCF_009183795.1 Bacillus sp. B1-WWTP-T-0.5-Post-4
ATACTACCAATCACTAATGTACTCATAACAAGAATTGAATAATATAGTATTAATACTTCTGCACCTACTACCTATTTTATTTATTGGATATTTATACTTCAAAAAATTACACATCATTCACAATTAGGATACATACCCAAAATATGATTTGAACATGTTATTATATTTTAAGATAATATAAAATCAGTTTTTCTATAAGAGAACTTAATTTTTATGTAGTACGAAACTGTTAGTAATACAGTATATACTAATTTAGTTATAAAAACATTTAAAGACCACCTATTTCCATAAGTGATCTTTCTTTGTGATTCTGCATTTGTGCACTACTGTAGAAATATATCGTAGATACGCTTTGTTTGCTAAATTTTTAGTTCTCTCCATTTACTAAAAAATATAGCTTAATACAATTAATATCATATTCGCTACATTGCAAACTATTATTTTGTCTTCTGTACAGGCAAACTACTAAAAATTAATTCAGCAACTTTTACATATCCTTTTGAGTTTGGATGAATTAAATCCTTAGACCAAAGCGTATTGTCATTAACTAAATGATGATTCCAAAAATCAACATGATGAAGCTTATACTCTCTGCTCAGTGAATGTATAACTTCATTTGCCTCTAATAATTGTTCTTTTATTACTTGTTTTTTTTCAGAAGCAAAAGGGAGCCTAACTGTAAAATCTGGAAGGTTTGCTATAATAATATCAGCCCCTGCTTTACTTAATGTATCTATCATAAATTCCATATCGTTCTTATATGCATCATGATTCCAACGTCCTTTTAAAACATCGTTTGCCCCTGCAATGAGACTAACCAAATCTGGATTAAAAGTTAACGCCTTTTCCAATTGCTGCAAGCGAATTTCTTCAGTTACTAACCCACGCTTTGCAAAATTGGCATATTCTATATCGTTTTCACACAGTTGAACAAAATGATCTACCCAGCTTTTTAATGCAATTCCCTCAACTTCATCCCCTATCCCCTCTGTAAAACTATCGCCAATTGCTACAAATCGCTTCCACATATGTATTCCCCCTTTATTATTAACCATATCTATACTATACAATAGCTCACACCGTAATTGTTATTTCTAAGTGGTTTTCGATTTCAATTATATTCCACTTTACTATATTTACATTCAGAATCGGTCATATTCATATATTTACTAAAGAAATAAAATCTATCTAGGAATTATACTTTTTTCAAAAAATTTGTTGTTCTTTGTTTCGCCCAGTTGATACATTTCTTTTCGATTAAATGATATGAAACTATAGAAAAAAGTAGTGTCATTGCAATGCACAAAGTAAGAAGAAAAAATTACACCCTGACATTCCAAGCTATCCACATAAGAATCTATAGTACTTTGAAATCTTTTGTTTCAAACTAATATTTAGTTGTATCCTATAAAATTAGCTTTTTACTATATCAATCGCACGATCCCACATACCACTAAAAAAAGATCCTGTTTTACGTATAAAACGTGTAAGCCAATTTGCTTGTTCCACATCAGATTTTGTTACAAGGTCTATTTGTAATGAATTACCTGATAAGAACCCAGGATCTGTATTATCTTTAGACGAGATAATCATTTTACTAATTGTTACACCTTTTTTAATAGGCGCTTCTTGTTCCGTATTCGATACTTTAAATTCTTTTTTATAAATGTCTTTGTTGCCCTTCGGCATTGGAAGCGAAACAGCTTGTTTCATTTGAACTACTACATCTTTTTCTTTTGCATTTGCTACTCGAACTGTTTCATGCCCTTTTACTACTGAATCTTTTCCATAGACATTCTTCACTTCAAAATTCGCAAATCCATAATCGTATAATTTCTTTGTTTCATCAAAACGTGCCGTATGAGATTTTGCTTTTATCACTACAGAAATTAGGCGCATACCATTTCTTTCTACTGTACCAGTGAAACAATCTCCCGCTTCTGGAGTCGTTCCTGTTTTCAAACCATCTACACCTTCATATTGCTTAATTAAACCTTTTAACATCCAGTTAAAGTTCGCCATATCAATTGGATATTTACCACCCTCTTGGAATGTTTTTTTAGGAATTTTTGCTGTATTTAATATTTGGGGAAAATCTTGAATAAGACGTTGTGCTAAAATTGCACAATCCCTTGCAGACATTTTATTTTTCTCGTCTAGAGTTGTCCCTTCTAGGTGATATCCTTTTAAATCTTGATTTGTTAAGCCGGTAGAGTTTACAAACTTATAGTCTTTCATACCAAACTCTTTTGACTTATCGTTCATCATTTTTACAAAATTGACCTCTTTACCAGCAATCTGTTCAACTAAAGCAATTGTTGCACCATTTGCAGAGTAAATTGCCATTGCCTCATATAACTCTTTTACCGTATAAGAGCCACCATTTTCTAATGGAACATTTGATAGTGAACGATCTTGCGAAATCTTATGTGCATATTCAGAGATTTTAACTTTTTGATCCCATTTAAGTTTTCCTTTATCCACCGCTTCATGAACTAAGTATTCGCTCATCATTTTTGTCATACTAGCAATTGCCAATGATTCATCTGCATTTTTTTCATATAAAATTTTTCCAGAATTTGCTTCTATTAAAATTGCTGATCCTGCTTCAACGTCTATAGCAGGATCTGTTTCCGCTGCTGCTTTTCCAATTGTAACGACCATGCTACAAAATATTGTAAGCACTGTTACTATTGCAATAACTCTATTGCAAAACATACCTTTCACTTCTGTTACCTCCAATTTCTTTGTACTCAAAAAAAGCGTTATTCTAACATAATCCCGCAAAAAATAGACAGTGTTCTCAAATTGTATATACATATAAAACGTTAGAATCGCTTTCATATAGACCACCTCATCCGACACTTTTATGTGCGCTAATACTTTGTATTCCTACACATATCCTTATTTTTAATCCCCTTATATTTTTCAAAATGATTCACACTTTCATATTTTTAGGATTACAGTTAATAGACAATCTAAATAATACATTTGTTCCACATTTACAAAAAATAAAAAACTACACCCTATACTGGATGTAGTTTTCCTAACTGATTTATTTATTTTTCACTTCATTTTTATAAAAAGCAAATAATGGTTCGATGGATGGACTAGACAACAGCGGAATTGCCTTCTCAATCAATTTCCTATCCCAATCAAACCAACGCATTTCCATTAACATGTTTATTTCTGTATCAGTGAATCGTTTCTTTATTTCCTTAGCAGGATTTCCACCAACTATTGTATACGGTGGAACATCTTTACTTACGACAGATCCTGCAGCAACAATTGCACCTTCACCAATAGTAACGCTAGGCATTATTATAGCATTCATTCCAATCCAAGCATCACTTTTAATGACTGTATCTCCCTTAGGTTCATATGATTGTTTAATTTGCTCAGCGAATGGATATACTGTAATCCATTCTGAGTGATGATTATGATTACCACCCATTAAAATGACTACCCCACTTGCAATGCAAACATAATTCCCAATAATGAGTTTGTCAAGGTGCCACCCCATCTGTTCAATTGGATTGAACAGTGCTTGGGACTTAGCATCTCCCCACAAATACCTTATACATCCATCTTCAAAATTTTGATGACTATAATAGCCTGAATAATAGGAGTACTCTCCTACTTCAATGAGTGGATTTGTTACTATATCTTTTATATACTTTGTTTCTGACCAATGATTAAATAATGGATACTTCATAACTTTATTCCTCGCTTCTAAGTATTATATATATTGCTATTTACTTAGAAGCTTACTACGACTGCTACATTTTTTAGCTTTCTCAAACGACGAATCATTATCTTCAAGCCTTTCTTTTATACTAGAAAAAGCATAACGCAATACATTACACTAGTCAAATTGTGTAATTTTGAACACATCTTAAACAGCGTAATACTGCAATAGGAACATGAAAACACTCTAACTTTGATACAAATAATATATTGATTACATTTAGTTCATATTTTGTAAAAAAATCTTAATTGCCATGACAAAGCAAACAATAACCACTATTGGTCGTATTAATGCCGTCCCTTTTGTAAGCACCATCTTCGCCCCAATATATGATCCTATTATTTGACCAAGCATCATAATCAATCCAATTGTCCAATCGATTTGGCCAAAAATAATAAAATACAACAAAGCAGCGAAATTACTTGTAAAGTTCAAAATCTTAGCATTTGCAGTCGCCCGTGTAGCACTATATCCACATAAAAGAATGAATGCTAAAGCAATTAAACTACCTGTTCCTGGGCCGAAGAAACCATCATAAAATCCTAGTAACGGAGCCACTGTTAACGCAAACAACAACATACTTATTTTTCTCGGTCGATCTTCGTTTGCTATATTTGGAGATAATAGAAAATAAATGCCAATAAAAACAAGTAAAAAAGGTAATATCATAATTAGATATTCTGCTCGTATCTGTAAAACAAGCCATCCACCGAAAACTGATCCAAAAAAGGTCATTAAGATGGACAAACGCATTTCTTTAAGATTAATTTCTTTCTTCTTAATAAAAAACACTGTTGCCATGAGAGTTCCGCTACTCCCTTGCAGTTTATTAGTTGCTATCGCTACAGAAGGAGACATACCTACTAATAACATTATCGGGATAGTTATCATACCACCGCCTCCAGCAATCGTATCTATCCATCCTGCTAATACAGCTACTAAAAATAGTAGTATAAGTAATTCAATAGTAAAATCCATACAAAGAATATGGGAAGGCTTGAGCTATTATACCCCAAACCTCCCCATCTTCCCTCCTCTCTTTAAACTAGTTAATTAAATCTTTAAAGTAACTTTCTTTCTGATCACGTAATCGGCTGGAAACGTATTGCCTGCAAACAATTCTTCTTCCGTATTTATTATTTCCAATCGGGATTTTATATTCTTCCTCAGATAACCTTTCTCTACCATGAGTTACATTTGTTTGTTTACCATAGTATGAATTTGGTATAAGTAATAAATCTTCAGATGTAAGTGGAACCTTATAAGTAGGCGTTGTTCGTAAGAGTTCTAAAAACATGTCAAATTTCAATTTTTCTTCTTCACTTTCTCCCACATAAATCAATCTATTTTCTGCTCCATTTAAACAAGTTGCAATAATATCGCCATTATCATCCAAAAATATAATTTGGTTTATTTCCCCTACAAATCCAGATATTTCACCATCAGCCATTCCTGCGATATGAGCAATAGGCATTTTACTTATCGCCAATATGTCATCTTTACTGAAGTGATTTTCTTCAAGATGCTTTTGAAGTAATTTTGGCGTTCCAATATGAGTTTGAGTTTTTAAATTTAACACTCCTTTTAATAAAAGAGCATCAACTCTAGTAAATTTGCCACAAGTAATTTCAGACACTATTCGTTCCACGGATTTATTAAGTCTATTTGATACAATTTCTAAATTTGTATTGAATGTATTCAATCTCGCTTCAATATCTGACTGGTCTTTCATATCTGTATACACTGTGGCATCGTTATGTTGATAAAAGTTCCCGCCACCGGTGCTTGCACCGACATTTCGCAAAACTTCATCGTTGTTTAAAGGTGAAATGAGATGAAATCTATTTTTCCCTGCATGTTCGGATGGGTGAATTAAAGCATCATAATTAAAAAGTGTGGCAAAAAGCCATGTGACCCATTCTGCATAAAAATATTTTTTCATTCTATCGTGTTCGTCTTCACCATAATTAAAACCTCTGCGATTTTCCCCAGGTAATAATGTTTCCATAGGATCACATGGAGTATTTTTAATAAGAGTAGGTGGTACGTTCCCGCCACAATTCGCTATTTTTATCACATGTAGTAGGTTTTTCATATCTGAATTCGGATTTTTCTTTGAATAGTCAATCAAACAATTAAGCCACTCTTTTGAAAAATATGCTGCTATTTCTTGATCACAAGTATAAGGATTATGAGTTTTTAATTCATTTTCTATCAGATTCTTCATTTTATCCTTCAATAGATTCGGAATAGTAATTTCTTCAATTTCTGTAATCTGCAGTATTCCTTTATTCATTATAAAACCTCCGTTGTTTTATTTTTCACACCCTATCTTCTATTAAACAAACTATCCACTTCTTTTTTACTCCTTTACTTTTCGTCAGAGCTATTAGAATTACCGATTTACAAATAAAAAACATGGAGTATAAGAGAGTTCTTCTTAGTTACATTTCCCCCACAAACCTCTATTGAATTGACAAATTTAATTTAAAAATCTGATTCATTTTCATACTTTACTTTCAAATTATGTTTATATGATTTTCAATTCAAGTAAGAGTATTTCATTTTCTAAAGTTTTCCTAATTTTAAAATCAGAATTTTCAATACAAATATGTTAACACTAAAAATATAACACGAAACCAAAAAATGTAAATGAATAGTTTTTTTATAAAAAATAGTCAGACTATTTACAAGGTAATCCGTATTCCATTGAACCAACTACGGCCCCTCAATTTTATTGATAACAATAAAAAAGCCCTCTAAATGATAGAGGACTTTTTCCAAGTATATTCTATTTTAAAGTTCTTACTTACCTTTTACTTTAAAAGATATTGCTGTAACTTCTTTATTAACAGTTCCCTCCCGTTTGGACTTACAATAATCTTCCCATTCGCTAACGAAATATTACTGTCTGAAATATCTCCTGTAAGTGCACAAGATCTTGGAGATTGATATTTTCGTAAAATAATTTGGTCCTCTTCTATAAACATTTCAAGAGAATCTTTTTCTACAATTCCTAAACTCCGTCTTATTTCCATTGGAATAACAATACGCCCCATACTATCTGCTTTACGAGTAATTCCTCTTGATTTCATAAAATGCCACCCTTTATATTTATCTAATATTACGGTATTTATTTTAGCAATAAACAACAATTAGGAATAGTTCGTATTACAGTACTTTTTTAGAAATAAATAACAATTAGGAATAGTTTATGTTAGAATTCTTTCTTGTTTATTCTTGATTTTTAATATATTTTTCCTTGATTATTTTTATATATTGTTTTCTTTCAGTTAGTTCAAATATAAATAATGCTTTTTTTATGTCTCTTAAACCAACTTCATTAGAGTGCTGAACTTTCAATAAAATTGCACCTTTTTCAAAAAACAATTCACCTAATAAGTATAAAGTATTCATATTTATGGCTAATTTTATACCTATTTCACTATACTTTATTGCTTCTTCATATTGATTTGCAAGGTGTAAACATTTTGTTAACGTATGAATGAGTCTTAATTTGATTTCTTTTTCTCTAGGAAATTCTATCTTATTAAAATTAATTAAACTTTGTTTTAATATATTTATACTTTTCTCATACTCTTTATTTTCTGCATGTATTATAGCAATTGAATTCATTATGCTTATTTCTTTTTCTGATAAAAAGTTAGTACTACTTAAGGTTTGTTTTAATGCTCTATTTAAAATGTCAAAAGCATTACTTGTTGCTCCATTTACATAATATATAGCAATCGCTTCATGCCATAATAAAAATTGTTTATCCTCTTTCGATTGGAAATTATTATCATTTTTCTCTTTTTTCACTATTTCATAAAGCTCATTATATTGTTTTTGTTTTACACAATCTCTCATTACACATTTTACATTTTCAATATATTTTATTTTTTTATTTTTGGTTAGTGCGAATATATAATTTGGATCAAGACCAAGTCTTTCAGATAATTGATACAACAATATGCTAGATGGATAAATAATACCTTTTTCTATCTTACTAATTTGACTTTGTGAACATATTCCATGACATAATTCAGATTGTGACATGTTTTTTTTCTTTCTAAGTTCTTTAATAATAATACCAAGATTGTAGAATTCCATCTTTCCTCCCTCAAATGTAACACTTTATGAGTATAAGAATATTTTCCAACTTTTAATGTAATGTAAAATTGATATAGTTACAATTACTAATTATATGGATTTATAGTTTTTTTTACAAACTTGTATCACAATACGAGAAATTATTAAAATATGGTTCACTAATAATCAATGTGCGTTTTATTCACCCCCACTGATTATTAGTCCACCCCAGGCAGGCTTTTACAGGGAGTCCGACTTCTTTGCCACATCTAAATTTTGAGGTCGGAGTCTTACTACCCGCAAATAGCCGGATTAAAATAAATATGATTTTTCACCTTTATTTCTTTTAATAGTTTCTTTTGATTTTTATATAAATAATTTCGAAGGAGCGTATTTTATGAAAAGAATGTTGACCGAAAGAGAGTTAGAAGTGGCTATTTATGTAGCAAAAGGATACACAGATGCAGAAATTTCAAAAAAAATATATGTTACCCCTCGAAGAATTTCAACGATAATTAATCATATTAAAGAAAAATGGCATATTAATTCTAGAGTGGAATTAGGTATTTTAGTTTATCATTATGGTTTTATAGATGCACCCTTATTTTCAAATAAAAAAATTCAGCTATGTAAAAAGGTTGTACAATAGATAGCTGAATATAACGAGTTTAAATTGCAAATAAAAATAGAAGAGCAGACAAACTTTTATTATTTGGTTTACTCCATCACTTTTTAAATTTCAGACATTAATATAAAAAGGTTAGAGAATTAACTTCTCTAACCTTTTTATATACACTATTAGGTTTCAAACAGTAAAGATGCCCTAATGCTACCATTGATCCTGTTCCCTATTCAACCTTGTATAAACAAAAAAATCAGATATTACCACTATTCAAAACCAGTTACAATTCTCTCTTTCATTTTCTGTATTACTTCACTGCTCAATACTTTTTGACCAGCAGGAAGTTTTAATATGGCAGCGGCACCTTTACTAAGGTATATTTCTTGATCATTATTTTGATTTACTACCAATATTCCTTGCCCTTCAAATTCGAAATAACTAATATCTTTTGTTTCATTTGTATTATTTTTTATTGCTTTATATAATCCATATAAATCTTTACTTCTATTTTCTCCGCCCGTTCGAATCGGTTCAGTATCATTCGCAACAATTAGTCCTTCTGGCTGCTCACCCTTCATAATAAACCACAGCTTTTCATTTGTTGGTAATAGTAAATTCTTAAATTCAGAGCTATTTAAAATTTGCTGTGCTGGAATTGTTGCATAGATTGGTAACGAAAATGGAGATGTTGTTATTTTTTCAAAACTTAAATTTTCAGAAAAACTCCCCTTACTATATTGATAATCTTTTAATGCGATCGATTGTACTGATTCACTTTTATTTTTTGATGCATAACTAATTTTACTAGCGAAAATAATAACGGTCATTAAGCACATGCACAATATCACAAGCTTAAGTAGTTTTCCCATTTATGAACCCCCGCTTTTAATATTATTAGTTTGCATGGATATTATAAACAGTTTCACTCCACCAAAAATTATTATTGTTATGGAACGTACTGAAATTATGATTATAATGATCACCATACCAAGGGTCCATGTACGTTATATAATCTGTTCCATTTGTCCCTTTATAAAACCCATCAAGTACTAGAAAGTGTCCGATGTTAGCTCCATTTTGCCACATAATGAGTGCAATCATCGGCTGATTACTATTAATTTGACTTTTGAACCAATCATAAGATTTTGCTCCAGAACTTATAGCTGAGCTAACACCATATCCTGATAATCCATATTGTATTTCACGTGAAGTTGCAGGATTATTATATGATCCACCCTTAACATACCTAACGTACTGATCTTGTGAAGGAGTTTTTCCAAAATAATTTAAAACTGAAACCGAAGTGCCTGCCCAACACCAATTTGACCTTTCTTGTAATATGTTAGGTACAGATAATTTACGATCTATTGATGTATTTGGAGGATTTCCATTAATATACGCTGACGTTACATATACTTTTTTTCCATCTTTAAAATAATAAAACCAACGATTATCTAAATTTCCTGTCCAATAATCTTTAACCGTTTCACCATACTCCCATCCTTTAAAAGATACTTTTGTATTTCCGGGAATCACATCTACAATATTTGCATTTAAACTTTTTGCCTCTCTAACATTTACATTCAATGGAGCTGTTGTTCCTGAAAATTCAACTTCTTCTGCTATTATTTTCTGAACACCAATAAAACTAAATGTGAAAAACAATAAAAACATACAAACAATAAAATGCTTTCTTTCCTTCATTTCTCCACCCCTTCATCAGTACTAAAAAACATCAACAATTCATCCTTATTAATTGTTCAAGCTTAATATTACATACTAACGAAAAATGACTTCTCATAAAGTGAAACTTTAATCAGTAGTGGTTTTATTCATCCCCCACTGATTATTAGTTAAACCAATCGGACTGCCCGGCAAATTGCGGGATAAATTCCAATACAAAAAAGGAGCCTATAAATTTTTATAGACTCCTTTTTATTTCGTCGTTATTACTTAGCTAATTCTTTTGTACCCTTCATTACATCAATGAAGAATCCCCAGTTATTCACTACAGAAGAGATACTGATATGTTCATCTGGAGTGTGGACGTTAAAAATGTCTGGTCCGAATGAAATTGCATCTAATTCAGGCATTTTTTGAACGAATGCGCTACACTCAATCCCCGCATGCACAGCGAAGATTTCAATTTCTTTATTGTATTTTTCTTGATGTACTTTTTCAAATAAATTACGAATTTGTGAGTTTGGATTGTATGGCCATTCTGGATACTCTGACTCTATTTCAAATGTAGCACCAACTAATTCAGCAATATATTTGATTTCTTCTGCAACATGTTGTTTTAAACTACTTACAGAACTTCGCACTTCGTTACGTAATTTAATTTCATCTTGCAACGTTTCAATAACGCCTAAATTTGTTGAGCTTTCTACAAGACCTTTAATATCCATGCTCATGCTTTGAATGCCATTTGGAATTAAGAATAATGATGAAATAAGCTGCTTTTGTGTCTCTTTAGCAAATACTTTTTCAACTGTTTCATCCAATTTTGTCAGTGTAACATGAACATCTGGATCAACAGCACGCATTTCTTCTTGTAATACACGTGTCCATGATTCTAATTTTTCTTCTACTTTTCCTACATCTTCTGTACGAATTAAAATTGTAGCTACACTTTCACGCGGAATTGCATTCGTTTTTAAACCGCCGTGAACTTCACTTATGTTAAACTCCATATGTGCTGATAAATCACGTAATACTCGTCCTAATACTTTGTTCGCATTACCGCGTTGTTTATCAATTTCCATACCAGAATGTCCGCCTTTTAGACCACCAACATATAGACGGTATGCATCCATATTCGCTGGTGTTTCATCCCAAATTACGGGAATTGTTTCAACAGCTTTCGCACCACCTGCACTACTTACAAGTAATTTATGATCTTCTTCAGAATCAATATTTATAAATATCTTTCCTTCAAAATGATTTGGATCAATAGCAAAAGCCCCACCCATTGTCGTTTCTTCTTCAGTAGTGATAACGACTTCAAGTGCTGGATGCGGAATTTCTTTTGAATCTAATAAAGCTAATGCATACGCAACTGCAATACCATTATCAGCACCTAGAGTTGTTTGATTTGCATATAACATGTCCCCAATGATTCGTAATTCAATTGGATCTTTTTCAAAATCATGTACTGTTGCTTGATTTTTTTCGCAAACCATATCCATATGACCTTGAATAATAATAGCTGGTACATTTTCATAACCAGCTGTTGCTTCTTTTTTAATAATGACATTTAATGCTTCATCTTGAATGACTTCTAAGTTACGCTCTTTTGCAAAGCCCACTAAATAATCACTAATTTCCTTTTCATTACCTGATCCTCTAGGAATCTTTGAAATTTCTGCAAAATGATAAAATACAGGGTGCTCTGTTAATTGTTCTAAAGTAGAATACATGTTCAAGCTCCTCTCAAAATGAAAAAATAGTATGTAAGTCTTTTATCATTATACCATGATTCATTATTTTACCTTTCTTTTAACTTTTATTGTTTATTTTACATACAACAATATTACAATATTGTAAGAGCGTTGTAATCTATATCGATTTTTCTCATTTAATAATAGCCGTATACTTTTTAAAGAAGCACATTAAAGGAGATAAAGAAAATGAAAAAGTTTTTAGCAATTATTACACTATGTTTATTACTTTCTAGTTTTACTATTGGCTGTGAGAGAGCGTCACTAAATAGAATTAGTAAAGATGTATATTACGTGCAGATAAAAGGCGAAGGAACTATTGAAAAGGTAGATGATAGAAACTTACGAAACTATACGCTGCCCGCATTTAATGAAGATGGCGTCAAAAAACAAATTACATTTAGAAGTACAAAAAAAGAAAACAATCATAAATTAAATGAAGACGCGTTTTTACGCCTTTATGTAGATCAAGATGATAATAGCAAAAAATGAAATACCATCAATTGAAGTAAAGTCCTATGAAGAGATTCAGAAAACAGATTTACCTAAAAAAGTAAAAGATAAGTTTACTATTAAATAAAAAAACAAAAGAAAATGCTCTATGCATTTTCTTTTGTTCTTTTCACCTGTATATATTTTGAACTACTATTATTCATCAGTTTCTCTAACCGATTTATATTCTCCGTTAATGCACCTTTCACAAGAGAGAAATCTGTATTTGATTCTTCTTTTTTTTCTTTAAAAAACGAAGACTTTTGTACATTGACTTCAGCCATCTCCTCTCCCCCTTTTCAAAAAGATACAACCTTTTATTTATATTATATAGCAAATGTAGAAAGAGTGTACACTTATGATTTTCTTTTTAATTCTTCTTCTAATTCTTCTACTTGCTGCAACGTATCCCCTTTTATTAAAGAGAAATCTGTTGTATCTTCATTATCTTCTTTAAAAAAATCATTGTCATAATCTTTTACCACTACAATCACCTCTACATGCTAGTGTAGGAATGATTGTCCAATTTTATTCAACTTTGTCGGATTTTGTTTTTAATTTATGTATAGAAGAAAAGGACAGAAAAAGATTCTGTCCTTATTTACTAAAATAACTATGATGTATTGTTAAATTATATACATTTTCAAAATCCCGATCTTGCAGGTTATTTTTCTTTCCATCAATAACAATGAAAACATCACTTACTATTTTTGCTGGTATAATCCCGACATTTTCTACTTGCACCGCTTTCTGCTCATTCAATTGCTCGATATGTTCTAACGGAACGATAATACTAAATTGCGAGCGAATACCACGAAAGTTTGTATTTAATTCCTTCGCGGCTTCAAAAACAACAATTTTCGCGCCAATCTTTTCCCCATATGAATCTAAAAATGCATTTAAGCTCTTTGTATATTCCTCTTCCGTATGCCATTCCATCGTACCGAATACTGCTGGATTAACATTTTGAATAATTGTCGTGTATATTTCCCCTCTCGCTTTAGATGCAATTAATGATCGTTTTATTGATTGAACTGTCTTGCCAATATCGCTAAATTTCGCACCCCATATTTCTGAAATATTAGGCGTTAAAATGAACGCAATATCAACAAAAATAACCATTGCAGTAAACATTAAAAGATTTTTCCAGAGGGTTAAATCAATTCCTTTTATCATGAAATACACGGTGACAGATATGATAAACAAACCATACCAAGTCTTTCTAATACGTTGCTTTTTCTCCTCGTACAACTCCTCATTTTTCCAATAAAAGAAAACAAGGACTACAAAGACAATCGCTAAAACAAATAAGCCAATTCGAATGTTAGAGATCATTAATCACATCACCCTCCATTCAAAAACTACTCACGATATCATTACATGCGCAAGCTGCTCTCTTTATGACAAAAGACGTGGACAAGCTTCTAAAATTAGCTACATCGCATATATATTAGAAAGTACCACGTCTTTTATCCTGTTATTTGTGGGAAATAAGACCCCCACTGATTAAAATTTCACTTTACCATGAGTCTATATTGTATATGTAGACAAGCATTCATTTCAAATTTTCGTATTAAAAAGAAATATGTTTCGGAATTTCCCCTTCAGGTACTTCTCCATCCATACTTAAATAATAATGACGAATCGGACGTAAGTTTTCGTCTAATTCATAAACAAGCGGAATGCTAGTGGGAATATTTAATGAAACTACACCATCACTTGAAAGGTTGTCTAAATATTTTACTAGCGAGCGAATTGTGTTACCGTGTGATGAAATAATTACTTTATTACCACTTTTTAATGTCGGCGCAATTTCTGAATGCCAATAAGCAAGTACTCTCTTCTCCGTATCCTCTAAACATTCAGTTAATGGAAATTCACCTTTTTTGAGTGTTTTATATCTTGGATCGGTCGCTTCATATCGAGGATCGTCTTCAGTAAGAGCCGGTGGTCTTACATCAACACTTCTTCTCCAAATATGAACTTGCTCCTCACCATATTTTTGTGCAGTTTCATCTTTATTCAGCCCTTGCAATGCACCATAATGTCTTTCATTTAGCTTCCAAGATTTATGTATTGGAACCCAAGTAAGATCCATCTCATGAAGTACAATCCATAACGTCCGAATTGCGCGTTTTAATACTGATGTATAAGCCACATCAAAAGTATATCCGTTTTTCTTTAATATTGCTCCTGCTTCTCTCGCTTCACTTAATCCATTCTCTGATAGATCAACATCTGTCCATCCAGTAAAGCGATTTTCAAGATTCCATAAGCTTTGTCCGTGACGAATAAGTACAAGTTTTATCATTATAATTCCCCTTTCGGAAATGTGAATTTTATTGTTCCATTGCGTACACGTATAAAGTATCTAGTAATGTATCTTTTTATCCATTCACTCTATGACCAAATCATAGTTGCCAAATGTATGGATAAAATTTGTTCTTTTTCAAACGATAAAAACAGAAGTTTTTTCATTATTTTTGATCGACTGGTATTTCACGTTTCGATATCCAAGCATCAAAACCTGATCGGCTATTTGCCATTTCATTCATAACTTGGTGCCAATTGTCCTCACATGATTCACCAAATTTTGAAAAAATAGCACCCATTTGTTGTCTTTGTACATCACTCAGTTTTTTCTCTAAATCTGCACCTTTTTCTGTTAAAGACAACTGTTTTACACGTCGATCATGCATAGCTTCATTACTCTCAATTAAGCCCTTTTCCACAAGTTGACGTAGCGGTCCGTGGAGAGCTTGTTTACTTATTTCTAATAGTGATAGTAACTCATTTACACTTATCCCTGGAAAACGTGCAATAAAAAATAAAATTCGATGATGTACTCGTTGAATGCCATATTCTTTTATAATTTCATCTGGCTTTTCAGTAAATGTTTTATATGCAAAATAAAATAATGCTAATGCCTCATTCATCTGTTCTTCTTTATGTTGTGTCATCTACTTTCCCCCTGTATGTAAATTATACCACAATCTAGTAATGAATATTTTAATCAACGCATTAGAACTTATTTAGTCTATTGAAACATTCATTGCATAATTAGGAGATGATTCATTTGAAAAAACAATATACTATAAGTGCATATTTATTGGATAGACTACACGAATTAGGAATTGAACATATATTTGGCGTTCCTGGTGATTATAATCTTGCCTTTTTAGATGATGTAGTAGCACATGAAAATTTAAAGTGGATTGGAAATTGTAATGAATTAAATGCTGCATATGCAGCAGATGGGTACGCTCGCATAAAAGGAATCGCTGCTCTTATTACTACTTTCGGTGTTGGAGAATTAAGTGCTATTAACGGTATTGCTGGCTCATATGCGGAAAACGTGCCAGTTATAAAAATTACGGGTACGCCACCAACAAAAGTAATGGAAAATGGAGCAATCGTCCATCATACGTTAGGAGATGGAAAGTTCGATCATTTTTCCAATATGTATCGAGAAATCACTATAGCACAAACAAATGTAACACCTGAGCATGCTGCTGAGGAAATTGACCGTGTTTTACGTGCATGTTGGAATGAAAAACGCCCTGTTCATATTAATTTGCCGATTGATGTGTATAATAAACCAATTAATAAACCGACAGAACCTATTATAAATAAACCTATTTTAAGTAATAAAGAAGCATTAAATAAAATGCTTCTACATGCCATTTCAAAAATAAATAGTGCCAAAAAACCTGTTATTTTAGCTGATTTTGAAGTAGATCGATTTCACGCTAAAGAAAATTTACATCAATTCGTAGAAAAAACTGGGTTTCCCATCGCGACGTTCAGTATGGGAAAAGGAATATTCCCAGAAAAACACCCTCAATTTATAGGGGTTTATACTGGTGATGTAAGTTCTCCGTACTTGCGAAAAAGAATTGATGAATCTGATTGTATTATTAGTATTGGTGTGAAGTTAACTGATACTATTACAGGCGGCTTCACACAAGGTTTTACAAAAGAACAAGTTATAGAAATCCATCCCTACACTGTGAAAATTATAGATAAAAAATACGGTCCAGTTGTAATGCAGGATGTTTTACAACATTTAAGTGATTCAATTGAGCATCGTAATAAAGATACCCTTGACGTTAAGCCATTTATTTTAGAATCATCACCTTTTACTGAAGAGTTCATTCCAAAAGCACAAATGGTCACACAAAAACGTTTTTGGCAGCAAATGTACCATTTCTTACAAGAAAACGACGTCTTAATTGTAGAGCAAGGAACACCTTTCTTTGGTAGTGCTGCTATCCCTCTACCTAATAACACTGCATATGTAGGACAACCGTTATGGGGATCTATCGGCTACACACTGCCTGCTCTACTTGGTACACAGCTCGCCAATTTATCACGGCGCAACATTTTAATTATTGGTGACGGTTCTTTCCAAGTAACTGCCCAAGAGTTATCAACTGTACTACGTCATAATTTAAAACCGATTATATTTTTAATCAATAACAACGGATACACTGTTGAACGTGCCATTCACGGCCAAAGCCAACCTTATAATGATATACAAATGTGGGATTACAATAAACTATCAATGGTATTTGGGTCAGAAGAAAAAAGTCTAACATTTAAAGTAGAAAATGAAGCAGAATTAGCAGAAGTCTTAACAAATATAACTTTTAATAAGAATCAACTTATCTTTATTGAAGTTATAATGAGCCAAAGCGATCAACCTGAATTGTTAGCTAAACTCGGGAAAAGATTTGGTCAGCAAAATTCTTAATATAAAAGCATAACCTAATTATACAATTGGTAGTGTAAAACTTGTTTTGAGAATAGTTTCGACACTCAAAATACATAAGGAAAAGGATGGAAAGCACCATCCTTTTCTATTTTAAGAGCATTCTTCGACTAACGCCCCGTATGACAAGCAAAAATTCTTAATCCATCTTTAACTTTATAGCTTTTGTCGCAATAAATGTTTTAATATGCTTATCTAATATCCTTGTTCCACCAAAATCATCCTCATAAAAACCTGTTATAGCAAAACCAGCTTCAATTTGGCCTTGGATTTGGTCTTCTAAAGTATGCGCATATTCTATTGTTTGATTTGAATCGATGTAATCTTGAACTTCATCCTCTGGTAAATAATCCAATGTTGATGAAGGAATTGAATGTTTAACATCCAGAATACCTTTTTGTTCTTGGTTATCATCAAAGATCCATAGTAACGGATTTGTAAATCCAGCAATAAGAATACCTTTATTCTTTAAAACCCTAGAAACTTCATTCCATACAAGATGAACATCTTTTACAAACAAATAAGCTACGCTTTTTCTTTTTTATTCAGCAAGAGTTAACTGCCAAGATACACCATACTTATCATTTAACCAGCCAAACTTTTTACTAAACGGATAAGAACCTAAAGGCATAAGAATCGCTCCATCCTGCGCTAGTTTATGAAAGACCGTTTCAATTTCTTCTTCTGTCTCACAAGTTACATAAAGAGACATAGCTGGAGTGAATGTAAAATTATGATTTACATAACTATCAATACACATAAACTCTTGGCCATTTAACGTAAAAGTTGCATGAATTACAGTTCCCTCTTTACCAGGTCCATTTTCATCGTAGCGAGAAATACTTACAATTTCCGATTGATCAAATAGCGACGTATAAAAATTCATTGCTTCCTCAGCTTTGCCTTCAAACATTAAAAACGTAGTAATTTTTTGATTTGTGTTACTCATATGGAGACAGCCCCTTGTTATATATTTATGTAAAACATAAGTCGGCCAAAAACCGAACGTATATTCCTATAAGTGTATTGTCTATAAAAACGATGAGTTTGTCAATTATCTACTTTATTATTTCTTCTTAAATAATGCTGTCCAAAGAAATGATTCTCCAAACATTTCTTTCGGTCGTTTCATTTGTTTCATCCTTCTAATCTCAATTACCTCAAATTCTTTAAATATCTCTCTTAACTTTTCTTCCGAGTATGCAAGACCACCTTGTAGACTCCATCCTCTATATACATCCCAATCTGTTATTTCCGATCCATTTCGCTCATCTAAATCGCCTGCCGCAAAACATGTTAATCCGAAATAACCACCCGATTTTAATGAGTTTTTAATTAAATCCACATAATTTATTCTTCTATGCGGTGGAATGTGATGCAAACAGCCCGAATCGTATACAAAACCAAATTCGTTTTGAACCTCTAAATTAAAAATTGAATCACAAATAAAATGAATTGCTACCCCTTTTGCCAATGCCCTTTCTTTAGCCCAATTAATGCCTTCTACAGATAAATCCACTGCTGTTACATCAAATCCTTGAGTCGCTAAATAAATGGCATTTCTACCTGGACCACATCCAAGTTCTAATACCTTCCCTTTTGAAACTCTCTCTTTTTGTATATACGAAACTAGATTCTCATCTGGAACATTTTCAAAAAACGGAACATCCTTTTCTCTATTCTCATAAAACTCATTCCAAAATGGTTCTGCAGGTCTTAATAATGAATCAAGCATTTTTAAAATGTCTTCTTGTGTGTGTAACGTTTCAGTTTTCATTAATACCCCTCCATGAATTAATAGTCAGAAAATTATTATATATCTTTTTGAACTTTCAAACAAAGAAAAAACTCCTACATTCAATAGGAGTTTTTTCTTTAAAATCCAAGTACATCTTGCCATTTTAGCAATTTCTCTTCCCGTACTTTCAAATAATCATGTTCCTATTTTCCCATCCGTATTTCACTAACAATTTCTCAGTCTGCCAAAAAAAGAACTCTTTCTGTTTTCACTGCTACCTTTACATCATGAGTCACTTAAGAAGATTACTTTGCTGAAAAATAAAGCCGATTTCGTTAAGGCGTATTTTTGCTAACACCTCTTCTTTCATACATGATATTTCATACAACCATACTTTTCTAATAAAATAACGCTTTTGTTAAAATTCCACTTCAAACTTATTCATTTATGGTATACTCTGTATTATTTATTTTTTCAAGAAAGGCTAAAGTAATGAGAAAATACTTTGGTTTCATTTCAATTTTGTTAACTATTATCGTATTTTTCAATCTTTATAGTGATAGTAATTTAATTTATTTAATATTTGTATCACTAGTTTTAATTATTTTTGCTCCAAAAGGTATAGGAAGGAATTTTGCTATTATAGTTTTTATACTTGTAAGTATTTTCTACCCCTTCTTTTCCATTATTATTGCTACTATCATCGGGGCTATGTTTGGGGCTAGCTGAAATACATTTATAACAATTCCATTTACCCCAAATAAAAATTTTATTACATAATCATTTTGATTCATTTTCTCGATGGGATAATCTGCATAATTCACTTTTTAAGAAGGGATAACACAATGAGAGAATACTTTGGTTTCATTTCAATGTTTTTAACTGGATTCTTATTTTTCAATCTATATTTTGCCGGTCCTTTTTTAATTTTGATACCTATCTCAATCGTTTTAGCTATTTTTGCTCCGAAAGGTATAGCTAAAACGTTCGCTTTTGTTGGTTTAATAATTTTTAGCATTTTCTTCGCCTGCATATATATCTTCATTTATTTTATTTAATACTTATTTTAGACAATCCCTTTCTCTAAAATAAGTATTTTGTTAAAAACTTATATGGATATATTTTTCGTTATATAATTAAATGATTAATATATTAGGAGTATTAGTAATGTTAAAAACAATAATGATTTTGTTATACATCTGTTTCGGAATAAATGCAGTTTTTAGATTAATAAAGGAATTTCGAAAGCCACAGAAAAAACAGTTCTTGATTTTAGTTGATTCTCTAATTTTGATAGGGGCTATATTTTTAATGGATAGTTTCTTTATCTAAATTACATAAAAAGAACCCCCAGCAAGCGAAAGTTAACTGCTTTTTAATTACAATAACTATTTTGTTTAAATTTACCTTAATTCATATCAAGGTTTCTTAACATTCGCATTAATAACTGTATAATATAATTAAACTGTTTGTATGAGGGAGAATTATTATGAACTGGCAACAAAAATATAATCCAAATTCAGAATTAGTTTTATATATACTCTGTTTTAATGCATTCTGAGCATTCTGAGCATTCTGAGCAATTTGTTGCATTAATTCAAAATTAGTTTTATATGTACTCTGTTTTAATGCATTCTGATTACGCTGAGCAATTTGTTGCATTAATTCAGAATTAGTTTTATATGTACTCTGAATGGTTTTGTTCAGTTTATCTACAGATTGATTAAATGCAAGTATATCTTGCAAAGGATTCGTTATATTTTGTTGTAGTTCCTTAAACCCAAACTTATTATTTTTCAACTCTTCTAGCACCCTTTTCTTTTTAATTTCAAGTTCTCTTTTTCTATATTCCTCTTCCATTTATGACACTCCCTTCCATATTTAATATTCTATCATTAAAATAAAACAAGGTAGACACCCTCTCTGTGCAAGTTACCCATATCTTATATTGTGTGTAACTGAACCCTTTGTTTAATCCCTTGGTATCATTGATTTCATTTCACTTTCTCTTTTGAGTTACACAGTACGAAAATTATGAGTAACCGTATTGAGATACCACTAATATTTTGAAAAACAAGCTAAGACAAAAATAAAATAAGCTGCCCATGTGGACAGCTTATTTACATAATTCTCGTTATTGGAAGTTGATTAATATCAGTTCATTTGTTTTTCGAAAGGAGTTATTTTGTTCGTTCAAAGATAATATCAAAGTAATTTGCGTACCCCATAGTTGGTGGCGCAAATAGTTGATTTTATAGGGGGAAAACCTGTAACTAAAGCCTAATATAAGTGTTTTTGTTTAAATTTTGCTTAATTCTCACCGATAATTAACTTAAAATTTAGAAATCGTTATATAATGAATTTAATTTAAAATTAGGAGTGATTAAATTGCCAGATATGATAAACCTCGTTCTTTTCATCATTATAGCGAGGTGTTAAAACTTCTAATAGAAAGCATATTCGATTAAGAAAGAAGGGGTAGTTATGAAAACTAGTGAAGAAACGCATTTGCAAAGGTTTAAACGTAAGAGTAAATCCCCGAAAGAGTGGTTAAAGAAAGTATACGAATTTTTTATTAATGAACACGTATGGGATGCTATCTTTAAAGTGTTCCTTAAACTAGTATGGGCAGTAAAAGGTATGGGGAAAAGCTTGAAACGGGTAATAGAAAACATATTCAATTAAATTCTATTCTTTCATACTTTCCTCTTATAGGAAGGAAATATCAATCACTGAGCATTAATATTTTTTAACTGAGTAACAGTTCCAAAAATGATTTTTAATAGAAAAAAGGGTTACAGATTCGATTGTAACCCTTTTTCCAAATCTTTTTTGTTTTATACGGCTCCTATAATGATTATAGGACTGAAGTATGATTCGAAATAGCGTTGATTATATGATTCCAATCGTCACAGTGAATCTCGTGACCCGACCCTTCTAGGGTTAGTAACAAAGCATGGGGAATTTCATCAACAAGAGCAAGACCGTGCTCGTATGGAAGCACTATATCCTCTGTACCATGGATAACCAAAGTAGGTATATTGATTCCTTTTAACTTCCCTTCATAAGAATCATCACCTTTAAGAAGGGAGTGATTAAACATACTGAGTAGGTTATTTGCTCGTTTTATTTCTTTTTCTACCTGCTTATAAACCCTCTTCTCATCGAATTTATGATTTGAACCACAGAGTAAAGCTGATCCTGCAACCAAGTAATTTGCAACAGATTCTTCATCTGACCAATTTAGTTTGGCCGCATTAGCATGGTAAGCGAGTATCTTCTCATCGATCGGAGGTAAATTCCTGTTGTTGTCTTCAGAACCAAAAATACCTGATGCAATCAAAGTTATACTTAGAACTCTCTGAGGGTTCCTTAAGGCTACAATTTGAGCAATCATTCCACCCAATGACATTCCAACAATATGTGCTTCGTCAATATGATATGCATCGAGTACTCCAATCGCATCATCAGCCATATCTACCACAGTATAGTGGGAACTCCCCGGTTTATAAGTAGTTGACCGTCCGACATCTCTATTATCATAACGAATAACATATCGGCCGGTATCAGCTAATTGTTGACAAAATTCCTCATCCCAATAAACCATTGAACACATGGCTCCCATAATCAGTAAGACTGCTGGATCTGCTGAATCGCCAAAGCTCTCTGTACATATATCAATTTCATTAATTTTAATAATCTTTTCAGTCATGATTAACTCCTCATTTCATTCGTATTTAGTTAATAAAAAAGACACAATCAAATAAACCCACATATTTTTTTAAAAAAATAGTTAGGCATAACGAATTGTGTTTAAAATTAACGTAAACGAATGAACTTGATAATCATGTTAAACACTCTCCTATAAAAAGGGAATAAGGGTAAAACCCTTATTTTGATTATAACATAGCTCTATCAGTATTAATATAGGTTCACTTTTTCTTATTTTATAATTTTAAAAATAATTCCTATTGTATGAATCTGCACTCTTAGTTGAAGAAAAGACGATGTATACAATATCCAAACCTAATTAACATAACGTCTCATTATCGACAGAAAGGAACCTTCTATTTTGTTCTATGGATCTATGCATTTTTTATACATTCCTATCCTAGCGCGATTTTAGGGTTATTGTTTGTTACTGGATTAGCCAAAAAACTGTATAAAACCTTGCATACTTTTAACGTGTTTTTTCAAAAATACTACGATACCCCTAGATTTAAAAGAAATAAGCAATGCTTAGATTTTAAACCTAGTCATTGCTTTATCCATTGTATCTTGATTTACACCTATATAACGTAACGTGACCTTCTCTGACGAGTGATTAAATATCTCCATGAGTAATGCTATGTTTTTTGTTTGCATGTACATGTGATACCCGTATGTTTTTCTTAACGTATGTGTTCCTATTTCATCCAACCCGAACTCTGACGCTGCTCCGCTTAGCCATGCTACGACCAATAGGACGATTCTTACCTTGTCTGCTTTGCAATAAATACTCATTGTCTTCCCTTTCTTCAATAAACCATTTCAGTTCTCTTTTCAGTGCTGCAGTAATTTGTATTCGTTTCTGTTTCCCTGTTTTCTTTTCTCTCATAGATATATGACTGCCCTTGACATCTCCTACCTTCAGTTTCAAAATATCCGAGATTCTAAGACCTGTATTAATGCCCATAATGAAGAGAATGTAATTACGTAAGCTCTTTTCCTTAAAATACTCTTTAAGCTGCTGTATTTGCTCTGGATCACGTATTGGTTGAACGAAATTCATTATTCATTACCTCCCGTTTCTTCTGTCTCGTAAACTTCTAATCCGAGCGCAAAAGCAAGTTTATAAAAAGCTTTAGATTTCCAACGTCGATAAGTACGCTCTGACATCCCTATTTCGTTATAAACCATATAATCACACACGTCCTCATCTTCTAAATAACGTTTATAAATAATATCTCTCTGAATACTTCCTGCACGTTCGTTTCCTAATCGATTTAAAAACTGATCAATACGTACCGACATTATTTCAAGCCACTCTTCTCGTTTGCTTTGTTGAATATTTACTATAGCAACATCTTCTAACGGTTTACCAACAGCATGTGTAGGACCGTGCTCACGTATTTCATAAGAAGGAGTGCCTTTCATTTCTTTACGCATCATCCCAAATTGTCTATGTATACGTACACTTTCCAAAACACCTTCTAATTCTTCGTGCGTCGCTTTTCTGTCAATTTTTGGTAAAAAAGATAATTGTTTAGTCATGTAAGACCACTCCTTTTATTTTTAGATTACTTTTGTCTTATTGCTCCACGTCTTCGTTCATAACAAGGTCTATGCATCCCCATTAAATCCTCAATTTCACGAGTACTTAATTTCTCTTTTGGTTTTGTCTTATTTTTCTTCTTTCCTTGCTTGGATTGACTTTTCCATTCATGTAACTAATCCTTTAACACCCTCATTTCCCCATCTCCCTTTTCAAAATAAAAAGGACACCAATTCCTAAAACAGCTTTCATTGCTGCTTTAATGAATTGGCGTCCTCTAGTTTTCTAGCCGGACTATATTCGAATGTTATTTTATATATCCCAATAGTCATTATTAACATCATTAGTATATTTGCTGATTTCCTTCTCTTTCCCACACTTTTCACATTTATAATAACTAATAACTAATAACTAATAACTAATAACTAATAACTAATAACTAATAACTAATAACTAATAACTAATAACTATCCCCATCTTACCAGCTTTAAAATTTTCATTGTCATGACTTTTAATAAGTTTATATCTATGTATACATTTAGGTTCTTTTAATTTATCAAACCAATTTCCTAACATAAATTAATCCCTTTCCTCTCGAAGATATTCTTTTTATTCCCATCCTCTTAAGAATACCTTAGAAAAGATTCCCAATCAATGAAACGTGGTAGCTTGTTTTTCTATAAACAAAAGGATTATTTTGTTAAGAATTGATGATTTCTTTAATTCTATTAGGCTTGTCTAAGTTGTTATCGTTTGGTATATCCAATTTGACCACATTATCACTTAATGCATCAGCTAATTCATGAGCACTATTCATATCATGTGTATGAAATCTAAATTCTTTACCATTAGAAAGTTACATAAACACTCCTTGCGATGAGTTAGTTCCAAATGTCCCAATCCGAACTCTGCACCAAAAGCATTTATCTTTATCTATATGGCATGTACATGCATTACCCATTTCGCTCTATCCCCTGAATAAAATTCAATATTCCGTCCATACTATAAATGCACTTGAGTTCTGAACTTCCTTCTTAACGTTTTTCTGGAGAGCAGTTAGCTTTTGCTAGCTGCTCTTATTTTCTGTAATTGGTTTCATTTACCTGATGTTTTCAACGTAATATTACGTTACGATATAAAAGGATAAAATATATTTGGCTGTTATATCATTACCCTAGGGAACTAGGGTTTTTTTACACAAAATGAAATTTTTATTTAACTTTCTTGCATAGCATTTTCGCTTCTGCGAATACTATGGTTGTAATTTGCAATTACACAATTAACATTTAATAAGCACCGTTTTCTTTTTTTACCAGAACAGCTAGCTAATCACGCTAGCTGTTTTATTGTATAAAATGAAGTTTTTATACGATTTTAAACACATTTAAAAATAAATTCATATGATATTACGTATTCCTCTCTTTTACAAAATGGATTTGGGTCAGAAGAGCACTTTTACGAAGTGCTCTTTTCCCATGGAATTAAAGCTCTACTGAATAGCGTTTTTGTTTAGTTTCACTCTAAAAGTAAAATTTTCATTTTTTCATTCAACCAAGTTCATAACATATTCTTTTCCCCCGATAAAATAATGATTAAGTGTCCCATGCGCATTTTATCCACTGGAAATAATACATTTCACGTACTTACGTATTAGAAACTTCATTTCTGCTTCTTCTGCAATAGCAATTTTGTTCACTTTTTTGATACATTTATGAAACATTCACATGTTATCTTCAATATGTTCTATTCTTTTTGAAAAACCATGTGAGAATACCAAAACAAGAAGCCCTAGAGCCCTAACTCTAGGGCTTCTTGTTTTCAAATAAGGATTTTGTTAAAAAACTGCACATTTATTAAGAACATGCATAAAATATAATGTGGTATTCTTTTTCAATATTATTGTTTATCCGAGAGCGCCTTGAATGGCGCTCTTTAATTTTCAAATAATTACGAGAGCGGATTTTATTATGTTGTACAAGCACTACTTCGCTTTATTAAATAGACTATATAGACATCTAAAAGAAGGGAGCTTTAAATTCATATGGCTGATTACTTTTATAAAGATGGTAAAAAGTATTATAAAAACCAAGCGCATTCGGACCCTCAAAAAAATAACTGTTTTGTTGAGACTCATACAATTGGTGGTTCAGGAGTAAATTTAAATGGAAATATACCTATATCTATCGACCTCCTAGATACCACTCCACAAACAGTATTTGAAGATTTCACCAACAATCACAATAAAACATTAATTCAGTTATTTGTTGTCGGCATGAGTGCCCCCGTTCAAGTAACTATTCTAACAAGAAGATCTAGCCTACCAATTACTACTACATTACAACCCGTTCAAACAAAAATATTTCAAGTTGAAGATTTTCAAAGTCTTACTTTTACAAAGCAGGAAGGTCCTGCTAGTGTAGTTAGTTTATTTATTCAAAAAACATTTTGTATCTGCTGTAACGATAATAACGATTCATGTAATGAATATTACCACGAGTGCAATTAATAGATTAAATTGCCAGAAGAACTCTTTATATAAAGGGTTCTTTTCTTTTCACTCCCCTCATTTCCCCGTTTTTTATTAAAATAACTATTTTGTTATATTCCTTGCACTTTTAAATGAGACAAGCATATGTTGTAGTATAATGTTTCATCACTTATTTACACTTCCTTTTTTCAAGAGTACATATTCGATATGTACTCTTTTTATATCACTATAAAATAACGCTTTTATTTATTTTTTAATACGCTTTTCCCAAAAAACATGCACTACCCCATCACCATCAAATTAAAATCTAATAGATTCCCAGAACGAAAATTTTAACTTTCTTGTAACAACGAAGCTCTGTTATCGTTTTTGGAATACTTCATAACCTTAGCTTGATAGGCATAGGGCAAGACCCCTAATTTAGTAATTTACGTAGTACATGCCGTAACCAAATCTATTAATCTAACATATTGTATAAAAGTGACTTTAAACCTATAAAAAAGTTGCTAAGGAGGTTAATATAAAATGGCATCATTTGAAATTGGAGCAAGATCTCTTTTCAATTTTCGAAACGAACGCTTTTTCTTATTAGTTGAAGATGAAATTACAATTCCAGATAAAGGTGTAGAAATTGATCCAGTTAATATCTACGAAATTGATCAGCAAACTTTCAATTTTATCAGAGATGAAGGAGATACACCTGTAATTGAACCAGTTGATACACTTCCAACTGTACCACCTGGATTTAAATTAGAACGAAAATGTATTTTCACAGTCGACAATTCATACTTTGTAATATACGATTTAGAAGATGGAACTGATAACAACGTCCTATTAAGAATCAGTGCAGCATTATTTAATTCATTAAGAAATTCTGGTGTTCGTGAATGTTTTCCTCAAAATTTCATTTAAGAACTTAAATTAATTAGACCTCAAATGGAATACTCTTTGAACAATTTAACCCCTCGTAGTTTTCTACAAAGGATTAAATTGTTATGTAAAAAGTTTTTTTAATTAAATGGAGCAGTTAATGCAAATGACTGCTCTATTTTAATTTTCATTACATAAACTTGATATTTTTGTCCATACTATACAAAACTCACGAAATATTTATACTCCTTAAATTCTTGAATGTAATGTTCTTATAGCAGTTAGCCTATGCTAGCTATGCTAGCTGCTCTCTTTTGCATTTAGTTAAAAATAAGTTTTAGGTCTTATTCCTTTTCTATAACATATACTTTTAACCTAACCGTTCAGCTCAAAGTGTTACCTCCTATCTTAAAGAGCACTTATGCATGGTGCTCTTTTTTATTTTATTTTTTTCATCTCTGCATAACATTTTCAACCCTGTTCATACTATTTTTGTAACTTAAAGTTACAAACTATTTCTGTAAGCGGAGCGTTTCTTTTGTACAACAAGCAGTTAGTTTTATTAACTAGCTGCTTTGTTGTGCAAAAGAAAGATCTGCACATGTATTAAGAACATACATAAAATATCATGTGGTATTCTTTTTCAATTTTAGTTTTGGTCATGGAGCGCCTTAAAAAGCGCTCTTTATATTTGCAAATAACCATTTCGTTCAAACATACACACGATTTATATAAACTAAGCATATATTTACATAGACAAGACATAGCTTTTACTATACATGCACAATTTTTGTGCATGTTTTTTTGTTCAACACAATAACTATTTTGTACATTCCTTGCACCTTTAAATGAGGCAATCATATGTTGTAGTATTATGTTTCATCGCTTATAGGAGCCTCCTTTTTTCAAGAGTACATATTTGATATGTGCTCTTTTTTCATTCTCCTATACGAATAATCTTTTTTACATTACACAAACTATCCTCAAGTCAACTTCCCATGACTACACTCTTTAAAAATGGAGCTTTACCCCTCCGGACTTTTTAGGCACACGGCAGGTAACTTAGTCAATTACCTGCCATTTTCTATTCAAATAACGCATTTGTTTAATGAAAATCAATTAACTATAATTTGAAAAATCGGAAACATTTACTCAATGATTTTTCTGAATACTCATACTATTATTTATGTGCTGATGTTCACCATCCCAAGAACTCAGTAATATCATCCACAGGCTCCACTCTCACCCTTTTGAGAGTGGAGCCTTTATTTATAAGGATTATCCTCAATATTTATTTTTATAAAATTCAAATTTGGTCTTAATATCCGTTATCTTGGCGCTGGTGGTTCACTTCATTCTTTTTGTAATAACCTTGCTCAATCTCTTCAAATGTGATTCCTAATTTCTTACCTAAACCTAAGAACGAGTACAATAATTCCTCATAAAGCTCAATGTCTTGAGTTGCACGAAATTCCGATACAAGCTTCATATACATTGTTAAATTGATTTACTAGCGTACTTGCGGTATAGACGTTTGCATTATGTTCTAATAACTTCAGGCTATATTCATTAGGATTAAATCCGATGCCATTCCCTAATGAAGATATAAAATGAAATCCATCTACATACTCCATTAAAATAACTTCTTTTTCACTAGATCCTTTATTGTTCCAATGCTTAAAGCATCTTGTTTCATTTGCAAGTTCTCCAATTTCAACCTGTAATGCAAGAATCATATTGTAAAATAAATTTTGCCCTTCTAATCCATGCTCCTCAATGATTCTTGTATCTAACACCTTTTGCATTCTGAATATTTTAGTTAAATTCATTTTGCTTTCCCCTTCCTATTTAGCAAATCCCTAATCCTATCGGACGATTTTTAATTAAATACTTATCAGCCTGATCTATTACAAGGATAGCAACCTCAGCTTGATGTCTCCTTAACGCTTTTGCCATCTTTGGTAAACTCATGCCTTGACTCCACATTTCACGAAAACGAATTACATCTCTTTCATCCCAAATGAAGTTAGCTTCTTCTAAAGCGATGTATACCTTCAACCGTGATTCCTTCATCGCTTCATGATTTCTCGCTACACTCATAAGCGAACCTACTTTCTTAAAATGATTATTTTATCTTTTCAGTAAACTTAGTATCTACACGATCAACTTTACCGTTTATCCAAACAGCAACTTGCTCACCAAAACCACTCTCCGGTGGATTGAATGCTGTAACATTTCCATCCTTTACTATTAAAAGCTTGTTATTACTAACATCAATTTCTACTTTTTTCATATGTCCATCTCCCTTTTACTACCTCATGTACTCAACAACATCAGGTTTAAAGCCACTTCCTAAATAAACCCTTATCGGAATTATTTCTTTTTTATCCCTTGCTTCCTTACACAATTCTTCAGCTGTATCCCAATTAAAAAACTTATCTACAGCCCGTTGAAATCTCCAAATTGCCATTACATATTGTTCAAAGATGTCATAACGATCATCTTGCTTAGTTGTGCGTGGTAACTCATCCGTACTCTTTGCATTCTTTGGGACTTGGACTCGTACATCAGCGTATGTATTGCGCCCAGTTCCTTTCTTAATATTGGCTTTCATTACATCGAATTCACAAATTGCTGGCTCTACATCGAAAATATTTAGTTGCTTAGGCATGTGCCATCCCACTCTTCTGAATAAGATCCAGTAATTCAATTGCCCCTTCCTTGCTTAAAAACATTCGGCCACCTAGCAACTCTATGTTGGTTTCAGAAACTTCACCCGTCACAAAGCATGAGTTTTCATATTTTCTTAGAACAATGTTTTCACCCTCGACATGAAAATCTATTGTCGTTCCTTCGACAATCCCTAAAGTTCTGCGTAACTCTACTGGAATTACTACACACCTAGCTCGTCCACTTTTCTTGCAACGCCTGTGTTTTTCATACCTTACTCTCCTTTAGTATTTTTATATTTATTTAGAATCTCATCCAAACGTTTCTTATTATCTTCAAGATCATCGCTTTGAGTTTGCTGTGGCTGCTGTATTGGCTCTTGTTCTTCTTGTTTGCGTAACCAATCCGGTACAACTTCCGTTCGTTTGGAATAACCTTTACCAGTACGTTTGTTATTTTTCTTACTCATTTCAAATCGAGTATCTAAAGCAGCGACATCATTTAATGTTTTTACTTTTTCCTTTTCCCAACTACTTAAAATACTGCGAATATATCTCCACTTTGGTACATTTTCATCAATTGCTTTATTAACAGCGTGAATAACTAATTCATTACCGAATCTATCGCAAAACTCACCTAATTCTTGAATTGCAATTTCACTTAAAAGAACGATGCCCTCCGCTTGATCCTATTTTTCTCGATTCTTCATCCAGACGCACAATACTTTGTAGTTTTTCAGCTCCTTCACCACAAGTCAGCGCATCTCCTTTACATCGATGACTTCAAAAAATGATATTTGATTCATACGATACGGTTCCCCCTCCGTTCAATCTATGTATTTATCAATGGAGTATTTTGTTGAGTTCCAATATGTAATATTGCATATTTCGCACTTTTAATTTTCGCACATGCGATAATTTATTTATAAAAATATAAATTATTAATAAGGGTGATTTATATGAGCAAGTTCCGAAAGAAGATGATTAAATATTTGCAAACATTTTGGGGATGCTTAGCATTTGGTGTATTAATGTTTGCTATCTTCTTAATTACGGATTTAACAGATGCATCTTTAAATACATTAGGCTGGAGAGACTGGCTAGGTTCTGTAGCAGGCGCAACCATTTTATCTGTTGGGATGTTTACTTTAAATAAATTGAATTTAAAATAAATATTCGGTCAATACTGTATGTAGGCTGTATGCCAACATTCATTTAAAGTAGTCTTCTCTGTATCTCCTTGTATTGAGCAGTTAGCTTTTGCTAGCCGCTCTTTTATTTTGTTCCGGTTCTTGCCCTATCTACTTTCCCCCAATAAGTACACATATCTATTCCCCATTGCTACAAAATGAAATCTTTATTTTGTTTTACGGATCGCTTCTTCAATTAGCCAAGATACAATATTAAAATCATTAGCTTCACCCTTTAAAGATGTTCCCTTCCAAAAGTATTCTTTCATCACTTCAAATAATTCTTCAACAGCTTCAATTCATCTCATATTCATTTTCCCTTTCTCCCAAATAACTATTTTGTTTTACTAATTAGCTGATTAATTTCACAAACACCTTTTAAACATTCCATGTTTCTTCACCTCTTGAATATTTTTCAAACAAAAATACATACTATTTTCAAGCCGCCGTTTCCACGGCTAATACCTCTTTCTTTTGTTACAGCAAAAGCAGGTAGGTTCTTCACTTATCTGCTTTCTCTGTATATTTTTTAAGAAATCGAAAATAATACCAACAAGCTGTTTGAACTAGCAGCTTCACTCTTCTCGCAATGGGGATGCAAATTATCACAATTAGCTAACTCATTGAACTCACTGGCAGACAACCAAAATCGTTGTCTGCTTTTTGTATGAGATTTTTCGTTTTACATATACTACTTTTGAACCTGCAGACCAATACGAGCCATTTTGGTGCTTGGGATTTCCCTTCCGGGGATAAGTATTTTTTACTTATCCCTTTTTTGTATAGACACGTATATTTAGGGTAAAACTAATTACAAGCAGATTTTCTGTTTATGCGTAGTTCTAAACAAGATTACTTTTTCTCCTATTAAAGGACGGCAGGTACGACTGCTAGTCCTTTTTTCTTATTTCGCATGCTGTCCCTTCTGGTAACTTCATTCTTCATTACCTTCATCATCATAGTAAGCAATTTACTAATAAGGATGGCAGTTGTGCCTCTTGAGTTCCCCATCGAACAAAAAGAACAAATTATTTTTCCAGTTTCCAACGATCGTACCCCAATACGAGTTAAATTCTTCATAAACTTCTCTTGTCCCCTTTCGATAATTGCGGAACGTGTAATGAAAATACTCGCTCACTTTAATACCTTTTCTTTCAACCAAAGTGTTCTGCCGAAATAATAGACATAATAAGTTCCGTTCTCTTTTGCTACTGCATAACATTCCCGTACCGTTTGAATATGTTACAAATTGCTTTCTCTCGATTTTTCCGCTTAAATATTTTTCATGCATAAGTTGCACTTGTTCTTGAATTGCGACATGGTAGTAATACCCTTGCTCTACTGGTTTTGGACTATAAAATTTCCTTTATAAATTTCAAATACGGTGAATGAAATTTTTGTTTTTTCTTGCCATCATCCTTGTTGTATACAAACAAAAAAAGAGCCACAATATTTTGCGACTCTTTTACAATTATAACTATTTAACGGCCACGTCTTTGCTGACCTTGCTTTGTACTACCTTTTTTATTACTTGGCTTATTAAATGATCGGTTATTTTCATTTCTAGAACTATTTCTCGAACTATTTCTTGAATCACTTCTCGAGCTATTTCTCGAATCACGTCTTGATTCACTTCTTGAACCTTCGCGGCTATCTCTTTGACGATTTTGACCTGATTTCTTTGGAACCGGCTTTGGTACCGGTTTTCCATTTTCATCTACACGTTTTATCTTCGGTTGTTCGATTATTTCTCTTTGTATTGGTGCACCAAGCGTTTTTTCAATTTCTTCTAAATGTTTTTCATCTTTCGCTGCAACGAACGTAATTGCAAGGCCTGATCCACCTGCACGTCCTGTTCGGCCAATGCGGTGAATGTAACTTTCTACATCTTCAGGGATATCAAAATTAAATACGTGCGTTACACCATCTACATCAAGTCCACGAGCTGCTACATCCGTTGCAATTAAGTACTGAATTTTAGCTTCGCGGAAACTCTTCATAACTCTTTCACGTTTCGCTTGAGGTATATCACCATGAAGTTCAGCACAATTATAACCTAGTCCTTTTAAATTATCATAAAGCTTACTTGCTCTAACCTTTGTACGACAGAAAATAACTGCTAAAAACGGCTGATCACGATCCATAACAAAACGAAGTGCATCTGGCTTTGCACGATCTGTCGTCTCAATGACACGCTGTTCAATTGTATCTACCGTTACTTCTTCACTTTGTACTTGAATCATTTGCGGCTCATCCATATAACGCTTCGCTAATTTTTTAATATCTTTTGGCATCGTTGCTGAGAATAACATCGTTTGTTTACTACCAGGTGTCTCATCTAAAATATCTTCAATATCATATAAAAAACCAAAATAAAGCATTTGATCCGCTTCATCTAATACAATCGTTGAAAGATTACTTAAATCAATTGTTTCACGGCGTATATGATCTAATAATCGTCCCGGTGTCGCTACAACAATATGTGTATTACCTTTTAATTTTCTCAACTGTTGTGCGACATCTTGCCCGCCATATATCGCTAGTACATTAATATCTTCTCTTTGAACAAGCATTTTTTTAATTTCAGTTGTAATTTGCAGGGCTAGTTCCCTTGTTGGCGCAACGATTAAAGCCTGAACATCACTACACTCTGGATCGATTTTTTCTAAAATCGGTAACACGAATGCTAACGTTTTACCCGTTCCTGTTTTCGCCTGCCCAATAATATCTTTACCTGACATAATAACTGGAATTGCCTTCTCTTGAATTGGTGTTGCTTCTGTAATTCCATTTTCACGTAATGTATGATTAAAAGTTTCACTAATTCCTAATTCTAAAAAGTTTTTCAAATAGACCACTTCTTTTCCTTATTTTTCACATTAGCTTTCATTGTACCATTTGTTTCGCTAAATATGAAAAATAAAAAAATTCTTATCTTCTTTTTTTATATTCATCCTGTACTAGATGGACAAATTCTTTTTGTTTTTTCTCAGATTTTATTAATGCTTGCATATTAGTAGAAGATAGAATGAACTTTTTAATTTTTCTATTACTCCAAATTAATCTTGTATACTTTGTATCTTCGTGTAGCCTTCGAAACCACTCAAATTCACTTAATTTTGCGATATGGTGTTTCAATTTCATGTCATTTCGAGGATAAAATAAAATAACATTTGCTATTACATCAAATCACGAACCCATCTTTTCCCCCTATACCCTTGCTCAAATTATATATATTCTTCTTTGCATATATATTTCAATTTTACCGAAATATAATGTTACTGATTTGGTTGAAATCGCAAAATATATGAACTAAAAACCCGATCTTTTCGATTTAGGAAAGACCGGGTTTCATTAGTTTATACAGTAAGCTTTCCTCCATGATAGCAATAATACTGCGCTGCTTTAAGACTTTTAATCTTATTTAATGACTCTTTTGCTTTTTCTATATCCAAACAAAAATTCGGATTAGCTATAACTAACTCTCGATTCTCTTGAACCGCTGCGTCTCCTGTAATTACACAGTCTAAATTCGGAAAATATAATGAAATATGCCCCGAAGTATGTCCTGGCGTCGCTACTATTTGACATTCATTATTCAAAATCATTTGACCATCATGTACTTTTTCATCGACGGAAATATGTTTTATATTTTTTAACTGTTGTATAAACCATTTACCAAATTCTTTTTCTTCATTTGGCATACGTTCTAGCATTTTTTCAGCTTGAGCCAACCTCTCTGATTTTATATCACCACTAATATAGTTAGATTCAATTTCACTAGCAATAATATTAATTTGAGGATATTTCAATTTGAAATCATATAAAGCCCCTAGATGATCATCATCATAATGGGTAATAATTATATTCTTTAAGTTTTTCATCTCATATCCATGTTTTAACATTGCATTTTCAATTAAAGGTAAAAAGCTTGGATATCCTGTATCGACTAACGTTAATTCATTATGTACTATAATTAAACTTGGATAAATACATTGTTTTTGCCCATTAAATTCGAATTCAATTGGTAGTTCTATTATTTTCATTTTCCTTCCCCCATACCGCTTATAAAATGCATAATAATAACTAAATCACCCACATACATCTTACAATATATATACTATGTAACGGAACACTGTGAATCGTTGCATAATCCACATTATATTATTTTGAACAGGTATTCCCCTATTTTTATGGAAATATATAATTAAGAAAAACAATAAAATTGATTAATCTCTCACTTCTTTGTCCATCCTTTTAAAAAATCTATGTTTTTGTAAAAGGAGTGTTTATATGGAGAAACAGACACTTTGGAAAAAGTTCAAAAAAAGCTCTGTAAACCTCGGTAAATCCAGCGTATATGAAAGTATTATTTTATTCTACACAATGAAAAAGAAAGAATTACCTACTAAAGCGAAATTCATAATATTAGCCGCTTTATCTTATTACGTATTAGCAATTGATTTCATTCCAGATATAGCTGCTATTATTGGGATTGGCTTATTAGATGATGTTTTAGCAATCGCTGTAGCGCATAAATACGTTATGAGACACGCAGATGCTGAAATTCGAGAGAAGAGCAAATTGAAAATGGAGTCATTATTTACTTCAGCACAAGCATAATTAAACTATCTAGTCATTTACCATGAGAGCATTGCAGAATAAATTCCTAAACAGTAAAAGAATTTCTCTTAGTCCTCAAACTGTAAACAAATAGGGTGTCAGCACTTATTCCTAAGTTCTGTCACCCTATTATTTGTTCTTATATCTATCTGTTATACAGTTGCACGTGTCCCCCTATACAAAACTGCTATTGCCGCGACTATAAGGATCACACCCATAAAAGCAGGTGCAGCATGACCAAGCGATACATAGATTTGCCCTCCAATAATAGGACCAATCATTCTTGCTAAAGCTTGAATAGATTGGCTTCCACCTTGAATCCTTCCTTGTTCACTAGAACTAACAGACTTTGAAAGCATCCCGTTGAATGAAGGCCCGAAAATTGAATCACCAAAGCCGAACATTAACATTCCGACGATAAGTAGTGGATACACCGAAAACAAAGCTGATGCTGCAATAAAACTGTAGCCTATAATCTCCGAAACCATCCCAAGAATTGCTATTTGTTTATCACTAAGCTTGATTAAAAGCTTTGGCATGATAAAACTTTGTGAAACAATGTCTTGAAAGCCCAAAATTGAAAACATAAGTCCGATTGATGCAGGTTTCCAACTGAAAGTATCCATTGTAAATTGCGTGAAAATTGCTTGTAAAGATCCGTTAGGTATCCAAAGTAAAAACGCCGAGACAAGTAACCATTTTAAATTTTTCATGGAAAGTATGTTTGCTAGCTGTGCAAAAGGATTCAACCTTACAAAAGTAATCTCTTTCAATCTATTATTTTTGTCAAGGCTCTCTGGCATATATTTGATCCCATATACAACATTTATTAACGTTATGATTGCACCAAAATACATAGGTACAGTATCACCAAACTTGGCAAGTACCCCCCCAATGGTTGGGCCAATGATAGTTCCCGCACCTACAACTGCACTCACCCATCCAAAGTATTTCGTTCTCTGCTCTTTTGGAATAATGTCTGCAAAATATGCGAAGATAGTACTTATGCTCCCACCTGTTATACCTTCTATTATGCGTCCAGCAAATAGTACCCATAAAGCTCCTCCTATTCCCAAAACTAAGTACCCAATTGCAGAACCAAATAAGCATATTAAAAGTAATGGACGACGGCCATACTTATCGCTTAAAGCTCCGAGTACTGGTGCAGTTAAAAACACGCAGGCCGCATATACGGAAGTTAGTAGTGTAACAACCAATGCTTGTTCTTCCGGATTACTTGTATATGGCTGTACTAAGAATGGGACTACAGGCATGATGATACTGAAACCTATACCACAAAGAAATACAGAAATAAGTCCGAATAGTAAAGCATGTTTATCTATGCTTTTTTCAGTTCCCCTTTCATTTTTCAATCTAAATATAGACATTTAACTTCTCTCCTAAAAAAATTGTTGCTTTGTCAACAAAATAATAACTCTATTTTGTTGATTAGTCAACAAAAATAAAATAATAAAAAAGCAGCCTATTCTCATTAGAGTAAGGCTGCCCGTAAAAGCCCGATTGGTGAGGGCTGATAATCAGTGGAGATGAAGCCCCCCCACTGATTAAAGTTTCACTTTATTATTAAAATATATTACGATTTAATATGTATACCTTGTTTCTTTATTTCCGCATCCAAATGTCTACTATACTTTTCCACAAAGCTAATTATACTGTTGAATTCTTCTTCAGTTACTTGTTCAAATACAGCTTTATCTCGCTCTTGAAACTCTTTGTGCAGATTTTCATGGATTTTATAAATTTCTTTCCCTTGTTCGGTAAGCCTAAAATAAATTTCTTTCTTATTTTCTGACTTTTGGTAGCTTTCAACAAGGCCTTTTTGTATGAGCTTCTTAGTCATTCTACTTATAGCACCGCGAGTCACATAAAAAGCCTCTGCGAGTTGTGTCACGTTAGAATCTGCATTGTTTTCAATATATTCAATGCAGTGGACTTCAGAAGACTTAAAACCTTTAAGACCCTCTTCCATCTTATCTTTATTAAGCCAAACCAGCTTATTATATAATTCCCTGAAACCGTTCATGACCTGTTCTTCTTTATTCATGCCCTACCCTCCTCACCGCTCATTAGCACATTAAAACTATTATATTAAATTTCTGCTTACGTTTCGACAATATTGAAATAATTATTATAACATTAAAGATATGTGTAAAAATAGGCGCTTAAATAAAATAATTTTTAAACAGCAAATTTTGCAAGTTTATTTCTACTTACAGTAAACGGTAGACAAAAAGTAAGAGCTAAGATCATTTCTCTTAGCTCTTCTTTCATAAAACTATTTCACTTCATTAGCGACAAAAAAGTGCTCACATACACTTGATATGCGCTGTAAGTCCACGTTCCCACCAGATATAACAGCCACTACTTTTTTCCCTTTTATATAACTATCAACTTTTCCTGCAAGAAGTGCAGCAGTTGCTAATGCACCTGCACCTTCTACAACAGCTTTCCCACGTTGTAATAAATCTTTCATCGCTACTTCCAGCTCTTTTTCTGATACAGTTACAATATCATCTACTAATTCTTTTACAATTTCAAATGTTAATTCACCTGGTATTTTAACTGCGCAACCATCTGCAATAGTAGGCGCCTCATAGTGTTCTACGATTGCTCCTTTATCGTAAGATGCCTTCATTCCATGAACATTATCTGCTTGGACACCAATTATATTAATGGATGGATTAAAAGATTTCAATGCTACAGAAATGCCAGAAATAATTCCGCCTCCACCGATTGGTACAATGACAGTATCAACATCCCACATATCATCCAGAATGTCTAATCCAATTGTACCTTGCCCAGCCATTACCTCTACATCATCATATGGATGTAAGTATGTCTCACCTGTTTCCCTTATAATTTCTTCACATTTTGCCTTTGCATCATCAAAGGTTTCACCATGTAAAATCACTTCAGATCCATATCCTTTAGTTGCTTCCACTTTCGCCTGAGGTGCAGAAATTGGCATAACAATTTTACTCTTAATACCAAGTAAATGCGCTGATAATGCAACTCCTTGCGCATGATTACCTGCTGAACATGCAATTACACCTTTTTCTTTTTCTTGATCCGTGAGCCGCGACATTTTATTAAATGCGCCACGGAATTTAAAAGAACCCGTTAACTGCATATTTTCTAATTTCAAATGAATTTCTCCGCCCGTTTTACTAGTCAAGTAAAAAGATTTTACTAATGGCGTTTTACGAGCATTTCTATCTAGAATCTTGTGAGCTTTTTTAATATCGTCTATATGTAATGGGAGTTTTCTAGTTATCATACTTACACCTCTTCCAATGTTCTATTCCTAAGTTTTCGTAAGTCGTAGCTCCTTTATACGAAAAGAAAAAGTCTTTATATATGTACCCCACTCTGAAATAAACACATTTGCAAACAATTTAACATCCTCTTCATATCACGTTCTTTATAATGATTCAGGCATGCAATTTGGATCCAGTTATTCTTTTGTAAATACGCTGATTCATAATGGACAATATATCCTTGTAAAGCTAACGCATCACCTACCGTTTTAGAAGACTGACCTTCGCTTATTTGAATTGTAAATATAATTTTCGCGGCATGTTCTTTAGGTGAAACAAGCTTTAACCCCATATCAGTAATAACTTCTTCAATATACTCGTATGTCTCTTTAATTTTTACAAATACCTTTTCATCTTCAAATCTCTTCAACGCTTCTTGCAATGCATAAATTAAATTCCATGATTGTGAGTATGGAATACTTTCATTTTCTTCATACATGCCAATGTCCATATAGGCCGGCACAGCCTCGTTTATTTTTACAATGTGGTTATGAAAAACGAAAGAAATTCCTGTATATGATTTAATCGCTTTACCGCTAACACCACTTGCAAAATACACATCCTTCAAGTCTAATGGTATTGCTCCAATTGAGCTTATGCAATCTACACACAGTTTCATTTGATTCTCGTTACAAAGAGTATTTAGCTCGTTTAAATCGTTTAACATTCCAGTAGATGTTTCATGATGAACAAACCAAATCCATTCATAATTTCCAGTTGTCATAATTTCTTCTAATTCGGTATAAATAAATGGATCTCCCATTTCCTTTTTATAAGTATCAAAATGTAACCGTGCTCGTTTTGCATGTCCAACTAATCTATTACCAAATTCCCCATTTGTTAATACTAGTCCTTTCCCTTTTAAAGAACGTAACTGTAAAGCAATCGCATCATTTGCTAACGTCCCTGTTCCTAACATAAGCTGTACATGTTTTGCTTTTGTCATGTGAAGTAACCGTTTTTTCACATTGTCCATCATCACTTGAAATGACTTAGAGCGATGGGAAATAGGTCGCGTAGAAAATGCCTTTCGAACGTTCTCTTCAATATCTACTGGACCAGGTAAAAACGTATATTCTTTCGTCATAATCCCCCCAACACTCGACTCTTCAAACATAGCAGGGGTAACATACATTGGCTGGAAGGCTGCTTCTTCTGTACCAACTAACGTATGGAAAAATTTGAATCCCATTTGCTCATATAAAGCTAGTTCACGTGTTGTTGCAGAAATGAGTGCTAATTCATATCCATTTAGAAGCAAATAACGATGTAGAAAACGAATTAATCCTAACAACGCTCTTCCATTTCTATATTCACGTTCTACTGAAAGTAAACGAATTTCATACACTTTTTCTCCATGCTCTTGCAAATAAATATCTAAATTTGAAATTTTATAATCTAACGAGAATGGTCGTTTTCCCCGCACTGCGACCATACCTACTAATCTATCCTCATCTAAACAAATTAAATATGTATTTTCTTTATGAAACCGATCTATACGAAACCGTTCTTTCGTTTCTTCATGTTGTGGTATCTCTTCTACAAAAGTTTTATAATTCAATTTATGTATACTTTCAAATTCCCAATCTTGATCAGCAACTTTATAAATTAACCCCATGCCTTATCTCCTTTATCTATTTAATAAAAAATGATAAGTGGAGATTATCCCCACTTATTAAACACTCATTTTATTCTCGATTTACATATAGAATAAGTACAATAATTATTCCACTTAATATAGTGGTAACAATAGAATAAGAATAAAGAATCATACAAATTGGTAAACAAGCAATCGTAATTAGTCCTGGCTTCGTAAACCCTTTAAATATTAAATAAAATACAATAAAAATGCCTAAGAGGGTAAGCGCTATCAAATAATCAAATGCGATTAGTCCTCCTATAAATGTTGAAATACCTTTACCGCCCTTGCCTTTAAATAAAACTGGATAAATATGTCCAATAATAACGGCCAATAATGTTAACATTACGAATGTAGGATCTTCAAAAAGATATTTTGCTACAGCAACAACGATTGCCCCTTTAATTGCATCACCTAAAAATGTAGCGATGAAATACCCTTTTCCATATACGCGCCCCATATTTCTTGCGCCAGGATTTCCGCTTCCTTCATCCCTAATATCAACGTTATGTCTCAATTTTGTTACTATATAAGCGGTCAATATGTTTCCAATTAAATAAGAAGCCACCAAATATAAAAACTGCATACTATTAATCATGTAATCATTCACTTTCTACATGGGAATACATATACAATATTCAATTACTACGTATATTGTACGTTTTTAACATACATCCCTTTATACATTTTAACATCATATTTTTACAAATCATACAAAAATTCTCATACCTATTTTTAAAAATATATATCCCTCATTAAATAATATGTTCCTTTCACTGCCATTTCTGCTTGTAATACGAATGTAATTTCTTTCATACTTTCTTCACAGCATTTCTTAAATACAGCAAATATTTCAGGAACTAAACGCAATATACTGCCACTTGCTGCAATTGGCGTTGAGTGCTTAAAGTTCAACTTGTTATAAACATTTACTGTAATCCTTGCTAATTCCTTTCCAGCTTGCATCATAATTTCATGCGCATCATCATTGCCATCTCTCGCTTCCTGAATAACTAATGGGGCGATTGCTGCAATTTTATCTTTAGAAGAAGTATATACTAAGCTTTTTATATGAGACGGTGTCAAAAGTTGAAACTGCCTTTGAATATTCAAACTCAATGGACAAAGACTGATTCCTTGATCGAACTGAATTGCCATTTTCTTTAAAGCTTGTAATGCAATCCAATATCCGCTCCCCTCATCTCCTAAAATATGTCCCCATCCACCGCTATACTGATATACTTCTCCTTTCATTCCTATACAAATTGCACCTGTACCACCTATAGTTAATATTCCATCCTTACCTTTTAAAGCAGCTGCATGTGCGATCATTGCATCATTAAAAATTTCAATTTTTGTTCCGTATTTCTTTTTTAAATGTAATGTTAATTCATTTGTATTCGCTCCGCTTATACCAGCTAATCCTAAACAAACACAAACGCAATGCCCATTTATTAAACTCTTCTGGCATTGATTAATTGCTTCCATAATATGCACAAGAGCTTCTTCAAAATCTATTAATATGTTTCCAAAACCACTGGTAGCTCTTACAAGTTCATTTCCGTCTTTATCAAATGCAATTGCCTCGGTCTTCGTTCCCCCGCCATCTACTCCAATCATATACTTCATATGTTCGCCTCATTTTCATCTGCGTATGGAGGGAATGTTATATTCCCTAAAATTACGGAATTCTTAGCACCTGTTGCGCTCGGCACATTACTCGGATTACGATGATACGTTTCGTTTGCTAAAATAGCAAATGCAATTGCTTCTTTCGCTGCTGAAGAATGACCAATATCTTCTTGTATACATATGCTACATTTCTCTTCTCTTAATCCATTCCGTAACATTTCAACAAGTGTATTATTATAACTTCCACCACCACCTAAAATCACCTCATCAATTTCATAATACGGCAAAATAAACGCCTTATAATGATGAACAATTGAACATGCTGTAAACATCGTGACAGTTGCCAATATATTTTCTTTACTATGCTTTTTAAATCGATTCAATAATTCAGTCACAAACGCTTCTCCAAACTGTTCTCTACCTGTTGTTTTTGGTGGTTTCATGTTCAAAAATGGATGGTTCATACAGTATGTTAAAATTTCATCTACAACTTCCCCCTGCTTTGCAATCCAACCATTTTGATCATATGGTACATGAAATAATCTTTGACATACTTCATCGATTACCATGTTGCCTGGTCCAGTATCGAAAGCAATAACACTCTCTTTACTTCGTTTACTTGGAACCACTGTAACATTACCAATCCCACCAATATTTTGTAGTAGTCTATTTTTAGTTTGATGCCGATATAAAATAATCTCTGAATATGGTACAAGTGGTGCACCTTGTCCCCCTGCCGCCATGTCCATCGTTCGGAAATTCGAGATAACCGTCGTGTTCGTTTCATATGCTATTACTGCTGGTTCCCCAATTTGCAATGTTGAAGAAATAATATTCCCTTCTTGCTTTGGCTGATGATAAATCGTTTGTCCGTGAGAGCCTATTAAATCTAATTGTCTCAAAGGAAAATTGGCCTCTTTACAAACTTCCTTTACAGCATTGGCGAAGCATAAACCAAGTTTAAAATTCAAACTACATATAAGTTGGACATTCGAAGTTTCAATTGATAACGCTTGTTGGATCTCATTTTTCATATCATTACAAAATGGAACAGTAGTAAAATGGATGAGTTCGATTTTAGAATCTACACCACTTCCTTCTATATGAACGAGCGCTACATCTATTCCATCTAATGAAGTACCAGACATTATCCCTGCAATATACATAACGTGCATGACCTCCTATTTACTAAAAAACAATCATGTAAGTAACGAACGTACAACCAATCGAAAACAATATAAATCTAAAAAACAACTGAGCTTTCGATGCAAACGATCCATCAATGAAAGAAACAACTACCGTAAGCAAAACGCTTGCCGCAATACTTGTAACAAGCCAGATACTATGCATTTGTGATAGATTTAGCATGCCTAATAAAGGGACAAAAAGTAAATTTGCACAAATCACTCCAAATAATAATAAAAATACGCCTTTATAACTAAATTTTATATTCATTCTATTTCCCCCTTTCTAGTTTTAATGTGAAAGAAGTGATAGACAAAAAGTCTATCACTCAAAATAACAGCGTGCAGATTAAGGATTAACAGATTCCCCGTCACCATTTTTTTCAATTTCAAGCATATTTTTGTCGTACATTTTAAAGAATGGTAAATAAATAAGGAACGATATTGCTATATTTATAAAAACTAATACAATCGCACGCCAATCTCCACCTGTTGCTAAATATGCACCAATTGGAGCAGGTAGTGTCCATGGCGGCATAATATGCGTTGGTGTAACAAATCCCATCGCAGTTGCTGAATATGCAACAGTTGCTGTTACAAGTGGTGTAATGATAAATGGGATAATTAAAATTGGATTTAGTACAATCGGTAATCCGAATATGACTGGTTCATTAATATTAAAAATACCCGGAACAATACAAGTTCTTGATAATGCTTTCGAATATTTCGATCGACCAAATACAATCATAGCTAATACAAGCCCTAACGTCGCACCAGAACCGCCAATCCATATAAACCATTGATATAACGGCTCTGGTGAAATAAATGGCAACTGATCTGCTCCACTAGCAACTGCTTCACCATTTTTCCCTAGGTATACTTCCCATAATGGCCGAGCAACAGTTCCAACAACCGACACACCATGGATTCCGAATGACCAAAAAAACGTAATTAAAAACACTGGAATCATTACACCGAAGTAACTATCCCCAGCTTTTACTAATGGTGCTGCTAATTTATCAACAACATGGTGTAAATCAATGCTAAAAACGACAGTTACTAGACTCATTATAATAATAACGAATGCTGCAGGTATAAGTGCTTCAAATGAACGCGATACAGATGGCGGTACTTGTTCTGGCATTTTAATCATTACATTTTTCTTCTTACAAAACCTTAAAATCTCTACGGATAAAATAGAAACAATCATCGTCACAAATAATCCATGACCTCCGAGATTTGTCATCGGAAGCATGAATCCTTTTTTATCAATTAACTCAGGCGTTAATGTTAAAAGTAGTGAACATACCGCGAGCTGTGCTCCTGATAAAGCATCTAATTTATAACTTTTCGCTAAATTATATCCTATTCCAAATGCGATATATAAGGACATAATAAACATGGTTAAACGATATGGTATCAATATACTTGTTTGATTCTTTAATGCCCAAACTGATATAAAACTATCTTTCGGCAGTGGTGGAAATGCTACTATTAAAAAGAAGCTTCCTACTATAATAAATGGTAACGCCGAAATAACTCCATCACGGATTGCTTGTAAATGTCTCTGCTCAGAAAGCCTTGCCATCGGTCCAGATAAGTTTTTATCAAGAAACGTGACAAACTTATTCATAACGTTTCCCCCTAACTGATTAATTCATTTACAGTTTTTAATAAAGTCGGGCCGCCAAGCGGTGTGTATGCTTGCGGCGGTATGATGCCACACGGAATAGATCCCTCCTCTGCAAATTTTTTTACAGAGTCAAATCGGTGTCTTATTTGAGGTGCCACCATTACGACATCCCAGCCATTCTTTACTTCTTCCTCTACCTCATTCGTTCCAATTGCATGCACTTCCATGTTCACACCATTTTTCTCCGCTTCTTTTTTTAAAGCGTTTACAACAATTGCACTGGACATTCCTCCAGAACAGACGAACAAGACTTTCATTTATTAATCCTCCTATACTTATAATTTATTACCCTTCAAATGAAAGGAAGTTTCACTTTACTAACAAGCATATGAAGTAGTAAATGAATTTAGTTATAATGAAAGTAAATTTCATTAAAAATATTTTTCCTATTAAATTAATGTTTCAATATGCAATTTTCTCTATTGCAAGGTCAACCTCGCCTCATATATTATTTTAAATAATCATATGATAGGGAGGCGTATAAATGATCGTTAAACGTTTATTAATGATATGTTGTATCGTCATCTTGTTCATCCCTTTCTCTTTCATTCCCCCTCACTTTACTTATGCTGAAGTAAATACTGCATACAAAAAACATGAATTACGTGCTGTATGGATTGCATCTGTTCTGAATATTGATTGGCCCTCAAAAACTGGCTTACCCATTGAAAAACAGAAACAAGAATTTATAAGATTATTAGACGATGTAAAAAGCACTGGTATGAATGCAGTTGTTGTACAAATTAAACCAACCGCTGATGCTTTCTATCCTTCAAATTACGGTCCTTGGTCTGAATACATTACAGGAACACAAGGAAAAGATCCTGGTTATGACCCGCTCGCATTTATGATTGAAGAAACTCATAAAAGAAATATAGAATTCCACGCTTGGATTAACCCATACCGAATAACAATGAATCACACCGATATAAATCGATTATCAAATAATCACCCTGCAAGGCAACATCCCGATTGGGTTGTCCCTTATGGCGGAAAGTTATATTACAATCCCGGTATTCCGGAAGTAAAAAAATTTATAACAGAAGGCGCTTTAGAAATCGTACAAAATTACGATATTGATGCGCTGCATATGGATGATTATTTTTACCCATATAAAGTAGCCGGTGAAGAATTTCCAGATCAGAAAACGTACGAAACATATAATAATGGTAGATTTACAAATATAGAAGATTGGCGACGTAATAATGTAAATGAACTTGTAAAAGATTTAAATACTGGTATAAAACAAGAAAAATCATATGTAAAGTTTGGCATTAGTCCGTTCGGCGTATGGCGAAATATAGCTGACGATCCCACTGGCTCTAACACAACCGCAGGCCAAAGAAACTATGATGACCTTTATGCTGACACACGTGAGTGGATACAAAAAGGATATATTGACTACATTACACCGCAAATATATTGGAATATAGGTTTCACCCCAGCTGCATATGACATATTAGTAGATTGGTGGGTTAAAGAAACAAATAACAAACCGATTCACCTATACATCGGTCAAGCGGCCTATAAAATTAATAATAACTCCGTCCCTGCTTGGTCTGATCCAGAAGAATATCCAAAACAAATTGCATTAAACCGGCTATATCCTGATATAAAAGGTAGTATGCATTTTAGCTTAAAAGATATTAATAACAATCCACTCGGAGTTAAAGATAGACTTTCAAAAAACATATATAAACATCCTGCATTAATCCCGCCTATGCCTTGGCTTGATCATGATCCACCAAAACAACCGACTTTAAAAGGCGCCATTCCAAGAGATGAAGGTATTGCAATCGGTATCATTGACAATAGAGATAATGATTCTACTTATTACGCTATTTACCGCGCGAATGGGAAAAATGAAGTGGATATACAAAATCCCAAAAATTTACTTACTACTGTAAGAAAAACAAAACTTGGAGAAATTTATGTAGATAAAACCGCTATTTCCGGAGAAACGTATACCTATGTCGTAACTGCAGTTGATCGATTGCATAATGAAAGTGTGGCTTCTAGTAAATCTACTATTCAAGCAAAATAAAAGTAAGAGCCCCCATTTTTTTTGAATGCGGGCTCTTACTTTTATTTTCGTAGTTCACTATATTGAATATGAATTCTATTCTCAGGGTTTTTATCTACTGTGTAAAGTACAAATAAGAAGAACCATTCTAGTGGCTTCATTAAAATATAAACAAAATCAGCCGACCATTTCGTATTAATATGTTTACTAATCGGATAACCGTATTTATCATAAAAATTACGAATAACTTTATGACATTTTGGTACCCGCTCCTCAATTACATTTTCAAAAGCGTTCGCAATTAATAACTGTCGATTGACTGTAATTCTTTCCCCATGCCTAATTCCTGCTCGTAATGGCTTAACGATGTTTTTATGGCCTTTCACAGAAACTGTACATAAATAATGCCCATCCCCGGAGACAATTTGAGGGCTTGGGACAGGAATCTTAGAATAATTATAGCTACTTGTTTCCATAAACACTCTTATAAAACTATCTGGTTTTTGGCCAAACAGTATTAAAATGAATTGAATAATTAACAGTACAGGAAATAAACTTATCATCCAAACTGTAGCCATTTTTTGATATCCAAAAGAAATACGATACAGAAATAATATAATTCTGTTGCTCTGCTTATAATCTTTCTCATGCTGAGATTGTATGAAGTAACTTAATGAATTTCTTAACTTAGCTATGAATAATAGACTAAATGCAAGCATCCCAACTTGAATACAAAAGACTGGAATGTATCTCAATCCTCCGAGTTCCGTATAAAAGGCAAAGCCTGTATGGGTAATATAGATGAATGTATATACAATGTTTACTATCATTAAAGTACTATAAAAAATATAAAATATTGGTGAAAGTTTTGTTAAGCCTTTCGTTAATCTCCAATACGAAACCGCACCTAAAATAACTAAGAGAACTACTATAGCAATGTGGTCATGTGCTAAAGAAGCATATTGATCAGACATCATTCCGTTCTTTTCAAATTTATGTAATGGTATTCCTCCTCTTACATCATTTGCATTCCACATAATGCCTAAACCAAATATAAAATAACTCAAACATATTGATAATATTTCCTGTGGCTCGAACTTTAGTATACTTGAGGAATTTTCCTTCTTCGATTGGAAACTATCCCAAGCTTTACTAATGGGATAGCCCAGAAATAAAAATAAAATTACAAATAGGATGACTAACTCAAATAACACAATACCATACCCCTTTTATAATAATTATTTACACAAAGTACAAAAAACCACTCTATATTTTACCATTTATTTACGTTTGCATATACAATTTTACAAAAGATTAAACGCTCTCAATTTACAAAAAAAAACGCCTAAAAGCTGAAACATTCAACTTTTTAGGCGATCTCTTCTATTTATTCTTAAACTTCTCAGTCGCTGCCCTCATCTTCACATTTAAATCGTGATCAATCGAGTCGCGAATATCTCGCTCTACTACTTCCATTTCTTTTTTGAAATTTTCCAAGTAGATCTTCAGTTCTTCTTCCTTCTCTGGTCTTTGTGAAGGTGGTAATTGTACTACCAACGATAACATGGCCGTTAAATCTTTCATTAAGAATGTTTCAAGTTTATGTTGTTGTTCAAACATGCGTTGCTCTTGATAGTACGGAAGTGCATTTAATACCGAAATTGTAATATCATCAACCGTTCTTTGTAATGAAGGATTTATTGAGCGTTTATACGCTTGAATTGTATTTAATGCGTCTGGATAACGGTCATAAAAATACAATTTGTAAAATGATAAGTCTGTCGGTTTTACAGTTTGCTGCGTTTCTTGTCTTAAGAAATCTTTCACTTTCATCGCAGCCACATCAATATCTTCATTCGTAAGCTTTTTCGTAGTTTTTGCCATTACATGCACTTTTTTCTGCTTTTCTTTCGGTAACATCGAGAAGACTTGCTCTCTCGTACGTTGACCTGATGCACAAAATAGAGTATTTAATGTATTTTGTTCTTTCTTTCCTTCGGTGCGAATCCAGCGATAAAACAGTGGATGTTGTGTAAATTCTTGTAGAAACGGTATTGATTTGTTTGATATCTTATCTAGAGAATCTTGCGCTCTTTTATATGGCTTCGTCCATGAAAAATACAGTTTCCGCCCGAAGTATACGACTAAAACAACGACAGTAAATGCTATTAAAAGCAATGTACCGAGTAGTAATAGTACTGTTTGAATGAAACTCATTTGTTCACCTCCTCTAATAATCCGTTATTTCCTTGGACGCTGAATGAGTTTCTGCTTCATCTCATCATTAAATGTGTCTAGTTCAATAACGAACTTCTTGCTTGACTCAATAATACGTTCTGACGATTTTTCAGATGCTTCAATTGCAGCGAACACATTTTGGAATGATTCACGTAATTTATCCATGCTAATAGCAGGGTTTTCAAGCAATTTCGTCGTTTCTTCTGTATTTTGTTTTAACGCTTGAGAATTACTTAATACCATCGATTCAATTGCTTCATTCGTCGCATTTACGGCATCAATTGTTTTCCGTTGATTCGTTAATGCAAGCTGAATAGCAGCTGAAACTGTTACAACGTTTTGTGTCATCGTAATCGCATTACGTATCGCCTCTGTTAATTTTTCATTATTTTTCTTAATGATGTCTACAGAAGCTATAGATTGTAATAATACACTTTTCGCTTGCTGCATATTACGTGTACGTACAAGTATCTTTTCTAATGCATCGTTAATTAACGGAATATCCCTTTGACGCTCTGGGTTTTGTTTCTCAGCTTCAAGCATGCCAGCAAGCTTTTTCCCTAAGTATACTTGTTTATCAAGAGCATGAATTTTATCGTGCGATTGTTCTTTTAACATTTCAAGACCAACTGTATCCTCTTGTAAGTTATCACGACCAATTAGAAGGGATCTAATAATTTCCTCAATTTGCTTATCTATAGATTGATATTTATGCACGTATGTTTCAAGTGGATTTTTCTTAAATACTTTAAACATAATTTTCTTCATACCACTTGCTTTTAATGAATTCGGATCAAGCTCTGATACTACTTTGCGTAATTCTAACAATGTATTTGGAATTTCTTCATTCTTTCCATTCATCATCGCTGTGACAGGACGTTTTAATGCTGATAACGTTTGTCCTGCTGCTTGTTGTTCTTTATCCCCCAAATCTCCTAGCTGCGACAATACTTTCGATAAATCTGTATTTTGCTCGCTATTTAACTTTTGTACATAAAGATCGGCTTCTTTATTTAATTCATCAAGTTCTTCATCTTTTATAACTGTATCAACTACTACTTCTACATTATTATCTTTCACAATTGATACGGGTTCTTTTTTCTCGAGTTCAGTCAACAAAATCGCTCCTTTATTTATATGTGCGAATTTATGTGCACTATATTTCATCTAATATATTGTATTTCATTTGCAAACAGCCTATATGAAATCAATTTTCAAGAAATACCTGCTTATGCAGTCATTCCCTGTTTCTTACTATAAGTATACCTGTAATCAACATAATTTTCCTCAGACTTAAGACCTAGAGAACAACATGCTGAAGGCGGATTCTTCATATATTTCCTAAATAATTTACGTTCTTTCAATCGTGCTACACTCAATCTTTTGACATTCACCCGTTTTCAATGTGATAATTCTATTACACTCACTTCTATTTATTTTTGCGAGCTACAAATGCTCCCTTTTGAAACGCTAATAACACCGTTTCAAACGTATCATCTTCTTCAATCATTTTTATAAACTCATCTAATTCACTCGCATGAGAAGTTGCATTATCAACAACAAGAAAACCTTTTGGTTGTAACATACGTTTTATATGCTCAAACCACCACATGTATTGCGTGCGCTCTGAATCTAGGAAAATAAAATCAAATGAATGATCTAATTGGGAATCTAAAAATGCCCCTGCTTCTTGATTATGAATATCGATTCTTTGTAACAGGTTTGCCTTTTCAAAATTGATAAGTGCCTCTCCAACTCGTTCTGAAGAAAGCTCTACAGTTGTTACATTTCCATTTGTTTCTTCTACCGCATTAGCTAACCACAATGTAGAATAACCATTAGAAGTTCCAATTTCCAAGATATTTTTTGCATTACACCCTTTTACTAAAATTGATAAAAATTGCCCCATCTCACGAGAAATATTCCGTAATTTTTCTTCCCGTATTTTTTTATTCCGATCATGCTCTTCTCCATATTGTTCAAGTTGAAGTAATAATGAATCTAACGTATCCATTCTTTTCATCGCCTTTCCAAGCAATATGATGAAAAAGCTCTTGCTGCCCGTCTACTTTTATTATATGCGAAACGAAATCCTTTTTCCCGTTATATGACAAAGATTTATAATTTTTTATAGCATATTGTTTCGTTTTTTGGTAAAGTTAATTTCTACGTGCAATTATTCCATTCATATTATTTCATATTAAAATTGCAGTTATTAAATTATATAAACCCCATTTAAATGAATCGGTATTTCAAATTCAATTAAGCGCCCTTTTCGGACGCATTTTCTTTGTTTATATATTTCCAGAAGAAAGGATGCTTACAAATGAACGTGATTAGCTTAGATGCTGCTCGAAAACGAAAGCAGCATAAAAAATTAATGATTACTATACCGATTATTACACGTATTTATGAAGAAGACGGGGAAATTAAATTTGAGGTAGCTGGCGAAAAAGATGTACCTCTTGAAATGTTAGAAAAATAATAAAAAACGCATTTCTGAAGAAATGCGCTTTTTTATATTTTTACATTTAAATGCATAAGTTTTTCAGGATTAACCATCATATAAATATTTGAAATCTTCTCATCCTCAAATGCAAACGAAAGAACATATGTTACTTTATTATTTATTGTAACTATAACTCCTGGTATACCATTTACCATTTTGAAATCAACAGTGTACTCTTCTGTCAATCGTTGTGCAATCCCAAAGAACAAACGTATAATTCGATTTGCAGAATAAATTGGATTGATCGCAGTCGTAACTTTACCGCCACCATCAGCTTTGAGTATAGCATCTGTTTTTAATACTTCCAACATACCTTCCGTATCCCCACACTGTAATGATGCTACAAACTTTTCAACATAAGAAGCCATTTTCTCCGTGCTTAATTTTGATTGCTTCGGTTTCTCCAACATACTTTTTCGTGCACGTTGAAAGATCTTCCTGCAGTTCACACTACTCTTATCAACAATTGAAGCTATTTCTTCGTATTCATAACTGAAAACCTCTCTTAATATGAAAACAATCCTTTCTACCTCAGATAGTTGTTGTAAAAGTAATAAATATGCGGTGGAAAGGGATTCTTTCATTATAAATGACTTTGATGGCTCATCACTCTCGTCTACAAGTGGCTCTGGTAACCACATCCCTACATACACGTTACGTTTATGCGCTGCCGATCGTAATTTATCAATTGAACGATTTGTCGCCATCTTACATAAATATGCTTTCATATTTTCTATAGATTGAGGATCTTCTATATTATTTAGCGAGATAAATACATCCTGAACGATATCCTCAGCATCCATAACACTCCCAAGGATTCTGTATGCTAACGAAAATAATAATGGTTGATACGCTTCATATAACTGCTCCGTTTCCATGATGAACTGCCTCACTTTCATATTGCTTTAAAATGTGTAACGCTGCTCGTTTCCCGCTTGCTACCGCAGCATCAGCTAATATTTCATCATGCCCTGCCCAATCTCCTGCAACATAAACACCTGGCATTTCAGGTATATTAGGACCCGGCTTTTCAACACGGTCAATATGAGGAAAATCATGTACTACTGTTATTTTCGGTAAATATTGCTGTGCAACAACTTCTCTTTTCCAATTTGGATGTAACAACTCCATCGTACTTTCCAACTGTTCTTTATCTTCATGAATATGATTCATCTCTAGCACAGGATTATGGTACTTAATTAGACTCACTGCAATTGATCCATCTTCACTTAATTTAGCTGCTCTCGATTGATTTGCGAAAAATATAGGTTGATCTAATCCTAATACAAATTGATGTGTAGGATTGGGTAATTGTCTCAAGCCAATATCTAATGCAGCAACAGTAACCGGTACCGATTGTTCATTCCATCTATGCAAACTTGTTCCTTCTGCACCTTTTATTATTTTACAAGCCTCTTTTGGCGGAGTCGTCACGATGACTGTATCTACTGCAAAAACCTCATCATCAACACAATGTATTCTTTGTTTATCTTCATAATGCTCTATTTCCAAAACATGCTTTTTAGCCAAAAATTTTACCCCGACATCATTCGCTAAATCTCTTAATTTTGTTATTATCGTCTCCCAACCACCATCTACATAAAGCACTCCTTCTTTTATAGAAAGCTGTATTTGCTTTAGTACAGATGATGCTAATTGTATTGTAGGAGCAAACGTATATGTTGTTGTCCGGCATAGCGCATAAAATATATTACGAACCATTGGATCTTTTATTTCATTTTCTGCCCATGTAGTTAGACTCATTTTCGGAACTTCTCCTACATCTAAATTTCCTAAACGAATCATAAGACGTGAGAATTGTACTTTTGCAGACCACGAAAGTAGTGGTGTTGATAAAATTGAGCGAAAATCTGTTGGGATGGTGAATATATCCCCTTTCCATATTCCATGTGCTTTTGTAGATGGTATTCCACCTGGAAGATTCAAACCGAGCTCATTAAAAGTTATAAACGCTGCCCCGCCTCTATATAAAGCATGTGCACCAAGATTCATGCAGATTCCATTTTTATTTATAGTCATCCCTCGGCCGCCGAATTGACTGGATTTTTCTAATACAATCACTTTCTTTCCAGCTTTCGCTAAATATATAGATGCTGTTAATCCAGCAAGCCCACCGCCAACAATTGCTACATCAAATGTATTCATAATAAAATCCCTCCTTATCGTTCTACATACAAGACGAACGATTAAGGAGGGATGTGACATGAAAATAAATTTTTATTACCCTACTTTATTTCATTACTTTTTAATTCGGTCATATTGCATACGAAATAACTCAATTGCAAATGGAATATCCTCTTCACTCTTTATATAATAACTGATCCATCCTGATTCAGGTAATACGTGATGTGGTTTTACCAATCCTTGCTTCACTAATTCATCTCGCTTTAACTTCGGAAATGGTAAATCAGCTAATTTATCACCATGAAGATGGCCAAGTTCTTTCTTACCATAATTTATTTCAATACCACCAAATCGATGCGGTTTTTCAGAAACACCCGCCCAGCTGAGTACTTCATTTCTAATCATTTCACTAAATGACATGAACATTCACTCCTTATAAATAATTGATGTACTTTTAAATTAACATTTTCATTACTTTTTTCCATCAATCCAAAGTATGAATGGGAATACGAATATAGTTTAATCTTTATACTTTATTCTTTATGGAATAAGTGAATTTATTAAGCTACCGACAACAGCACAAAACAAAGACTAGACACATATCCTAATTTTGTAACCTAACTTACCTATAGAAAGGCGGGTAATACAATTGACTGCCAACATCGACTATACCTCCCCCTCAACCAATTTTACTTATGATGTAAATAAAAGTAATTTTTTTCGGAAAGATGCCCAAAATTATATAAATGTACTTGGTATTAAACAATTAAACACTTTAGAAAATACTTCTTTATTAGATATTTATTTAAGTACAGGAAATGTTGTAGAACCACATATTCATCAAAATGCAGCTGAACTTGTTTATTGTATTTCAGGGTCTGCTGTTGTTTCTTTACTTAATCCATATACGAATCAAATATTAAACTTATCGATAAAACCGGGGCAAGTTGCCAACATTCCACAAGCGTGGTGGCATTATGAAATTGCTACAGCTGATAATACTCATTTATTAGCTATTTTCAATGCCCCGGCGCCAGAAGTTATTTTCGGTTCTGATATTTTAAGATTAACTCCGGCTCATATGATGGCCCATACTTACTGCCTCAATGAACAACAATGGAAACAAGCGGTTTCTCCTATTCAATCAACTACTGTTATTGGCCCTCCGGCAAACTGCAATCAAAACCGTGGAATGAAAAATTACCCAACCCAGCCC
>NZ_WEIJ01000018.1:0-52069 GCF_009183795.1 Bacillus sp. B1-WWTP-T-0.5-Post-4
CTATGGGTTAATGCGTCGGTAACTACGCCCGAAGAAATCGGAGCAGAAACGCCAAAAGGTGCGCAGGACAAGGCGAACAAAGCCGAAGAGACTGCAATCGCAGAAGCAGCGGAAGACGCGGCGATCAAAGCGAAGAAGGCCGAAGAAAAGGCGATCGAAGTAGCCGAAGAAATGGACGAAGAGATTAAGATCGAAATGAAGTCATATGTCGAAGGACTAACGGAAGAAGTCGAAGCCGAAGTCAAGAAACATGCGGATCAAAAGGCGAAAGACGCCGAACTGAATGCGAAACTATTCGCGGAAGGTTATGCGGAAAAAGAATGGCACTACGGCGAGACACCACCCGAAGACCTAACACAAGTATGGTTTGACATGTCTAGCAAGCCAAATAAGATCCGTAAATACAATCCAAACACAAAAACATGGGAAGCAGCGTCACCAACGAAACCAAGCGACATAGGGGCGGAAACACCTACGGAAACACTAAAGAAAGCGCAGGACGAAGCGAAGAAGGCGCAAGACGCAGCTATCAAGAAAGCCGAAGAAATGGACAGGGCGATCAAGACAGAAGCCGAAAGGATCGCTAAAGAAGCCGAAGGAGCAGCGAAGAAGCATACGGACGAAGTAACGAAGCAAGTCGAAGAGGCATTAAAGCAAGATGCTGATACAAAAGCGAATGCAGCGAGAGACGCAGCGATTAAAACGGCGAAAGAACTAGACGCAGCCTTGAAAACAGAAGCCGAAAGACTGGCGCAGCAGGCACAAAAAGAAGCAAATGCACATACGGACGAAGTAACGAAACAAGTCGAAGAGGCACTAAAGCAAGATGCGCAAAACAAGGCAGATGCAGCAAAGCAAGGCGCATTGAGCGAAGCCGATAATCGTATTCTAGCAGCTCGTAAGGAAGCCGAAAAGAATGCGAAAACAGAGGCAGAAAGACTGGCGGAAGAAGCACGCAAGAAAGCCGAAGAAGCCGCGGCAGCAGATGCAAAGAAAAAGGCAGATGCAGCGCAGAAAGCGGCAGAAGAAAAGGCAGCGAAAGAACTAGGGGACAGAATCGCAGGTTTATCGAATGTCGGCCGCAACTTACTACTAGGTACAAAGGGCGTAACGCATATCGTAAAAGACGGTGCTGCAAAAAATCATACGTACTTTAAATTCGTAGATTATGCGATCAAGGATATTCAAGGGAAGCCGCTAACGGTATCACTAAAAGTGTCGGGTAAGGTAGCGACGATCGGCAATACAAATCCGTGGATCGGTATGGAAGTAAGGATCGATTATGTAGATGGAACATCGCAATACATCAGCGGTAGAGGCGAGAAGATTATAAAACCAAACATCGAATATAGTCGCCTTTTACTATCGGGGACAGGTAGCGTATTCGATAAACCGATCAAATCACTATCCGCGTATGTATTGGCTCGCGACTTTACAGGCGGGACAATTACGCTAGAAGAATTCAAAGTCGGGATCGGTACAATGGCGACCGACTACGACCAACCACGAGAAGAAGAGCTACAAGAAGTACGAGACACTATCGGATCAGCAAGCGGTCAAAACTTAGCCTTAAATAGTGCTGCGAAATTAGGTTGGTTGGGTTGGTCGGCTACACAAACAGGAGTCACTGATAAATGGACGATCGGAACTACTGGCGCATTAAACGGGTTTACGCACGTATTCCGATTAATAAACAAACAACCTTCAACGGCCGAAAACTTCTTAATCAATACAATTCCAGTCGCAAACGCTCGAATCTTAGGGAATAAAGTACAGTTCGGCGGGTGGGTTTATACCCACTCAATGACAACGGGCGGTATTCGTTTCTATGCGAGATTCCGAGGTATGGACAAAGACGGAAAAGAGATCATGAAGTACGCAAACGCAGGCGCAGCAAACGACATTCGCGGCCGCGGGTGGGAATGGATTACGTTCGAATTTAACGACTGGGCAGGAATGACAAGCCTCGACGAAGTTCGAATCACGGCGAACTGTCTAAAAGGATCTAACGGCGAGGCTTGCGTCACTGGCGTAATGATGAAAGTAAGCGAGGTATCTTCACAATGGACGCCATCACCGCTAGATTTCGAAGAGCTAGCAAGCGACGCGGGTTTTCTCACAAAGGGTACGTTATCCGCTGAAAGATTATACGGACAAACGATCGATGGGAATAAAGCAAACTTCGTAAACCTTAATGCTAGCAACATTAGTACGGGTACGTTAAACGCAGAACGTATCGGAGCAAATTCGATTAATGCCTCGAAGCTGCAAGCGAATTCCGTTACGGCTGAAAAACTCGCAGCGAATGCAGTCACGGTAGACAAACTCGCAGCAAATTCGATCAACACTTCGAAGTTACAGGCGAATTCCGTAACCGTAGATAAGATCGCAGCAAATGCGGTTACTGCTGATAAGGTTGCGGCGAACGCGATCACGACGGACAAGCTGCATGTACTAGCGAAAAGTCTAGTCGCTAACACTTCGATAACTGGAAATGATTCTACAGGGTGGCAAGTATCGAAACATGCGACATCTACGGTAAACCTTCGAGGATCTGAAAATATGGGTGATGTTCTTGTCCATACGTTCACGACGACGGAGCACGATACACCTACGCTATATCATTCAGAGTTTTTCGAAGTAGATCCAAACCAAACATACAAATTCAGTATCGGAATGTTTGTCGAGAAGAACGAGAGAGAAGGATCGCAGTACTTCGGTGTACAAGCATACGACAAGAATAAAAAGGAACTTCCGATGCAGCCGCTAAATCCAACTAACGGCGCACTAAGCGGAACACCTCGTACGAATCCGTATTTTTGGTCAGGATTGGGTACGGTTGGACAGTGGCAGTTCATGGACGGTTATGCGGTAGCTTCGCAATCAGACGGAAACGAAGCGCCACAAGGTAGAAACATACAGTCGTCATATCGAATGCACCACGCTACAAAGTACTTACGTATGCGATTCTATAGCGGGTATTATCCGAAAGCGAAGAACAAAGCAGCGTCTATTTTATGGCATTCACCTTCGGTTACTGCGGTAGATAGCGGCGCAATCGTAGCGGATCGTATTACGGCAGGTAAGATCGATGCGAACAAAGTAGACGTTGTGAACTTAAAAGCGAATAACATTACGTCGGGTACTATGACTGCTGATCGAATTAATGGCGGTACGATCAACGCAGCGAATACGAATATTATCAACTTAAATGCAGGTAATATCACGAGCGGTACGATCGATGCAGCGAAGATCGGCGTTACGAATCTAAAGGCGGAGAATATTACGTCAGGGATTCTAAACGCAGCTAGAATCGGGGCGAACGCAATTAATGCAGACAAGCTCGCAGCGGGTTCGATCACTACCGATAAGATTGCGGCGGCGGGTATCTCAGCAGATAAGATCACGTCGGGTACAATCGATGCACGTAAGATTACTGTAATCGGAATTAATGCGGCAAACATTACATCGGGTACAATCGACGCAGCGAAGATCGGTGTTACGAATCTAAAGGCGGAGAATATTACGTCAGGTATCTTAAATGCAGGTCGTATTGGAGCTAAGTCGATCTCCGTCGATAAGCTAACCGTAGGTGATTTTACAAATATGTGCCCTAATCCGAATTTCGATAGAGGGTCGGACGCAGAGTGGAACGGAATAACTGTCAAGGCATGGAATGCTACGGGAATCCCTGCGGGATCACCAACCCCTAACGTCGGGTCTATGAAAGATAGAAGAGACGCAACATGCGGGCAATTAATCCCAGTTAACGGCGGCGATCGTTTTCTGATCGAATATTCATCGTGTCATATCAGCGGCAACAATCAATTCGCAGTCGGGTTCTTCGTATTCGATCAAAATAGAACGGTATTTAATTACCCTGCTATACGACGCAATGCGGGCGATTGGTCGAAGATGTCGGGCGAAATTCAACTACCTGATAACGCTAGATATATACAAGTATGGACGCAGATTAATGCAACGGAAAAGCACGGCGAGTGGGTGTTTACTGACGTAACGATCCGACGAATGACTGACAACAAACTACTCGTAAACGGATCTGTACATGCAAGTAAAATCGCAGCAAATGCGGTTACTTCCGATAAAGTGGCAGCGAATGCGGTAACTGCGGATAAGATTGCAGCCAATGCCGTTAACGCTTCGAAGATCGCAGCAGGTTCGATCACTACCGATAAAATCGCAGCAGCAGGGATTACGGCGGATAAAATCACGTCAGGTATTCTCGATGCGAATAAGGTACAAGTACGAAACCTAAGCGCAGCCGTTATCACTTCGGGAACGATGTCGGCGGATCGTATTACGGGCGGAACGATTAACGCTAACAATACGAATATCATTAACTTAAAGGCGCAGAACATTGCGTCAGGTACGATAAACGCCGATAACGTAACGATCAGTAACGGACGTGTAACGATCGGTAAGGATGGTGTACAAGTAACACAAGCCGACTTCCTAGTGAAAGACGCGAAGACAGGGTTTACACATTCTCTACAATCGCAAACCAACCTGATCGTCGACCACTCATTCGAAATGTTATCGGCGGACGGCGATATATGGAATCAATGTTATAGATTCATTAACTGGGAATTCATTACCGAGAATGATCGTTACGGTAGATGGGCTAGAGTCGGTTCACCTCGTATGATCGACGGATACAACACGGATGTACCCGAAGGATCAAGCGCATTCGGACGAAAGGCCGTCCTAGTTAATTCGAGCGCTTACGTATATCAAGACATCGATGCGAAGGCTAACACAAAGTATACGATATCATTCCACGCGAGTAAGCCGTTTTACATCGGAGCAGGTGCGCCACAAGTACAAGTCGAGTATGTCAAGAATGGTAGTGTCATAGGGTCGGAAGTTAAAAACTTCGCCATACCTTCGACGCCTGCGGGAGAGTTCGTACGTTATGGATTCACCGTAACCACGCCATCAACACTAAATCACGAGAGAACGAACAGGATTCGCCTACGTTTCCGTGTAAATGGCGGTGAACATGCGTTAATCGACGGCGTACAGGCGGTTCAAGGAGATAAGGCCGTACCTTACGATTCAGAAGATAGTCTATGGGTGATGTCAAATGGACACTTATCACCCGTTCGTATGCACCTTCGAAATCTTATGATGCAAGGTAATACGCGAGTAGAGGGCGGCGGATTAAGTATCGCAGGTCGAAACGCAAACGGCGTAGGTCTTGAAATGTCTGAACGTCTTCGTATATGGGGAAATAACCCAATCGAAGTTCGTCAAAGCCACGTAGAGGCTATGGGATATCGTTGTATTGATTCACGTCCTGCGGGGGTTGATCGCATGATATGGGTCGGTTGGCACGATCAGGCGGGTAACGCAATCTACGTATATATCGGCGGTTCGTGGAAAGTCGCAGTAAGACTATAACCAAAATAGAGGGCGGTCTAGCGTTTATGTTCGTGAGGCGCTAGATTCGCCTTAAATACAATCATGGAGGTACGCATATGACACAACAAACAACAATACAAGAAGACGGCCTTATTAAGTTGCCTCACGAGATCGTACGAAGAACGGGCGTATTGCCTGACATGGAAATGAGCATCGAAGGAGATCCATCGGGAACGATCACACTACGACCAAAAAAGCAGCGCCGAGACTTCTGCCAATCGTGTTTTAAAACGATCAGCACGATCAACTGGTCGGGAATTCGCGTATGTCGTGAATGCTACACAAAATTAACAGGTCGTATATGGGTAGATCCAACGCCCGAAGAAATCGAGCGCATTATTAAGGGTGAGCCTGCAAGACTGCGATATTACGTTGTCTATGAGCAATTACGAGAGCTAGACGAAATCGAGCGGCTATACGGTGAGCCATTGCCGTACGACGAGTTATATTGGTTTCTTCGACTTAGAAATCGTACGCCTATCGCTATGATTCACGGTGATTACACGGATTTATACGAGGAACTAGTACCATCTCTAGAAAAGCGAGAAAAAGAGCGTATCGCAGCATTAGAAGCATTTAGCGATAAGTACCGATTAGATCTTCGAGGCGCAAGGGAACGCGACTCATTCGGAATTGCTACACATCTAAATTGGAGACTATCGAACGACGAGTTTCTAGAACTACGTAAAATTATGGGAGGTAATGCGTAATGTCACAAGTACACATCGACGTAAATCACGATAATATCAGAAACGATCTAGCATTACAGATCGCAAGTTTAACGACGGATAAAGCGATCTTGTCCGAGCAGGTGCGAGTACTAGCTAACGATAAATTAAATTTAGAGGTACGAGTACAGAAGCTAGAGGCGGAACGATCCGCAGCTAACGCCGCGAAAGAGCCTTCGCAACCTATGACGGAAGTAATCGACGCACCACAAACACCCGAAATTTAACGAGAGATAGGGCGGTAAATTACCGCTCTTTTTCTTTTTGGATAATTTAGCAATCTGCGAAAGGGAGTGCGTGAGTATGACGGCAGAAGCAAGGGAAATGACGCTAGCCGACGTTATCTTCAAGCAGCAGCAATTAGAGCGAGCGATCGCAAAGCTGCGAGAGGTTACGTATTACACGAAGCAAGAGGCGGAGGAAGCGCATAGAAAGATCGCCGTACTAGAAAGGCGTATGGACGAAATAAACGCCCTCCTGATCGAATTAACGAAGTCTAGTGTTAAGCAAGGCGAGAAGATCGATAACTTCGATAAGAAGCAAGATGTTTTTATGTCGAATCAAATGCAGTTAGTCAAATGGTTCGTAGTGATTATCATTGCGATCTTAACGGTACTAGGCGGCCTAGTCGGAATAAAACTCGCATTTCCGATCTAAATACGGGACGAGCCGCGTTTATGTACATGTAGGGCCGCTCACTCGTTCTATAAAAATCAAATAGGGGGAATTTAAATGACAAACGTAGATGTAGTAATCGACGCAGGACACGGAGCGCACGATAGCGGCGCAGTAGGAAACGGATTGCTAGAGAAAGAGCGAGCGCTAACACTATCGCACATGCTAAACGAAGAACTTCAAGCGAGCGGTGTTAGTACGTATATGACTCGTACGACGGACGTATTCGTAACGTTGTCTGGCCGAGCTAAAATGGCAAACGATCGAGGCGCAAAGGTATTCATTTCGAATCACCTCAATTCTTCGGACAATCCTAGCGCATTAGGGTACGAGTCATTCGTATACAACCGTAATAACGCCCGTACGAATCAGCTACAAGACTTACTTCATGCGGAAGCGATGAAAGTACTAGCGCCTTTAGGTTTCCGAGATCGTGGTAAGAAAACGGCAAATCTTGCAGTAGTTCGCGAAACTAATATGCCCGCAGTTTTAACAGAGAACGGATTCATCAGCAACGCGTCAGACATGGCACATATCCATAAAAACGAAGTGCTACGAAAGTTAGCGCAAGGATACGCAAAAGCAATTTGTACGTTCTTAGGTAAGAGCTACAAAGACAGTGGGAACACTGGCGGCAGCACATCGCAACCAACGCCACCACCAACGAGCGGCGGTGGATCTTCGCAGCAAGGTATCGGAACAATTACGATCAATGGCGAAGGCGTTCGAATCCGTACAGGTGCGGGCACAAACTATCCATTCAAACGATACATTCCAAAGAACGTTTATATCCTATGGGCTATGGAAAATGGTTGGGTTTGCGTAGGTAATGGCGAATGGGTGTACGCTGATCCATCGTACACAACGTTAAAACTATACGGACAACAACCGCAAGCAGTAACAGGCGTTGTATACGTTACAGGTACTAACGTACGTGTTCGTAAAGGCGCGGGCACTAACTACGAGGTCGTTAAGCACATCAATAGCGGCTCATTCAAAGTATGGGGAATCGTAGGCGACTGGGCTTGCGTCGGTACAGACGAATGGGTCAAATTAGATCCGTCATATACACGTTTCGTACGTGACTAATAAACGAAAGAGGCGATCATATGTTAAAGAAAATCGGTAATAAGCTATACTTCCGAAAGCTAAAAGCTCGCCTACTTAACAAAGGGACGTTGCTAGCGTTAGTAGCGTTCCTAGTTAAGCAAGGACTGGCATACGGCTATATTCCAACGCAGGAAGTCGCAGACAGTATCGTAACGTTGGCGGATTGGTTAACGACTGTCCTGATCGGTCTAGGCATCATTAATAACGCGTCGATCGGTAGCGGTTACGGCGATAAACCTAGCGAGGCCGTAACGTTCTTAGGCGCGAGTGAGCGTTGGCAGCACGCACAAATTACGAAAATCGATCAAGATTTAACCGAACGCGGGCTAGGCTAGGCGTTTATGTACATGTAAGGGTTGTGGCGATCCTTATTGCGTGGTAGTTTGTGGCGAACTGCTGCGCGGCTTATTCTTATTCTTCATAAAACATCTATCTCCAAAAACTGCGACAACGTTGCGCCCTACTGACGAAGTTCTAGGGCGTTTCGTTTTGTCTTTAAAAGGATTTTGAATGTGGTACGTGAAATTATTACGCAACTTGAGTAAAATAACCTTTGAAAATTTTGCGATATCGATTTGACATTAAATTAACAAATATGAATGTAGCAAAAAACGACGAAAGAAGGTATTCGATGATTGTCGATATATTAATAGGAACATTCTCGATATTAATAGTCGGAAACGTAGTCTATGAAATTATAAAAGAAAGAAGGAAAGAGAAATGAAAAATTCCACAATTGAAATGTTCAGAAGATCACTAAAAATAGCGGTATGTCTAGGTTTTATGTATTACGTACTTGTGTTATTCTCGAAAGCAATAGTAGCAACGATGTAGGACGATCAGCGGCGATCGTTCTTTTTTATTGCGAAAAACGCGTCGGTTGTAGTCCTAAGTTGCAGGGTCGTTGCATGGCAAAAACTACGCAGCAGGGCAATATTTCGACGAGATTCCCGACGGTGCAACTTTTTCATTGACAATACGGCGATATCGGTGTATTCTAGTTTTAGGCAAAGAAAAAACCGCCAACGATTGCAGTCGCTAGCGGTAAAGGTAAAGCCTAAATATCAAATTAAAAATATAAAGAGTAACAACGTACTCTATATAATTCGTAAAGCCGTTGGCGCGGCAGAACGAAACCTACCACGATTATACTACATATATCCCCGTAGGTAAAGAGGCGTTGTTATATAAGGAGAATATTTATTATGACAAACGCAACTACAAACAAACACTACATGAGCGAATACGCTAATTTATCGCAATTCGATTCTATCGAAGCAATGGACGAGACGATCGCAATTGCTAAAAGTTACCACGCTGAAGAGTTAAGTTATACGCAAATGGAAGTTCTAGACTTCATCGCACAACATGCGGTTAAGGTCGTAGGCGTAGCGAAACTACTCGTAAAAACTATCGCAGGTGCAGTCGGCAAATCAATCCGTACAATTAACTACGCAACTAAGAAACTAGAAGATCTAGGAATCTTGTACAAAGTCGAGACTCGCCGAAAGAAATCAGGCGGACTAGGCGCAAATGTATATGTACTTTCAAACGCTATTGCAGGATCAGTTGCAGGATCAGTTGCAGAGCGACCATGTGACGAAATCCCTTGCGAGAGTAAGGACGAGCAGCCGAAAATCGAAAGTGAAACTCTTTCTAAAACCCCAGTTAAAACCTTAAACAATAAAACATTAAAAGACTTCGAAAAGAATAACAATACTAATCTAGTTAAAGATCAAAAAGTAAGGGAAGTCGAACTATTTGCAGATACACCACAATGTTTACGAACTGCATACGCAGGTTTAGAAAATGATCTAGGCAATAAACTAACAAAAGATATTATTCTAGCATTCAAAAATAGCGAACTATCTCAAAAGACAGAATGGACACTACAAGAGCTTTGTATACAAGACTGCTTATTTGCTACGGAATTAGGAAACCGCATAAGAGATTGTGTAATTAGGCATCGTAACGGCGATATACATACGACACTAGGCGGCTATATTTATACTACTGCGTTAGAAATGTTTAAGGATCGCTTAACTATGATCGAAGCGCCTACCGTTGATCCTAACGAAGAACTAGATCTATTTAACAACGAAATTGCAAATATATTAAAAAACACGAAGATTGAGCGACCTACCTTCGTAATGCCTACCGTTTATGGTAACGTACATATAGTTCCAAACGATTTCAATAACGACGATCTACCGTATTGAATATAAATCTATACATTCCGCTACACTTTTTTGATATTATGTAGTTGATCTATGGAAATTATACAAAATACTACCACTGACTATATTGCGATACAATATCAAGTGTAGTATAATGTAGTTATCGATAGTTAAATATATTAATTTGGTGGGGGTTATACATATGACGGTAGATTATATCGGCGTAGAGGCTGCGAATTCGTTCGTAAAAGTTGCATCAGTAAACGAAGATTTATGCTATTTGAACACATCGCGAAGAGTGGAATCATTCGAAGATACAACAGGGTTAACGGTTTATACATACGAAGGCGTACAATACGTTATCGGTGAAGAAGAGAGCGCAAGCAGTAGCGCAAGAAATGATGATCGTTATTCTAGCGCGGGATATCGTACAGAAACGATCCTAGCAGTAGCGCAACTAGTTAAAGACGGAAGCGAAGTTGTTATCGGTACGGGACTTCCTAGCGAAGATTATAAAAACGAAGAGAATCACGAAAAGGTAAAACGTAATTTGATCGGAAAACATACGGTTAAGATCAATGACATAGAAAAGACATTCGAAGTAGTTCGCGTTTATACGCCTATGCAGCCGATCGGATCGGTAGTGAATCGCATTTATGATTACAACCTAAAGATCCGTAAAGGTATGGAATGGGAAAAAGATGCGCGCAAACTAGTAATCGATATCGGGTTCGGTACTACTGACGTATGCGAGGCGAAAGGATTACGCACAATACGTTACGACGGCGTACAAGTCGGAATGATGGAAGCAAACCGCATCATTAAAGACGAGCTTACGAAACAAGGCGCTAGGGGTATCGTATCATTCTTGCATATGGATAGCCTGTTACGAAGTGCTAAACGTGAATACATTAAAGACGAATTCACCGACAAGGAAGTCTTATCGAAAGTAATAATTGAGACGGGCGGCAAAGAGTACGATATTAAAGATATTATGGAACAAGCGCTAGAATATACGGCACGTACCGTAATGCAGCGTGTGGATAATTTAGGATATGTATTAAAAGATTACGACGTAGTACTATTCACGGGTGGTAGCTTACTAGCATTACACGAATACATTAAACCGTACTTAACAGGCGTTAACACGAAAGCAGAACAAGGCGCACAAACGGCAAACGCTAAAGGCTACGCTAAATATGCGATGGTTCAAGACGTGAAAGCAACGGTTTAACTAAGGGGGTTTACTAATGGCTATCAAGCAGCATTCTTTCAAGGCGGACTCGTCAAAACCCGACGAAAAGATGATTAATGATTTTCTCGAAGGCAAGCCAACGCAGTACCATATAATAGAAGCAATGAAGATTTACGTTAGGATAGAGAACGCAAAACAGGCGGCAATTGAAAAGATGATTGCAAATATGCAAACAGGACTATTCGCGCAATCTAGCGAACAAGCACCACGAGAAGCGCCGAAAGCTAATGACGCAATTAAAGAATTCGATCTCTAATTTAATATAAAAATGACAAAAAGACGATACCGCGAAGGTGTCGTCTTTTTTGTTGGTCGAAACATAATACGACAAGCATTTATGTACGTAAAGGTATCGAAAAAAGGAGGAGATTTACAACAATGGTTAAAAATGATTTATTCGGCGGTTACGTCAATGTCACGGGGACGGGTTTCGAGAATGAAATACGCGTCGAAGTTATGACCGATAAGGGTTACAAGTACATATAGGTAGACGAAAAGACGTTTTACAAAATGCTCGAAGAAAATCTACACGTAAAGGTCGTGGCGTCATGATTAAAACAACAATAGTCGCCTTTGTAGCGGCAGTATTGTCGGCGGGGTTGTTTACTATTATAGGAAGTTTAAACGCGATCACGAAATATTAGAGCGCTGCTATCGAGGTGTTGAATAATGCACTATCAATTATGGATCGACTACCGTTATGTAAGTATCGGAACGTTGGGCGAAATGCAGGAAAAGGCGAAAGACTTCATTAAAAACTATCGACAAGGATGTAAACATATAAAAGTAGAGTATCGCTATGCAGGCGGGATCTAAAAGATCTCGTCTTTTTTGTGTTTACGGCGTTTATGTTCGTAGTCGAGTTTTTAGGAGGCGATAAGATTGCGCAACGATGAAATGCAAAACGGCGAAGTATTCGTCAAATTTTTCGTGAATGCCCGTAACGGCTTAATGGCAGCAATGGGCGCTGAATTGTGGCATACGTACTGCGTGCTTGCAACGTACATGGATCGTAACGGCAAATGCTATCCGTCGCAGGATCAACTAGCGCGAAATTTAGGGATTCGTAGGGAGACGGTGAGTCGTCGTATGAAACGATTATTAGATTTCCGTTGGAAAGGCGAGCCGCTTGTAACTGCGGAATGGGTACGTACAAATGATAATCAATTTACGAATATCGTATACACGGTAGATCCTTCGAAGGCTTTTCGCATATTTACCGAATGACACACGATCCCCGTGTGACGTCTACGTAACATGGCTCAGCGTCACACTAACTAGAACTAGTATTAAATAATAGCTATATATAAATATATGTCTGCGTAATTAAAAGAAATATACGCAGTATTGATATGACCTAAAAGATCGTCGTACTTGCGTTTATGTACTCGAAGGGAGCTGATAGCATGGCACGTAAAAAATTACCGCCTGCGAAGAATTGGAAAGAGCGAGACATAGACGATTGGAACGCAGTTACGTTTTTCAATTTCCTATGCGACAAACATCGAGAGGTACGAGGGATTGACTATTTTGCTAGTCGTGGCGTGAAATTGGATAACGCGATGATTAAACAAATGTATGAAAAGCACGGCAAACTCGAAACAAAAATGTTTATTGAAGAGTGCCTAAAAGAGTATAAGTCGTCACCGAAGTATAAAGTCTGCTCATTTATGTTCATGAGAACATATATGCTTGCTCAGGTGATGCCGAAAGTGCTCGATAGTATAAAATGTATTAAAGAGCTAGAAATCGCGTCAGAGGATAATCTCGACGATCTGACGTTCTAAGGAGGCGATAGTATGGAAAAGGGAATTCTAAGAAACGCACTACATGACGGACTAACACAAGCGGAGATCCTGCCGCATGTAATTGCGATACATGGATATAGCGGAAACGGCGGGCGTGTACACGCTGCAAATGTACCGAAGCAATATCGAAACGAGCTGATCGTAGACACGAAAGTACGCGAAAGCGAGCTGAAGATATATAACGCACTAGATCGTTACGTTAAAACGTTCTCTCGTCAATTCTCAGGTGAACAAATTATGGGGCTATACCTTTATTCACCTAACACAGGAAACGGCAAGACAACGACCGCCTGCGCCCTTATAAACGAATTCATTCTACGTCACTACGTCGGATCACTAAAACGGGGTTTGCGTCCATTGCAGCAGCCTGCGTATTTCTTCGATGCGAACGAGTGGCACATGCTCTATACGCAATTCAATAGGCCGAATGTGCCGCGACATATTGCTGAGGAAGCAGCCGCGGAATATTACCGAAGGGCAAAGATCGCGAGAGAAGTTCCGTTCCTTGTAATGGACGATATAGGAGTCAGAGAAGACATAACAGAGCCATTCCGAATGGACTTACATGCGTTAATCAATCACCGCAATGTCGAAGAGTTACCGACGGTCTACACAAGTAACGTACCGCTAAAAGAGTTAGCGGCGTTGTACAAAGATCCGCGACTACCTGATCGCATTCGTGATATGACGCGAGAATTAACGTTCACGGGAACAAGTAAGAGAGGTAAACGCAAATGAAGAACTTCGAAAAAGAAACGCTAGAAGAAATCGCGTCACTTTACGACTGGGCGTACGGCAGCGCAGGAAGTCGAAGGCTATCAAAGCAGAATGCACAATATGTATTATCTGAATTTCGTAAACTAGCAAAACGATACAAGGAATTAAAGGGGGCGTCGGCAGATGTCGAGAACGGGCGAGAAGCTACTATCGAAGATCATTCAAAATAACGATCCGCAAGCGATCATACGCTTTAATTTACGTTCAGATCATTTTAGAACGAAAGAAGAGCGCGACGTACTACGATTCATTAAAGGTTATGCGGAAAAGAATCGAAATCAAGCGCCGCCATTCAATACGGTAGTCGAGGAAGTACTAGACTTTAATTACGAGCCGAACGTAGGCGATACTTACGAATATCTAGTAAACGATCTAAAGGGTACGAACGCAAAGTATATGTATCTACAACTCTTACAAGGAGCAGCATCGAAGAAGTTTACCGAAATGCCCGATAGTGAGGGGATCGAGTACGGACAATGGCTATACGATCAGGTTAAGAATGTACTAGACGTTAACTCGATCGGCGGGAAAATTGGTATGGACGCAAAAGTCGATACCGAAGATTTCTTATACGAACTGAAACGAAGGCAGCAAGGTGAATCGTTTAAAGTATGGCTATCAAAGTTCGAAGATATAAACGAAGCGATCGGCGGCTACTTTACAGGAAATATGTATACGTTCTATGGGCGATCAGGTCGAGGGAAGTCGGCGACGACTCTAGCAGAATGCGTACATATGGGAATGGAAGGCGCTAACGTTTTAATATGGGCGTTGGAAATGTCGAAATACGAGGTACTTGTACGTATCTACTCGATCGTAGCTGCTACGAAAAAGCTATTCAAAACAAAGATCAAGGGCGTTGAGTACGGCGCAGGATTTAATACAAAGGATCTGTTAATGGGTACGATCAGCGACGAGCACATGACGCACTTCGAAAACTTCTTAAAGAATATCAACGATCACATTAAAGGGAATATCGTTATTCGCGGCGTAGACTGCGAAAATTTCACAGACCGTAGTTATAAGGCACTAGAAAAAGACATCATTAACAGTAATGCGGACGTTGTACTAGTCGATCCTTTTTACTACATGCACACACCGAAGAACGAATCAGGCGTTAACGGCGGGAACTTCGCAGCTCTATCGATGAAACTGCGGGCGCTCGCAGGTCGCACGAAGGTTGTTCTCATGGTAATTACGCAAGCAGAAGAAACAAAAGACGAGAATGACAAAGAGAACGACGAGCGGATCTTACGACCGCCAATGCGTGACGAGATTAAGAAGACGAAGCAAGTTCTCGAAGATGCGACGAACACGTTCGGAATCGACACGTTAGACGGCGAAGGAGTTATCAAACTAGGTAAGGGACGTAACGGCGGTGAGGGCGTATGCGTGAATATAATTTACCTTGCAGGGTACGGTATTATTTCGCAAATGCCTACAGGAACAGTCGCAGCCGAAGCGTTAAAAGATGATTGGTAGGGGGGCGATAATATGATTATGTTAGGTGTATCGATATTAATAGGAATTATCGCAGGATTTATAATCGACGAATTATGCGACAACGGTATAAAAGGATTTCTAGTTATGTTGGGGATCGTCGGTACTGCGCTCGTAATATTCTTCGGTCTATTCTTCACTATCGATAAAAATGTCGAAATGGTAACAAAACGCGATGTAACGGAATTAGTCGCATTAGGTGACGGACAACAAACGAAAGGTCGAATGTTCTTAGGTTCGGGATACGTAAACGGCGAATTAACATACAAGTATGCGTATAAAAAGGGCGAAGGTTATGGAATCGATATGGAGCGAGCGGATTACGTAGATGAATTACGATACATCAAAGACGGATCAAAACCACGTATCGAAAAAACCGAAGTCGTATATAAATCGACGTGGGCGAATGTACTAGTCGCGCCATTCTTCAATACTGCGAAACATATCTATGTACCCGAAGGTACGATACAAGAGACGTTTAATATCGATCTGAATTAGGGGGCGCACATATGGCGATCATTAAAGTACACGGAAGAGAGATCGACGTAGATGTAGAAAAGGAAATACAAAAATATTCGTGGGATCGTCCGAAGTGGAGGGCGGACAGGCTGATCGCTTGTTCTCCTTTCCGTGCGGATTCGTCACCGTCATTTTACGTTTACTTCGAAGATACTGCGACGGCATTTGCGGGGTCATGGGGCGATAGTGGTGGCGGCGAATTTCAAAAGGGACATTTTACGCAGCTACTCGCATTTCTAGAGAATTGCAGCGAAGAAGAGATCATCGAGTATCTATTATCTGAATATGCGTCAGAATGGGACGGTGAATCGAAACTAGAGATCGACCTGTCACGTTTAAAAATGAAAACGAAGGAGCGAGGACTAGATATGAAACTACTAGATAATTTAGCGATCACAAGTGAGTATCTACTAGGTCGCGGGATCTCATACGAGACGCAGCGATACTACAATAACGGATATGACGAGGCGAATAACATCGTTACTTTTCCGTACGTAACGCCAAACGGTCGTCTAGCTGCGTTGAAAAAACGACGTACAGATTCGAAAATGTTCTTTTATGCAGGTGGTGGTATTCCGATGCGCGAGCTTGTTTATGGTATCGATCTTGCATATCGTGACGATCATAAAATTGCAATCGTAACCGAAGCCGAAATCGATGCGGAATATGCATACGAAGTTACTGAGATCTTAGGTATTGCGATGGGAACGTCTTCGATCACTGACGAAAAGGTATCGGTAATCGAACGAAGCCCGATCGAAGAGCTTATCATCGGGTCGGATAACGACGAAGCAGGCGAAAAACTAAAGAAACAAGTAATTAACAAATTCGGTATGATCCGACTATATACGATCGAGTTTCCCGAAGGCTGCAAAGACCTTAATGATATGACACCGCGGCAATTAACGGAAGCGATCAAAAACAAAAAAGCCGTAGAAACTTCGCTATTTAATGTAGCGTAGTTCGCGGCTTTCTGCTATATTATATTAATACAGTAAAAAGAACACTTGTTCTCTATTTTAGATAAAATTCGCGTGTTACTATATCTATTGTGATAAATATACGTATATATATATAATTCGCGCTAACTACTTGCTATGTCTTCGATATAAAGCTACGAAATCATTAAAAAGCTCGTCTTGCTGCTGATCGCTTAGTGCTTCACTGTTTGTAACGTCGTAGATCATTCTTAAAATATCCTGACGTTTTGTTAACGTCTCTAGTACAGATGTCGGTATTTTACGATACGCGATCGCTATTTCGCATTCGTCCATCTCGTACACTCTCGCGATTCCGCTAATAGCTGCGGTAGAGGGTGCTTTTAAAGCTCGTTCGATTTCGCTTAGAAAAACGAAACCGATCCCGATCTTATCGCTCGCTTCGACTAGAGTAAGGCCTTTTCCCTCTCGTATGCGTCGAAGTTTCTGCGAGATATCAACAAATTCGGGGTGAATCTGCGGTTTCTTTTGCACTCTCTTTTTAGTTGATTTTTCTGCATTTTCTTTCATTAAAAACACCTCTGTAATGTAGTGATATCAACGCTTATATAAACCGACTATATACATCGGAATATCGTTTACAGTATGGATAAACTTTGCTATAATAGAAAAGTGTGGAAAAAGACTAACCACCTTTTACACAACTTGCGAAAAGAGGTCTAACCAATCTCTATTTTACGTATAAGGCTAACCATCTTATACCTTTATTTTTTTTGCGCAAAAACGAACTAAGGGAGCGTCACCACAACGCACCCCTAATCAAAAATACTATAAAAGTAAATATCGTTTGTATCGCTCACCACAAGCGAAACAATGCTTTATTGTACATGTTTTCTACCACAAAAACAAGTAGTACAATTCTGCCAATTTTTAATATGACATATATTGTAATAATGTAGAATATATTACCTATTATCTTCTACAAAACTTATTATATATTAGGATTTTTGAGTTGAAAAGAGAACGACTGTTCGGATTTGACTCTTTTTTTCGCATATTGCTTAATTTTTCTGGGTGAGTACCTGACTATTTTAGTCGGGTTACTCGCCTTTTTTATTTGCCTAAATTTAGCAAGTTGCGTAAATGAATGCGTCAACGGCGCGGGTTGGGGCGTACATGCGTTCTTAATTACGCAACTTGCGTAATTGATCTGACGAGCCGAAAACCTGACGAAAAAACTTTCCTAAAAAATTTTTAAAAAAATTTAACCCAAACGGAAAACAGGTCGGCGTTTATGTCCTTGTAAGCACAAAAACACATTTGAAAGAGGTCATGGATCATGAAAAGAAAAGAAACGAAATTGACAATGGATTTTACGAAAGCAATGCATACGGAATTAAACGAACTAGCTGCGGTTGCGGGCGAAGAGATCCGCAATGCATACGGAAAGGTATCGACTGATCGTATCTTCCAATCAGTAAACGGTGAATTCGATAAGGCGCAAGAGTTGTTCGTGTATTTCCTGGAAGATTTCGAGGCGATCCGCGAGAAGTACTGGCACGCAATGAATAGCGAAGAAAGTTTTATTATCGACTGCTATAACAAATTACGATATGCGGCACGAACTTACGACATCAATAAAGGTAATTTCATCGCAAGAATTGAGCCGTTAATCAGACGAGTGACAGGCGATCATTGTACGAGACGAGGCGATCGACGTAAGGTACTCGAATCTAGAGACGCAATTCTAGAAAAAGACGAGGGTACGAGCGGCGTTCAAGGAAAAAATCCAGTATTTAACGACGTGGACGAATCTGTAAATGTACAAGCTAGTGCGATCGAGACTGCGAGAGAACGTGAGCTAGTCGAAAAGTACGGCGATAACGACCGCAATAAAGCAATCTTGGAAATCATCATGCAAGAAAAATCATACATAAAGCAAGCTGACATTGCTAGACGTCTAGCCGATAAGTTATCTATATCTTTCGATAGCGCTCGCGGATCAGTACGAACATTCATTAAAAACATGAAGGAAGGTATCACGACAAATGACTACATCAGCGCTTAAATTTACATATCACGCAATTAAAGAAATGAGAGAAGAGTTACAACAAGACGAAATGATCGTCTCTAGTGGCCGCATGAGTGACGAAAAGGTTCGCCAATATATGCGTGAATTCATGAAAGAATCTACATATTTAGGTGAAATCACGGATCATACAGGAAAAACTGACCGATTATTCGCATATCGTCGATATTGCTTCGTATTAGATCGTACCGATGATGTAGTAATCACGGCGTATCGTCGAAACATTGCATCGGACGAGCTGCGCGACATTATTAAGCCGATCTTAATGTCGAAGCTAGAAGACATGGAGCGAGAGATCGCAAAGTTACAAGCTGAGTTCGATAAGCGAGATCGCGAATATAAGCTAGAACAAAAGATGTATGACTCACTAAGACGTAATGGCTATTCGACTGGGATTCATCGTCGATTGAGAGGCGAAGCACGATCGAAACTTATTGCGGCAAAGGTCGAGAAAAGCAAGATCGCAAAAGGAATCGCGCTATTTATATAAACAGGGGGAATTAACATGAAAAAAGGATTCACGTTAAATCTAGATTGGAAACAACAAATCGCATTAATGGGCGCACTAGCTGCCGTCATGTCCGAAGAGGATATCGAAATTAAAAACGAAGATCAGTACGATTTCGATGCGTGGCAAAAGGCGGGACGAGACGAACAATTCGAGCGACTGGGTAGTGACATCGATACGTACCAGTCAAACGAAGACATCGGCCGTACACTTAACGAGATCTTGGAAACCGTAGCGAAAGCATTCTTAAAATCAGGGGGTAACGAATAATGAAAATGCAAGAATTCAGACTAACACCAATCGAATAAAAGGTAATCGCGCTATCTATAATCGGAATTATGGAGCGCAACGGGGTTAAGGATCATGGCGTAAATGACGCGGTATTAATCTTCGACCTAGATAACGAACTTATGGCGCAGGTGGCCGAGGCTATTCCACCACATGAAATTAACAATCACGTAGTTAACGAAATGCGATCACTATTACCACTGTTTACCGAAGGGTACGGCAAATAAGGCGGCATATAGTCGCTCTTCCCTTTTTCGACTTGAAAAAAGTTATTGACATTTGACCGATCGTGCGATCGGTAGGGCGTTTATGTCTACGTAAGGCAATCGCCAAATAATCGATAAAGGGGAAATGTGAATATGTCATACATCGTATCTACAGGAACAGAGGCAATCGACGCAGCACTCACGGAGAAGGCAGATACTTCGAAAATGTTAACGTCCGTTAAAACAGGAAAAGTATTAAAGGTTCGTGCATTACCTACGGCGGTAGTTCGTTACTTCGCACATTCTGCGTACAAAGTGTTCTATACAACGCCATGTACGAAAACTAGCGGAAGGCCTGATCTATACGATTTAGCTTGCGACTTACTATACAAAGACGCAAAGGCTGCCGAAGATGCGGGCAAGTCTGCGGACGAAGTAAAAGAAATTAAGGATCGTGCGTATGCGTTAAAGGCGAAAGAACGCTATATGATCGGCTTCGTCAACTTAGAAGACGGGCAACCGATTATCGTAGACTTTACATCGAAACAAGGTAAGGCAATTGTAGCGGATCTTAAAAAGTATGCGAAGAAGTTAGACAAATACCCGTTCGAATTAACGAAGACAGGTTTGTCAACTGATACGCAAGTATCGTTCTCACTCGTGTTAGATCCTGAGGACGACTTAAAAGAATCCGAATACAAGAAGTTCGAAGAGTCAAAAGGCTTCGAATTCCCGATGAACGCATTCGGTGAAGTGTTACAAGTTAACGATCTTGAAAAACAGATCGAAGACTTAAAGGCATTCGGCTTCGATGTATCTCGACTAGGTATCGAAGAGACAACGCAAGAAAACGAAGGTGACGACGATACAGGATTCTAAGAGATAGGGCGCTATATGCGCTCTTTCTTTTTATCTAAATTACGAAAGGATTGATCGTATGAAACTAGATTTACAAATCAATTTAGAAATGGCGGATAATAGCGAGGCTAAGCGAAGCCGCTCGAAAGAAGTCAAAAAGAAAGTCGCGGAAGCAAACGAAACCGTCGAAGAAGCGCTACAAAGGATCTCGCAAATGTCGTTAACGAAGAAAGAAGTGCGACAATTACAAGCCGCAATCGAAGCGTTTGCCAAAGGTAAGGCGGGACGTACAAAGAGCGGTAAAATGGCGAAGGGCGAAGCGTTATCGATCGGCGAGAAGTATCTACGTAAGAAAGAAGCGCAAACCCGAAAAGAACGCATACAAGATGTACTCGACAATCACCCGAAGAATTTCCACGTATTAACGGACGATTCGCAACTAGAGCCATTCTTGCAAAGATTACGTAAAGAAGTGCGACAACAAGCGAAGCAATGGGCGGATCGTTTCGAAATGCTAGACGTAAAATCGTTAACCGCAAATGATTTCGAGGGAACGGGCATAGATTCGTTCTTAGATTTATCGATCGGCTTTTCGATATGGCTGCCGATCCTTAACGAAGGTTACTATCTTGCGTATGGTCACGTTGACATAAACGATCCCGAAATCCCGCGCGAGTACGCATTCAAAGAGGGCGACAAGCAACTAACGAGGTCGAAAGTTCTCGCCGCAATTTCGCCGTACTTATCGAATAAGGATCACGGAAAGTCGTTTCATATGGGAAGCGCCCGTTACGATTTACATATCGCCGAGAATGACGGCTACACAATTAACGGTTGCGTATGGGATTCACTGGACGCAATGAAGATCATGACAGAATCGCTAGACAAGTACGGACTAAAACCGTTGATTCAACGATACGGAAGTCGATTTTTAGGGATTCATAACGAAGTTTATACGTTCGAAGATCTATTCGGAAAACGATCACCTGCACCATTTAATACTACTATCGTAGGGATCTACGCAATATACGACGTTTACTACGGTTGGAAGTTGACCGAATGGCAATTCGAAACTATGAAGAAAACGGATCGATTGCTAGAGTGTTACGCAAAAATCGATAGTAGGCTGCCGCAAGTTGATACGTACTTAATGCGATCAGGATTCCACGTTGACCTAGACGAATTAAGCGGACTAGAAAACGAATTCCGAGAAAAAGCCGAAGAAGCTACGCAAGCCGTATTCGAAGTGTATCAAATCGACGATAAATTCTTAGAGGCCATGTCCTATACGAATAACAGTAAGAAGATTATCGAATGGCGCAAAAAGAATAAAAAGAAATTAGATACGCTAGACAAGCGATTATCGAAGCTATATGCGGATCGTAAGAAAGCCGAAGAAGACGGCAAGACTCATACGAAACGTTATGCGGACATTCTCGCACGGATCAAGAAATATAAAGACGAACGCGCCGAATTGAATGTGTTAATTAAATCGGACGATCACCCGCACAAGATCGAATCCTTCGAATTCACTAATGGCAATCACATCGGCTATCTTATCTACGATCATCTAGGCATTAAGGATCGTACACACAAGATACAAAAAGGTAAGAAGCGATCGACTTCGGCGGACGTACTAAAGATCTACTTCGAAGACGAGCCGACATTAAAACCGCTCGCAACGGTGGCGGAATATCAAACGTTATTAAACACATTCGTACTAAAGATCCCGCAAGTAATGGAAGTAGACGGTCGCTTTCATTCGAAGTTTGATGCGGGCGGAACGAATACGGGTCGATACAGTTCGGCTGCGTACACTGGAAGACCGATCGATATACTGGACGAATTTAGATAGGGCGCTATATGCGTCCTTTTTCTTTGTCGTTAACCCAGTTCTGAAAGTTTACTGCGTTTATGTACGTGTAAGGGGAAAACACCTTAACAAACAATTGAAACGAGGTAATTAATTATGACAAACACATTCAAAATCGGACAAAAGGTATCGGGCGGTTTAGCGCTTTTAGCGATGGAAACGCACAAGATTAAAAATATCGATCACGGCGGTTTCGTATTTTGGTATGAAAACGGCAAGTTAATGGGATACGCACCTGACGTAAGAACAAGCGAACGCGAGCGTAGTATCGCATATTTCCACAAAAACACATTCGAGGTAATCGGACTTATCGAGTCTCCATTCAAAACAGGCGATTTCGTACGAGTAGATTCACATCAAGTGGACGTATTACTAACTATGGGTGAGGTCGTGGAGGTAGTCGGATATGACGAAACGAAGCACTTCCCGATTCGAGTTAAGAAGGAAGATGGGCGCGAAGCGGTAATTATCGAGAAGTTTGCTAGGAAGCTATCAGAAAGCGAAGTTGCGGAGATCAAAGCCGCAAGACATAGAAAAGCAATTAACGAATTAGAAGTAGGCGCATTCGTGCGAATTACAAAAGGTAGTCAGTTCGGCGATGATTTCGAGACTGGCGACATTGTAGTCGTAGTTTATCAGGAAACGAAAGAGAGTAACTGCCCGATCAAAGTAGCGCCGCTACATAATCCGAAAAAGGCATTGTCAGAGTGGGCGCGATGTCAAGAAGTCGAAGTCGTTACGGAAGAAGAAGCGATTAATGCGAAAATGAGCGAAAACGGTTTTACGTTCTCAATTCATGCGTTCGATTTCGAGATCATGACGCCGAAGGAGATCGAAGAGTACGAAGCGTCTCTAATCAAAACGGAAGTTGGATCATATCTAGTCGTAACGAACAGTCACGGAAATCCGAAGTTTAAAGTAGGTGAAGTTGTAATCGTAACGGGGATTCCAAGTGCTAGCGGCATCCATGTTAAAAGTGTAGACGGTAAGGAGAGCGGGTATAAGTTCTTAGAAAACGTACGAAACACAACGGCGAAAGAGATCCGTGATGCGCAAACAGTTAAGTACAACGAAGGTGATTACGTTGTAAGTGTTGACGGCTGCAACTACCCGATCGGGGAAGTGCTAGAAATTACGAAAGTCAACGGTAACGATCACTACGACGTAATGAATTTAGAAGGTAAAACAGGCGGAAAGCAATCATATAACATTCGCAAGGCTACTGAAGAAGAAGTTAAGAAGGCGAAGAAAGAAGCTGCTGCGAAAAAAGAACGCAAGATTTTCGAAGATTTAGGACGCAAATACGGCGAACTAAAAGAGGGCGATGTCGTACGAGTTATCGACAATTGCCTCGGTCGATTAAAAGAAGGGGATATCGGCGTAGTCAGACATCAGGATCGATTTAACTTCGCTGACGATGATCGATATAGCGCTACAGTAACGGTTAATGGTCGCGATAAGGTCGCAAACAATGCACTAGTTAAGTTAGTCGTATCAGTAGAGCACCGATTAGATAAATAACGAATAGGACGCCTTCGGGCGTTCTTTTTATATCCAAATAAACGAAAGAAGGGTGATAATATGGCGGCATTTCCTATCGACGTTAACGATAGCAATTACATCGATATAGTAAAGAAACTTGTACAGAATGACGATAAAGTATCGAAGGGATCAAACCTGCAAAACATTCCCGCAAGATCGAAAGAAGGTAAGCGAGTACGTGGCGCGTTTAAGCCGAAAGAAGGTTGGTTCTATCTAGCGGCCGATCTATCGCAAATAGAGCCGCGAATCATGGCACATATCATGTGGATAGTGTACGGCGATAACTCGCTGCGATCAATCTTCCTAGAAGGTCGCGACCTATATACGACAATGGCGATGATGGTTTTCAATCTAGAAGAAAAGTACTGCGTCGATAAAGCGTACGATCCTACAGGACGTTTCCAACCTCGCACAATGATGAAAACGGGCGTACTAGCGAAATCATACGATCAGAAAGTCGATAATTTCTGTACGACGATGGGCGTATCTCGTGAAGTGGGCGACATGTTCTATGAGAAATTCGATACGGCGTTTCCATCTTTTATACAAATGGTTCGTGATAAGCGTAAATTCGCGTACGATCACGGCTATAGTGAGACATTGTACGGACGAAAACGCCGATTCCCGTATCTTGCTGAGTACTCGAAACTAGTTCGACGTAATGAGCGCAAACTAATGGATCTGTACATCGAACGTAAGCGAGTACGCAGCCAATATGTGAAATCAAAAGCGAAGCACCTGCAAGAAAGACTCGATCAGCTCGAAGAAAAGATCAAGCCACTGGCGGAAATGCGAAACCTTGTATCGTACTGGGAACGTGCTAGCTTTAACTCAGTAATTCAAGGTACGGGCGCGGACATTCTAAAGATCAATATGATTCGATTATACGAAGAATGCGTTAAGCGCGGTTGGTATCTAAACGCAAGTATTCACGATGAAGTAAAGGTCGAAGTACCTGCGAAGGATCTAACGAAAGAAAACTGCGATCTTATTACGGAGATCATGACGAAATCCGTAGAACTATCTCTACCGCTGAAATCCGATACAGTAATCGAGACTGTATGGGGTGCTGAATACGATCCCGACGACTGGGACTTCGAAACACAACAACCGAAATCTGCATAAGTTAACCGAAAAGGCGATCGACCTGCGTTTATGTACGTGTAAGGCTGATCGCCTTAATTCATTTGAGAGGATTGATGTAAATGTTTAAGAGAAAGTTTAGTTACACACCGCGTACAAAGTTAGGTGAAAAGATTTCCGAAAAGCTAGACGGCAAGACGTACGCGCCATTTAGCGGCATAAAGTGGGACGTGTTCTACGTCGTATCGTTCGCGATCTTCGCATATATATCGGCGTTTGTGAAAGGTAGCGTGGTTTGGTTCGTACTCGATACGATCTTTCTAGTCGCTGCGTCTATTACATTAGGGATCAACATCAAAGGATTGGAGGAAAAGAAATAATGACAACACTATATAACTACGAAAATGTACTAGCGGAAGCACCTGCGAAAGAGGTATTTACGGTATTCGACTTCGAGACGACGGGACTCGATTACAATACGGAACAGGTCGTAGAAGTGGCCGCAATTCGTACGGATCTAAAGCAAGAACTAGGACGCCTACATATGTACGTAAAATTACACGAAGGTAAAAAGCTACCTGACTTCCTGATCGATAACACAGATCTACGTGAGCACATGCTAACAAATGGCGTACACGAATTACAAATGATGATCGTACTTAACGCGTTTATCGGTAATAGCACGTTAGTAGCGCACTACCTGCCGTTCGATTCTGCGTATCTATCGAAGTTCGGTATTAATCACGAACATTTCCTATGCACACGATCAATCGAGCGTTTCTTAAATCCGAATGAAAGCGCAAGTTTAGGTCCTACGGCAAAACGTCGCGGCGTTAAATTAGAGGGCGCACATAGAGCGATGAACGATATCGAAGCTACGATCGGCGTACTGAAATCGCAACTACAGGAGATCGAAGAACGCAAGATCCCGCGCGCTCACATTTCGAATATAATTATCGATAGCGAAGAGCGTCCGAACAAATTCAGCCCTAAGTATGCGAAGGTAAAAACACCGAAGGAAATCGATCTAGTAGGTAAGCGTGTAAAGGTACGAGATAAAAACAATCGATTCCATAACGAAAAAGGGACGATCATCGAAGCGTACTTACAAAACGTAGTCAAAGAAAACAAAGGCATGAAGATCGAAGGTAACGAAGGTGAACGCATTCTAGTAATTCAGCTAGACGAAGGGATAGGACAGGTCGTATTAAACGATAAGTTCGTTAAGTACAACGGGGGTTACAAGGCATGAGAGAATACGCAATCAATCGAATTATAAGTGAACGAAACGTAGTTAAACGTACATTCGTTGTGGATAACTTCGGGCTACGTCCCGTTGCGCTGCATGACACGATCATCATTATCGAGATCGGAGCACCAAACTGTACGCAACAAATTACGAAACGATTTCCTACGAAACAATGGCAAGAAATTAAAGAACGCGGCTTCGTAACAGTCGGTTAATATAGATCGGAATAGGGCGGCATATGGTCGCTCTATTTATTTATTTATTTATTTATTGTCGACATGACGTAGGTATCGGTGAAATATAATAGACAAGAAAACAAAACAGCCAATCTACGAGCTTAACCTCGGATGTGACGACTAAGGTGCGGGATTAAAATATAAAATGATGATAAGTTTGTTATATCAATGGAAGTTACAAACGCATTTAACGAAAGAAGACATAAATTACTAGCCGAAGGCGAGATCGAGCCGAAGTATTACGCAATCTTCGATCTAGGTAACATTTTCCTAGCGGGTGTAGTCGGAGCAAGTGACGAAGACAAGGCGGCAAGATTCTTCGATAACGTGATCGGCTGCGAGACGGAACTAGGAAAGAAGTATGGTTGTACTGAGGTAGAAATTACGGACGATAAAGCCGTAGAAATGATTGGATCAGGTGCAACATATTATGACGCATTCACATTCGAAAAGGTGGCAAAATAACATGATGAAATTTTACGGAATTAAAGACTTTAATATCAAGAAAGGTAGCGAGATCGTGGCGGTAATACAGACGAAGTCGCACGTAGATGCACGTTGGTTCTACGTTAATAAACTGAAAGACGGCGAAACGTTTATCGTAGATATCTCTTCGCATGAATTGGACGGAATGCAAGCGAGGAAACTGCATAGCGGCGTAGAGTTTCATACGTTCGAAGGTGTAAACGAATATCTGAACATCGCATAGGGCGACATAGTGTCGCTCTTTTTTGTGCGCAAAAATAAACTTGACATATCGCCTAGTGTATGTGTCGGACTGCGTTTATGTACTTGTAAGGCACGAACGATCCATGACAACTATATAGGAGGCGATAAGGTGGAATTATTTACACCCGTAGACGTTTTAGGGACGGCGAAAAAGAAAGGCGCACCTAAGGCGAAGAAAGATATCTCAGAACTACCGAAGCGTGGCGGTGATAGCGAAGTCGCAAATCGATTTATCGAAATGCTCGATAAGTGGCACGGCCATAAAGAGGTTTGGGACGACGAGCTAGACGCACAGATCCATTATTGGGAATACGAAATTCGTACGACTAACAAGAAGCGCTTACCGTGGGGTAAGAAGGGCACGAAGTACTTTACGCCATCGAGTACGAATAGCGATAGCCGCGAATTGTACATGAAACATTCGGGCGCTGCTCGCGATCAACACACTGGGCGACCGCATCAGGGACGTTGGACTCGAATGGGTACGGCCTTCGGCGATATGGTCCAACGCGATCTATTATTCATCGAGAAACACTGGAAACGTGAATTCGGTGAAGATCCGCCGTTCGTTCCGTACTATGTCGAAGTCAACGGCAAGCGTTATCCTGCGTGGGAAAAATTTAGCCAAACGATCGAGCACGTAGAGCATAACGGACAAATTGTATCGATCTTAGGTCAATGTGACGGCATCTTAGTAGATACGAAAACAGGCGAACTAGTACTGCTCGAAGTTAAGTCGAAGCAAACGACGTCCGCGCAAACTGGATTCTACTCTATGAAGGAAGTCGGCGAGGATCATAAAATGCAATCGATCACGTACTCAATGCTATTCAAAAACATGCACATCAGCCGAGGTATCGTCCTGTACGGCAACCTATCGAAAAAGGCTTGGATCATGAGCGAAGAGGACTACGTAGCAAACCCCGATATCAGGGCTTTCGAAATCAAATTCGATCGTGAGACACAAACGCAAATTCTCGATAAGTTCAAGCATGTGCTAGATTGCGTAGAGAATAACAAGCCGCCGAAGTTCGATATTACAAAATTTACGTTCAACTCATATAAAGAGGCGACTGTATCTTCGCTAACGGCCGAAGAATACGCGGAAATAGGCGAGCAAGTCAAACGTATTTCAAGATCCCGTATGCCGCAATGGAAGAAAAATAGCGTGTTAGAGGCATGGCGCTATATCGAGGGAAATTGGAAAGGTGACGACGCGCAATGCGACGCCGATTTTTAGGACTCGATCTTTCTTTAGCGAGCGCGGGCGTGGCGATCATCGATCTAGAAGGCGGGAAGCTAGATCTTGTTCACAAATTCCGAATTAAAACGAATCCGAGGCAACGACACGGCCAACGACTACACGTAATCGCAACGGAATTAAAAAAGGTATCAATAGAATTCGCGCCATTCGATACGATTATTCGTGAAAAAGGGTTTAGTAGATTCGCACAAACTACGCAAGCACTATTTAAAGTCGTTGGGATCAGCGACCTTGTACTTCGCGATTATGCGATCGAAGAAATTTCACCTACTACTATCAAACGCGTAATGACGGGCGACGGCAAGGCGGATAAGGATGAGGTAGAGAAGTCCGTACGTCGCTATCTAAATTTAAGCGATGATTTTATCTTTATATCTGACGATGAATCGGACGCCTGCGCGGTAGTTCTGACGCATCTAGTAGAGAAAAAGATCATCGAGAAGAGGGGTTTCTAATATGAACAAGGGGGAAAAGAATGTGATAGTATGCGACGGAATCGTAGGCGTTGGTAAGACGACGCTAGCGAAATTAATAGAGAAAGAACTAGGCATCAAACTATACGAAGAAATCGGAAGTCGGGACACTCTAAACCTGCTCGATCGTTTCTACGCAAAGAAAACGCGATGGGCGTTTACGACGCAAATCCACTTCCTTAATACGCGATTCGCACAAATTAAAGAGATCCATCGTACAGGCGGCGGCATCTTAGATCGCTCGATCTTCGGCGATCGTATCTTCGCGGAAATGTTAGCGGAAGATCTCGAAGACGGCGGCGAGGGCATGACGTGGGAAGAATTCCACACATACGATACGCTACTAGATTCAATGCTAGAACATGCGCAAGCACCTACATTACTAATCTATCTAGATTGTGACGTAGATACGGCCATGAAACGAATTGCGAAGCGTAATCGCGGCCTTGAAAGTGAAGTAGAGCGCGGCTACTGGGATCGCCTTTACGCAAAATATACGAAATGGTACGAGAAGTACGATATTTCACCGAAGATCAAAATTAATGTTGCCGAGCTAGAGTACGTCAATAACGAAGAAGACAAAAAGAAAGTCGTACAGATCGTTAAGGACGCACTAATTAAAATCGGGAGGTTGCCCGCATGAACTGCGAAGCTGTAGCCAGAGGTAAAGAGTGCGGAAAGCCTGCGGAAAGCCTGCGGTATGTAGCGGCGTTGTTCTAACAATGAGCGGCGTCGTTACCGTACACGCCTGCGAAACGCATCATAAAAGAAGCGGATTTTTCGAAGACAAACAAATAGATAATCAGGAGGTAACAGAATGATTAGAGGGATCTTAGGCATTATCGGAATTCTAGCGATCGCATTCTTATTATCAAAGGATCGCAAAAATATTAAATTACAGACGGTAGGCGTTGGGCTGGCAATGTTGATCGGCTTCGCTGCGTTCGTTATGAAATCGGACATCGGGATCGCTGCGTTAGAAGGCGCTAGTAACGGCGTTCAACACTTCATGGATTATTCGAAGGGTGGTATCGAATTCGTATTCGGTGATCTAGCGACAGGGAACTTCGTATTCTTCTTCCATGCGTTAATGGTTATCGTGTTTATTAGTTCGCTAGTATCGTTACTATACTACTTCGGGATCATGCAACGAATCGTTAACTTCTTCGGCACAATCATTTCGAAATTAATGGGTGTATCAAAGCTAGAGGGCGTTAATGCGATCGGCTGCGTAGCGTTAGGCGCATCAGAAGCGCCGATCTTAATTAAGCCGTATCTTACGAAGCTAAACAAAACTGAGTTATTCACGATCATGACGTCGGCGCTAGCGTCGGTGGCGGGTTCTATCCTAGTCGGATACGCTGCGCTAGGCATTCCGTTAAACTACTTACTTACGGCTGCGGTTATGGCGATTCCTGCGGCATTACTAATCGCGAAGATTATTATGCCAACTACGGAAGAGTCGCAAATCAAAGACGTAAATCTAGTTAAAGATGAAGAATCTGCGAACATGTTCGACGCAATGGCGAAGGGCGCGCAAGAGGGTATTCAAATCGTAGTTTCCGTAGCTGCTATGTTAATGGCGTTTATCGCAATCGTAGCATTCGCTAACGGTATTCTAGGCGGAATCGGTTCGCTATTCGGCATTGAAGGATTAACGATCGAGTTAATTCTAGGTTACTTATTCGCGCCGTTGGCGTGGCTTATCGGCGTGCCTAGTGGCGAAATTATGCAAGCCGCATCATTCATCGGCCAAAAGACGGTACTTAATGAATTCGTAGCATTCGGGCATTTAGTTGACGTCACAATGTCACCGAAAGCGATGCTAGTAGTTACATTCGCATTGTGCGGGTTCGCTAACTTCTCAGTAATCGCGATCTTACTAGGGTCAATCGGAGCGTTAGCGCCTTCTATTCGTAAGGACGTAGCGCGACTGGGATTCCTAGCATTGATCGGCGGGCTGCTAGCGAATTTATTAAGCGCTGCGGTTGCGGGTATGATGTTCTAAAAAATAATGAGAGTTAAAAGACGAGGTCTTCGGATCTCGTCTTTTTGTTGTTTAATGGCGTTTATGTATGTAGGAGGCGATAGTATGAAAAAGGATCTACAAATTAAACCTCGATACGTGTTGGTAATTTATGACACGCCCGAAGAGAGGGACGAGGCTAACAAGCTATACAACGAATACGACGAGGATCTAGTGTTCATTCGTAAAAACGTAAAGCTCGAAGCGATCAGCGTAGGACAATCGATCCATGGCAAGCAATGGCGAGGGCAACGACCAACGAAAGTAATCGATTGTACGGTACGCCGACCTATCAATTTTGAATGGTGGTATCGAGGTGTGAAGCCATATCTCGTGAAAGATTGCAAATTCGATAAAGGAGAGCGATTCGATGTCTAAAGAAAAAACATTCGTAATCAAATTCACGGGCGATGTATCTGCGCGAAGACTAGAAGACGCGCTATATCATGGCCTAGAGCGCAACGAGGAAGCGTGGGAAAAGTTTAGTATTGAAGAGGTGGCCGAAGATGATTAAGCTAACACATGCGAAAACAGTCGGCGAGCTGATCTAAGTCTTATCGCAATGTAGATTCAGTACACCGATCAATACGTCTTGTAACGAATGTCGTCACGGTTGGTCTGGCGGATCAGTAAGTGTCGAAGATTTCACGGATCAGACATACGGGTATATAGATCTACACATAAACCAATTAGGCTATAAATCGAATTTAACGCGCGATAAGAAGGTATTTAAATGCTATAAAATGGCGCACCTACTAGGACATGATACTTCGGAAATGCCATGCTGCTTTTACGATATGTTAGACGGAAATTTACATGTCGCATATACGAGTTTATGGAAAGAGCTATACGAAAGGTCTACGAGAATATGAACGAAGCTATTCGCGATAATATTACGCAAAGACGTCATCAGATCTTAGTACATTCGTGCATTTACTATCAATACAATACAAATATCATAGACGATCACACCTACGATCGTTGGGCGATGGAGCTAGGGCGACTACATGCGGAATATCCTGCGGAAGCAAAGGCCGCTGATATGACGAAAGAGTTCGAAGGATTCACGACGGAAACCGCATCGGGATTCGACCTGCCGTACCACGATCCGCGAACGGTAAGTACGGCGGCATGGCTGATCGATTATCATAAAAAGCAAATAAAAAATAGGCGCTCAAATTAATGAGTCGCCTTTTCTTTTTGTCGTAGATTGTGAATGCTATCGCTTTCCGTGTATTCCGTATTCTGTATCGGTACTGTAACCATAATATCAGTGATGTTACAACCCAGTACGCTGCATATACGCACAAGATGTGTAACGTTTAGTAGTAACGCTCTATTCTCACAAATGTCATTTACAGTCGGCTGATTTAATCCGCTTAGTTCGGCTAGAGATCGTTGTGATAAACCTATCTTTTCTAGATATTCACGTAATACGAATCGTATGCCTGTACCTGTATTTGTTCGATGTAGTGGCTCGAAATCCTTGTATTTAGCTTTTTCCCAACGCGGATCGTCTTTCGTGGCGTTGTGGAAATTCACATACTTTAAGTTGTTCATCTATATAACCCCCGATAATATCGATATCCTATTAATATGCACTCATTTTATCACATTTATTCGCATTGTTGCAACGTTTAAAAATTATTATTGACATACATGCGATATCGTTATATGGTTAGCTCAACAAATTAATAAGATGTAGTTATCACAATGGAACAGTTGAATTTATTTGTAATCCCAACAAATACTGTAATAGGAGCGCGATTAGAGGTAAATGTGGACATCTTATCACTAATAATTGAAAATTTAGGGATATCGTAAAGATCATTAGAAGAGATCGAAGCGATCGATTAATTTTTAAATATTACTCAAGTTGCGTAATATTTAAAAATAAGTCTATATGGGGGTTTTGTTATGGTAAAACTTACAACTACATTAGAGATCAACGTATTAGTAGAAATGGCGGCACATGCTCGACTAGTTGCGTCGCAATCCGATAATATGGATCTAGTGATCGCATCAGGTGAATTGGTTAAATCGATCGAGGCAATGATTGATAAGACTTCGTATACGTCTGCGGAATTTCATCAAATGTCTATCGATAGGTATAAGAAATTAGTAGAAGAACAAACGAAGGACGCCGAATAGGGCGTCTTTTTAGTGCTCAATTACTTGATTAGTTACGCAAGTTGTGTAATGATGTTCGTGGATAATTAAATTTGGATGTTATTATATATGAATTTACAACAAACCGTACGATCGTCTATCACGGTAATCTTTAGGCTGGCCGCTCTAGTTACTGCGGTTCTCTTCGGCATATTCGCACTAATGAGCTTTTTGTCGACTGATTACGCGGAAGACGGTATTTTTAACGGAATAGTATTTCTAGTATCAGGCGGACTAACTGCCGCAGTGTTTATGTTCATGGCGGTAGTAATCGAATTAAAAGAGGCTACATTAATAGAGCTACGACAACTTAACGAAAAAGAATAGAACGACGACGAAGGACGCCTATGGGCGTCTTTTTTTGCGTTTATGTACTTGTAAGCAAAACGGAAGGAGGGCGATATATGAGTTCGAAATTATACGCAAAACTGGGAACAATGGCGGCGGGGAAGTCGCTAGAACTTCTAAAGACTGCGGACACCTACGAAAGATCGGGACGTCGTGTATTGATATTTACACCAAATATCGATAACAGGTACGGCAAAGATCGCGTCGTAAGTCGTACAGGACTAGGGCACGAAGCTACGTCGGTACATATCGACGACGCCGAACAAATCTATCGATCAGCGGTATTCGAACGGCCTGACGTAATTCTAATAGATGAATGTCAGTTCTTTACGAAGCGAGTTATCGAAACGTTAGCGGTCGCGATCGTTGACGGCCTTAACATTCCTGTAATCTGCTACGGACTAAAAACGAACTTCAAAGGCGAGTTATTCGAAGGATCTGCGGAACTATTCGCACTAGCGGACGACATTTCCGAAATTAAGGGATTGTGTCAATGCTGCGACCGCAAAGCTACGATGAACTTACGTTTTGTAGACGGGAATCCCGCAAAAGAGGGAGACGAAGTACTGATCGGCGACGAAGAATATCGAAGCGTTTGCCGTAAACATTTCTATAACTGGGAGGAATTTTAATGCAACCACAAACAAACGAAAGGCCAAAAGCGAAGCCGATTCCCTGCGAATTGAGAGTCGCACCAACAAACCCGAAAGGCTTTCACCTGATCGAACTTAAAACAGGTCGTGAGAAGGTTGTAGCATTCGGCAATATCTTTCCGCTCAAAGGATCAAAGAACTTCTTAAATGGTTTGAAAAAAGAGCTAAACATTACGATCGACAATCAGGTCGAGTATTTCCGCGGCGTGCGTAAGGCAATCAAAGAAGGATTGATGTCGTAATGAGGAAAATCAAATTTCTGTTACTGATATTCGGTTTTATGCTGCTATTCGTCGGCATGACGGTATCTATCGATAAGATGCGATCGTCTGACGCGAAGATCGAAGCACTCGAAAATGATCTAGCACGCGAAAAAGTTGCGCACAATAAGGCGAAGGGTGATCGCAAAAAGCTAGAAGACGAGACATTCGATCTATACAAGCGCATTAACAATCTAGAAAATGATCTAGGCCAAGCGCAATGGGATCTAGCGGTCGAAAAAGAGAATCACGAAAAGACGAAACTCGAAGATCGCACCAAATCGGAAACGATCGAACACCTGACGAGCGAGGTCGAACGCTTAAAAAAGTTACGAGCGTCCACCGTTAATAAGTCGAAGAAGGTAGAGCTACCGAAGGAAGTTCCGAAAGAAAAGGATCAATCCGAAGAGGCGAAGCCGTCCGAAAATAAGAATGGTGGGCGCAAAATAGATATGAGAGTTACGGCGTACGGCGCTGATTGCAGCGGCTGCGAAGGAAAGACGGCAAGCGGAACGGACTACACACAAGGTCGTACGCTCGCATGTCCACCGCAATATAAGTTCGGTACAAAGATCGAAATTCCCGATCTAGACGGTACTTATGTGTGCGAGGATCGCGGCGGCGCAATACAGGGCAATACGTTTGATATGTTTCGCGGATCTAGCGAAGCGGCGACGTCTTTGTTCGGTGTGAAATATGTAACGGGATATATACGAGAGTGAGGGCTATATGCCTTCGCTCTTTTTTATTTGCCTAAATGCCGATATGACGCTGCTGCTGCGTTTATGTACTTGTAAGGCAAAACAACGAAAAGAGGCGAAGAAATGAAAAAGATGATGGTAGATAGATTATTTGTATGGCTGGGTGCGGGTATGTTTGCGTTAGGCATTCGATACGGCATTAATCAGATCGTGGAAGGTGGTAAGGAATCATGAAAAACACAGTACTAATCGGCATCGCGGGCAAGATGCGAACGGGAAAAGATACGATCGCCCGATTAATGGCGAAGGATCGTCGCGGAGGTTTCCAACGTGGTGCATATGCGGACGAGCTGAAAAAGCAGGTGGATCGCAAGTACGGAAAGCAAGAAGGTGGAAAGCGTCGTGCATTGTTGCAACACGAAGGGCAAGAAGAGCGCAAACATGATGCATTAGTTTGGATCAAACGACTACAACCGAAGATTGACTTCTTACGATCAACAGGCCATAACGTGGTTATCACGGACGTACGACAACAAAATGAAATCGATTCGTTGCGAGAACAGGGCACATATATCATTCGTGTAAACGTAGACGACGAGATCAGAAAGCAACGTATTATCGATGCGGGCGACGAGTTCAAAGAAGAAGACTTCTATCATGAAACGGAAACGGCGATCGATAAATTCGAGGTAGATTACGAGATTTACAATAACGACGGCTTAATTCAGCTCGTACAACAACTAGACGCAATCTTGATCGATATTGATAGAAAAGAAAAGCGCCGTATTGCGGCCGATAAGTCATGGCGCGAATTTATGAAGAAGATCAATCAGGATATGAAGACTATTTCACGTAGGGAGGCTATGCGATATGGGCGTATCTAACTTCGATAAACAAGCGGCAACGAAACGATTAGAAGTACGTTTCGAGCTTCGCACGGTAGCGGGCGTCGAGGCGTTACTAGAACAACAACATAACATACGATCTGCTGCGGAATCACGAGGCGATACGGCTGCAATCGATCTACTGGCGGATCTAGAAAACGCAATCTATCAGGCGGAATTAACGGACTTACAAGCACGCTGCATGGATCTTCGATTCGGTAGAGATCTATCAAACATAGAAACTGCGCAAATTATGGGCGTCGATAAGTCTACGACAAGCCGTAATACAAAAGCTGCATTAAAAAAGATCGCCGCTGTATATACGGCGTGGGATTACTAGGAGGGCTACATATGGAAAAGCAAATTACTAACATCGAAGAATATAAACTCAATTTCACGAGAATGTTTGTCGGCGACTTTAAAACGGTCTTCGTCGAAGAGGCTCGCAAACTAGTTGATCTAATGCTACCGATTCATGATCGTATGGCTGCGGTGGAATTCTTAACGGATCAATACATTAAACAGGTCGGAAAACCGCCTGCGGACGTACGACTACGCAACGATAAAAATAAAATGATCGGCGTACTTGAATATCTAGCGGATCATATTCTATACGAATCGCTAGAGGGCGATACACGCGTCGATAAAATGACTTTAGAAGAGTACCCAGTAATGACGGACAATCAGGCAAAAAACCGCATCATCAGTCGTGGAGAAATTACGGTAGATGTACAACGCGCATGTAGAACGGTTGGTGCTGACGATATTAACTATCGCAAACCTACACGACGTATTCTGCGCCCGTACGAAGAGGATAGCGTAAATAAGCGTAAAGACGCAAAGTTAGCGAGCGAGAACGAGGCGTACCGCAAGGCGACGCAATCTAGCAAGATCACACGATCAAAGGTAGCTGCGTAATGACACTAGGACAGTTACTCGCGTATTTCAGAAGAAAGCCGCACGTACGAAAAGTTCTTAAAGCTAACTATCTTGATCTAACGAAAGCCGAATACGCTAACTTATGCGACTGGGAAAACATTCGTGTAAATAGTAACCCGATCGATGGAGATTATCGACTCGATGACGGTGTTAATATAGTCGAAGTATATAGTAATACCCAACCATTTAAATTGTGGGTAGAAGTCAGTAATAAGCAAGTAGTTAGAGCCTCTTTAATGTAGGTTCTAACTTTTTATCGACATCTTCAAGATATCATATCGCTTATTTAATTAAGCAACATGCGAAATAACAAAAGGAGAGCGGTCACTATGAAGAAAGAGCGAGTAAAACAAAGTGTTGGCGCGCTATTACAGGAAAACGACGAGCTTTTAGTATCTGAGATCACAACGAAACTAAATACGCGTTATCACGGCGGTTATGCGCAATATACAAACGAGTATGTACTGGATCTATTGAAAGAGATTCAAGTAGAGAATGACATACACGGCGGCTCAATCGAATTGACCGCACCGATGCAAGAAGCTGCGGCACAACCTGACGTTATCTTCGTTCCGATGCCGTACGACTTATTCTACAAATTGAAACCGTGGAAACGATATACGCCTAGAGCGATCAAAAGACGTGCGGTTCGTAAAATATTCTATTAAATCGAAAGTGGTCGATCATATGTTAAAGAAAATCACGAAATTGACAACTGCTGCAATCATTGTCCTAACGATCGGAGGTTGCGCAAATACGGACGTATATGACGGCAATTTTACGAAAGAACAATATACAGTATCCGCATTAAATCATACAGATTCCGAAGTCTGGGCGGAAAACGAAAACGGCGACGTAGTGTTATATGAAGACGACATCTTCGAGGTCGTTCGTACATTAGAGGTAGGCGATAAGATCGAAGTTACATTCTGCGACGGACACGACGAAATTACTAACGTGAGATTAATCGAAGGAGGTAACGTAAAATGATCGAAAAGTACATGAAATTGCTAGAGCGTGTATATGATCTATTTGAAAATCGTAAATGTACCGCTGCATGGTTCGATGATATTGCGAATCACATACATAATGAATTATGGAAGATCGAGACAAGGGACGCCGCGTAGGGCGTCTTTTTTGCGTTTATGTACATGTAAGCACAAACGATAAGGAGGCGGATATATGAGTAAAATCTATATCGCGGTAAGCAAAGAGACAGGGCAATTATTGACGGGCGCAAAAGGACAAGCGGCATTTTTAAATCGTAGTTTCTTAGGTCGTTCGATGGGACAAACGAGCAATCGGAAAGGCACGTACGACGTAATCGAACTAGATTCGCAAGAATTGATCCGAACGACGCTTAATGAACAAGAATTTAAGATCGTAGTAAGACATACAGAAGGCGGAATGTGGAGCGGATCACATGTAGAAATGGAAATGCCGAAAGGGATCTGCGACATTAGTATCGGCGATCTACACGAATGTCCCGAAGACGCAAATCTAGAGCGTGATCTAGACTTCGTTTTAGATATTCCCGACATGATGGAAGCTGCGTATAAAGCTGGCTTACGTGGTGATAAATTCGTCGTAACCTATGAAGAAGAAGAAGGCGAAGAAGAATAATGCCAAATGTAAAGAAACGACTGATACGAGGATATGCGGTATTGGCCACAATGGCCGCGATCCTTATGTATGTATTAATTACACAATAAAAGGGACGCCGAATAGGGCTTCTTTTTAATAGGAGGGCGTTATATATGTTCAAAACAGGCGACAAGGCAATATTAAAGATCTCATTCGAAATGGTAGAGCGCGGCGGTGACTATACATTCGACGATCACGAAGATGTAGAACGACACGTACGCGGCGATATGGTCGAGATCCTGCGAGTGATCGATAATAAGACGGACAAGCGCAAGCACGATAAACTGGCGGTTATTTATAACCCGAAAACATTCGCATCGACTACGGTAGCAATTAACCACCTAGAGCCGATCAAAGGCGAAATCAATATAAATGTACCTGTAAAGATAGAAGTAGATGCGAAGAAAATCGCGGACGCACTAACGAACATGAACGAAGCAATTAAAAAGGGCGTAAAGGTAAATGTAGGCGATCCGAAGAAAATCGAAAAAGGTACGTTAGGATCGTACGATATGAAGGCGACTGGCGTAAGGACTTATTTAAAGATACATCGATACACGTTGGCGGAATGCTGCGACCAAATAACAAAATAACATTCTAAGAGGTGGGCGGAAATGGGGAAATTACAAACGAAAAAATCGAAAGTCGAATATATACTGCGAAAATATCCTGCTACGAGGATCAACGATAGACTACTTATTCTTATGTACTGGAAGCACTTCGATAACATTACGACGATCGACGATTGCGCTACGGCGACGCCTTCGGAAACGATCACGAGATTAAAGCGTAAGATCAACGAAGAAGGGCGATACGTGGTATCGGATCAGGAACGTAAGGAGATCTTAAAAGCTGAATTCGAAAAGGCTGCGGAATTTAAAGAGAAACTACGAAATAACGAATACGACGACGGCATGATCGCAATACAACCGCCTAGCGTACGAAAAAGTGTGTTCGTAAAACACCTAAAAAGCGATATGAGAGCGATCGCGGATCTACAATATGTAGGCGGTGTATATGTATTCTATGATAAGTTCAGCAATCCGTTATATGTCGGCATATCAAACGACTTATTAAAACGGACAGGACAACATATAAATCATGCGAGTTCTAACGAACGATTACGTGAGTTAATCGCAAATGGTACGGCACATCGTATCGACTATATGTACGTTAACAAGATTAGTCATAGAGAGATTTACGAGACATACTTAATTAAGGCGTTGCGCCCTTTCTGTAACTTCGGAAAGACTGGGCTGCGCCGTAATGGTAACGAAGACATACAAAGCGAATACATGACTTATTATAGGAGCGCTTAACGGCGCTCTTTTTCTTTTTGACCTGCTGCGGCTGCGTTTATGTACATGTAAGCAAAAATACAATTGAAATGAGGCGTTATATATGGGATTAGACGTACAGGTAAAACAATTTATACCTACGGTTGGCGACATCGTATCGATTAAATGGCGTGGGGATTCGAAGTCGAGCGGTTATATACTATCGGATCAGTCGAGTATCGGCGAAGCAATCGCATTCGAGGTATTTCCGAAAGATAAATATAAACTATCGTTAACGCCGATCGGAGGCGCTAAATAATGAAAGTAAAAGTAAAAGTAAAAGTAAATAGTAAAGAGAGAACGAGAACTATACGAGGCGGTAACATTGTATCGCTGCGACATACGGGATCAATACGATCTAGCTACTATATCGTATGTAACGATAACTACTTAATTAATATGGGAACTGGTAGTTTCCGCTATAGAAACGACAAACCTGCGTCGTTAGTCGAGATATACGATCGTGACGATTACGAGTTAAACCTAGTAGAGAAGGGCGGTAACTAATAATGATTAAAGGACAACCGAAAATCGGCGATAGGGTAGTAATTAGATGGAGCGCCCCCCTGCTTATAGAGTGAGAGGGCGCAATGATTTAGATATCTGTAAGATTGTAACGGACGGTAAGCGACTATACATCGAAGGACATAGCGCATATACGGGCGTAAGTATGGACTCATTCAAACGTAAGCATTGTAGAACAGTGGGCGCATTATTTACGGCACTAGGGCAATACGTACACATGGGCGTCATTAAGTCGTTTCATGTGAGACGGAAGGCGTAAATATAAATAAAAAAGGCGGGGATCTCTTGACAGATCGCCGCCTTTTATGATTCGTGCTATTATTCGCCTTGTTTTTATGCCTTGCGTTCCCTCTTTACCATATCGGTGATTATCGCTGCGGCTACTGATAAGGCGAAAATTACGCCGAATGATGCGACGTATAGGTTTCCGAATGCTTTCGCTACGCACATAAATATGAATGCGAATACGATTAGGAATGTTATATTTCGATTCTTTTTCATAGTATATTCGTGAATATTTCGTGTTATAATTAAGTAATAGATAGAGCGTGCTGTCACACGCCCTACGCTATTTTACTTTCTTGAGAATCGACTAGCGATTTTGAATCTACGCTTTTTCTTACCATCTTCGTTTATGTACTCAAATTCCCACTTGACTGCAATGAACGGTAGTAAGTATTTAGCGATATCAAATCCGTATGTCGATATGAAGTGTAACACGATATCCACTTCGTAACCTCCTTTCGAAAGTATTGTACTCTCTCAAGCACATATTTATTATAACATTGATATGACGAACATTTCAATGATATTTTTAAATTGCAAGAAACGGCGTGATTGATACTATTATTATAAGCCGATTTAATCATATTTATTCGCTATATATATACGTATAAGTGTGCGGTATATGTTCGATAAACAATCGACAAATGTACGATATCACTGCCGTTTCATTTGTGCTTACATTCTATTAACGTATGTACGTACAATAGAAGACATGCTTTATATGTAATTTTTCGATAAATGTATCGCTAAATATAACGACAAATGTAGCGTTAATTAATACATAACTACTTCGATCGAATGGCGATAGATACACGTCAATGTAAACTATTTAAATGTGCGGTAGATATACGTTACCAACACGCATAATGTACGTTAAATAGAGCGGTATATATAGTCGATTTCTGTACGTTTATAGCGCTATATACAGGGCGGTATATAACAAGGCGTATATAGGTCGGTAGTAATAGGCGGTATGTGTACGTACGTTTACGTATAATAGATATCTCATACGAATAATAATGTACGTTGTGTGTACTGCATATGTCGATAGTGCATACAGTTATATAGTGGTAGGTGTACGGTGCACTACGGTACGACATGATATAGTATGGCGGTATATGTGCGCATAGATATATTAGTAGTGTGTGCGTTGTGTTATCGAATGTTTATCGAAAAGTATTTGCGATTGAATTCATCAACAAACTTCGCTGAGAAAGAAGAACTTCAAAACTCAGGGGGTTGAAAAGAAGAGTCGAAAGTTTTATTCATTCTTTTATGCATTCGATTGAAAATTCTTGCGTTAAAAGAATGGCATTAAATCAACGTTTCTTTTTGTGCATAAAACTTTTATCGAATTAAATTGATTGTGAAAGTCTTTCGAATGCTTTTAAATCAACGTTTAAAAGAGAAGTTTGAAAGTAACAAAATATCATTCTGTTGCATTCTTTATTCATCTAATTGAATATCACATTCAAAAAACCGAATCCCAAATCGAAAATTTTCGAATCCCCCCAAGCCCACGGGCGACCACCCCCGCAGCAATGGTTCTCAAAAAGCGCGCACCATTTTTAACTCAGGGCGTTGATCCTAGCGCAGCACCTTCCGATCTCATACACACAACCTACTTCAATATAATTTGTGAAATCCTATCGAATCCCAACGATCCCGACGGCTTCCTACCGAAAATCCTCTTTTTATGATCCTATCGACTTCCTAACGATCAAATACGCATATCTATCGTTTATAATTACGCAACTAGCTAAATTAGCGATATTAACTACATTTCGAGACCTATCGTATTCCTAGTGCATAAAACGTCATACAAGCGAATATGAGGAATTTAAGAGATATATCGTATTTTCTAGCGCATTCTTTTCTATCGTAATTAACGCATAATCTATCGCCCATTATCTTTTATTACTTAATATACGCAGTCTAGTCGGCCTTTCTTGCCTCATTTATGTACTTGCTGCGTAATCCCTGAGAGTAATTTATTACGATCAGATATATTTATATACTAGCTATCGTTTATTAATAGTTCTAGTTAGTGTGACGTCTAGCCATGTTACACCAACGTCACATGGATTATTATTTAAATAATACAATATACATAAAAGCCCGAGATTGCTGGGTAAATAGAATAGTTTACACGATGTATACAATTAATTCGTAGCTAGTCGTACCTATATTATGAAGAGATAAACGCAAATAAAGCGCCGCCCGTCGTGGGTAGCGCTTTTTCTATTACAACGATAGTGAAACCGTGTTATACACTTCGTCGATTGTATCTTGCGTGATTCCAATATAATGTAGCGTAATTTTTTCGCTCGAATGATTGAAAATGCGTTGCAATGTCGCAATATCGACGCCGCCTTTATATGCGTGGTAACCGAATGTTTTACGTAGTGTATGCGTACCGATCTCGCTTAATCCTGCGCGATCCGCAGCATCGTTAAGAATTCGATAAGCCTGTACGCGTCCGATCGGCTTCGATCCCTTGCGTGAAGGAAACAGGTATTCTTCGCTATATCCCTTAATTCCTGCATCTTTGATCTCTTTTTTAACTGCGTCGCTGATCGTCAATTTGCGGCGTTTTTTCGTTTTGGCCTCGATCAATTCGATATGAGACTTAAAACGGCCGCTAGGCGTATAAATGTCCGACGCTTTTAACGAAAGCAGATCCGAGATTCGCAGACCTAAATTAATTCCTAAAACGAAAAGCAATTTATTACGACCGTGTAGGGCGCGTTTCATTTTGTTGATATTGCGTTTATTTCTGATTGGTTGTACTTCTTTCATATTTGTTGACCTCCTGAATGTATCGTGTTCCGTTTTTTTGTGACATTCATTATTTCATGATATCGCGAGGGTGTCAACGGATTTTTAAATAAAATTAAGGGGGTTTTATAATGGCAAGTAAAAAAGAACTAGAATCAAGGTTAAATCTAAAGCAGCGCGAAGCCGCTTTTATGTTAGTCGAAAACGAGTTAGCGATGGACGAAGATCGCAAGACGCAGGAGGAAATCGCGAACGAACTAGGGATTACTCGCATGTGCCTGTACAAATGGCGCACGAAAAACAAAGCATTCATCGACTATAAGAACATTATCGCGGACGAGTTTCTAGCCGAAATGAGACCGTTCGTATATAAACAGTTAATGCGTACGATCGGCGGCGCACAACCATCGATCAAAGGTATCGACTTATACTTCCGACGTCATGCGTTACTTACTGATAAGAAAGTTATCGAAGACAATACGACGGACGGCGCTCGCAGCAACGCGGATCTAGCGAAAGAATTAGAGGAAATCAAAGCTATGACGCAGAGCGCGAAAGAAGGCGATCTATAATGTGGATCGGCAGCAAGTTTTTAAATCGCGAAGAAAGAGCGGAAAGGATTGCGATCGTAAAAGATCGCCTTTCTTCTCTTTTAGATCTTTACGAATCGGGAAACGCAAGCGAATACCATATCGATATGATGATGCGGGAGAAAAACGAACTCGTTCGACTAGAGCGCGTTCACCGCGCCGAAGTAGATAACGCATTCTTTACGATGGAATATCTATCGGATCAATGCAACCCCGAAAATGATGATAATATTATTCAAAATTCTGACGATGGTACACCGCATCAAGGTCTTGACGAAATGGCGGGAATACATCGCGAGTTCTTCGGATTATGTGACGATGTAGACGCGGGAACAGGTACAAACCTAGCGATCGCCGCGCCTCGTGGACACTCGAAGTCGGGTATCTTCTCGAATGCGTACGTATTGAAGGGCTTAGTATTTCGTCAGTTATCGCATCGTTACATACTAGTAATTTCGGAAACCGACGATCTATCGAAAAAGTTGATCGGGTGGTGTAATAAGCAGCTTAAATTCAATAAGAAGCTGATCGAGGACTTCGGATTACTTCTATATGAAAACCCAATGGCAAACGAACGCGATAATGAGTCTTCTTTCATTACGCGAGCGAATCAATTAGTCGAGGCGAGTTCATCAGGGAAGCAATTACGTGGTAAACGTCACGGCGCGCTGAGACCGACAACGTGCGTGGTCGATGATCCATCATCTATGAATAACGAAGGTACTAAAGAAGCTCGACAAAAGCTGATCGACTGGTATAACGCCGTTGTATTACCGATCGGCGGGAAAACTACGAATCACATTCTAGTAGGTACGATGGTTTCTGCGACTGGATTACTAGCGCACGTATTAAAGCGCCGAGATTTCCGACCGTGTTTCTATGATGCGATCGTTTCCGAGCCAAAATTTCCGAAGATGTGGGAAGAGTACATCGATAAATACCTGCATGGTACGGACGGCGAGGCCGAAGAGTTTTACGAAAAGAATAAAACTGCGATGATGCTAGGCGTTGAAACCGCGTGGGAATGGCGTTGGACGTATAAAGCGTTAATGGAGCGTAAAGCGAATATGGGTACGAAGACGTTTAACTCAGAGTATCGAAATCGCGCATTTAGCGAAGATGAAAAGTTCTTCTTTACGGATCAATTCGGGTATTACGTATACGACTTCGATCACTTCACGGGCGAAAGAGCCTGCGTATACGACGGGGAAACGTATAGACTACGCGATATGTCAATATCGGCCGCGTGGGATATCGCAATGGGTAAAAGCGCCCGCTCGTGTTACAACTCGTTAGTAATAACGGGACGTCACGAAGCGTCAGGGCGTATTTTTGTGTTGGACGAGTATGCAACCAAAGAGCCGCCGCACAAGTTCATGAAGGGCATTATCGATCGTGTGCGAGCATATCGACCAAACCTACTCGTCGTCGAGACGATCAACGCGCAGCACGAGTTCTACCGTCAATTACAAGAAGAGTTGCCACGTCAGGGATTGTATTCTACGAAAGTAATCGACGTTAAAGGGCACAAGTCTTCGAAAGAGCAGCGCATCGAGTCACTAGAGCCGTATTGTGTTAACAAAACGTTGATCTTTAATAGACATCACAAACTATTACTAGATCAGCTAGACGCATATCCTTACGGTGACTATGTAGATTCTGCCGACGCCCTTCAAATGTCTGTAGAGCACGTCGCACGTCCACGATCCGTTATGCGAGATAAGCCTATTTGGTTATAGTCTAGCGTTTATGTACATGTAGGGAAGATACGCCTTCGGGCGGTCTTCCCTAACATGAAAATCGGAGGTTGTTAAATATGGCAAAAATCAAAGCATCTTACGTTAATCATAACAATGTTCTTAAATTACCGAAACGACCGTTAAAAGTCTACCTGGCATCGCCGTTCTTCAATGACGAAGAGATCGAATGCGTTGCATTCGTAGAAAAGGTATTACGCGATAAAGGCCTAGAAGTATTTAGCCCTCGCGAACATCAAAATGAACATTTAGAATTCGGATCGGTAGAGTGGCGAAAAGCTACGTATTTAAACGACTGTCATGAGATCTTAAAGTGCGATATCGTTGTCGCAGTTCATTCGACTGATAGCGGCACAAACTGGGAACTAGGAGCAGCATCGGCCGTACAACGTCCAGTAATCTTATTCGACGATAATACGGATCTACCACGAAATATCATGTTAACCGAATCATGTCATGCATTCTTAGAAGGTCGCGAAGCATTAGAGAAGTATAACTTCGATGTACATGTTCACGAACTGGAAAAGGTGTACTACGAAGGCACGGTTATTTAATTGCAGCGCTCTATAAGGGCGCTCTTTTTATATAGGAGGCGATAGAATGACGAATCATAATTTTCATGACAAGCACGATAGCACACAAGAAACGGAATTCAAACCGAATGACACCTTATTCGAAGTCGGGAAGCTATTTCCGCCGACGGACGATCTAGAGCGTCTAGCAGATTACGAGACAGGTAAGCGACTGTATGAAGGAGAATTCAAAACGCTACCTAAGCGAGCGCAGGAAATGTTAAAGGATACACCGCACGCAGAACGATTAAATTCGTTATATCTAGCGGTCAATCTTCTCGACATTATCGTCCACAAGCCCGCTGATCTTATGTTTAACGAAGATCCAACGTTCGAAAGTGGCCTAGATCCCGATTCGATCGAGCAGCAGCGATTATCCGCAATCGTAGAAGAGAACGATCTTTCTGCGTTAGGTCAAGAATTAGTCGTGGGCGCAGGTTTCCGAGGGGATTCGTTCATTAAGACGTATTTCTCATACCGTCAAGACTTTAGCGAACTTCCGTACATTCCGAAGGGCGTCGAAATGGAAGCGATCATCGAGTCGCAAGATCCATCGACTGTATTCCCTGAGTTAGCGCGAGGATCAAAGAAGAAATTCAAGGCCGTAAATATTGCGGCGATCGAATGGGTTATACAAAAGGACGGAAGCGAAACGCCATATCTGAATGTAGAACGACATATCGCAGGATACATTCATTATAGAAGATTCCGACTATCCTCGAAACCCAACATCATTACGAAGTACGGCATTAATCAGCCACAATATGAGATTTTAGACGAAGTACACGAAGGTTTCAGAGTAGTAGAAACGGGCGTACCTATGATCCTAGTACGACATATTCCGTACAAGGCAACCGATACACACTGGCGAGGCATTAGTACAACGAAGAAAGTCAAATCGTTAATCTATGCGATCAATGACCGCTTAACTCAGATCGACTATATCTTAATGAAACATAGCGATCCTACCGCATACGGCGTAGACTTACAAAACGTCAATCTTACGTGGGGTGGCCGTTATATTCCAGTAAGAGACGGAGAAGTCGCACCCGCTTATATGACGTGGGACGGAAAGCTAACAGACGCGTTCAAGCAACTAGAGACGTTAATCAATCTAGTTTTCCAAATCTCAGAGACGCCACAATGGTTATTCGGTACATCGATCGGTAACGTCGGCGGGACTGGGACGTCACATACGGACGGTTCAGCTATCAAAGCAAGATTTATGCCGATCCTATCGAAAGTCAAACGTGTTCGTACGAACGTAGACCGTGCTTTCAGAGACTCGTTATATTGCGCCCAGTTACTAGAGAACTACGCAAACGAAGGATCATTCGAGCATTACGAAGCGATTTACCCGAAAATCAGATGGAGAGACGGATTGCCTGCGAACGAGAAAGAGCAAGCGGAAATCATGCAGATCCGTACTGGTGGTCTTCCTACGATCGATCGATTAACTGCTATCAAAGAAATGGATAGTCTAGACGACATTCAAGCGAAGGCCGTAGTCGATAGAATTCTAGAAGATGAAAAAGCGTTAAAGCCTGCAACGCCTAACGTCTTCAACGAAGAAAGCGAAATCGAACTAGATCTTCCAATGAATGAAGAGGACGAAAAAGTAAATGAATGATAAGCGAATCGAGCCGTCTTACGTATATAACGTTGGGCGGCTTGTCCGCATTTATAGACGGGCATTACAGAACATGCAGGCACAAATCGATCAGATGGAAATCGCTGATCTGAATAGAGCGACTGGAATTGCACTTATGCATAATATTCAATTAGAGCTTATCAAGGTAGACAAAGAAGCGGCCGAGTGGATCAAAGAAAATGTCCCACTTGCTGCGAAAGAGGGAATCGCACAAACGCTACATGCGCTAGGATACGCGGACACGATCGAAGCTGCCTATCGAATTGCTCGATTTAGTCAGACAAACGCAGATATGGCACGAGTAGCAGCAGCGGACACGATGAAAAACGTTCTTGCGATTACCGATAACATGGCTACGGAAATGCAGCGAGGTATACGCGCCGTATCAGCCGAGGTTATAGCGACAGGGATCGCAACGTCTCGTAATTCTACCGTTATGTCGGATCAGATGAAAGAAAAGATCAACGAGCTAAAGCAGCAACTTAAATATTGCGTTGATACTGGGATCATCGACAAGGGCGGTCGCCGTTGGTCGGTCGAGCGCTATACGGAAATGCTAGCGCGTACGAAACTAACTGAGATCCAAAAACAAGCTACGGAAAACGAGGCGATCAGTCGAGGCGCTTATTATGCGACGATCTCATTCAACGGATCTACAAAAGATGCGTGTCGATTCCATCAAGGGCGGATCATTAAACTAAAGGCCGAAGCCGAAGGGTCATACCCCACGTACGACGAGTTGAAAGCAACAGGGCAGATTTTCCATCCGAATTGCAAACATCATATCGTGCCGTTTCGTGATTACGACAAACTAGACGATCACTCGAAGGAACTTGCGAAAAGGCAGCAGATTATCGGAGAAGCTGCGGAAAAAGCAGGCGGACGCGATCCAAATTTAAGAAATGAAGAAAAAAGTTAAAAAGTTTACGCAATGTATACAACAAACGATCGATTAGTCGTACCTATAGTATGAGGAAAGAGATAAGAAACAAGCCTTACGACGGGGTTAAGCATCAGAATTTATAACCGACGGGTTTAAAACGGGGGTATCAGAATGACAGAGAAATTAGATAACCAAACTCACGAAGAGGAAATCAAAGAAGAAATCAAAACGGACGAGCTTAAAGACGACGAAAAAGTTGTCACACTAAAGCAATCCGAACTAGACGCACTTATCGTACGTAATAAGAACAAGGTAAAAGAAAAGTTCGCAGATTACGACGAATTAAAAGCGAAAGCAGAAGCGGCAGATCAAGCAGCCGAAGAAGCACGTCTCGCAAAACTGGACGAGCTAGAAAAGGCGAGAGAGATTGCAGCGAAGAAAGACGAAGAGATCGCAGCAGCACAAGCACGCATCGCAGCATTAGAGAAGGCGGATCGTGACATGAAAGTGACGAACGCATTCAACGCAGCAGCGAAAGCAGCAAACATTCCCGAAGAGTATTTACAAGATGCTCGAATGTTAGCGGGCGTTAATGACGAAACGGAAGTCGAAAAGATTGCCGAGATCGTCGAAAAGCTAGCGAAAGATCGCCCTTACTTAGTTAAGGAAAAAGAAGTAAAGCAGAAGGAAATCGGCGGCGCTTCGAATGGTGCGAAGAAACCACTCGAAAAGACTGACGAGCAAATTCTAGAAGAGTTAGCGGCAAATGTTCGCCGTTACGGTCGCATCGAAGATAAGGTCAAGTATGCGCAAATGAAAAAGAAGTTAGGGCGTTAAGCCTTTAACATAAATCACAAATCAAATCAAGTCGCCTTTTGTGGGCGGCTTTTTCTATTACAAAAATATCAGGGGGTTTTATAAATGACAAAGATCTATACAGAGGACTTAGTAGGAAAGAAAGAATCGGTAGTAGATGAATTTTTACTATTAAATCCACTACAAACACCAATGTTAAACCTAATTCAATTCGGTAGCACAGTAACGAACGTCGAGCACGTATGGTTCGAAGATGAAATGTTCGCACAAGAGAGCGCATTGACAAAAGCTCTAACTGCTGACGACACAACTGTAGAAGTAGAAAGCGGCGAAGCATTCCGATCTCGTCAAGTAATTCGTATCGGCGAAGAGTTGATCTTAGTAGCTAAAGTCGAAGGCGAGAAGTTAACAGTAGTTCGTGGTTACGCTGATACTGCTGCGGGTACTGCGGAAGTAGGCGAAGTGGTAGAAGTAATGTTCGTAGAGGGTGAAGAAGGATCAGACGCTCGCGACGGTCGTCACAAACCACGTAAGCGCGTATCTAATATTACGCAAATCTTCGACGAAACTGTAGAAATCACAGGTACGGCAATGGCAGTCGCTCAATATGGCGTTGACAACGAGTACGAAAAAGAGAAACAAAAGAAACAACTAGAATTAGCGCTAGCATTAGAAAAAGCGGTAATCAACGGTATCAAGTACGAGCAAGGTAACAAACGTATGATGCGCGGTATTCGCTCATTCATCGAAACAAACGTTATCCCTGCGGGTGGTGCTGCGATTTCTGACGAGCACTTAATCGATGCTTTCCGCATGATCTTCGAAGCGAGCGGTTTCAATCAAGGCGGTAACTACAAGATCGTAGTAGGCGCTACGCAAAAGATCGCGATCTCACAATTCGGCAATGCTCAAATCCGTTTAACTCGTCAAGATAACGGACGCGGACAAGTAGTAGACCACTACGTATCTGACTTCGGTAACGCTGAGATCTTATTAAATAACAACATGCCTGCGGGTGAGGTATTAATCATCGATGCAAACCGTATCGATATCCGTCCACTACAAACGCGTGAATTCGCTCACACTTACTTAGGTAAGAAAGGCGATTACATGCAAGGTATGATCGTCGGCGAGTACACGCTAGAGTTCTTACAAGAAGCGGCACACGCTAAAATCGTAGGTCTTGCGACTGGCAAGAAAGCACCTGCTAAAGCAACTACGGCACGCGCAGCAGCTAAAAAATAATCGAAACTGATCGGCTAGGGCTTCGGCTCTAGTCGCCTTTTCGTATACGGGAGGTCGTGATAGATGGATAGAATTGCAGCAGCAACGGAACACATCGACGCTTACGTAATTAGTAACGAAGATTGGCACGATGCCGACGAAGCAAAGAAAGTTCGCCTTATGAATGCGGCAGGTAGGACGCTAGAAAAGAAATTCAAGGGAAATACGATCCCCGACAAAGCAGTTTACGAATTCGCTGCGTACCTAGCTATCGTTTACAATGACACGAACAAGATGCAGCAACAAGGAATCGCATCATTCAGCGTTACAGGCGTAGGTTCTTTCACGTTCAAAGAAAACAATGTATCTAGTGCGGTAGGGCAATCGCTAAAGGATCTTATACCTGACAGTGTAGTAGAGCTTATCGAAGAAGTAAACGACGATCTACACGTATCGGGTCGAAATGTGGGGTGGCTTACATAATGGCAATCGTACCATTAAAACAAACAGTCACTAGACGAAGGGCGGTCGGAGATCTCGATATATGGGGAAAGCCCGAAAGGATTGAAGAAGCCGAACTTACATGTCGTGCGGTCGAGGGATCGCACACCACAACGGATCGAAATAGTCAAATGCACGGCGCAACAATCGTTGTCGATCTGAAATTATTGCTAGACAAGCTAGCTGATATCGGTTACGA
>NZ_WEIJ01000019.1:0-48683 GCF_009183795.1 Bacillus sp. B1-WWTP-T-0.5-Post-4
CACCCGTTCCCATACCGAACACGGAAGTTAAGCTCTCTAGCGCCGATGGTAGTTGGGACCTTGTCCCTGTGAGAGTAGGACGTCGCCAAGCAACTAAAAACACAAGTCATTTGACTTGTGTTTTTTTGTATTGTTAAAAAGAATGGGAAAGAAGTAATGGAAATACAAACACGTTGCCCAAGAGTTAATCATATTATATAAAAGATGGGTGTATATTTTTCTGTAAATTGTTAAGGATTAGAAGTATAAAATAGGTTCACTTAAATAGGGAGGGAAGATTATGACATTACAAAGTGAAGTTTGTATTGTTTGTGAGACAAAAAGAAAAGAAGGTATATATGTTTATAATAATTTAATATGCCATGAATGTGAAAAGGATATGGTGAATACAGAGACAGATGATCCGAAATATATATATTATTTAAAGCAGCTTCGAAAATTAGAAGTATCATATTTTTAAATAGGCATATGCCTATTATTTTTTTTGTTCTGTATAATAGATAGAGAATGAATAATAAGGAAGAGATGTAGATGAATCAAAATCGTATGCCTTTATATGAGGCGTTAATAGAGTTTAAAGAAAGAGGGCCGTTATCCTTTCATGTTCCTGGTCATAAGAATGGTTTAAACTTCCCTCAGGAGGCAATAAGAGAGTTTAAAGGTATTCTATCTATTGATGTAACTGAATTAGCAGGACTAGATGATTTGCATAGTCCGTTTGAATGTATAGATGAGGCACAACAATTATTGGCTGAAGTTTATAATACAAAGAGAAGTTATTTTTTAATTAATGGTTCAACAGTCGGGAACTTAGCAATGATTTTGTCTTGTTGCGGGGAACATGATATTGTTCTTGTACAAAGAAATTGTCATAAATCAATTATTAATGGTTTAAAACTTGCGGGAGCAAATCCCATTTTTTTAGATCCATGGATTGATGAAGCTTATAACGTACCAGTGGGAGTTCGTAATGAAATTATTAAGAACGCAATTAGAAAGTATCCAAATGCGAAAGCACTTATTTTAACGCATCCTAATTATTATGGTATGGGGATGGATTTAGAGGCAAGCATCGCTTTTGCACATGCACATAAAATCCCTGTTTTGGTAGATGAGGCACATGGGGCACATCTATGTTTGGGAGAACCATTTCCGAAGTCAGCATTAACATATGGTGCAGATATTGTAGTTCATTCTGCACATAAAACATTACCCGCAATGACAATGGGTTCCTATTTACATATAAATAGTCATTTAGTAGACGAAGATAAGGTTACTACTTATTTAAGTATGCTACAATCTAGTAGTCCATCGTATCCAATTATGGCTTCCTTGGATATAGCACGCTTTACAATGGCGCGTATAAAAGAAGAAGGTCACAGTGAAATTGTTGAGTTTTTACGAAGATTTAAGGAACAATTACGTTCTATTCCCCAAATCGCCATTTTAGAATATCCGTTGCAAGATGAGTTAAAGGTCACCGTACAAACTCGTTGTCAGTTATCAGGGTACGAATTACAGTCTGTATTTGAAAAGGTCGGTATATATACAGAGATGGCTGATCCGTACAATGTCCTATTTATTTTACCCTTACAAGTAAATGAGGGATATATGAAGGTTATAGAGATGATCCGAGTAGCATTGCAACATTATGAGGTGAAAGACAAGAGGGAATCTATTCGTTATACTTATAATGGTGAATTCTCTCTTTTACCGTATACGTATAAACAACTAGACGGATATGAAACAAAGATAGTATCTATAGAAGATGCTGTTGGAATGATAGCGGCGGAAATGGTGATTCCGTATCCACCTGGAATTCCATTAATTATGTATGGAGAGAGAATTACTTCAGAGCATAAAGAGCAAATTATGTATTTAGAAAGAGCAGGAGCTCGTTTTCAAGGTAATACGAAATATATGAAAGTGTATGATATAGAAAGTAGGTTTTAGGATGAAGGGATTATTTGTAACAATTGAGGGCCCAGAAGGTTCAGGTAAAACAACGTTAATTAAAAGCTTATTGCCATATTTTGAACAAAAAGCACAAAAGGTAATGGCGACAAGGGAACCAGGCGGTATTGCAATTTCTGAGGACATTAGGACGATTTTACATAAACAAGAATATACGATGATGGAAGCACGTACAGAAGCGCTTCTTTATGCTGCTGCGCGCAGACAACATTTAGTAGAAAAAGTTATGCCAGCACTTAATGAGAACTACCTCGTGTTATGTGATCGTTTTATAGATAGCTCTTTAGCATACCAAGGCTATGCAAGAGGATTGGGTATGGATAAGGTATTTGAAATAAATCGTTTCGCAACAGAGGACTGTATGCCTAGTTTAACAATTTATCTAGACATTGAGCCTGAGGTTGGTTTGGCTCGGATTGAAAAAGATGCAGGACGTGAAGTAAATCGACTAGATATGGAAGATATCTCTTTCCATAAACGTGTGCGCGAAGGGTATTTACAAGTTGTAGAACGTTTCTCGGATCGTATTGTATTGGTAAATGCTGATCAACCGATGGAAAAACTTATAGAAGAAGTTGTTCAGATTATAGAAGATAAATTGTTATAATAGAAGGAAAGAATGAAATAAGTGAGGTATGCATTATGACGAAGACGTGGGAGCAGCTTTCTGCTATACAACCCATCGGTGTAAAAATGTTGATGAATAGCATTGCAAAAGAGCGTATATCCCACGCTTACTTGTTAGAGGGAGGGAAAGGGACAGGAAAGTTTGCGACAGCAATTCAAATGGCAAAGAGTTTCCTCTGTTCTGAGCGGAATGGAGTAGAGCCCTGCCATGTATGTACAAACTGTAAGCGAATTGATTCAGGTAACCACCCTAACTTACATATTGTAAAACCAGACGGATTATCTATTAAGAAGCAGCAAATTCATGATTTACAAGAAGAGTTTTCCAAAACAGGATTAGAGGCAAATAAAAAAATATATATTATTGAGCACGCAGATCGTATGACAGCAAATGCGGCAAATACACTTTTGAAATTTTTAGAAGAACCAAGTAGTGATACAACTGCTATTTTACTTACTGAACAAAGTCATCAAATTTTAAATACGATTTTATCTCGCTGCCAAGTTGTTACGTTTAGACCGTTACCTACGGAATCTTTAATTAGAAGATTACAGGATGAAGGGATTACAGCATCTTTATCGACACTTGCTGCTCAACTTACAAATAGTTTTGATGAAGCTTTAGCTTTATGTAGTGATGAATGGTTTGCACAAGCACGAGCTTTAGTGATAAAATTATGTGAAGCGCTCGAAAAAGATAAAACCTCTATTTTTTTTGTACAAGAAAAATGGGGAAAACACTTTGGAGAGAAAGAACAATTACAGCAAGGTTTAGATATGTTACTCCTTATTTATAAGGATTTATTATATGTTCAACTTGGAGAAGAAGATCGTCTTGTTTTTCATGAGCAGAAAGAGATGTTTGAATCGTTTTCCTATGCTCAGAAGCGCATTGTATCAGCTCTCTTTAATATATTAGAGGCAAAAAATAGAATCAACGCTAATGTAAATGCGCAGCTTGTGTTCGAACAGTTAGTGTTGCGGTTGCAGGAGGGATGACCGTTTTGTATGATGTAGTAGGTGTTCGCTTTAAGAAGGCCGGAAAGGTATATTACTTTGATCCAAACCAGTTCGATATCTCTGAAAATGAGTTTGTCATTGTAGAAACGGTAAGAGGTATTGAATACGGAAAAGTAGTTATTACCAAAAAACAAGTTGATGAAAACGACGTTGTATTACCGCTAAAAAAGGTTATTCGTATTGCAAATGAAAATGATCGTACCATTGTTGAAGAGAACAAACATGCTGCCAAAGAAGCATATCAAGTTTGTCAACAAAAGGTAGTAGAGCATAATCTTGATATGAAACTTGTAGATGTAGAGTATACATTCGATCGTAATAAGATTATTTTCTATTTTACTGCGGATGGTCGGATCGATTTCCGCGAACTAGTGAAGGACTTAGCCGCAATTTTTAGAACAAGAATTGAACTAAGACAAATTGGTGTTCGTGATGAAGCGAAGATGCTAGGTGGTATTGGTCCATGTGGTCGTATGCTTTGTTGTTCTACTTTTTTAGGGGATTTTGAACCTGTATCCATTAAAATGGCAAAGGATCAAAATTTATCATTAAATCCTGCAAAAATCTCTGGTTTATGTGGTCGCTTAATGTGTTGCTTAAAATATGAGAATGATGAATATGAGGCAGCAAAGGAACAACTTCCTGATTTAGATCAACGTATACAAACCCCGCATGGTACTGGCCGTGTTATCGGATTAAATATTTTAGAAAGATTAATTCAAGTGGAACTAGTAGACAAGGAACGGATAGTAGAATATACGTTAGATGAGTTAGTGAATAAAGGGGTCGTTTCGAGTCAAACCACAGATTAATGAGGTGGGTGCTTGTGGAGAAAAAAGATATTTTTGAATCGGTTTCTAGTATGGAAGAGCAAATTGGACATTTATATAAACAGTTGGGAGAGTTAAAACAGCATCTTGCAGAGTTGTTGGAAGAAAACCAACATATAAAAATGGAAAATAACAATTTGCGACACCGTTTTGAAGAAGTGCAGAATAAAGAAAAACAAAAAACTCAAAAACGTAAAGAAGTGAAGCCGAAAACAGATATTGGTGAAGGCTATGACAATTTAGCGAGACTATATCAAGAAGGTTTTCATATTTGCAATCTACATTATGGAAGTGTACGTAAAGAGGGAGATTGTTTGTTCTGTCTTTCATTCTTAAATAAAAAGTGAAATTACCTTTCCAATTATAATTGGAAAGGTAATTTTTTATACATGAAATAGGGTAGGTTAAGGGTAAGAAAAGGAGCAGTATATGAATTTATATGAAGATGAACGTTTAGATTACTTATTAGCACAAGACATGAAGATTATACAAAGCCCATCAGTATTTAATTTTTCTTTAGATGCCGTTTTACTTGCAGATTTTGCATGGGTACCAATTCAAAAGGGGAATTTACTTGATTTGTGTACAGGTAACGCGGTTGTTCCCCTTCTATTAAGTACAAGAACAAAAGGAAATATTACTGGTGTGGAAATTCAAGAACGCTTATATGATATGGGAGTAAGAAGTGTTCAATACAATGGGTTGGAAGAAAGAATTCACCTCATACATGGAGATTTGAAAGATATGCCAGAGAAACTTGGGCGTCATCAATATGATGTTGTTACATGTAATCCACCATATTTTCAAACACCTCAAACTTCAGAGAAAAATATGAATGAACATTTAGCGATAGCTCGTCATGAAATTATGTGTACATTAGAAGATGTTGTATCTGCAAGTAGTCAGTTAGTAAAACAAGGTGGGAAAGTAGCGTTTGTACATCGTCCAGGGCGATTACTAGACATTGTCACATTAATGCGTAAATATAAAATTGAACCAAAGCGTGTGCAATTTGTTTATCCTAAGGTTGGAAAAGAAGCAAATACATTGTTAATTGAAGGAATTAAGGATGGAAATGCAGATTTGAAAATTTTACCGCCTCTCGTTGTATATGAGAACAATAACGAATATACAAAGGAGCTACGTTCAATTTTATATGGAGAAGAATAAGCACTTTTTTTATGTGGTAGAGTGCTCTGATGGAAGTTATTATGCTGGATATACAAACCATATAGAAAAGAGAATTCAGACTCATAATAGCGGCAAAGGGGCTAAGTATACACGCGTCAGGCTTCCTGTCGTTTTAAAATATGTAGAGACCCACGATGATAAGCGTACAGCTATGCAAGCGGAGTATTACTTTAAGCAATTAACGAGAAAACAAAAAGAGGCATATATGCAAAAAGGAGAACGCTATGTGGCAACAAAAAAGCTTTCAACAAAATGAAAAGGGAGTTTTATATTTAGTACCAACTCCTATTGGAAATCTAGAAGATATGACATTTCGTGCAATCCGAATTTTAAAAGAAGTTGATTTAATTGCTGCTGAAGATACGAGACAAACGAAAAAACTTTGTAATTATTTTGAAATTGAAACACCTGTCACGAGTTATCATGAGCACAATAAAGAAGTAAGTGGGAAGAAACTATTAGAGAAATTAGAGGATGGAAAGAATGTAGCACTTGTTAGTGACGCTGGTATGCCGTGTATTTCTGATCCAGGTTACGATATTGTCGTTGAGGCAGTAGCTGAGCAATATCATGTAATTCCGCTTCCTGGAGCAAATGCAGCCCTTACAGCATTAATTGCATCCGGTCTTGAAACAAAGCAGTTTTATTTCTATGGTTTCTTGCAGAGAAACAAAAAGGAACGGAAGATGGAGTTAGAAAAGCTTCGTTATGTACAAACTACAATGATGTTTTATGAAGCACCTCATCGTTTAGATGATACTTTAATTTCGATGCAGGAAGTGTTGGGGAATAGAGAGATTGTATTATGTCGAGAGTTAACGAAAAAATTTGAGGAATTTATTCGAGGAACAATCGAAGAAGCAATTGAGTGGACGAAGCAAAATGAAGTACGTGGTGAATTTTGTATTTTAGTAGCTGGTTCAACAGAAGAACCTGCTCCAGAAGAACAATGGTGGGAATCTCTTTCGGTATATGATCATATTGAATATTATATAAATGAAAAAAGTATGAATTCAAAAGAAGCGATTAAAACAGTCGCTAAAGATCGAGATTTGTCGAAAAGAGATGTATATCAAATCTATCATGTCGATAAAAAATAAGCTTCTCATAATTGAGAAGCTTATTTTGCTGTTTCGATATAATCTTGAAGTTCGTTTAAGATTTGCTCAGCGCCTTCTTTGCTTAAGATGATTTTACCTTCAGCTAAAGAAAGGTTACCGTCAGATACTTCACCAGTTACTTGGCAAGTCATGTTTGGTTTATATTTCTTTAAGATGATTTTTTCGTCATCAACATAGATTTCAAGAGCGTCCTTTTCTGCAATACCTAAAGTACGGCGTAATTCGATTGGAATTACTACACGACCTAATTCATCAACTTTACGAACAATACCAGTAGATTTCATAATTTTTTTCCTCCTAAATAAATAGTTTATAAGTTTCGAGTCTATTTTTAGATTCGTCATTTTTCGACAAAATACCCTATGGACATATGATACCAATCATTTACATTTCCGTCAATTCTTAAATTCTATATTTTTTAAAAAGATTTATAGATTTCTTATTTCTTATATATAATAGATTGAGAGGAAATTCCACAATTATTTACATTATTTTCTGAAAAAATAATAAATTTAAAGTGGATATTGTATATTTTTTTGAAATATGAGCAATAGATGATAAAGATATCGAGCATTAAGACCTAAATTGAAAATTAGGTTGGCGTAAAGAAGATAAGTTAGATTTGGGCTGCTCGTAAAAGCCCAATTAACGTGGGCTAATAATTAGTGGGGAGGAACAAAAACCCTACTGATTAAAGTTTCACTTTATATATGAGTTTTTGATATACTGTTTATAAATACATATGAGGTTATTCGGGAGGTCCAAAACAATGACAGAGGAAAATAAGTCCTTTTATATTACTACCCCAATTTATTATCCAAGTGGAAAATTACACATTGGACATGCTTATACGACAGTAGCAGGAGATGCGATGGCACGATATAAGCGTATGCAAGGTTATAATGTGCATTATTTAACAGGAACTGATGAGCATGGACAGAAGATCCAAAAGAAAGCAGAAGAGTTAAATATTACGCCACAGGCATATGTTGATAACATTGTTGCAGGAATTAAAGAGCTTTGGGAGAAGATGGATATTTCTTATGATGATTTTATTCGTACAACTGAAGATCGTCATAAAGATGTTGTCGAAAAAATCTTTAAACAATTAGTAGATCAAGGTGACATTTATCTTGATGAATATGAAGGTTGGTATTCTGTACAAGATGAGACGTTCTATACAGAGCATCAATTAGTAGATCCAATTATGGAAGGCGACAAAGTAGTTGGAGGAAAAAGCCCAGATAGTGGTCATGATGTAGAACTTGTTCGTGAAGAATCTTATTTCTTTAGAATGGGTAAATATGTCGACAGACTATTAAAGTTCTATGAAGATAATCCACATTTCATTCAGCCGGAGTCTCGTAAAAATGAAATGATTAATAATTTTATTAAACCAGGATTAGAAGATTTAGCAGTTTCTCGTACTTCATTTGACTGGGGAGTTCGTGTTCCTGGTAACCCAAAACACGTTATTTATGTATGGGTTGACGCATTATCTAACTATATTACGGCGTTAGGTTATGGAACAGCAAATGAAGAGAAATATAAAAAATTCTGGCCTGCAGATGTGCATTTAGTTGGGAAAGAAATTGTTCGTTTCCATACAATTTATTGGCCGATAATTTTAATGGCATTAGATTTACCTCTTCCGAAGAAAGTCTTTGCTCATGGCTGGATTTTAATGAAGGATGGAAAGATGAGTAAGTCAAAAGGAAACGTAGTAGATCCAGTTACATTAATCGATCGTTACGGATTAGATGCATTACGTTATTACCTACTTCGTGAAGTTCCATTTGGATCTGATGGCGTATTTACACCAGAAGGATTTGTGGAGCGTATTAATTTCGACTTAGCAAATGACTTAGGTAATTTATTAAATCGTACAGTAGCTATGATTGATAAGTACTTTAACGGAGAAATCCCTGCATTTAAAGCAAATGTGACGGAATTTGATGAAACGTTAGTAGCGTTTGCACAAGATACTTTGAAAAAAGTAGAAGAAGCAATGGAGAATATGGAGTTCTCTGTAGCGTTAGGATCTATTTGGCAACTAGTTAGTCGTACGAATAAATATATTGATGAAACACAACCATGGGTATTAGCAAAAGATGAGAATGATCGTGAAAAGTTAGCCTCTGTAATGGCTCATTTAGCAGAAGTACTTCGTCAAACAGGTATTATGCTTATGCCATTCTTAACAGTAGCACCAAGCAAGATGTTTGCTCAGCTTGGCCTTACTGATGAAGCTCATAAATCTTGGGAAAGTCTCTCTACAATTGGCTGCATTCCAGCTGGAACAAAAGTAGAAAAAGGAAACCCAATTTTCCCTCGTTTAGAAATGGAAGTGGAAGTAGAGTACATTAAAGAACAAATGAAAAACTCTGCTCCTAAAGTAGAAGAGAAAAAAGAAGAAGAACCGAAGGCAGAAGAAATTACAATTGATGATTTCTTTAAAGTAGAATTACGCGTAGCTGAAGTACTATCTGCTGAACCTGTGAAAAAAGCAGACAAGCTGTTAAAAATTCAACTAGACTTAGGTACAGAAAAGCGTCAAGTTGTTTCTGGAATTGCAAAATTCTATTCGCCGGAAGACTTAAAAGGTAAAAAGGTTATTTGTGTAACAAACTTAAAACCTGTAAAATTACGCGGTGAATTATCGCAAGGTATGATTTTAGCGGGTGAAGAGAATGGCGTATTGTCATTAGCATCAATTGACCAAAATCTACCAAATGGTACAAAAATCAAGTAATTAAGACAAGAAAAGAGATGTTTCACGTGTAACATGTGTGAAGCGTCTTTTTTCTTTTTACACTCTCTATTTTTGCATTAAGATTGTAGTATTGTTATCGTTAAGTCATTAAAGAACTTATTTTTGTAGAATAAACTTGATTTCAATATAAAAGGAGTTATGTATTATGTTGTTTGATACACATTCACATTTGAATGCAGAGCAATTCGAAGGAGATTTGCAAGAGGTTATTGCCCGAATGAAAGAAGCGGGAGTTACTTATACAGTTGTTGTTGGTTTTGATGAAGTAACGATAAAAAAGGCGATGGAATTAGCTGAAGCCTATGATTTTATTTACGCTGCGGTTGGGTGGCACCCAGTTGATGCAATCGACATGACAGAAGAACATTTAGCTTGGTTAGAAGAACTTGCTTCTCATCCTAAAGTCGTTGCACTTGGAGAAATGGGCTTAGATTATCACTGGGATAAGTCTCCAAAAGAAATACAGAAAGAAGTATTCCGTAAACAAATTGCATTAGCGAAAAAAGTAAAATTGCCGATTATTATACATAACCGCGATGCAACTCAAGATATTGTTGATATTCTAGAAGAAGAGAATGCAGCTGAAGTAGGAGGCATTATGCATTGCTTTAGCGGCAGCGTAGAGGTAGCAGAGCGATGTGTTGATATGAACTTTTTAATTTCGTTAGGTGGACCAGTTACATTTAAAAACGCTAAGAAGCCGAAAGAGGTTGCTACGGAGATTCCATTAGAGAAATTGTTAATAGAGACGGATTGTCCGTATTTAACACCGCACCCATTTCGAGGGAAACGAAATGAACCGAGTTATGTAAAACTCGTAGCAGAAGAAATTGCGAATTTAAAAGGAATTTCTTATGAGGAAGTAGCAGAAATGACAACTAAAAATGCAAAAGTTTTATTTGGTGTTGAATAAAAAAGAATGGGGAAACCTGTTCTTTTTTATTTTGAGAAAAACTAGTAGAAGTGATGAAGAAAATAAATGTGAATGATGAAGTGTTACAATAAGGACAGAGAACAAAGATTTTTCTATTCTATTTTTTAAAATATAAGAATGGGGAAAATAATAATGGAAAAGTCGTCATTTTTTTGTTTTACTAAGTAGAGACGAAATGAGTGTGGAGGCAAGCATGAAAATAAAAGAGATTATCGTTGTAGAAGGTAAAGATGATACAGTTGCGATTAAGCGTGCTGTTGATGCGGATACAATTGAAACGAACGGTTCAGCAATCGGTGATCATGTTATTGAGCAAGTTAAATTAGCGCAGCAAAAAAGGGGAGTTATTATTTTCACAGATCCGGATTATCCTGGAGAGCGTATTCGAAAAATTATTTCTGACAAGGTTCCTGGCTGTAAGCATGCCTTTTTACCGAAGGAAGAAGCGCTTGCTAAAAGGAAAAAGGGTGTTGGAATCGAACACGCTTCTAATGAGTCGATTCGCCGCGCTCTAGAGAATATACATGAAGAAATGGAAGCTTACACAAGTGAAATTAGTTGGAGTGATTTAGTCGATGCAGGCTTAGTGGGCGGAGAAATGGCAAAGAGCCGCAGAGAAAGAATGGGTAAGCTATTAAAGATTGGTTATACAAATGCAAAACAGTTACATAAACGATTACAGATGTTTCAAGTTTCAAAGGAATCATTTGCAGAAGCTTATAAGCAAGTAATACAGGAGGAAAAAAGATGAAGGATATCGCAACGCCAAATCGTACAAAAGACATTGTTGAAAAGTATGGATTTTCATTCAAAAAAAGTTTAGGACAAAACTTTTTAATTGATACAAATGTATTAAATCGTATTGTCGATCATGCAGAAATTGGTTCAGAAAGTGGTGCAATTGAAATTGGACCAGGTATTGGTGCATTAACAGAGCAATTAGCAAAGCGTGCTAAAAAAGTAGTGGCTTTTGAAATTGATCAAAGACTATTACCAATTTTAGATGAGACGTTAGCGCCATATGGTAACGTTACAGTTATTAATAAAGACGTACTAAAAGCAGATGTACATGAAGTATTTAATGAGCAATTTGAAGAAGGGCAAGATGTAATGGTAGTAGCTAACTTACCATACTATATTACAACGCCAATTTTATTTAAATTGCTTGAAGAAAAGTTACCAGTTCGTGGATTTGTTGTTATGATGCAAAAAGAAGTTGGAGATCGTTTAGCTGCTAAACCTGGAACGAAAGAGTATGGTTCTTTATCGATTGCTATTCAGTATTATACAGAGGTTGAAACAGTTATGACTGTACCGCGTACAGTGTTTGTACCACAGCCAAACGTTGATTCTGCAATTATCCGCCTTCTAAAGCGTCCTAAACCGGTTGTAGAGGTGACAGATGAAACGTTCTTCTTTGAAGTAGTACGAGCAAGTTTCGCACAGCGCCGTAAAACTTTAATGAATAATTTATCAAATAATTTAAATGGTTTCCCGAAAGATAAGGAGTTATTGGATCGAATTTTAACAGAAGTAGGAATTGATCCAAAGCGAAGAGGCGAAACGCTATCTATTGAAGAGTTTGCAACATTAAGTAATGCATTAGTTCTTCATAAATTATCATAAGAATATGAAAGGGACAGTTCAACTTGAACTGTCCCTTTTGTCACCTTTCTCTCTCTAAATTCATACTTTAAAAACAGGTAAGATGGCCTAATGAGTTTGGAGGTAGGAGAATGGTTTTACATGTTGGAGAATTAGTGGAACGATATTCTCATAAGAGGGATATTCTTTTTCGTATTATAGAAATAAAAGGTGAGATAGCTATATTGTTTGGAGAGGAAATTAGACTGGTGGCGGATGCGCCACTTGAAGATTTAATTAGTATAGATCAAAGAGAACATAAAAAAAGGGTGAAGCGTGAGAAAGAAACAATGGAGCGCACGTATCGTTTGTTTCAACAAGATTATGTACTGATGAAACAAAGGCATGAACATACTTCAACTGGTGGATACACAAGTGAGGTGAATTATTTTCAAATGCCGGGACGTGTATTGCATATAGATGGAGACCCTTTATATTTGCGCAAGTGCTTAGACTTATATAACAAAATTGGCGTTCCTGTTCAAGGTATTCATTGTAAAGAAACGGAGATGCATGAAAAAGTAGTAGACTTAATAGATCACTTTCGCCCAGACATTCTCGTTATTACAGGGCATGATGCATATACAAAATCAAAAGGAGTGAAGGGAGATTTAGCGGCATATAGGCATTCAAGGCATTTTGTACAGGCTGTTCGTGAAGTGCGAAAAAAATATCCATCACTGGATCAACTTGTTATTTTTGCTGGGGCATGTCAATCACATTTTGAGGCACTAATTCGTGCAGGGGCCAATTTCGCTAGTTCACCATCTAGAATTAATATTCATGCACTAGATCCTGTATATGTAGTTGGTAAAATTAGTTTTACTTCATTTATGGAGAGAGTCAATGTATGGGATGTCGTACGTAATACAATTACTGGTGAAAAGGGACTAGGTGGAATTGAAACGAGAGGGATTTTACGAACGGGATTACCTTTTCAACATTACGAAGAGTAAGCAGGATACATATGTATCTTGCTTTTTTGTATGGAAGGATTTAAATGAATTTGGATAAAAAGAGGTAAGAACGTACAGACTACGTAATGAGACTTTTACAATATAGTATTTCTTCTATCTATTCAAACGCAGGATGATATTAGCTGTGAATCGCGGTTAATAATTAGGATAGATATATCGTGCTTTAAGTGTTCAATCTAAATTACAGCGAGGTGTAGCGAAGTATATGTCAAAACGTTTAGATGAAATTAAAAGCGAATTAGATCACCATCTTGGACAACGACTTATGTTAAAAGCAAATAGTGGAAGAAGAAAAACTGTGGAGCAATCAGGTGTACTAGCAGAAACATACCGTTCCGTTTTTGTTGTACAATTGGATCAACAAGAAGATGCGTTGCAACGTGTATCTTATAGTTATGCAGATGTTTTAACAGAGACAGTAGAGTTAACATTTTATGGAGACCCTCATAATGAGGTCATTTTATAATCCGTATATCATTACATATATTCCCATAAATGAAAAGCTATATTATTTTGCATACTAACTATACCGTAGCAAAATAAGGAGGGACTCTGCATTGAGTAGACGAAGAGGTGTCATGTCAAACCAATTTAAAGAAGAGCTAGCAAAAGAGCTTGGCTTTTATGATGTTGTTCAGAAAGAAGGATGGGGCGGAATTCGTGCGAAAGATGCTGGTAACATGGTGAAACGTGCTATAGAAATTGCAGAACAGCAATTAATGAAACGAAACCAGTAGTTAAGATACTTTCTATGCTACGGTAGCCGAGGAGACATTCCTCGGCTTTTTGTACTCTAAAAGGTGCCATCATTTTACATAAGTAGTTTCATTCTGAATGCTTTTCGTTATAATTAGGGAAGTGTCATCGTCTTACTATAAATTTATGGTAAAATAAACGATAAAAGATTGAGTACATAGAGTGGGTGAATAGATTGAAGCTACTAGTGAAAGCACCAGCAAAGATTAATCTGTCGTTAGATGTACTGGGAAAAAGACAAGACGGATATCATGAAGTGAAAATGATTATGACAACCATTGATTTAGCAGATCGTCTAGAACTAACGGAATTAGCAGAAGACCGTATTGAAATTTTATCCCATAATCGGTATGTCCCAGACGACCAACGAAATTTAGCTTATCAGGCAGCGAAATTATTAAAAGAGAAGTTTAATGTAAAAAAAGGTGTATCTATTACTATTGAAAAAACGATTCCAGTAGCAGCTGGATTAGCAGGTGGAAGTAGTGATGCAGCAGCGACATTACGTGGTCTTAATAAATTATGGAATTTAGGGCTTACAATTGATGAGTTAGCAGAGCTTGGCGCAGAAATTGGATCAGATGTATCGTTCTGTGTATACGGAGGCACAGCAATTGCCACTGGAAGAGGAGAGAAAATTGAGCATATAAAGACTCCGCCTTCTTGTTGGGTTATTTTAGCGAAACCACATATAGGTGTATCTACTGCTGATGTGTATGGAAATTTAAAGTTAAATCGAGTTACACATCCAAATGTAGATAAAATGGTTGATGTCATAAATTCTGGTGATTATAAAGGAATTTGTGATACTGTTGGTAACGTTTTAGAAGATGTAACATTTGGAATGCATCCTGAAGTTGCCCGTATTAAATCACAGATGAAGCGATTTGGAGCGGATGCTGTATTAATGAGTGGAAGTGGTCCAACTGTATTCGGACTTGTACACCATGATTCACGAATGCATCGCATTTATAACGGATTAAAAGGATTTTGTGAACAAGTCTATGCGGTACGTTTATTAGGAGAGCGAGAAACGCTTGAATAAAGACGTATAATACGTTATGATTTGTTTAGAATATTCGTGATTTGAGGTGAGAGTATGAAAATTAGAAGAAGTACAAGGTTAGTCGATATGACTTATTACTTGCTACAAAACCCTCGTCAGCTAGTATCTCTCACTTTTTTTGCTGAAAGGTATCAATCGGCTAAGTCTTCCATTAGTGAAGATTTAGTTATTATTAAGCAAACGTTTGAACAACAAGGGGTCGGCACATTGCAAACGATACCAGGAGCAGCAGGAGGAGTGAAATATATACCGTATATAAGTGAAGAAGAGGCAGATCTAATTATTGATGAGCTTTGTGGCTTATTTGAAAACCCAGATCGTATTTTGCCTGGCGGTTACTTATACATGACAGATTTATTGAGTAATCCTCGCCATATTAATGGCGCAGGTCGTTTGTTTGCTTCTGTTTTTGCTAGGCAACCAATTGATGCAGTTATGACGGTGGCAACGAAAGGGATTCCACTTGCTTATGCAGTGGCAAATTACTTAGATGTACCAGTTGTAATTGCAAGGAAAGATAATAAGGTAACAGAAGGTCCGACTGTTAGTATTAACTATGTGTCGGGTTCTTCTAAACGAATTCAAACAATGACGTTAGCAAAACGCAGTCTTCCAGAAGGGTCGAATGTTTTAATTATTGATGACTTCATGAAAGCTGGCGGAACAATTCAAGGTATGATGAGTATGTTAGAAGAGTTCAAGGCTAATGTTGTTGGTATTGGTGTATTAGTAGAATCCACAGATATTGAAGAACGACTAATTAATAATTTTGTATCATTAATTCGTCTATCGGAAGTTGATGTGAAAGAAAAAACGATTCAAGTGGAAAAAGGGAATTATTCTCTTGCGCCATTTGATGAAGGGCTTGTAGAGGCGGAATAAAAGATAGAGCAGATAGCTCTATCTTTTTTTATTTTATTTATAGATTATAAAATAGGTGGACAAACTGCCTTTCGTACACTATTTTTAAAGAGTAAAATAAATAATAAAAGGGTGAAAAGTATGAAAGTTGTTCAAACAAGCAAGGCACCACAAGCAATTGGACCTTATTCACAGGGGATTATTGTAAATAACATGTTCTATAGCTCAGGACAAATTCCATTGACGGCAAATGGGGAGCTTGTAACAGGAGATGTAACAGTACAAACAGAACAAGTATTTCAAAATTTACAAGCGGTATTAGAGGAAGCAGGTGCTTCATTTGATACAGTCGTAAAAACAACAGTATTTTTAAAGGACATGGATGATTTTAATGCTGTGAATGAAGTGTATAGCTCTTATTTCTCTACTCATAAACCAGCTCGATCTTGTGTGCAAGTAGCAAAATTACCGAAAGATGTTTCCGTTGAAATTGAAGTAATCGCCCTAGTTAAGTAACCTTTTGTAAGCGATAACCTCCACTAATCTCTATATTCAACTACTTTAAAAATTTTTATCTTAAAAATTTTTAAAAAATTAAAGGGGAAATAGAAAATTTGTGGAATTTATACAAATATATCGCTTATTTAGAAAAGGGTGGTGAACACAAGATGGAAGTGACTGACGTAAGATTACGCCGCGTAAACACAGAAGGCCGCATGAGAGCAATTGCCTCTATTACTCTAGACCATGAATTTGTTGTTCATGATATTCGTGTAATTGATGGTAATAATGGATTATTTGTAGCAATGCCAAGTAAACGTACTCCAGATGGAGAGTTCCGTGACATTGCACATCCAATTAATTCTGGTACACGCTCTAAAATTCAAGATGCGGTTTTAACAGAGTATCATCGTTTAGGCGAGTTAGAAGAGGTTGAGTTTGAAGAAGCAGGTGCTTCGTAAAATTCGAATGAAAAGGGCTTTTGACAAAAAGCCTTATAATTTTGTAGCAAACTCCTGTAAGCATTTACAGGAGTTTGTTTTTTTTTGCTTTATATTTGGAAACTGCATAATTTATTAACATAAAAAGAAGAAACTACTAATTTTTTCAAAATCATTTTAAATAGTATAGCTTATTTCTTAAAAAAGATACTAAAGAGTAAAACATCTTATAAGAATTATGGTAAAATTTAATAGTTAAAATGTGTTTCTTGAAATATATGATGATTTAGGATAATATCTTTAATGGATAAATAGGTTGCGATGGAGGGTCTATATGTCAAACAGATTTGCAGTGATTCTAGCTGCAGGTAAAGGCACACGTATGAAGTCTAAGCTATACAAAGTGCTGCATCCTGTATGTGGAAAACCTATGGTACAACACGTAGTCGATCAAGTATCTCAATTAGGATTGCAGAAACTTGTAACGGTTGTTGGACATGGTGCTGAAATGGTACAAGAACAGCTAGGGAACGTAAGTGAATTTGCATTACAAGCAGAACAACTTGGTACAGCACATGCTGTAGATCAAGCTGCAAGTGTACTTGCAAATGAAGAAGGAACAACTTTAGTTATTTGTGGTGATACGCCTCTAATAACTGCTGAAACAATGGAAGCATTACTTCAGCAACATAAAGAAGCAGGAGCAATGGCGACGGTGCTAACAGCATACATAGAAGAGCCTGCTGGATATGGCCGTATTGTTCGTAATGAGAATGGTCATGTTGAAAAGATTGTTGAGCATAAAGATGCAAATGAGAAAGAATTAGCTATTAAAGAAATCAATACAGGTACGTATTGTTTTGATAATAAGGCTTTATTTGCTTCACTTTCTAAAGTTTCAAATGATAACGTGCAAGGTGAATATTACCTTCCAGATGTTATTGAGATTTTAAAAAATGAAGGTCATATCGTATCAGCTTATCAAACAGAGCAGTTCGACGAAACGTTAGGTGTTAACGACAGAGTCGCTCTATCGCAAGCGGAAATTATTATGAAAAACCGTATCAACCGAAAGAACATGGTAAACGGTGTTACAATTATTGATCCAAGTAACACTTATATTTCTGCTGATGCAGTTATCGGTAGTGATACAGTTCTTCATCCAGGAACAATTATTGAGGGGAACACTGTAATTGGCTCTGATTGTGAAATTGGACCGCATACAGTAATTCGCGATAGTGAAATTGGAGATCGTACGACAATTCGACAATCTACTGTACATGATAGTAAGCTTGGTACAGAAGTATCGGTTGGTCCATTTGCACATATTCGCCCAGATTCAGTTATTGGAGACGAAGTACGCGTTGGAAACTTCGTGGAAATCAAAAAAACTGTCTTTGGTAATAGAAGTAAAGCTTCACACTTGAGTTATATCGGGGATGCACAAGTTGGAGAAGACGTGAATCTTGGTTGTGGTTCAATTACGGTGAACTATGACGGTAAGAATAAATTCAAAACTGTGATTGGTAATGGGGTATTTATTGGATGTAATTCAAACCTTGTTGCTCCAGTAACAGTTGAAGATGGTGCTTATGTGGCAGCAGGCTCTACAATTACAGAGAATGTTCCATCAAAAGCATTATCGGTAGCACGTGCACGTCAAGTTAACAAAGAAGACTATGTTGATCAATTGCTGAATAAGAAAAAATCATAATGTGGAGGGTTAATCTAGATGTCGACTCAATATCTAAATTCTAATTTGAAAGTATTCTCTTTAAACTCTAATAAGGAACTTGCTGAGCAGATTGCAAAGCATATTGGAGTAGGGCTAGGAAAATGTTCTGTTGATCGTTTTAGTGATGGAGAAGTTCAAATTAACATTGAAGAAAGTATCCGTGGTTGCGATGTATTCATTATTCAATCTACAAGCTTCCCAGTAAACGAACATATCATGGAATTACTTATTATGATTGATGCATTAAAACGTGCATCTGCGAAAACAATTAATATTGTTATTCCTTACTATGGTTATGCGCGTCAAGACCGTAAAGCGCGTTCTCGTGAACCAATTACATCGAAACTTGTAGCAAACTTGCTTGAAACAGCAGGTGCAACTCGTGTAATCACTCTAGATTTACATGCTCCACAAATTCAAGGGTTCTTTGATATCCCAATCGACCACTTAATGGGTGTACCGATTCTTTCAGATTACTTTGAAACAAAAGGTCTTAAAGATATCGTAATCGTGTCTCCTGACCATGGTGGTGTAACTCGTGCAAGAAAAATGGCAGATCGTCTAAAAGCGCCAATCGCTATTATTGATAAGCGTCGTCCTCGCCCGAATGTATCAGAGGTAATGAACATTATCGGTAATATTGAAGGTAAAACAGCGATTTTAATTGATGACATCATTGATACAGCTGGTACAATTACATTAGCAGCAAACGCTCTTGTTGAGAACGGTGCTTCTGAAGTATATGCTTGCTGTACACACCCAGTATTATCTGGTCCAGCAATTGAGCGTATTCAAAATTCAAATATTAAAGAGTTAGTTGTAACGAACTCTATCGTATTACCAGAAGAGAAGAAAATCGACAAAGTACATGAACTTTCAGTTGCTCCATTAATCGGAGAAGCAATCATTCGTGTATACGAAGAAGAATCTGTGAGTGTATTATTCAATTAATTGGATAGAATGAGACGTAACCAAAATTGGTTACGTCTTTTCGTATCGAAAAAAGAAAGTAGTGGTACAAGAATGAAATTGATAGTAGGACTTGGGAACCCAGGTAGAGAATATGAATTAACAAGGCATAATATTGGATTTATGGCCATTGATGAACTTGCGAAGCGTTGGAACATTTCTTTGAATGAACAAAAATTTAAAGGTGTATTTGGTGCAGGGTTTGTTAATGGAGAAAAGGTAATCTTATTAAAGCCGCTAACATACATGAACTTATCTGGGGAAAGTATTCGTCCACTCATGGATTATTATAAAATTGATGTTGAGGACTTCGTTGTTATGTACGACGATTTGGACATTCCTGTAGGTAAATTGCGTCTTCGCATGAAAGGTAGTGCTGGTGGACATAATGGTGTAAAGTCAACGATTTCGCACCTAGGAACACAAGAATTTCAACGTATCCGTATGGGAATCGATCGCCCGAAAAATGGAATGAAGGTAGTCGATTATGTATTAGGACGCTTTACATCTGAAGAGATTCCGGATGTTAACCATTCTATTGAAAAAGCAGCGGATGCATGTGAAGAGTGGCTAAATAAGCCTTTTCTCCAAATCATGAATACTTTCAATAGTTAAAAATGAGATTGGGAATATTTCTCTTTTGTTTTACCCATACTAGTAGTAATTGAATTTTTAGGAGGCTAGTATGGAAGGGTATTATTATTGCAGACACTGCGGAGGTAATGTAGGCTCCATTAACGCAGAAAAAGTATATAGCGACGTTTTATTTCAACTAACAGAGCAAGAAGTAGTAGAAATGATTCATTTTCATGAGAATGGAAATATATATATAAAAACGATTTGTGAATCGTGTCAAGAAACGCTCGCATCTTATCCTGAGTATTATGAGTATGAAAAATTTCTGCAATAAAATGTTGTCGCTTTGGCATGTCCAAAGCATTTTTCTGTTTTCCTTTTCCAAAATATTTGCATAAAATAGAATGACTTGCTCTTTATGTTGAGAGGAGTTTTAAAAATGATAGGTTTATTAGAGCAATTTTATAAAAATGAAGAGATACAATCGGTTATTAATGGATTAGAAGATGGGTTAAAAGAACAACTTATATCAGGGATGGCAACGTCTTCTCGTTCATTATTAATGGCGGCTTTATATAAAAAAACAAAAAAATCACAATTAATCGTGACGCATAACTTATACCAAGCACAAAAAGTACATGAAGATTTAGTGGCGTTACTTGGTGAAAAAGATGTGTGGTTATATCCAGTGAATGAACTGATAGCATCGGAAATTGGAGTTGCAAGTCCAGAATTGAAGGCGCAACGTATAGAAGTGTTAAATCGCTTGGCTGCGGGAGAGAATGGAATCATTGTAGCGCCAGTGGCAGGATTGCGTAGATTTTTACCAATAAAAGAATTGTGGAAGCAAAAGCAAGTTGAAATCAATCTAGGGCAAGAGATTGATTTAGATGCGCTCTTGCATACTTTACATCATATTGGCTATGAACGTAAGTCGATGGTAGAAGCTCCAGGGGAGTTCAGTTTGCGTGGGGGAATATTAGATATTTATCCTTTAACTGAAGAACTACCATTTCGTATTGAATTCTTTGATACAGAAGTCGATTCTATTCGATTATTTGATGTGGATGAACAGCGTTCTCAAGGTAAAAAAGAAAGCGTTAGGTTTGGTCCAGCAACAGAGTTTTTATTTTCACAGGAAGAATTAAAATCAGGAATTCAGCATCTTGAAGAAGGTTTGACTAAGACGATGCAAAAACTTTCTGATGATAAACTAAAGACTACAGTGCTTGAGACGGTAAGTCATGAAATTGAGATGTTGAAAAACGGGCAAAGTATAGAACAGATGTTTAAATACTTATCTATTTTCTATAAAGAACCTGCTAGTCTGATAGATTATTTACCAGAAGACGGTGTTGTAATTTTAGACGAGATTTCCCGTATTCAAGAAACAGCATCGCATCTTGAAACAGAAGAGGCGGAATGGTATATATCACTTCTTGGTGAAGGAACAATTATTCAAGATTTATCTTTCTCTCACCCATTCGAGGGGTTTCTTCATCATAAAAAAAGAAGTTTTGTATATTTAACGTTATTCTTGCGTCATATCGCACACACACATCCGCAAAATATTGTTAATGTAACATGTAAAACAATGCAAGATTTCCATGGACAGATGAATTTGTTAAAAACAGAAATTGATAGATGGAATGAAGGGCATTTTACGACTGTTGTACTTGGAACAGATGATGAACGTGTGAAAAAATTACAACATATTTTAAGTGATTATGATATTGAGGCAGATATTGTAGAAGGTACAGATATTTTATTGCCTGGAAGGTTACAAATTGCTGTAGGTGATTTACATGCAGGTTTTGAAATGCCGATGCAAAAGCTTGTTGTCATTACTGAAAAGGAGCTTTTTCATAAGAAAGTTAAAAAATCACAACGTAAACAAAAGTTATCGAATGCTGAACGTATTAAAAGTTATTCGGAATTAAAAGTTGGAGATTATGTAGTTCATGTAAATCATGGTATAGGTAAATTTTTAGGTATTGAGACATTAGAGATTAATGGTGTTCATAAAGATTATTTAAATATTAAATATCAAGGTAATGATAAGCTATACGTTCCAATTGAACAAATTGATCAAGTTCAAAAATATGTAGGATCTGAAGGTAAGGATCCGAAAGTTTATAAATTAGGTGGTAGTGATTGGAAGAAGGTTAAAACGAAAGTTGAAAAATCTGTACAAGACATTGCGGATGACCTAATTAAACTATATGCTGAGCGCGAAGCTTCAAAAGGCTATGCATATACGCCAGATACGGCAGAACAACAAGAGTTCGAATCATCTTTCCCGTATCAAGAGACAGAGGATCAGTTACGTTCTATTGACGAGATTAAAAAAGATATGGAACGCGGACGCCCAATGGATAGGCTCCTTTGTGGTGACGTAGGATATGGAAAGACTGAAGTGGCTATTCGTGCGGCATTTAAAGCAATTATGGATGAAAAACAAGTTGCAATTTTAGTACCGACAACGATTCTTGCGCAGCAACACTATGAAACAATTCGAGAGCGTTTTCAAGATTATCCGATCAATATAGGCTTATTAAGTAGATTCCGTACGAGAAAACAACAAAATGAAACAATTAAGGGCTTAAAGGATGGAACAGTAGATATTGTAATCGGAACACATCGTATTTTATCTAAAGATGTTACGTATAAAGATTTAGGGCTTCTTATTATTGATGAAGAACAAAGATTTGGTGTAACACATAAAGAAAAAATTAAACAATTGAAGGCGAATGTTGACGTATTAACATTAACGGCAACTCCGATTCCGCGGACGCTTCATATGTCTATGCTTGGTGTGCGCGACTTATCTGTTATTGAGACACCACCAGAAAATCGTTTCCCAGTCCAAACGTATGTAGTAGAGTATAATCCAGCATTAATACGAGAGGCGATAGAGCGAGAGCTTGCAAGAGGTGGTCAAGTTTACTTCCTATATAACCGTGTAGAGGATATTGAAAGAAAAGCGGATGAAATTTCGATGTTAGTTCCAGATGCCCGCGTAACGTACGCACATGGGAAAATGAACGAAAGCGAATTAGAGTCTGTTATGCTATCATTTTTAGAAGGACAGCATGATGTTCTTGTAAGTACAACAATTATTGAGACGGGTGTAGATATTCCGAATGTAAATACGTTAATTGTATTTGATGCAGATCGTATGGGATTATCACAGTTGTATCAGCTTCGTGGGCGTGTTGGACGTTCTAATCGTGTTGCATATGCATACTTTGCATATAAACGTGACAAAGTGCTGTCAGAGGTTGCAGAGAAGCGTCTACAAGCAATTAAAGAGTTCACGGAACTTGGATCTGGTTTCAAAATTGCGATGAGAGATTTATCTATTCGTGGAGCAGGTAATTTGTTAGGGGCAGAACAGCATGGATTTATTGATTCTGTCGGATTTGATTTATATTCTCAAATGTTAAAAGATGCAATTGAACAGCGTAGAGGAACAGATGGGGCTGAAAATATAGTTAATGTTGAAATTGACTTAGAGGTAGATGCATATCTACCAGATGCTTATATTTCAGATAGTAAGCAAAAAATTATGATGTATAAACAATTTAGAGGTGTTTCTGCAATTGAGGATATTGAAGAATTGCAGGAAGAAATGATCGATAGATTTGGCGATTATCCACAAGAAGTTGGTTATTTATTACAAATTGCAAATATTAAAGTGTTGGCAATGAAAGAACAAATTGAATTAATTAAGCAGAATAAATTTGAAGTAACATTCCTGTTTTCTGAACAAGCAAGCCAAAATATTGATGGTGGAAAATTATTCATGCTCGGAAATAGTTTTGGACGTATGATCGGTTTAGGAATGGAAGGATCACAATTGAAAATTGTTATGAAAACAAATGGCTTAGAGACATCGAAGTGGTTAACAATTGCTGAAAATTTATTAAAAGGCTTACCAGATGTAAAAAAAGAAGTAATAAATGCCTAAAATAAGATAAAAAAATACAATTCGACGTGCATAGAAGAACTAATGTGTAAAATACTATGTCTAACAGTTGGTGATTTTTACATGAACAGGTAAATTCACCACTTTGATCATCAGTAGAAAGTGAGGCAGCATTAGAATGAAAGCAACTGGAATCGTACGTCGAATTGATGATTTAGGCAGGGTAGTAATCCCGAAGGAAATTCGTAGAACCTTACGTATTCGAGAAGGAGACCCACTAGAAATATTTGTTGATCGCGATGGAGAGGTAATTTTAAAGAAGTATTCTCCAATTAGTGAGCTAGGTGATTTTGCAAAAGAATATGCTGATGCTTTATATGACAGCTTAGGACATAATGTGCTTGTGTGTGATCGAGATTCTATCATCGCAGTATCAGGCGTATCGAAAAAAGAATACTTAAATAAAAGTGTTGGCGATCTAATTGAAAAAACGATGGAAGAACGAAAGTCTGTTATTATGACGGATGAAAGTGATATTTCCATTATTGATGGTGTAACAGAAAAGGTTCATTCTTATACAGTTGGACCGATTGTTGCAAACGGAGATCCGATTGGAGCCGTCATTATTTTCTCAAAAGAAGCCATTATAAGCGAGATCGAGCATAAAGCGGTTAATACTGCTGCCAGTTTCTTAGCGAAACAAATGGAACAGTAAGGGTATATTGATTTTAGAAGTAGCAATCTTTCCTAATTATGATCTTTCTTTTTGAGAAATCAATTATTTGGAGATATATGTATATTGAATGAAGGTAGCACTTTGCTACCTTTTTTCGTTGAATATTTTTAACATGTAGGAACTCATTATTACCCGTGTTGGTAAGGGAGTTTGTTCTTTTCTTTATGATATAATACGAGAGGTGAGAATAGAAAAAGGAGTTTTCTTGTATGGAAGCGAAGAAGTATCAAGCCTTTTGGCGTGGGGCTATTATATTAACGATTGCAAGTTTTGTTACAAAAGTATTAAGCGCTTTTTACCGTATTCCATATCAAAATATAGCGGGGGATATTGGGTTTTATATTTACCAACAAATTTACCCGTTTTATGGATTTTGTTTAATTTTAGCTACTTATGGATTTCCTGTTATCATTTCGAAAATGGTTGCAGAACGACTAGAGCGGGGAAAACAAAAAGAAGCAGAAGAAATTATTTGTGTATCTTTTTGGTTCTTATTAGGAATTGGTTTTATAGGCTTCTTTACATTGTTTTTTGGGGCCGAAACAATTGCGGCAGCTATGGGCGATATACACTTAGATAAGTTACTACGTGTTATTTCATTTTCATTCTTATTGATGCCATTTTTGTCTGTAGCAAGAGGGTATTTTCAAGGATTTAATAATATGATGCCAACGGCTGTTTCGCAAGTAATAGAACAAACAATTCGAGTTTCTATTATTGTGTTTTTATCGCTATTCCTAATTGCTCACGGATTTGATTTATATACAGTTGGTGCAGGGGCTATGTTAGGCTCAATTGCGGGTGGACTTATTGGGATTATTGTACTTATATTGTATATGCGTCAAGATTTTCGTTCTATATTCTTCAAAAGTGCAGCGAGAATTAAGGGTAAAAGGAAGATAGTTAAAATCCTTTTTTGGCAGGGGTTAGCGATTTGTGTTAGTAATTTAGTGCTTATTTTTATACAGATGGCTGATTCAGTGTCCTTTTACAGCTTACTTATTGGTGCGGGAGAACAGGCTGAAAATGCAAAGGTATTAAAGGGTGTTTATGATAGAAGTATTCCGCTAATGCAATTAGGTACTGTTGTGACGACTTCTTTCTCGTTGTCACTTATTCCGATTATTACAGCGGCGAAGGAAAGAGGAGATCTTTCCTTTATTCAAGAAAAGGTAAAGTTAGCAATGAAAATAACATTTGTTATTGGACTTGCAGCAGCTATTGGACTAACTTGTATTATTCAACCTACCAATATTATGTTGTTTGAAAACAGTGATGGATCAGATGTTTTATCTATTTTATCGTTATCTATTTTATTTAGTTCATTGTCAATTACGACAGCTTCTATTTTACAAGGATTAGGGCAAACGTTTAAGCCAGCATTATTTGTTGTATTTGGAGGTTGCTTAAAGTTAGCGTTAAATTATATATTCATGCCTTATTTTGGTGTGAAAGGTGCAGCTTTTGCGACTTTATGTGCGTTAATTATAATCTCTGGATTAAATAGTTTGTTGCTTACGAGAGCTGTATCAGGGTCACTTATCAATAAGCGAAATATGTTAGGGATAGTAATTAGTGGTATTTGTATGGGATTTGTATTAATGGTGTTCACACGTGTGTTACAGATGTCTGGATTAGTAATTAATACGGAACATAGAGGAAGCGCGACGCTTGAAGCGTTGTTAGGTGTAGCCATCGGCGGATTGACATATATGTTTTTTATTTTGAAATTACGTGTATTTACAAAAAAAGAATTAGGAACCGTTATGAAACAAGAGAAAAAAGAAGGTTCATTGAAGAAGAGTGGATAGAGGTGACTGGTTGTGAGTGGAATCATTACTATTTTAGGTTTAGGAGCTGGTGAATTAGATCAGCTAACGATGGGTGTATATCGAAAAATAAAAGAAGCAGACCATCTGTTTGTTAGAACGAAAGAACATCCAGTTATAGAAGAATTGGAGAAAGAAGGCGTACAATATACGTCTTTTGATGCTGTATATGAAGCACATGATACGTTTGAAATTGTATATGAAACAATTGCGAATAAATTGTTAGAACAAGCGGAAGGTACAGAAATTATCTATGCTGTTCCCGGGCATCCACTTGTAGCAGAAAGAACAGTTCAGCTGCTGTTAGAAAAAGGAGAAGTTTCAAATGTTGAAGTGCGAATTGAGGGTGGACAAAGTTTCCTTGATCCTATGTTTGCAAGTCTAAAGATTGATCCGATTGAAGGATTCCAATTACTTGATGCTACATCATTTGAAAGAGGGCAATTAGAACTGCGTCAACATTTAATCTTTTGCCAAGTATATGATGCATTCGTTGCATCTGATGTGAAATTAACATTAATGGAGATGTTACCAGATGATTATGAAGTGTATATCGTAACAGCTGCAGGAACTTCATTTGAACAAGTAAAGAAGGTACCGTTGTACATGTTAGATCATGAAACGGAATTGAATAATTTAACGAGTGTGTACGTGCCGCCAGTTCAGGAGCGTGCGTCCTTGTATCAACAGTTTGATGTTCTTAGAGAAATTATTGCGGAACTTCGTGGTCCAAATGGTTGTCCGTGGGATAAAAAGCAAACACATCAATCATTAAAGAAATATTTAATTGAGGAAGCTTATGAAGTGTTGGAAGCAATCGATGAAGAGGATGATGATCACTTAGTAGAAGAATTAGGTGATATATTATTACAAGTTATGCTTCATGCTCAAATCGGAGAAGATGAAGGTTGGTTCTCTATAGATGATATCATTCGAACTCTATCTGAGAAAATGGTTCGTCGCCATCCGCATGTGTTTGGAAATACGGATGTAAACAGCGCTGATGAAGTGATTGCAAATTGGGAAGAAATTAAAAAACAAGAAAAAGGATTCGTGAAAGAATCTGTTTTAAATGGCGTTCCCAAAAGTTTGCCACAGTTACTACGCGCCTATGAAATTCAGAAGAAAGCTGGTAAGGTTGGATTTGATTGGGTTGATGTGCAACCGATGATAGAGAAAGCTTTGGAAGAATGGCAAGAGTTCCAACAAGAGGTTACAAATATGGATGAGGAAAAGATGCTGGGTGAGTTTGGTGATTTACTATTTGCATTTGTTAATATAGCTCGTCATTACAAAATAGATCCAGAAGAGGCGTTACGTTCAACTAATGAGAAATTTACTGGTCGTTTTTTATACATGGAGGCAAAAGTAGCTGAAATGAATAAAGAGATGAAAGATTTATCATTAGAACAGTTAGATGTTTTATGGGAAGAAGCGAAACAAACAGAGCGTTAATAGGGGGATTTGATATGCGTCTAGATAAGTTTTTAAAAGTATCACGTTTAATTAAAAGAAGAACATTAGCGAAAGAAGTAGCTGATCAAGGAAGAATATCTATTAATGGTCAAGTGGCAAAAGCGAGTTCTGATGTGAAAGTAGCTGATGAATTAACAATTCGTTTTGGTCAAAAAATAGTGACTGTGAAAATAAATGAATTAAAAGAAACAACTAAAAAAGAAGATGCAGCAAATATGTATAGCTTAGTTCGTGAAGAAAAAGTAAAAGCGGAAGAAGGCTTGTTCTAAAATCATTTATCCCCTCATACATTACTATTAGCTAGTAAAAACCTATGGGGGGATTTACGTGAATAATGGTTACTCACCTACGTCTTCTAATCAACAAAATGTTTCTGTAGAGCATGACATTATTATGCGTGGCAGGCGTATAATTGATATTACCGGTGTGAAGCAGGTAGAGAGTTTTGATAGCGAAGAGTTTTTACTAGAGACCGTAATGGGTTTTTTAACGATTCGTGGTCAAAATTTACAAATGAAAAATTTAGATGTGGAAAAAGGTATTGTGTCGATTAAAGGGAAAGTTAATGAGATGCTGTATATTGATGAAAATCAAGGGGAAAAAACTAAAGGTTTCTTTAGTAAGTTGTTTAAATGAGCTTAACAATTCAGTTGTATACAATGCTTTCAATGATTGGAATGGGTGCTTGGATTGGAGCGTCTTTAGATACATATCAACGTTTTTTAAAGCGCCAAGAACGTAAACGTTGGCTTGTATTTATACATGATATATTATTTTGGATTGTCCAAGCATTATTCGTCTTTTATGTATTGCTTCTCGTAAATGAAGCTGAGCTACGTATATATGTGTTTTTGGCATTATTATGTGGTTTTGCGGCATATCAAAGCTTATTGAAGGCACTATACATGAAGCTGTTAAATTTTCTCATCTATATTTTTATGCAAACAACATATTTTTTTGTTCGAATTATACAGCTACTCATGATAAAACCTGTTATTATTATAGCGCAGCTATTTATTGCATTTATATTATTCTTATTTCGTATACTGCTTTCAATTGGACATGTGTTATGGAAAATGGTGATTTGGATATTACTTTTCATATGGAAAGTTTTTTTCTGGCCTGTTCGATTTATTGCTTCGCTCATATGGAAACTTCTCCCTAATCGTGTTAAACTTTTTATAGTGAAACATATAGGGTTCCTGCAATATATAGCAAAATTGAAGGGACATATCTTCCAACTATGGGAGCATATAAAAAAGAAGTTAGGGGGACCTCGGAAATGAGGGAACTGAGACAAAGAACAATCGAAAAACAGAGTCCAAATCCTGTTAAAGAGCATATAATACAAACGGATGAGAACAGGAAGCGACTTTATCGCCGTTTAGCGGTTTTTCTTGTCTTTACTTTTACAATTATTGCGAGTATTAGTGTAACGTTTTATCAACAAAACAGTTCCATTAAAGCAAAAGAAGCAAAAGTTAAGGACATGAAAAAAGAACTGGATTCATTAACGAATAAAGAAAAAAGTCTAAAAGACGAAGTTCAAAAGTTAAATGATGAAGAGTACGTATTAAAGATTGCTAGAAGGGATTATTTCTTCTCTGGTAAAGGGGAGATAATTTTTCCTGTTTCTAAGTAGAGTATGTCTTATTGACACTATATTTTAGGATTATATATAATAAAGTAAAATTTGACTTTTTAACCACTAAGGAGGAGCATTTTTTTTATGTCAATCGAGGTAGGCAGCAAGTTACAGGGTAAAGTAACAGGTATTACAAATTTTGGGGCTTTTGTGGAGCTGCCAGAGGGCTTAACGGGTCTTGTTCATATTAGTGAAGTTGCTGATAACTATGTAAAAGATATTAACGATCACTTAAAAGTGGGCGACCAAGTAGAAGTAAAAGTTATTAATGTTGAAAAAGATGGAAAGATTGGTTTATCTATCAAAAAAGCGAAAGAACGTGAAAAAACAGAAGGAGATCGTCCACGTGGTGAATACCAACGCGGTGGTGATCAACAACGTTCTGGACGTCCACAACGTAATAATCGCTCTTTCAACAGAGATAATCGCGGTGGCGGTAACGACCGAGCTCCGAAAGAAACATTTGAGCAAAAGATGGCACGCTTCTTAAAAGATAGCGAAGATCGTTTAACTTCTTTAAAGCGTAACACAGAGTCTAAACGTGGTGGCCGTGGCGCGCGTCGCGGATAATAAGGACGTTTAGTTTTTAACATATAGAGAGGTACCCAGAGTGATGGCTCAGGGTGCTTTTTTATATGTAAAAAATATTTTCAAAAAAGTTTTTGAGATGTGTTGACTTTAATCAGTATCTGATGTAAGATACTAATTGTCCGTTAAATAAGACGACATGGCGGTGTAGCTCAGCTGGCTAGAGCGTACGGTTCATACCCGTGAGGTCGGGGGTTCGATCCCCTCCGCCGCTATATTTAATTTAACGGCCCGTTGGTCAAGTGGTTAAGACACCGCCCTTTCACGGCGGTAACACGGGTTCGAATCCCGTACGGGTCATCTAAAAAGATCATGCAAATTTGCATGATCTTTTTTTGTTAAATAAATTAAGATATACAACACTTCTACAAAATCACCCTATATTTTCTGAATATTTAATTAAAATATCGAAAATAACTTACATACCCTGTATATCTGTAGAGTTATTTCGAATAAAAAGTCGAACGATTATAAAAGTGAAAACTGTTGTTTTGACAAAAAAACCAACAATCATCTTTTATAATGACAGTAATTAAACTATGCAGGTGGTGTTAAAAATATGCCTAAAGCAGGAAGGAATACTATGAATACAAGTGCATTGGCAATGAATGAGAGTCAGCTTGGTGGAATAAAGTGGACGAGTAAGTTGCGAATGAAATTTGAGCAAGTTTTCTTTAGATGGGGATTTATTATTGTTGTTATTGGTTTTCTTTTGGGACGAGCATATATATTAACAAATATTTTACCGTTTGCACTGCCATTTTTTGCTGCTGTTTATGTTATGAAGCGGGATAAGATGCCGCTAGCATTTTTAGCTCTAATGGGAGGAGCTCTTTCAGTATCGATAGATAATTTGTTTTTTACCTTTGCATCTATCTTTACCTTCTTCATTTATAATATCTTCTTTAGTCGATTTACACGTAAAACTGTTGGACTTGTTCCATTTCAAGTATTTATCTCCGCATTAACCGCACACTTAGTTGTTGTATATTTTGCGCAACAAACTGTCACCATGTACGATTTACTCGTTAGTACCATTGAGGCTGGACTTAGTTTTGTATTAACTATGATATTTTTACAAAGTGTCCCGCTTTTAGTGGAAAGGAAAGGAAAACAACAGGCATTAGAGACGGAAGAAATTGTTTGTTTGATTATATTACTAGCATCTGTTTTAACGGGTACAACAGATTGGTTTGTATATGATGCTTCTATTCAACATATTTTTACAAGGTATTTAGTGCTAGTATTTGCATTTATTGCGGGTGCTGCCACAGGGTCTACAGTGGGGGTTGTAACAGGACTAATATTAAGTTTAGCAAATGTGTCTAGCTTGTCTCAGCTTAGCCTTCTTGCTTTTTCTGGATTGCTTGGTGGATTGTTAAAAGAAGGAAAGCGTTTAGGTGTTAGTTTAGGTTTATTAATTGGGACAAGCTTAATTACATTATATGTAGACAAACAGACAAATATTGTAACAACTTTAATTGAGTCAGGTGTAGCGATTGTTATCTTCTTATTAACACCGAAGCTTGTTTTGGATCGTATTGCTAAATTTATGCCAGGTACACAAGAGCATTCGCAAGATCAACAACAATATTTAAGAAGGATGCGTGATGTTACAGCAAATAAAATCAACCAATTTGCAAATGTATTTGCTGCTTTATCTAATAGCTTTTCTGTATATGGGTATGTAGAGGAAGAAGATAAAGAGACAGAAGCAGATTTGTTTTTGAGTACAATTACTGCGAAAACATGTCAAACATGCTTTAAAAAGGATCAATGCTGGGTAGTGAATTTTGATAAAACGTACGATTATATGAAACAAATAATGAATGAAACGGAAGAAGGAACCCTGCAACATAATCGTAAATTAGTTCGTGAGTGGGACAAGCATTGTGTGAGAGGGAAAAAAGTGACGGATTTAGTAGCCGGTGAATTAGATCACTTCTATGAGGGACAAAAATTACGAAAACAAATGAAGGAAAATCGTAGAATAGTAGCGGAGCAACTATTAGGTGTATCAAAGGTTATGGAGGATTTTGCTAAGGAGATACAACGAGAGCGTGAAAATCATCAAGTGCAGGAAGAACAGATTATGCAAGCGTTCCGAGATTTTGGTGTTGAAGTAGAGCATGTTGATATTTATTGTTTAGATAGAGGAAGTATTGATATTGAAATGTTAATTCCAGTTGCATCTAATGAACATGGTGAGTGTGAAAAGTTAGTTGCACCGATGCTTTCAGATATCCTTAAAGAAAATATTGTCGTTAAACATGAAGAAAAGTCGTCTTATCCAAATGGCCATAGTTTAATATCATTTGGTTCGGCGAAGACGTATTCTCTTGATACAGGATTGGCTACAGCTGCAAAAGGCGGTGGATTTGTTTCGGGTGACTCTTATGCGATGATGGATTTAAGTGTTGGTAAATATGCACTTGCGATTAGTGATGGTATGGGTAATGGGCAAAGAGCTCATATGGAAAGTAAGGAAACGGTGAAATTATTACAAAAAATACTCCAATCAGGCATTGATGAAGAAATAGCAATTAAGTCTATCAATTCAATTCTTTCTTTGAGAACGACAGAAGAAATGTTTACGACATTAGATTTAGCTATGGTAGATTTGCGGGATGCGAGTGCAAGGTTTTTAAAGATTGGATCGACGCCGAGTTTTGTTAAACGCGCAAATAATATTTTGAAAATTGAAGCAAGTAATTTGCCGATGGGAATCATCGAAGATGTTGAAGTTGATGTGGTGGGTGAACAATTAAAAACGGGCGATATTCTTATTATGATGAGCGATGGGATTTTTGAAGGAGCACAGCATGTGGAGAATCATGAATTGTGGATGAAACGAAAAATTAAAGAATTGCAAACCGAAGACCCGCAAGAAATTGCTGATATCATTATGGAAGAAGTGATTCGCTCTTGTGATGGTTATATAAATGATGATATGACTATTGTAGTGGCAAAAGTGAAGAAAAATATGCCGAAGTGGGCTACGATTCCGATTGTAGGAATGCAGGCGCAGTAAAATGTAAGTGGAATGTTTATCTATAATTTGATTTTAAAAACCTAGGTGAATACCTAGGTTTTTTTGTGGGAAAAGGTAATGTTATTAATTTTGTGAATATACACGGAGGATGTAAGATAAAAATGTAATTTTTGTATATCTTTTTTTTGCACAATGTTTGTAAAAGTTGTACCATTGTAGACAAGGTGACTAAGGTTGCTGTTCTTGTTTAATGAAAGGTGATTGCGAAGTTGAAAGATACATTTGTTGAAAAAGTAGATGACTTTGTAAAGCAGCATGATGTATTAAAGAATGATTCAACAATTGTTGTGGGAGTTTCTGGTGGTCCTGACTCGTTAGCGCTTTTATATTATTTATTAGAAAAAAGAGCGGAAAAACAGTTGGAAATTGTAGTTGCTCATGTGGATCATATGTTTAGAGGTGATGAATCTTATGAGGATTTACAGTTTGTGCAGGGCCTTTGTGAAGAACTGGGAATTATTTGTGAAACGATAAGGATTAATGTATCACAATATCAACAGCAATACGGAATGAATGCACAGGTTGCTGCGAGAGAATGCAGATATGCATTTTTGGAAAGAATAATGAAGAAATATGATGCGAGATATGTTGCTCTTGGACATCATGGAGATGATCAAGTCGAGACAATTTTAATGCGTCTTGTAAGAGGGAGTACTCCGAAAGGATATGCAGGAATTGCAGTGAAGCGTCCTTTTCATAATGGATATTTAATTAGGCCGTTACTTGGCGTAACGAAGGAAGAAATTGTTGATTACTGTAATAAGCTAAATTTAATGCCACGTATAGATCCGAGTAATAAAAAGGAAGTATATACAAGGAATCGATTACGTAAATATGTCCTTCCTCATTTGAAAGAAGAAAATCCACAAATGCATGAGAAATTCCAAAAATTTAGCGTGCAGATGCAAGAGGATGAGGCTTATTTGCAGGAATTAGCTTTTGAGAAAATGAATAAAGTAATTACAAAAAAAAGTGATAAACAAATTAGCTTATCAATTCCTGCCTTTGAATCCATGTCTATGCCTTTACAAAGAAGAGGGATTCAACTAATATTAAACTATCTTTATGAATATAAGATTCCATCTTCTCTTTCTTCTATACATATTGACAAGTTGATTGAGTTTTTTAAGCGGACACAACCTTCAGGTTCACTTGATTTTCCGGGTGATTTGAAAATTGTTCGTTCATACGAGGAGTGTAGCTTTAGATTTAAACAAGAAATTGTCTCTCCTTTTTCACAAGATTTATTAGTACCCGGGACCATTACGCTATTGAACGGGGATGAATTTGTAACAGAGGTGAGCGAAGATATACCAAGTAACATGAATGAAACAGTATTTGTTGCTAAGTATAATGATATATCATATCCACTTCGTATTCGTTCTAGAGAAAATGGAGATCGCATGTCAATACAAGGTATGAATGGTACGAAAAAGATAAAAGCTATTTTTATCGAAGCGAAAGTACCGAAAGAAAAAAGAGAAGAATGGCCGGTCGTTTGTGATGCAAGTGGGACTATTATTTGGGTACCCTTGTTGAAACGATCTGCATTTGCAATTTCGAAAGAGATGGCAAAGAAGGATAAATATATGATTATTCACTACAAAAGCAAGGAGTCTTCCGGGAGGATAATGAAATGATGAATCAAGATATCGAAAAAGTATTAATTTCTGAAGAGCAAATACAAGAAAAGGTGCGCGAACTAGGTGCAATTATTGCAGAGGATTATAAAAACACAGTACCTCTTGCAATTGGTGTATTAAAAGGCGCAATGCCATTCATGGCAGATTTATTAAAGAGAACAGATACATATCTTGAAATGGATTTTATGGCTGTATCTAGTTACGGTCACTCTACAGTTTCAACAGGCGAAGTGAAAATTTTAAAAGATCTTGATACTTCTGTAGAAGGTCGCGATATTTTAATCGTCGAAGATATTATTGATAGTGGTCTTACACTAAGCTACTTAGTAGACTTATTCAAATATCGTAAAGCGAAGTCTGTAAAAATTGTTACATTATTAGATAAGCCAACAGGCCGTAAGGTTGATCTGAAAGCGGATTATGTTGGATTTACTGTTCCACATGAATTTGTAGTAGGATATGGATTAGATTATAAAGAGCAGTACCGTAATCTTCCTTATGTAGGCGTATTAAAACCAAGCGTTTACTCAAATTAATTAAATATAGGCTTCACAATTGTATAGGAAAGTTTTTCTATGTTACGATTTACTATAGTGTTTATGCCGTGAGAGGAGGTTAGGAATGAATCGTATCTTCCGTAATACCATCTTTTATTTACTGATATTCTTAGTAGTAATTGGAATCGTGAGCTATTTTAATGGTTCGACACAAAAAACGACATCAGTTAGCTACGACAAATTCATTACTAAACTAGAAAGCGGTGAAGTGCGTAATGTGCAACTTCAACCGAAAAATGGTGTATTTGAGGTAAAAGGACAATTTAATAACTCTAGCCAAGGAGAACAATTTGTTACTTATGCACCAAATACTGAGGAATTACAAAAGAAAATTAATGATAAAGCGAAAGGTGCCGAAGTTAAGTATCAACCAGCAGAAGAAACAAGTGCTTGGGTAACATTCTTTACTTCAATCATTCCATTTGTCATCATCTTCATTTTATTCTTCTTCTTATTAAACCAAGCTCAAGGCGGCGGTAGCCGTGTTATGAACTTCGGGAAAAGTAAGGCGAAGTTATATAATGATGAAAAGAAAAAAGTTCGTTTCAGAGATGTTGCTGGTGCGGATGAAGAGAAACAAGAACTTGTTGAGGTAGTTGAATTCTTGAAAGACCCTCGTAAGTTCTCTGAAGTTGGTGCTCGTATTCCAAAGGGTGTCCTATTAGTTGGACCTCCAGGTACAGGTAAAACTTTATTAGCACGTGCTGTTGCAGGTGAGGCTGGCGTTCCATTCTTCTCTATCAGTGGTTCTGACTTCGTAGAGATGTTTGTCGGTGTCGGTGCATCACGTGTACGTGATTTATTTGAAAATGCAAAGAAAAATGCTCCTTGTATCATTTTCATTGATGAAATTGATGCAGTAGGTCGTCAACGTGGCGCAGGTCTTGGTGGTGGTCATGATGAGCGTGAGCAAACATTGAACCAATTACTTGTTGAAATGGATGGATTCGGTGCAAACGAAGGTATTATTATCGTTGCTGCGACAAACCGTCCAGACATTCTTGACCCAGCGTTATTACGTCCAGGTCGTTTTGACCGTCAAATTACAGTAGATCGTCCAGATGTAAATGGCCGTGAAGCTGTACTGAAAGTACATGCGCGTAATAAACCACTTGATGAGCATATTAATTTAAGAGCGATTGCGACTCGTACACCAGGATTCTCTGGTGCGGATCTTGAAAACTTATTAAACGAAGCTGCTTTAGTAGCTGCACGTCAAGATAAGAAGAAAATTGATATGAGTGATATCGATGAAGCGACGGATCGTGTTATTGCAGGTCCAGCTAAGAAAAGTCGTGTTATCTCTGAAAAAGAACGTAATATCGTTGCTTTCCATGAAGCAGGTCATACTGTAATTGGTGTTGTTCTCGATGAAGCAGATGTCGTTCATAAAGTAACAATTGTCCCTCGTGGTCAGGCTGGTGGATATGCGGTAATGCTTCCGAAAGAAGATCGTTACTTCATGACGAAACCAGAGTTACTTGATAAAATCACTGGTTTACTTGGTGGCCGAGTAGCTGAGGAGATTGTATTTGGTGAAGTGAGTACAGGTGCTCATAATGACTTCCAACGTGCGACTGGTATTGCAAGACGTATGGTTACGGAATTTGGTATGAGTGACAAACTTGGACCGATGCAATTTGGTAGCTCGCAAGGTGGTCAAGTGTTCTTAGGAAGAGACTTCCACTCAGAACAAAACTATAGTGATGCGATTGCACATGAAATCGATATGGAAATGCAATCAATTATGAAAGAATGTTATGCTCGTGCAAAACAAATTCTTACTGAAAACCGTGATAAACTAGATATTATCGCACAAACGTTACTTGAAGTAGAAACATTAGATGCAGAGCAAATCAATCATTTATGTGATTACGGCAGATTGCCAGAACGTCCAACATCTTCAGATGATGTGAAAGTAAACATCAACATGAAGAAAGACGATGAAGATAAAGAAGATAAGTAAGAAGTGAAGGAGTGACTATCGTCACTCCTTTTTTGTTTGTTAAAATCTTTGTTAATTACTATTGAGAACTTAGTGGATAAAGTAATTTAAGTAAAACTAGTATTAAAAATTGAAATAGAGAGCAATCTTTTTGTAAAATGATGAGGGTAGGAAAGCTGATTATATAAGTATGTGTGATATGATGTTTTTATAAGTTTTATACATACTGCACAAATATAGATTAAATAAGATAAGTGGTGAGAATATGATTTTTGTATTGGATGTAGGGAACACAAATGCTGTACTAGGTGTGTTTGAAGAGGGGGAACTTCGTCAGCATTGGCGCATGGAAACAGATCGTCATAAGACAGAAGATGAATATGGAATGCTTGTAAAGCAATTGCTTGAGCATGAGGGTCTTTCGTTTGAAGATGTGAAAGGTATTATTGTGTCTTCAGTCGTACCACCAATTATGTTTGCTTTAGAGCGCATGTGTGAAAAATATTTTAAAATTAAACCGCTTGTAGTAGGGCCTGGGATAAAAACAGGACTAAATATTAAATATGAAAATCCGCGTGAAGTAGGCGCAGACCGAATTGTAAATGCAGTAGCAGGAATCCACTTATATGGAAGTCCGCTCATTATTGTTGATTTTGGTACGGCTACTACATATTGTTATATTAACGAAGAAAAACATTATATGGGTGGAGTTATTACGCCAGGAATTATGATTTCAGCAGAGGCTTTATATAGCAGAGCAGCAAAACTTCCTCGTATCGAAATTACAAAACCAAGCAGTGTTGTTGGGAAAAATACAGTAAGTGCGATGCAATCTGGTATTCTTTATGGTTATGTTGGACAAGTGGAAGGTATTGTTAAGCGTATGAAAGAAGAAGCTAGACAAGAACCTAAAGTTATTGCAACAGGTGGATTGGCAAAATTAATTTCCGAAGAATCGAATGTAATTGATATTGTAGATCCGTTTTTAACGTTAAAAGGTTTGTATATGTTATATGAACGTAATGCAAATTTACAGCATGAGAAAGGTGAATAAATACGTATGAAAGATTATTTAGTAAAAGCGTTAGCATTTGATGGAGAAGTGCGTGCGTATAGTGTGCGTACAACAAATACAGTAAGTGAGGCGCAAAGACGTCATGATACATGGAGAACAGCTTCAGCGGCACTAGGGCGTTCTTTGACTGCGGGTACAATGATGGGCGCAATGTTAAAGGGCGAGCAAAAGTTAACGATTAAGGTAGAAGGTAACGGTCCAATTGGCCCTATCTTAGTAGATGCTCATGCAAATGGAGATGTACGTGGTTATGTAACGAATCCGCATGTTGATTTTGAAGGAACAGAACAAGGGAAGTTACGTGTATATCAAGCGGTAGGTACAGAGGGGTTTGTAACTGTAATTAAAGATATTGGAATGCGTGAGCCGTTTATTGGTCAATCTCCAATCGTTTCAGGAGAATTAGGAGAAGACTTTACGTATTATTTTGCAGTTTCTGAACAAACGCCTTCTTCTGTAGGTGTTGGTGTTCTTGTAAATGGAGATGATAGCATATTAGCGGCAGGTGGATTCATCCTTCAAATTATGCCGGGTGCGCAAGATGAAACGATTTCATTTATTGAAGACCGTTTACAAAAGATTCCACCTGTATCAACGTTGATTGAACAAGGTCTTTCTCCGGAAGAGCTACTATATGCAGTTCTTGGAGAAGATAAAGTAAAAGTATTAGAAACAATGGATGTTCAATTTAATTGCACATGCTCACGCGAGCGTATTGAGAGTGTATTAATTAGTTTAGGTAAAACAGAGTTAGAGCAAGTTCGTGAAGAAGAGGAAGAGACAGAAGTTCACTGTCATTTCTGTAATGAACGATACAAGTTCTCTAAAGAAGATATTACAAATTTAATCGAGAATTTGTAATAAGGGAATTAAGAGGAGCAATCCTCCAAATGAATTGACAAACAGGGAATTTTCTGACAAAATCTAAATATAGATAAAACCAATAAAAATACTCGGTGTTAGGAGTGACAGGAATGCGAGTGGCACAATCAGTTTCAGAATTAATCGGGAAAACGCCGATCGTTAAGTTGAACCGCATCGTAGAATCAGACAGCGCAGATATATACTTAAAATTAGAATTTATGAATCCGGGGAGTAGTGTTAAAGATCGTATCGCATTAGCTATGATTGAAGATGCTGAAAAAAAGGGATTATTAAAAGAGGGCGATACAATCATTGAGCCGACAAGTGGTAACACAGGAATTGGTTTAGCGATGGTAGCGGCTGCTAAAGGATATAATGCAATCTTAGTAATGCCAGAAACAATGAGTATTGAGCGTCGTAATTTATTACGTGCTTACGGTGCGGAATTAGTATTGACTCCAGGGCCTGAAGGAATGGGTGGAGCAATTCGTAAAGCGACTGAATTAGCAAAAGAACATGGCTACTTTATACCACAACAGTTCAAAAACCAATCGAATCCAGAAATTCACCGTTTAACAACAGGTCCAGAAATTATTGAACAAATGGGCGACCAATTAGATGCGTTTATTGCAGGTATTGGTACAGGTGGAACGATTACTGGTGCTGGTGAAGTACTGAAGGAAGCGTATAAAGATATTAAAATTTATGCAGTAGAACCTGCAGATTCACCAGTATTATCTGGTGGGAAGCCAGGTCCACATAAAATCCAAGGAATTGGGGCGGGATTTGTTCCGGAGACGTTGGATGTAGAAGTATATGATGAAATTATTCAAGTGAAAACAGAGCAAGCATTTGAATATGCGAGAAGAGTGGCTAAAGAGGAAGGTATTTTAGTTGGTATCTCTTCAGGCGCAGTTATTTATGCAGCAACAGAAGTTGCGAAAAAGTTAGGTAAAGGGAAAAAGGTACTTGTTATTATCCCGAGTAACGGTGAACGTTATTTAAGTACACCACTTTATCAATTTGAATCCTAATTAAATGCGATTGAAAAAGCATCCTTGAAAAAGGGTGCTTTTTCTTTTGGGATTGGAAATAGGAAAAGAGTGAATGACTAGAAAACTTCATGTAAAATAAGAGGTAGTATAATTAAATTATTTTCACTAGCCTTCGAGTATAATCAATCTCTATATAAATAACTTATGTAGTTTGAGCTGGTTTATCTAAGAGGGTGGGATAAAAGAAGACGGGGTGTTGATATGCAACGAAGAAAATCTTTAGCGCTTTCTATTCCATATCAGTTAGATTTCTTTAAGCAATATAAATTTCTTTCTCAGGGTAAATCGCAACATATTTTGTTAGAAAGCGGCCGTGGCGGTCGTTATAACATTGTAGGGCTGAACCCAGTAGCGGTAATTCGAGGGAAGGATGAAACGTTACATATAAGTGAAAGTGGTAAGGAAACAATAAAACGAGGGAATCCGTTAGATTTAATGCAAGAATATATGGAACAATGGAAGACGGACTATAACCCAGAGTATCCGCCTTTTCAAGGTGGTGCAATTGGCTATTTCAGTTATGACTGTATCCGTTATATTGAAAAGCTGCCTTCTCTTGCGGAAGATGATATTAATATACCTGACATCTTCTTTTTATTATTTGATGACGTATTTGTCTATGATCAAAAAGAACAAGTGTTATGGGTTATTACGCATTATATAGATAAATATGAAGAGGCGAAAGAACGGCTAAATGAGTGGAAGAGTCTTTGGATGACAGAAGCGCCTGAAGTGACCGTGCCCTTTGAAAGTCCTGAAAAGAAAAGTGAAGCAGTTGCTTTTACTGAAGCCAGCTTTATGAAGGCAGTTGAATGTATTCAAGAATATATTGGGGCGGGTGATGTGTTCCAAGTAAACTTGTCGACGAGACAAGAAAGAACGTTACAGACACACCCACTAGAAATTTATACAAGTCTTCGTGAGATTAATCCATCTCCATATATGGGTTACCTGGAGCTTGGGGATTTTCAAATTGTTAGTGGATCGCCAGAGTTGTTAATTAAGAAACAAGGAACTGAAGTAAGTACAAGACCGATTGCTGGAACGAGATCTAGAGGCGCGGATGAGCAAGAGGATGAAGAATTAGCAAGAGAATTAATTGAGAACGAAAAAGAAAGAGCAGAGCATGTAATGCTTGTGGATTTAGAAAGAAATGATTTAGGACGTGTTTGTAAATATGGAACTGTAGAAGTAGATGAATTTATGGTAATTGAGAAATACTCACATGTTATGCATATTGTTTCTAATGTGCGTGGTGAGGTGGAAGAAGATAAGGATGCTTTTGATTTAGTGAAGGCTGTATTCCCTGGGGGAACAATTACTGGTGCCCCAAAAATACGTACGATGGAAATTATTGAGGAATTAGAACCTGTTCGAAGAGGGATTTATACAGGTTCAATCGGTTGGATTGGTTATTCTGGAGATACAGAATTGAATATTGTAATTAGAACACTTCTTGCTAAAGATGGAAAAGCTCATGTACAAGCAGGGGCGGGAATTGTAATTGATTCAAATCCGGAAAATGAATATAAAGAGTCGTTAAAAAAGGCGATTGCTTTATGGCGTGCAAAAGAACGTAGCGAAGAAACGGTTAGGTGAGAGAAATGATATTAATGATTGATAATTATGATTCTTTTACATTTAATTTAGTGCAGTTTCTTGGAGAACTTGGACAAGAGCTCGTTGTTAAACGTAACGATGAAGTGACCATTTCAGATATTGAGAATATGAAACCAGATTTTCTAATGATTTCTCCAGGCCCATGTAGTCCTAATGAAGCTGGGATTAGTATGGAAGCTATTAAATACTTTGCTGGAAAGACTCCGATTTTTGGTGTTTGTCTAGGGCATCAATCTATTGCACAAGTGTTTGGGGGAGAGGTTGTCCGTGCAGAGCGATTAATGCATGGAAAAACCTCGCTTATGCATCATGATGGAAAGACGATTTTTTCGGATATTCCTAATCCGTTTACTGCGACGCGCTATCATTCCCTTATTGTTAAGAAAGAGACGTTACCCGATTGCTTAGAGGTAACATCTTGGACAGAGGAAGGGGAAATTATGGCACTTCGTCATAAGACATTGCCGATAGAGGGTGTGCAATTCCATCCAGAATCTATTATGACTTCTCATGGGAAAGAGCTGTTGCAGAATTTCATTCGTAAATACAGTCCAAGTGCGACATTATGTTAATTTACGTAAATGGTCAGTATGTAGAAGCAAGTGAAGCGAGAATTTCTCCTTATGATCATGGTTATTTATATGGTCTTGGAGTTTTTGAAACGTTTCGTATTTATAATGGTCATCCTTTCTTATTGGATGATCATTATAACCGTTTAATAGAGGCGCTGGATACATTGCAAATTAAATGGACAATGACAAAAAATGATGTGATGCTTATTTTGAAAGATTTACTCGCTAAGAATGAATTGAAGCATGCATATGTACGTTTTAATGTATCAGCGGGTATAGATGAAATAGGATTAAAAACGGAAATGTATGAAGAGCCTTCTGTTATTGTTTTTATAAAACCTTTAACAGCTCCAGGGGATGTAGTGGAAAAAGAAGGTGTTATTCTAAAACAAGTGCGAAATACACCGGAAGGGACATTTCGCCTGAAGTCTCATCACTATTTAAATAATATTTTAGGGAAGCGTGAAATTGGAAATGTTGTGAGTAAGGAAGGTATTTTCCTCACTGAAGCAGGTTATGTTGCAGAGGGCATTGTTTCGAATCTATTTTTTGTGAAAGGTGATGTTTTATATACACCTTCGTTAGAGACAGGGATTTTAAATGGTATCACTCGTGCGTTTATTATAAAGAGTGCTGAAGAATTAAATATAGAAGTAAAGGAAGGTTTCTTTACAAAAGATGAGCTACTTTCAGCGGATGAAGTCTTCGTAACAAACTCCATTCAAGAAATTGTTCCGCTTTATCGTATAGAAGCGCAGGATTTCCCGGGTAAAGTAGGAGTGGTTACAAAAAGTTTAATGTACCTTTATGGAATGCAAAGAGAGAAATTATGGAGCAGAAATGAATTACGAAGAGGAGATGTGTAGTTTGAAGTGGGATTATGATTTGCGCTGCGGCGAATATACATTGAATTTAAATGAAAAAACATTAATTATGGGGATTTTAAATGTAACACCAGATTCGTTTTCTGATGGTGGGAGTTACAACGAGGTAGATGCTGCGGTACGTCACGCAAAAGAAATGCAAGGTCAAGGTGCTCATATTATTGATATTGGTGGCGAATCTACTCGCCCAGGTTTTGCTAAAGTATCAGTAGAAGAAGAAATAAAGCGAGTTGTCCCGATGATTCAAGCAGTTTCAAAAGAAGTAAAATTGCCTATATCTATCGATACATATAAAGCTGAAGTTGCAAAGCAAGCAATTGAGGCTGGTGCTCATATTATTAATGATATTTGGGGAGCGAAGGCGGAGCCAAAAATTGCTGAAGTCGCAGCTCATTATGATGTACCCATCATTTTAATGCATAACCGCGATAATATGAATTATCGTAATTTAATGGCGGATATGATTGCTGATTTGTATGACAGTATTAAAATTGCTAAAAATGCTGGTGTGCCAGATGAGAATATTATTTTAGATCCAGGTATCGGTTTTGCTAAAACACCTGAGCAGAACTTAGAGGCGATGCGTAATTTAGAACAGTTAAATGTGCTAGGTTATCCGGTTCTCTTAGGTACTTCGAGAAAGTCCTTTATTGGGCACGTATTAGATTTGCCAGTGGAGGAACGTCTTGAGGGAACAGGAGCTACCGTTTGTCTTGGTATTGAAAAGGGTTGTGAGTTTGTTCGTGTCCATGATGTGAAAGAAATGGCGCGTATGGCTAAAATGATGGATGCGATGATTGGTAAGGGGGTAAGGTAATTGGATAAAATTTATATCCATGATATGGAGTTTTATGGTTATCATGGTGTGTTCCCAGAGGAGAATAAATTAGGTCAGAGATTTAAAGTTGACTTAACGGTGGAGTTGGATTTAAAGCGTGCAGGGGAAAGTGATGACTTAGAGCATTCGGTCAATTATGGAGAGCTTTTCGAATTATGTAGAAAAGTTGTTGAGGATAGAAAGTATAAGCTTGTGGAGAGTATCGCTGAAAATATTGCTGCAGATATATTAAAACAATATGAAAGTATTTCACGCTGTACAATTAAGGTAATTAAGCCGGATCCACCGATACCGGGTCATTATCGTGCTGTAGCAGTAGAAATTACGAGAGAACGTCCATGAACAATATAGCTTACATTGCATTAGGGTCAAATATTGGAGAGCGTTATACGTATCTAACTGAAGCGATTCAGTTTTTAAATAAAAATCCTTATATTCAGGTTGATGATATTTCATCTGTATATGAAACTGAGCCAGTTGGCTATACTGACCAAAGTTGTTTTTTAAATTTAGTTATAAAAATTTCTACCAATTTATCACCACAAGAGTTATTGAAAGTAACACAAAAAGTAGAAAATGACCTAGGAAGAAAAAGGGAAATTAGGTGGGGGCCGAGGACTATCGACCTTGACATTTTACTTTATAATCAAGAGAATATTGAAGCAGAGAATCTTATTGTTCCGCATCCGCGGATGTTTGAAAGAGCTTTTGTTATCGTTCCGTTGTTAGAGATTAATCAAGACATAAAACAAAACATTTCACGTTCACAAGTAGAAGAAATGAAAAGGCGAGAGGGAGTAACGGTATGGAAGCAGAAAAATGGGGAAGACGCATTCGTGCTTTTCGAAAGCTAAAAGGCTATACACAAGAAGGTTTTGCTAAAGAACTAGGGGTATCTGTATCTGTTTTAGGTGAGGTTGAGAGAGGGAATAGATCGCCTTCTCAAGATTTTGTAGTAGAAGTTGCTAAGGCATTAAATGTTTCGATAGAGGAATTAATGCCAAAGTGATTGTACAGGAAGGAGTAGGTTGATTGTTAAAGATTGCAAATATCGAGATGAAAAATCCGGTTGTACTAGCACCGATGGCGGGAGTGTGTAACTCTGCATTCCGTTTAACAGTAAAAGAATTTGGTGCCGGCTTAGTTTGTGCTGAAATGGTAAGTGATAAGGCAATATTACTTAATAATAAAAGAACATTAGATATGTTATATATCGACGAGAGAGAAAAGCCATTAAGTTTACAAATTTTTGGTGGAGAGAAAGAAACTCTTGTAGATGCTGCGAAATATGTAGATAAATATACGACAGCAGACATAATTGATATTAATATGGGTTGTCCAGTGCCGAAAATCGTTAAATGTGATGCGGGGGCAAGGTGGCTTTTAGATCCGAATAAAATATATGAAATGGTAGCAGCGGTTGTAGATGCTGTTGAAAAGCCGGTTACAGTTAAAATGCGTATCGGTTGGGATGAAGAACATATTTTCGCAATAGAAAATGCTAGGGCTGTTGAGCGTGCTGGTGGCCAAGCTGTGGCGGTTCACGGACGTACACGAGTGCAAATGTATGAAGGAAAAGCGGATTGGGATATTATTAAACAAGTAAAACAATCTGTAAATATCCCGGTTATCGGAAATGGTGATGTCGCAACGCCGCAAGATGCAAAGCGTATGCTTGATGAAATTGGTGTAGATGGTGTTATGATTGGTCGTGCGGCTCTTGGAGATCCGTGGATGATTTATCGTACGGTAAAGTATTTGGAGACGGGTGAATTAATGCCGGAACCAACAGTGCGCGAGAAAATTGATGTATGTATGTTACATCTAGATCGTCTTATTGACTTAAAGAACGAAAGTGTCGCTGTAAGAGAGATGAGAAAACATGCAGCTTGGTATTTAAAAGGTGTTCGTGGTAATGCGAGTGTACGTAATGGTATTAATGCTTGTAACACACGGGAAGACCTTGCGAATGTGTTAGGTACATTTGTAGAAGAAGTGGAAGCGAAACAACAAACAATTTACGTTGGTTAATAATGGACATAGGAGATTGACATTCTTCTATACACTTCCTATAATTACGTGAAAGAAAGAAGAGCTGCCAGTTAGTTGCTGGCAGTTTTTCTAGTTGAGTAGAAAATGCTATACTGTATATATTGTAAAATTAAATAGAGCTGGAGTGATATCAATATCATGGATAACATGAACCACGAAGAATTAAACGACCAATTGATTGTTCGTCGTGAAAAGCTACATAATTTACGTGAACAAGGAATTGACCCGTTCGGTAAAAGATTTGAACGCACAAATTCAACAACTGATTTAGTGAGTCTATATGGAGAGTTCTCTAAGGAAGAATTAGAGGAGAAGGAAATCGCTGTTTCTATCGCTGGTCGTATTATGACAAAACGCGGAAAAGGGAAAGCTGGATTTGCACACGTTCAAGATTTACATGGACAAGTTCAAATTTATGTTCGTAAAGATGCTGTTGGAGATGACGAGTACGAATTATTTAAAACAGCAGATTTAGGTGATTTAGTAGGTATTGAAGGTAAAGTGTTCAAAACAAACGTTGGAGAACTTTCAGTAAAAGCAACAGGCTTTACGCTATTAACGAAATCTCTTCGTCCATTACCAGATAAATACCATGGATTAAAAGATGTTGAACAACGCTACCGTCAACGTTACTTAGACTTAATTACAAGTATGGAAAGTCGTGAAACGTTCGTTACTCGTAGTAAAATCATTCGTGAGATGAGAAGATACCTAGATGACAACGGTTATCTTGAAGTGGAAACACCTATGATGCATGCAATTGCAGGTGGAGCTTCTGCGCGTCCTTTCACTACACATCATAATGCGTTAGATATGGAATTATATATGCGTATCGCAATTGAGCTACATTTAAAGCGTCTTATTGTAGGTGGTTTGGAAAAAGTATATGAGATCGGCCGTGTATTCCGTAATGAGGGTGTATCAACTCGTCATAACCCTGAGTTTACGATGATTGAATTATATGAAGCATACGCTGATTATAAAGATATTATGAAGTTAACAGAAGATATGGTTGCTCATATCGCGAAAAAAGTACTGGGTACAACAACAATCCAGTATGGTGATTATGAAATTAATCTAGAACCAGAATGGACACGTCTTCATATGGTAGATGCGATTAAGCAATACTCTGGAGCTGATTTCTGGAATCCGATGAGTGTAGAAGAAGCACGTGAGCTTGCAAAAGAACATAATGTAGAAATTAAAGATACAATGGAAGTTGGTCATATTATAAATGAATTCTTCGAACAAAAAGTAGAAGATAAATTAATCCAACCAACATTTATTTACGGTCATCCGGTAGAAATCTCGCCGCTTGCGAAAAAGAATGATGAAGATCCAAGATTTACAGATCGTTTCGAATTATTTATCGTTGCGCGTGAACATGCAAATGCATTCACTGAGTTAAATGATCCAATCGATCAAAAAGAACGTTTTGAAGCGCAATTAAAAGAGCGCGAACAAGGTAATGATGAAGCTCATATGATGGATGACGATTATATTGAAGCTCTTGAGTACGGTATGCCTCCTACGGGTGGATTAGGAATCGGTATTGATCGTCTAGTTATGTTATTAACAAATGCACCATCTATTCGTGATGTATTATTATTCCCTGCTATGCGCCATAAACAAGACTAAGCTTTGGAGATTTCTCCAAAGCTTTTTTTATTTGAGCATGAGTTGCGTGGGTATAGTAAATCTTGATAGTGCGAGAAATTATATTTATATAGAAGAAAGGTGCTGTTTTTATACTTTTTTACTAAGTTAAAAATTTTATTAGAAAAACTATTGCATTTTAATAATCAAACTGGTATATTTATATTCGTTGCCACGAAAGGTAACAAACAAAACAAACGAAAAACAACTTATTGAAAAAAGTTGTTGACGAAAATATAACGAAATGTTATATTGATAAAGTCGCTTCTGAGCGACGAAGTAGTTCTTTGAAAACTGAACGAAACAAACAACGTGAAACGTCAATTTTTATTTTAGATGCTAGACAAACTAACTTTATTGGAGAGTTTGATCCTGGCTCAGGATGAACGCTGGCGGCGTGCCTAATACATGCAAGTCGAGCGAATGGATTAAGAGCTTGCTCTTATGAAGTTAGCGGCGGACGGGTGAGTAACACGTGGGTAACCTGCCCATAAGACTGGGATAACTCCGGGAAACCGGGGCTAATACCGGATAATATTTTGAACTGCATGGTTCGAAATTGAAAGGCGGCTTCGGCTGTCACTTATGGATGGACCCGCGTCGCATTAGCTAGTTGGTGAGGTAACGGCTCACCAAGGCAACGATGCGTAGCCGACCTGAGAGGGTGATCGGC